>NZ_BBPO01000005.1:116868-179244 GCF_000787815.1 Streptacidiphilus neutrinimicus
CGCCGAACGGCGGGGGCGGCCTCCTTGCCGGGCCCCCGAAGGACCGGCCGTGCACTGACCATCGGAGGACTCGGGATGTCCCGATCGGGAGGGCTTTGCCACAGTTGTCCCAGCCGTCTCCTTCACTCCATCAGTCACAGCTGTTGCGGCAGTCCCTATGTCCTCAATGACCTCGTTCGTCCCCGCCGTCTCATCTCATCCGGCCGGGCCGGTGCCCAGGACGACGCGGGCCGTCTGCGCCTGGCCGCCGGCGTCGGTCCAGCCGAGGGTGACGGTGTCGCCGGGGTGGTGCTGCCCGAGGAGCGCGGTCAGGGTGTTCGGGTCGGGCACCGAGGCGCCGTCGACCGAGGTGATCACATCTCCCGCGATCAGCCCCAGGTGGTCGGCTGGTGAGTCGGGCACGACCTGGACGACCGCCGCGCCGTTCGTCGCCGAGTACTGGTTCGCGGTGCCGACCCCGACGCCCAGCCACGCCGTCGCGCCGATGTGCACGCTCGACGAGGCGTGACCCGCCGCGATGGCCTCGGCGGTGGCCTGCGCCTGGGTGGCCGGTATGGCGAAGCCCTCGGTGGGCGCGCTCTGGAACTGGTAGCCGACGGAGGCGGCGGTGTCGATGCCGATCACCTGCCCCTGGGCGTTCACCAGCGGACCCCCGGAGTCGCCGGCCTGGATCTGCGCGTCGACCTGGATCAGGCCGCTGAGCTGCTCGGAGCTGCCGGAGCCCTCGTCGGTGGCGGTGATCCGCTGGTCGAGCGCGGTGACCGAACCGGCCGCCTGGCTGGGCTGCCCGCCGCGCCCGCCGGCATTGCCGAGTGCCGTCACCGCGTCGCCGACCGAGACATGGGTGCCCGCCGCCAGGCTGAGGGTCTGCAGGCCGGAGGCGCCGTGCAGCCGCACCAGCGCCAGGTCGTGGCTGCGGTCGTAGCCGATCACGGACGCGCTGTAGGTGCGGCCGTTGCCGATGTCCACGGCGGACAGCGAGGTGGCGCCGTTGATGACGTGGTTGTTGGTGAGGACCATGCCGTCCGACGTCAGCACGATGCCGGTGCCGGCGGCCTCGGTGCCCTGGAGTCCCTGCTCGCTCACCAGGTCGACGCTTCCCGCCGCGACCTGCGCCAGCGTCCGCGGCGTCGTGCCCGAGCGCGCCGCGCCCAGCGACCCCGACCCCGAGGAGCCCGACGACGCCGACGCCGAGGGCGCGGTCCACGGCGAGGACGACCGCGTGGGCGACGTCGCGGTCGACGACGTCGACAGCGTGCACCCGGCGACACCCAGGGACACGGCTATCCCGCAGGCCGCGATTCCTGCTGCGTTCCACCTCATGGCGCCACCTCCGTGCTCGGCGCGCCTCCCCTGCCTGACAGATCCGTGCCCGGTGGGCGAGAGCGTCACGCGTGGGAGGAGTCGATTTGAAGGCCTTTCTCATGAAGCGCCCGGTCTCATCAGATCGCCCGGACGGTCACCGGACCCACCGCGCTTACTGCATCCGGGGGCTCCGGCCGCCCTAGCGCAGCTGGCGCCGGGCCAGTTGGTGGAAGGGGCCGGAGGGGTCGGCGAGGAGGGCGGCGGGCGTTCCCTCCTGGACGATCCGGCCGTCCGCCATGACCAGGACCCGATCGGCGTCGAGCACCGTCGACAGCCGGTGCGCGATCACCACGCGGGTGGCGCGCAGCCGACGGGTGCTCTCGATCACGATCCGCTGGGTCTCGTTGTCGAGGGCGCTGGTGGCCTCGTCGAAGAGCAGGATGCGCGGACGGCGGACCAGCGCCTGAGCGATCATCAGGCGCTGCCGCTGCCCGCCGGAGACCGTGCCGCCGCCGTCGGACAGCACGGTGTGCAGGCCCATCGGCATGGCCTTGACGTCCTCGGCGAGCCCGGCCATCGCCGCGGCCTCCCACACCTCCTCCATGCTGTGCGGCTCGGTGCCGCGGATGCAGTCCAGGATCGAGCCGTTGAACGGCTGCGCGTGCTGGAGGACGACGCCGCACTGGCGGCGCACCGCCGCCTGGTCGAGCGAGGCGAGGTCCTGGCCGTCGAAGAGCACCGCGCCCGAGACGGGCCGGTCGAAGCCGATCAGCAGCCGCAGCAGGGTCGACTTGCCGCTCCCGCTCGCGCCGACGACGGCGACGAACTCGCCCGGCTCGATCCGGAACGTCACGTTGTCGAGCACCAGCGGCCCGCTCTCGGTGTAGCGGAAGGAGAGGCCGCGGGCCTCGATCCCGCCCGACAGCCGGCCGGGCGCGGCGCTGCCTCCGCGCACCTCCGGCACCTCGTCCAGGACCGGTTTGATCTGCTCGAACAGCGGAAGCGCGGAGACCACCGAGAGCAGCGAGCCGGTGAGCTGGGTGACCGAGGTCAGCACCATCGTCACCGAGGTGCTGAAGGTGAGGAAGCTGCTCGCCGACATGCTGCCGCGGGCCGGTCCGGCCAGCAGCATGAACATCCCGAGCATGCAGACCGGCAGGTAGACGGCGTTGCAGACGGTGATCAAGTTCTTGATCCTGCCCACCCGCCGCTGCATCTCCCGGCTGCGGGCGAACTCGCCCGCCCACGCCGCGTAGGCGAAGTCCTCGGCGGCGGCGACGCGCAGCTTGGGCAGGCCGCGCAGGGTCTGGAAGGCCTGGTTGTTCAGCTTGTTGTTCAGCACGGTCAGCCTGCGCTGCCAGCGCACCTGCCACAGGCCGAGCGCCAGGAAGACCGCGGCGATCACGACCAGCATGCCGACGGCGGCCAGCGCCAGCGGCACGCTGTAGCAGAGCAGCAGCGCCAGGTTGACCAGGCCGACCGTGCCCGCTTGGACGACCACCGTGCTGACGCCGGACAGCAGGCGGCGGATGGCGCTGATGCCCATCGCCGCCGAGGCCAGCTCGCCCGTCGACCGTCCGGCGAAGAACCGGGTGGGCAGCCGCAGCAGCCGGTCCCAGATCGCCGGCTGCAGGGTGGCCTCGACGCGGCCCTCGAACCGCAGGATGGACAGGTTCTCCATCAGCATGAACGCGGCGGAGACCAGCGTGGTGGCGACGATCGCCAGCGAGGTCCGCACGATGAGATCGCTCTCGGCGTGCGGCACGTAGTCGCCGAGCACCTGCCCGGTGGCGATCGGCACCAGCGTGCCGAGCACCACCGCAACCAGTCCGCTGACGACCAGCCGGCACAGGTCCGGCCGGGTGCCGCGCACGCTGAAGCGCAGCAACCGCCAGGCGGAGAGCGGCTTCTCGGGCAGCGGCCGGTAGCACAGCACGGCATAGGGCTCGAACTGGTCCGCGTTCTCCTCGCGGATCCGGGTGCGCCGCTCGCCGGAGGGGTCCACCGACTCGTACCCTCCGCGCCGCCACAGCAGCGCGACGGGCGTGCCGGACGCGGACCGGAAGCCGAGGAGCGGTCCGGCGTCCTGACGCCACCAGCGTCCCTGGAGTCGAACCTGCCGGGTGCGGAAGCGGGAGGCGACCGCGATCCTCTCGATCGGGGAGAGCCGGTCGGCCGAGGTGACGCCGCCGGTGGGCGCGGTGATCGTGATCCCGGCCGCCGCGCCGACGATCCGGCAGGCGGCCAGGATCGCGTCGTCAAGGCCCGCGCCGCCTGCGGGCGCCTGCTCCGAGCGGCCCCGGTCGGTGCGCCGGAGGGAGGTGAGCAGCGCCTGGTCGGCCCGGGCGCGCGCCGCGTCGCCCGCCTTGACGCCCGCCTCGGCCCGGTCCTCGTAGGCCCGCTCCAGCTGGTCGATCCACCGGTCCAGCGCGAACAGCAGCCGGCTCTGCTGGTCGACCAACTGCTGCCAGGCGGCGGGGTCGACGAAGAGGTCCTGCGCCGTCTCCTGGCTGTAGACGCCGCCGTGGACCAGGCTGCCCGGAGGGAGCGACAGCCACTGCATGTCCTCGCCCAGGTCGTCCATGACGACGTCGGGCCCGCCCGAGCCGGCGCCGGCGCGGGCCTCGAAGAGCAGGCGCAGGCTGCGTCCGATGCCGCGGGCGAAGGCGTCCTCCAGCGGGGACGGCATCCCGTGGGCGCCGTAGTACGCCCAGTCGGGCGCGTACTGCGGGGCGAACAGCAGCTCGCGCAGCTGGATCCGGCGCAGCACGCAGCCGGCCTGCGGGCGGCCGACCACCGTGTGCTGCGGCCCGTCGACGGGGCCGGGCAGCAGCGCGCCCGCGCCGAGCCGGCCGAGGAAGTGCCAGTGGCCCTCGAACACCGCGTCCACGGCGAACAGGTCCATCGCCCCGGCGACCACCAGCCACACCACGTGCGGGCCCTCCAGCGGCAGCCGTCGCACGCCGGTGCAGTCGACGGGCGCGCCGAGGCCGCCGAGCGCGGTGAGCACCCCGTCGTCGCCGGGCTGCTGCGGGCCGGGCTCCTGGACGTAGCCCTGGGGGTAGGCCTGCGGGTAGCCCTGGACGTACGGCGTCCCCTGGGCGACCTGAACGACCTGGGCCGTCTGCCCGCTGGGCCACGACCCCTGGGCGCCCTGGGGGGCCTGCGGGGACGGCGGAGACGGCGGGGACAGCGGGGGTTCGGCGAACGACACGTCAGTGCTCCCTGACCAACTGGGCGTAGGGCCCCGCGGCGGCCACCAGATCCTCGTGACGCCCACGCTCGACCACGACGCCGCGGTCCAGCACCACGATCTCGTCGCTGTCCCGCACCGTGCTGAGCCGGTGGGCGATCACCACGCAGGCGCAGCCGCGCCGGCGCAGGTTGTCCATGACGACCTGCTCGGTCTCCGCGTCCAGGGCGCTGGTCACCTCGTCGAGGACCAGCACGCTCGGCTGGCGCACCAGGGCGCGAGCGATCTCCAGCCGCTGGCGCTGGCCGCCGGAGAAGTTGCGGCCGTCCTGCTCGACCCGGCCGTGGATGCCGCCGGGGCGCCGGGAGACGGCGTCGAGGACGGCCGCGTCCCGCAGGGCCGCGGTGACGGCCTCGTCGGATATCGAGGGGTCCCAGAGCGCGACGTTGTCGCGGACCGTGCCCTCGAAGAGGAAGACGTCCTGGTCGACGAAGGAGACCGAGGCCGCCAGCGAGCTCCGCGGGATGTCGGCGAGTCGCCGGCCGTCGATGGTGATCTCGCCCTCCCACGGTTGGTAGAGACCGGAGATCAGCCGGGAGACCGTGGACTTGCCGCTGCCCGAGCCGCCGACCAGGGCGACCTGGCGGCCGGGGCCGACGTCCAGGGTGAAGCCCTTCAGCAGCGGCTGGTCCAGAGCGCTGTAGCCGAAGGTGACGTCCTCCAGCAGCACGTGACCGCTGAGCCGGCGCGCGCCCGCCACCGAGCGCGAGCTCGTCAGCCGCGAGTCCGCCGGGAAGCTCTCGACGTCCTTGAGCCGGGCCATGTCGGCGGTGAAGTCCTGCACGCGCCCGGCCACCCCGTTCAGCCGGGTGACCGGCGCGGTGAAGCTGGCCACCAGCGCCTGGAACGCGACCAGCAGGCCGATCGAGATCTGGCCCTCCACCGCCCGCAGTCCGCCGATCAGCAGGATCAGCGCGCTGTTGAGCGCGGCGAGGGTGGGCGCGACGATGCTCAGCGTTGCGCCCGGCACGCCGAGCCGCTGCTCGCCGACGAGCGTGATCGCGTGCTGGCCGGCCCAGCGGCGGAAGTACCCCGTCTCGCCGCCGGTGGCCTTCATCGTCTCGATCAGCTGGAGCCCGCTGTAGGAGGTGTTGGTCAGCCGGGCGCTGTCCGCGCGCAGCTTCTGCACCCCGGTGCCGCGGATGCGGACCACCACCCGCAGCGCCACCACGTTCAGCAGCGCGATCCCGATGCCGAGGACGGTCAACTGCGGGTCGTACGTCCACAGCAGCACGGCGTACAGCACCACCACGACGGCGTCGACGCCGACGGCGGAGAGGTCCCGGGCAAGGGTCTCCGCCACGGAGTCGTTGGACTGCAACCGTTGCACGAGATCGGCGGGGTTGCGCTGGGTGAAGAACGCCACCGGCAGGCGGAGCAGGTGACGCAGGAACCGCGCGCTGCTCAGCGTGGACGCGATCATCCGGCCGCGCAGCAGGTTGGCCTGCTGCACGGCCGTCAGCACACCGGTCAGCACCACCAGCGCCGCCATCGCCGCGAACAGCACCGGCAGCAGCGCGGTCCGGCCGCCGATCAGGAAGGAGTCGATGTAGGTGCGGCTCAGCGCGGGCATCGCCACGCCGACGGCGACCAACAGCAGGCTGGCGGCGAGGACAGCGGGCGTGGTGCCCTTGGTGCCGCGCAGCCGTGCGGGCAGGGCGCTCAGCACGCCGGGCCGCTTGCCGCCGGGGCGGAACTGTGGGCCCGGCTCGAAGGTCAGCACCACGCCGGTGAAGCTGGAGTCGAAGTCCTCCTCGTCGACGAACCGGCGGCCCCGCGCCGGGTCGTTGAGCTGCACGCCGCGCCTGCCCAACCGGCGGGCGGTGCCCTCGTAGACGACGAAGTGGTTGAACTCCCAGAACAGGACGGCGGGGGTGCGCACCTCGGCCGCCAGCGCGCCGGGCTCCATCTGCATGCCCTTGGCCGTCAGGCCGTAACCGCGGGCGGCCTTCAGCACGTTGCTCGCGCGGGAGCCGTCGCGCGAGACGCCGCAGGCGATCCGCAGCTCCTCGAGCGGGACGTGCCGGCCGTAGTGCCCGAGCACCATCGAGAGCGCGGCGGCGCCGCACTCCACCGCCTCCATCTGCAGGACGGTGGGGGTGCGCACGGTCTTCTGGCGCACGGTCCTCTCGCGTGCGGTCTTCTCGTGTGCGGTCTGCCGGCGCACGCCCCGCTGGTGCGTCGCCTTCCGCCCGGCGGCGCGTCGTCCGCTCACGGCAGGATCCAATCGATCGGGTGCTGTCCGGGCAGGTGCACGGCGGCGCTGACCAGCTCGCTGGACTGCAGTTGGTACGGCGGGCCCTGGGTGGTGGACCAGGCGTAGCCGGACCTGCTGCCGGACCGTTCCAACTGCACTACCACGGCGACCGGTTGGCCCTGTGCGCTGAACGCCTGGGCGAGCTGGTCGCTGCCGAGGAAGCCGGCGATCTGCTGGTGCGACTCGGGGCCGCCGCCGACCGACAGCACCTTCCCCCGCAGCAGCCCGTACTGCTGGACCGGCACCGACTGGACGTTCAGGTCGACCTCCGCGCCGACGGGCATCGAGGCGGCGTTGGTCGCCGACGCGTACAGGACCGCGACGAGCGGTTCGTCCGGGCTCGTGACGCGTTCGACAGCGGCGAGTTCGGAGCCGGTCTCGACGACCGAGCCGAGCGGCGCGGCGAGCGTGGTGATCCGTCCCGCCGACACCGTCCTGATCGTCTGGACCTTCTGGCTCGTGCCCGTGCGGACGGCCAGAAGGGGGACCCCGGCGGCGAGGGTGTCGCCCGCGTTGGCGTAGACGGCGACCACCTGTCCGGCCACCGGGCTCTGCAGGGAGTAGCTGCCCTCCGCGTGGAAGAGGATGCCGGGCGCGCTTACCGTGCTGGCGACCGTGCCGGTCACCGCCCAGAAGCCGGAGGCCGCCACCACCGCCGCCGTGACCAGGAGCACGAGGCGGCCCTGCGGTCGGGCCAGCTGAGCCGGCACGTCGAGATCCTCGGGCGACTGCTGCTTGGCCAGCGCCTGCTGCCGGAACTGCACAGAGTATTTCTTTCCTTGGACGACCCGGCGACTGCTCGGTCGTGGACTTCCGGAAATGCGCCGGAATGAAAAAGGGCGCGATACAGGCCCCGGAACGGACAGTTCCAGGGCCTGATCCCGAACCGTTCAGCTCGGCGGGGATATCCAGAAATCAGATACCCGTGACCACATTGGTCAGGTTGCTGACGGTGCCGGTCATGCCGGCCAGGCCGGTGACCTCGGAGACCAGGCCGCCGACCGGGAGGACGGAGCCGACGCCGTTCAGCGCGTCCGAGATGCCGGACACGTGAACGCCGAGGCCGGCCACGCCGTGCACGCCGGCGCCGGCGCCGATGCCGAGGCCGCCGGCCACGCCGTCCAGGTCGGTGTCGGCGATCTCGCGGGTCTCGACCTGCGGCGTGAAGTCGCTGCGCATGAGTGTTTTTCCTCTCAACGCTCTGAGCATTTCCAGTAGTGGGAACGGGTATATGCCCGCCCCTTTCTTGGCATGATCCAACCAGCCGCCGGTCGTATATGTCCACTCGCGGCGTTCGGGTTTTATTGTGAACGTTCGAGTCGGTTCGTGGGCGGGCGCATCCGCGAATTCGGCCGAATAGTGGGGCTGCCGTGAACGAATGCGAACAACCATGGCGCTGTTGCGTTGGTTGTGTGATGTCCCAGAGGGTGCGGTGTGTCCGACAAGGGCGCACGTGCACCGAACGCGGAGGAGATGCGGACGAAGTGAGGAGTCGTCCGACGGTTCCCGGGGCCCAAGACCCTCGTGAAGATTCCGCGAAGCCCCGCTCGGCGCCCTGTGCGCGGCACCCGCCGGTCGGCCCAGCATGCCCGGGCGGTGGGCGTCCACGGAACCGACGATCGGCGGAGCCGAGGCCTCCAGCCGGTGGTACCCGTCCGCCGGGCGGCTTCGCGACGATGGGGAGCGGAACGCCCGTCCGCGCCTCAGTGGGCGGGGGCCGCCCCGGCCGTCGTGCTCGGCCGGGGCTCAAAGCCTCCGAGGACGCCGGGTCAGAAGTCGCTGACCCGGCGGTGGCTGGTGAGGCCCCAGATGACGAAGACGTCGACGGCCATCATCACGACGGACCAGAACGGGTAGTACGGCAGCCACAGGAACTGGGCGATCAGGCTCAGCCCGGCGATGCCGATGCCCGCCCAGCGGGCCCAGGTCTGGTCGGCGAGCAGGCCGACGCCGGCCAGGATCGCGAGGATGCCGAGCACGATGTGGACCCAGCCCCAGCCGGTCAGGCTGAACTGGTAGACGTAGTGCGGAGTGGCGACGTAGACCTTGTCCTTGGAGACCGCGGAGGCGCCCTCCAGCACCCCCAGGACCCCGCCGACCAGCAGCAGCACCGCTGCGAACACGACGGCGCCGGCGGCCAGCCGGCCTTCGTGGGCGCCGTTCCCGCGGGTGGGAGTCGGTGTGGTCATCTGCCTGCCTCCTCGCAGCTCGCCCGGTGGCGTCTCGGGCCAGCCTCCGCGAGGGGCCACCGTGGGGCGAGCGGGCGGAGCCGTTCGGGGGAGACGCGCGCAACGCGATCGGGGCCCGGCGATCCGAGGATCACCGGGCCCCGAGGGGGGCTGCTCGACTCAGGCGACGTGCCAGATCATGCCGGGCGTGGCCGCGACGGACGCGGCCAGCACGGCGAGGTCGGCGAGGCCCAGTGCGATGCCGAGGCCCGCGCGGACCGGTCGGCGCGTGCGGCGGACCAGCGCGATCGTGGCCAGCACGATCGCGCAGGGGCCGAGCACCAGGTTGAACACGAGCAGGCCGAGCAGGCCGAGGATGAACGACGCGACGGCCATCTGGTCGGCGTCGAAGGTGCGTTGGCGTTCGGTGAGGGTGTCCACGGGAGGCTCCGAGGGGCTGGTCAGTGCTGCTTCCGGCGGGCGAGGCGCTCGCGGGCGCCGAAGGCGAGCAGCCAGGCGGCGATCGCGGCCGCGCTGCTCACGAGGACGGACGTGTCGGTGTGGAAGGCCGCTCCCGGCAGCAGGGTGAGGGCGGCGAGGGCGAAAAGGAGACTCACGGCGAGGCTCTTCTCTGGTCTTCGGCGGAGTGTGCAGACGGCGTGAACTTTCAGCGAACAGTTGTGATGACAACTGTTCGCTGACTTCTCCATCCTACGACGGGTGGCGGATTTCAGCAAACAGTTGTTTACTCAATGGCGTGAGTCACACGACAGGGGTCCGGCAGGCCCAGAAGCAGCAGTCGCGCCGCGCCCTGATGGACGCGGCCCTGCACCTGCTGGAGCACCAGAGCTTCTCCAGCCTCGGCATGCGCGAGGTCACCCGCGAGGCGGGCATGTCGCCGGCGGGCTTCTACCGGCACTTCCGCGACCTCGCCGACCTCGGGGTCGCCCTCGTCGAGGAGGCGCTCGCCAGCCTGCACGAGATGGTCCGCGCCGCCTTCAAGGAGCAGGGCGAGCCGGACGAACTGATAGACCACGCAGTCAGGGTGATCGCCGATCACGTCCGCGAGCACCGCGCGCACGTCCGCTTCGTCGCGCGCGAACGCTTCGGGGGTGTGGCCCCGGTCCGCGAGGCGATCGCCGCCGAGCTGGAGCGGTTCACCGAGGAGGTGACGCAGGCGCTGGCCGCCCAGCCGGTCTCGGCGGGCTGGGACCGGGCCGACGTCCGGATGGTCGCCGAACTGTACGTCGACCACATGGTGCTGACGGCGGCGGCCCTCCAGCAGGCCGACGCCGAGACCGAGCGGCAGATCACCGCGACGGCCCGGCGTCAGCTGCGCCTGATCAGCCTCGGGCGGCGCCACTGGGTCTCGGGCTGAGCCCGCGCCGGTCGCGGGGCCGGGGCCGCCGCGTCCGGCCTCAGGCGAGGTTCAGCTGCCAGGAGACGCCGAACCGGTCGTTCACCCAGCCGAACCGGGTGCTGAACCCGTAGGAGCCGAGCGGCATCAGCTCCTGGCCGCCCTCGGCGAGCTCCCCGAACAGGCGGTCGATCTCCTGCTGGCTCTCGCACCGGACGTAGAGGGAGACCGAGGGCGTGAAGCCGAAGGCGTGCCGGGCCGGACTGTCGATGCACATGAACGACTGCCCGGCCAGGGAGAAGAGGGCGTGGCGCACGGTCCCCTCCAGGCCGTCCTGGTCGGGTCCGTAACGGTCCACGGACACCACCTCGCCGTCGTCGAAGAGCGAGATGTAGAAGCGCATGGCCTCCTCGGCCCGGCCCTCGAACATGAGGAACGTGGTGATCTTCTGCGGCGACGTCGCGATGGCCATCGGGGTCCACCTCCGGAGCTGGTCGCGGTACGGGAGAGCTGACGGTGTCGGGTCTACACCAGTCGGCGGCGGTATTCCCGATCCGGCGCACCGAGCAGGATGATCGACACCGACACGTCAGCATCCCGGGGGACGACGCCCATGAGCACCACACCGACGAACGCGGTGGCGACCACGCCGCGGCAGCTCGCCGACGACCACGTCGCCCGCGTCGCCGCCCTGGACCCCGGTGTGACCACGTGGTTGGGGCTGGACCCGGCCGACGACCGGATGCCGGACCTCTCGCCGCAGGGATGTGACGCGCTCGCGGACCTGGCGCGCGACACGCTGCGGCGGCTGGACGCCCTGCGCGGCCCGGGCGCGGGCGTGGACGACGCGGCCGCGGACCCGGCCGAGCGGGTCTGCGCCCGGCTGCTGCGCGAGCGGCTCAGCTCGGAGCTCCAGGTCCACGAGGCGGGGGAGCACTTCCGCGCGGTGCGCAACCTGCACGCCCCCGCGCACCAACTGCGGGGCATCCTCACCCAGATGCCCACCGCGACGGACGAGGACTGGGTCCCCGTGCTGGGGCGGTTGCGCAAGCTGCCCGCCGCGTTCCAGGGCTACCGGGCCACCCTCGCCGAAGGCGTTCGGCGCGGCCTGCTCGCCGCTCCCCGTCAGGCCCAGGTGCTCGCGGCGCAGCTGACCGAGTGGACCGGCGAGAAGACCGGAACGGCCGGATGGTTCGCCGAGTTCGTCGAGCCCGCGCCGCGGCGGCTCCGCCCGGAGCTCGCCGCCGCGGCCTGCGCGGCCACGGAGGCGGTCGCCGGTTTCCGCGACTGGCTGCGCACGGACTACACCGCCGCCGCGCAGGGCACCCCGGACGCCGTCGGCCGGGAGCGCTACCTGGTGTGGGCACGGCAGTTCACCGGCTCCGCCCTGGATCTGGACGAGACCTACGCCTGGGGCTGGGAGGAGTTCCACCGCGTCTGGGCCGAGCTGCGGACCGAGGCGGAACGGGTGCTGCCCGGCGCGACCGTCGAGGAGGCGCGGGAGCACCTGAACCGGCACGGCCACACCGTGCAGAGCGCCGAGCGGATGCGGGCGTGGCTGCAGCAGCTCGTCGAGGACGCCATAGCGGCCCTCGACGGGAGCCACTTCGACATCGGCGGCCCGCTGCGCCGCGTCGAGACCAGGATCGCCCCGGCCGGGAGCGCCGCCGCGCCCTACTACAGCGGCCCGAGTCTGGACTTCAGCCGCCCCGGCCGCACCTACCTGCCGCTCGCCAACGGCGACGCGGAGGAGCGGTTCCACACCTGGCGCCTGGTCAGTACCTGGTACCACGAGGGGGCCCCGGGCCACCACCTGCAGATCGCCTCCTGGGCGGCCGAGGCCGACCGGCTCTCGCGCTACCAGGTCACGCTCGGCAAGATCAGCGCCAATGTGGAGGGCTGGGCCCTGTACGCGGAGCGCCTGATGGACGAGCTCGGCTTTCTCGACGACCCCGGGCGGCGTCTCGGCTACCTGGGCAAGCAGATGATGCGCATCGTCCGGGTGATCGTCGACATCGGCATGCACCTGGAGCTGGCGATCCCGGCCCACTCCCCGTTCCACCCGGGCGAGCGCTGGACCCCGGAGCTGGCCACGGACTTCATGAACGACTACGTGGGCATGCCCCCGGCGGCCCGCGACAGCGAGATCCTGCGCTATCTCGGCCGCCCCGGCCAGGCCATCGGCTACAAGCTCGGCGAGCGCGCCTGGCTCGCCGGCCGCGAGGCGGCCCGCGCCCGTTCGGGGAGCGCCTTCGACCTCAAGGCCTGGCACATGGCCGCCATCCGTCAGGGTTCCCTCGGCCTGGACGACCTGACAGACCATCTGGCCGTGCTCTGACCCGCGGCCTGGCGGCTGTTCCCGATCAGGCGGTCGGGGCCGGGTGTGGGTCGCGGAAGGTGAACGCACGCGGCCCCGAGCCGTGTTCGCGCAGCAGCGCGACGCGCTCCACGGCCTCGGCCACGGTCGGCCGGTGTCCGGCCGGGACCCACCACAGCGCCTGGTGCGCCTCGGTCATCCGGGTGAACCACTCGCGGCGTCGGGTGAGCACCCGCAGGTGGTCGCTGCGGTAGACGTAGTCGCGCAGCACCTCGACCGACTCCCAGACCGAGCAGTTGACCAGGAGCAGGTCGTCGGCGCCGTCCGGTCGCAGCGTGGTCGCGTCCGCGCCGTCGTCGTCGACCATGCGCCAGACGAACCCGGGCGACTCCTCGGCGAGCTTGTTGATCGCGGGCAGCTCGGCCACGAAGCACGCGAGCTCCGGTCCGTCGATCGGGGCGACGATGCGCCCGACGTTCACCTGCGCGAGATGAAAACCAGTCATGGAGCAAGGATGGCGGCACCCTTGCTCTATCGTCAATGAGATTTGTTTTTAGAATCTCCGCAGGGCGACGCAGCAGCGGCCGGGGCCGGGTGACATCTCCGCCGACCACCGGTCCGCCCCTGCCGCGCGGTCGTCCCGCCCGGCGACCAGGCCCTCCACCAGCGCCAGGTTCATCCCGCAGACCAGCGCGGGGAACTCCTCGGCGAGCGCGTGGAACGGGCAGTTGCGCAGCCGCACGACGTCCTCGTCGCCCGCCTCGTGGAACGGCTCGTAGCCGTGCGCCCGGAGCGTGTCGACGGCGTCGCCCGAAGCCTGTTCCGCCCCGCGTTCGCGGGCGACCGCCTGGAGTTCGCGGTCGAGCCCGGCCCGCTCCACCGCCTCCGCCAGCAGACGCCCCGCGGTGTCGTAGGCGCGCGGGGGCAGCGACAGCGTGTGCTCGCGGGCAGCCCGCCGGTACAGCTTGGCGGGACGCCCGGCGCCGGGGCCGGACCGGCCTGACAGTCGCCGGAAGACCGTCTCCAGCAGCCCGGCCTCGACGAGCCGGTCCAGATGGAAGGCGGCGAGCGAGCGCGAGATCCCGGCGGCCTCGGCGGCGGCGTCGCGCCCGACCGCCGCGGGCGCCGCCGCGACGAACCGGTAGAGCCCGCGCCGCACCGGATCGCCGAGGGCCCCGAGGGCGGCGAGCGCCTCGTCCTCGGGCCCCTCGCCGGTCTCGCGGTCCGCGCGCTCGGGCCCCTCGCCGGCCTCGCGGTCCGCGCGCTCGGGGTCCGCGCGCTCGGGGTCCTGCTGCTCCTCGCTCATCGGACGAGTCTATGGTCGTCGCGCGGTGACGACGAAGTAGTCGAGGACCCGGGCCTCGCAGGCCCCCGCGCAGCCCATCCCGAGACCGCGGCCCACCTCCAGGACCTCTGGCCCACCCGGCTCTCCCGGCAGCCCGGCGGAGTCCAGGACGCGCCAATAGAGAGCCTCCTGGCTGCGCACCCGTTCCGCCTCGCCCATCGGACCGCCGGGGTCGACCGCCCGCCAGCAGCCGAAGTTGATGAACCCTCCGGCGAACATCGGCTGCGCGCCCAGATCCGTCGGCCCGTACACCTCGCGCACGGCGGGCCGGATCTCGGTACCGGCCTGCCGAGTCTCGTCCTCCACCGTGCCGTGCCTCCCGTGGGAGCAGCCGTCACCGCTTCAGCGGTCCTCGACCATGCTGCCCTCCGCGTGGGCCGATGACCCACCTCTCGTCCGTTCGGGGGACGCGGCGACGGCGGCGCGGCCGGAAGCTCATCCCGAGCCGGTGGCCACCACAGCGCAGACGAGGCCGCCGAGCAGCAGGAAGCCGAAGAGCATCACGGCCTGCCAGGCTGAGTGGCCGAGCGGGCGGCGCAGGCGCATCCGGTGCTGGCGGCGGCGCCACTGGACGTACCCGGTGACGGTGGTGGCCATGGCGAGGGTGATCAGGTAGGCGGACAGGGCCAGCCGCAGCCGGAACGGCGCGACACCGCCCAGCGGGAGGATGGCCAGCGAGCCCGCGAGGAGAGCGAGCGAGGTGCGGGTCCAGGCCAGGAACGTCCGCTCGTTGGCGAGCGTGGCACGGTAGTCCGGCTCATCGCCCTGCTCCCACCAGGGCCGGTCCGCATCCTCAGGATCCGGCGTCGCCATCTCGGTGCTCCCGCTGCTCGGTGCCGCGTCCGTGGGATCCATCCCTAACACCCGGTGAGGGGAAATTCCTGTCGTACCTCTGGGCATTGCGTTTACCGCACGGTAACTTACTCGGGCGTCAGGTCCATGTGTGATCCGTTTCACGATCCCTGGGGGACTCATGCCCGGAAGAGCCGCTCGTCTCCTGGCCACCGCCGTCGTCGCGGCGACGACGGTCGCCGTCGTCCCGGCCGTCACGGCCGAGGCCGCCGCCGCCGCCGCCCCGCGGGCCGAGTCCGTCACGACGACCGCCACGACGACCGCGACGAGCGACCCGTTCTACAGCTACGACGGCAGCCGGCCGCTCGCCTCCTTCGCCCCCGGAGACGTGCTGAAGGAGCGGACGCTGCAGTACCACGTCCTCGGCGTGCCCACGCCGGTGAAGGTGGTCCAGCTGCTCTACCGCACCGTCGACGCGGAGGGACGGCCCGTCGCCAACGTGACCTCGGTGGTCCGCAGCCTGAGCGGTCAGAGCGCCAAGGCGGTGTCCTATCAGTCGTTCTACGACTCGCTCAATCCGGCGGACAGCCCCAGCCGCGCCATCGCCGGCGGCCTCAGCCTGGGCGGCGTGATCCCCAACGCCGAGGCCATCCTGCTGGCCCCGCTGCTGGTGCAGGACTACAACCTGGTCATCCCGGACACCGAGGGCCAGAACGCCGACTTCGCCGCCGGTCCGGAGTACGGCGCCGCCACGCTGGACTCGATCCGGGCCGCCACCAGGGCCGCGGACACCGGCCTCAGCGGCGACACCAGCTTCGGCCTGATCGGCTACTCCGGCGGTGCGATCGCCACCAACTGGGCGGCCGCCCTGGCCCCGGCGTACGCGCCGGAGGTGAACCGCAAGCTGGTCGGCTTCGCCGAGGGCGGGCTGCTGGTGGACCCGGCGCACAACCTCACGTACGTGAGCGGTTCCCTGGCCTGGTCCGGCGTCATCCCCATGGCGCTGATCGGCGTCGCGCGCTCCTACGGTCTGGACCTCACGCCCTACCTCAGCAGCTACGGCCTGAAGGTCTACAACGGCCTGCGGCAGGGCTCGATCGTGAACGCGATCGGCGAGTACCCCGGGCTGACCTGGCAGCAGATGGCGAAGCCGCAGTACGCCAACCCCGACTCGGTGCCGGCCTTCGTCGGCGCGGTGAACAGGATCAACCTCGGCTCCGCCGCCACCCCGACCATCCCGGGCTACATCGGCCAGGGCGACGGGGGCGTCTGGGAGGGGACGTTCAGCAACCTCCCGGGCATCGGGACCGGCGACGGCGTGATGGTCGCCGGTGACGTGCGCGCCCTGGCCCGGCAGTACTGCGCCACCGGCGACAGCGCGATCGACTACCAGCAGTTCGACGCGCTCAGCCACATCGGCACGGCCGTCCCCTGGGCCGTGGCCGCCATCGGCTACCTGAACGACCGCTTCGCGGGGCGCGCCGCGCCCTCCGACTGCGGCGGGATCGCCATGGGCAACTCCCTCGCGCCGGAGGTGCCCACCTCGGGTTCGTGAACTCAGTGGAGCGTCACGCCTTCGTCGACCGGCGCGCCAGCCGCTCGGCGAAGGCGTGCGCGGCGTCCAGGTCGGCCGGCCCGGGCAGCCCCTTGTGCAGACCGCCGACGAGCCTGAACGGGAGGAAGGTGTCGAAGGCGCGGCAGGAGAACGCGCCGTCCACCCGGAAGCCCTTCTGCCCCAACGCCCGTTCGAGCGGGCGGAAGGGCACGCCCGGCAGTCCGCTGGTGGCGAAGACGAACGCCCGGCCGTGTCCGTCCGCCGGGAGCGCCCTGACGAACCTGCGCAGTCGCGGGTGGAACCTGCGCAGGTAGATCCCCGAGCCGAAGCCGACCAGATCGAAGCCGGACAGCTCCTCCGGATCGACCTGCCCGGGGTCGACGACCCGGGCCCGCAGTGCCCGGCCCATGGCGTCGGCGATCCGCCGGGTGTTGCCGTGGGACACGGAGGTGCACACGATGAGGGCCTTCATGGCCGCGCTCCTTTGCTGGGTCCGCTGATCCGGTTCCGTCAACAGGACAGAACAGGGGCGCGGAGCGTGACATCAGCAGGAGTCAGCGGTCACGGCCTCACAGTCTCCTTGCCGCGCGGAAGCCGTGGGCGTAGAAGTCGGTGCCGTCCAGCAGGGCGTGGCCGGCGAGGTCGCCCATGGTCGGGCCGTTGGCCGCGGAGCGGCTGGAGTAGAAGCGCGGGCGGCCCGCGTTGTCGGGTCCCAGGTACATGCCGCAGTGGTCGATGACGCTCGGCTGGTCCTTGCGGATGGCGAAGAAAACGAGATCGCCCGGCTGCAGCACACTCAGATCCGTGGCCTGCTTGCCGGAGTTGGGAATGAGCAGCACCCCGGGGCCGTCGGCGGCGATGGCGTAGGCGCGGCGCGGCAGGCCGATGCCGGCGGTGTTGGTGTTGTGCATCGGGATGCCCATCCGGTAGCCCCACACCAGCCGCTGGAAGCCGGAGCAGTCCGCGTCGCCGTAGCGGTCCTTCTCGGGCTGCGCGTGGGTGCCGTCGGAGAAGGTCCAGGGAATGCCGAGGTAGTCGTAGAAGTCGGACTTCTCGTCGTGGTAGCCGAAGTCCAGGGCGCCGGTCACGCTCGGGTTGCGCGGGCCGAAGTGGGCGGTGCCCGCGTAGCGGACACCCTTCGCGTCGACGCGGTTCGGCGCTCCGGCGCTGCTGTACTCGAACGCCACCCCGAAGACGTCCGGGCTGGTGTCGTGCAGCGCCTTGGGGAACCACTGGGTGAACCAGGCGCTCTGCTCCTCGCCCTGCTTCCAGGCCTTCGGCAGCACCCGCACCCAGGCGTTGGTGGTGACCGTGGCCTCGGTGGTGCTGGGCTCGCTGAAGGTCCGGCTCGGGCCGACGAGCACGGCGGTGCGGGCCCCGTCGGTGAAGACGGCGAGCTCGTCGCCCGACCCGTCCTGGACCACCGTGCGGCCGGGGGAGTTCTGGCGCTGGAACCGGTAGCCGCCGGACGTCGTCGGGGCGTCCGACGACGCGTCGGCGCTGCCGAGCGAGGGCCCCGACGCCCCGGCCCTGCCCTTGTTGAGCTCGAAGCCGAGCACGGCAGCGGTCGCGGCCAGTGCGACGCCACCGGTGCCTGCGAGCAGACGGCGGCGGGAGAGCGGCGAGGACATCGGGACTCCGGGGGTCGAGGCTGGGGGCCGTCGAGGGTCGGGCGTGTGCGGCGGCGGTGTGAGCGGTGCGGGGTCAGGCGGTGGGCAGGGCGCCGAGCAGCAGACCCGCCGCCAGCACCACATAGGTTGCCAGGGTCACCGCCGTGGTGGAGATGATGGTGGCGGCCTTGGGCTGGCGGACGAGCTGGTACGCGATCAGGCCGGGCACGATGAAGCCCAGTGTCTGCGCCGTGTAGAGCAGCGGGAACTGCTGCTGCAGCGCCAGCATGACGGTCATCTGCAGCACCACCGCGGTCAGCACCACGGCGGCGAAGAGCCGCTTGCCGTAGAGGATGACGACGCGTTGGAGTGCCACCGTCACCAGGAAGGTCAGCACGGTGACGCCGATGACCAGACCGAACCGCTGCAGGTCGGTGACCAGGGTCAGCGCCAGCCAGCCGGGGGTGATCATGCCGCCCGGGGAGAGGTTGGTGGTGAGGTAGCAGATCAGCGAGAAGACGAGGCCCAGGGCGATACCCAGCGCGGCGGTCTGGGGGGTGACGTTGGCGGGGATCACAGGGCTTCCTCGTGGTGGCGGCTGTCGTCGTGGTGGTCGTTCGTCGTGGGGCGGCCGCCGGCCCAGTGCTGGTCGGGCGTCCAGTGCTGGTCGCCGTAGGGCTCGTCCGGCTGGTGCGGGTCGGGCTGCTGGTGGCCGTGCTGCTGGTGGCTGGGCCGTTGCCGGCCGCGCTCCTGGTGACCGGGCTGCCGGTCCTGGTGCGCCTCGTCCGTACGGGGGTCGCCGAACCAGGACGACGTCTGGGGCCGGGGCTGGTGGTTCTGGCGGCGACGCTGGAGCTGCAGCGGCAGACGCAGCGTCATCGTGGGCGAGTCCGGCAGCTGGGCGCCGGGCCAGGACGCCCACGGGTCCTCGATGCCCTCGGGGAACTCCTCGTACCGGTTCTCGGGGGCGGCCGGCGTGTAGGCGTCGTCCTCCTCGTCGTCGGCCGGCAACTCGGCCAGGCAGTCCAGGAAGAGCTCGCCCTGGCCGTGGATGTTGCCGACGGCCACCAGGGAGGAGTCCGGCGGCAGTGCCGCCAGCAGGTCCCGGGTGAGCTCCTCGGGGTCGCGCTTGTCACCGCCCAGGTCGACGATCTCGCCGCGCCAGCCCTCGGGGATGCCGTCGCGGGCGCTCTTGGTCGGATGACCGATCAAGAAGACCGTCTCCGGGGCCAGGTCGGGCACGATCGCGCCCATCTGCCCGTTGCGCTCCACCCGGTCGGGGCGGCAGTTGATGACGACGTTGACCGGCTTGCGGATCGCGCCGAGGTCCAGCAGCTGCTGCACGTTCATCAGCGTGGACTCGGGGTCGTTGGCCGCGAAGACGTTGGCGAAGCGCAGCCGCTTCCCGTCGTGTGTGCGGTAGCGCTCCACCGAGAGCACGCCCGGGTCCGGCGGGGCCTCCCACATGCCGCGCAGCGCGGTCTGCCGCTCGACGCCCAGCAACTCCGCGACGGCCAGCGCGATGGCGACGTTCTCCTTGAAGGTGAACCAGCTGAAGCCGCGCAGCTCCTCGTCGCTGACGGTCTCCGGATCCACCGCGACCAGCCGGCAGTTCCGCTTGTCGGCCTCCTCCTGGAGGATGTGCAGCCGGTCGCGCTCGGCCGTCACGCACACGCCGCCCTCGGGCATGGAGCGGGACAGCGACCGGGCCACGTCGTCCAGGGTCGGGCCCATCTCCGCGAGGTGGTCCTCGCGGACGTTGCAGAGCACGCCGATGGTCGAGCGGATCAGCTTCTGCTGGTTGATCTCCTGCAGGGCGGGCATGACCGCCATGCACTCGATGACCAGCGCGTCCGGACGGTAGACGGCGGCGCGCCGGACGATGCCGATCTGCTCCACCACGTTGGCCAGGCCGAACTTGCGGTAGACCGGCTCCTCGGTGGCGTCGGGGTGGATGAACCGGGCGGCGGTGCCGGTGGTCTTGGCGACGGTGACCAGGTCGCCGCCGCGCAGCGCGCCCGCGCACAGACGGGTGATGGAGCTCTTGCCGCGGATGCCGTTGACCAGCACCCGCACAGGTATCTGCTCCAGCGAGGTGTAGTGCCGCCGTTGCTCGACGACGCCGGCCGTGAGCAGCCCGGCGCAGCAGATCATGAGCACGCAGTAGAGGAAGAGCACCGAATCGTTCCTTCGGATCGGTCAGTACCGGGGCGCGGAGGCTGCTGGGGTGGACGCGGTGGAGTGGTGACCGGCCACCAGCCGTTGACGGATGATCTCCAGGCTGCGGGTGATGGAGCCGACCTCGTCGTGGTGGACCGGGTACAGCACGGTACGCCGGTCGCCCGCGGCGAGTCTCTCCGCGATGCCGGAGAGCTCGCGCAGCGGCCGCACGACGACCACGAGGAGCCAGCCGAGGCAGAGCACGGACACGGTCAGGCCGATCAGGCCGACGAGCATGGTCAGGTGCTGGGTGCGGTTGGCGCTCAGGTCCAGCCAGGAGACCGGCTGGGAGCTGACGACCTGCCAGCTGGGCTGACGGGAGACGCCGGGGATGGCGGACACCGGGGCGCTGGCGGCGATCGCCGGGCCGTCGGAGGTGGGCACCAGCGAGTGCGCGGGCTGCGACGGGCTGTCCACGGCGAGGCTCGTCAGCGAGGAGTCGGGCAGGCTCTGGAAGGCCTTGAACCCCTCGGGGGAGCCGATCACCTTGTGCCGCGCGTCCACCAGCCAGACATGGCCCATGCCCGCGTGGTTCAGGATGCTGTTCAGGTACGTGGTGTCGAACTCGCCCACGACGGCGACCGGCCCCCGGGACCCGAACGCGGTCGGCTTCTTGAAGATGGCGTTCGCGGTCTTGGGCACGGTGGCGTAGACGGCCATCGAGGGGACCTTGCCGCCGGTGTTGAGCTGCAGCACGCCGTCGCCCTGCGGCACGGAGCTCAGCTGGTGACGCGGGCTGCCGCCCGCCCGGCTGATCACCGAGCCGTCCTGGGCCAGCACGTAGAGCGTGCTGTAGCGCCCGTGCTCCTTCAGGGTTCGGCTCAGCAGCAGCTGGATCTGGTCGGGGCTGCTCAGGCTGGCTATGGCGGTGGCGATCCCGGAGACGTCGGTCGAGCCGGTCGCCAGGCTGCTGCTGATGCGGCCGGCCGCGGCGACGGTGCGCAACTGCTGGTCGCTCACCATCTGGGTCGGGACGGTGTTCGCGTTCGGGGTGGGGCGGTCGACCAGGAAGAGCAGCGGCACGGACCAGGCCACCAGGACGACGCCGCACAGCACGACCAGGGCGCGTGAGCCGAAGGACCGGCGCAGCGGTTGGAACTCCTGCGGCGAGGCGCCCAGCTGCTGGACGCGCAGCGCCTCCAGGGCGTGGCCGATCCGGGCGGCCTCGCCCAGGCGCGGTTGCGGGGCGGGCCGGGAAAGGTCGCCGCGGGCGAGCCTGGCGCCGCCGAGGTGCAGCCGCAGCAGGGGTCGCTGCAGGCCGAGCACCAGCAGGGCGGTGATCAGGAGGGTGGCGACGATCAGGGACGCGGCGGCGGTCAGGGCCACCAGGGTGTTGCCGGTGACGGCGGAGGTCTGCGGGGTGCTGACGGCGACGACGGCGACCAGGTGCAGGGCGTCCGCGCTGCCGTCGGCCTGCGACGCGACGTCGGCCCAGCCCGCGACGGTGCGCTTGCCGCTCACCAGGCTGCCCAGCAGGAAGCCGGAGGGGCGGGTGGTGCTGTTGATGTCGCCCTGCTGCGCCGAGGTGGTGGCCGCGTCGGTGGGAATGCGGCGGTCCTGAATGGTCGTCAGGGCGGGGCCGACGCTGGCGACCACCTTGCCGTGCTGGTTGACGGCCTGCACGGTACGGGTCAGATCACCGCCGGGCGCCTGGACCGAGAGCACGTCCGAGCCGACCAGGAGGCGCCTGCCCTGGCCCGGCAGGTCCACCGAGGCGAACGCCAGCAGCCGGGTCTGACCGTCCCTCAGGGTGACCAGCTTCGGCGCGATGGTGTCGTTCGCGGCGACGGCGCTGACCGCGCTCGCCGGGAAGGCCTCGCCGGTGACGGCCAGCTCCTTGCCGGTCGTCGGGTCGACCAGGGCCGCGCCGCGCCAGTGCGTGCCGAGCGAGGTGAAGAGCTTCAGGTATCCGGCGTCGTCGGGGGCCTGCGCCTCGGAGAGCGCGGTGGCGGACTCGCGCACCGCCGCCACGTCCTGGTTGACGGCGGCGCGGATCTCGGAGGCGGTGTCAGCGGCGATGTGCTGCTGGGAGGTGAGCACGGCCTGGGGCACGTCCTCGGCTACGGTGGTGCCCAGGGCGAGCATCGCCAGGGCGACCACGGCGAGCAGCAGACAGAGCAGCACGGCGATCGGCGGGCGGACGCCGCCGAGCAGCGGCATGTCGGCGCGGAGCCGGGTCTTGTGCCGACGAGGCCGGTTGCGGACGATCGGCGACGGCTGCCCCGGCGTCCCGGAGGGCGTGGACAGGGTATTCACCTCTGGATCAGGGAGGGGCGCCGCTCCTCGCCTTGGCGGCCTGCTGACCGAAGCTAGCGAGCCAACAGGCACAAAAGCGTCACATGAGTTGCCCCTTCCTACCAGACTTTGTCGACACGTTCGAGGCTGTGCGATTTCTGTGCGAAGAGATGTCGACATATATGCCGGTAATGTTCGTATATTCCGCTCTCCATCCGAACCCGAGAGAGTACGCGAAGAGGGTCTGGCCTACACTCCCCGTCATCACCCCGTGTCCGCTGACCCCTGCCGCAGAGGTGCCGCCCCATGACCACCACTGATCTCGGTTCTCTGTCGGCCGAGGCGGGCACACGGCGGAGCCACAGGGCTCGCCGCCGCACCACCGACCGTGCGCCGGGCTGGGTGATCGCAGCTCTCGTCCTGATCTGCCTGCTGGCCGCCTACCTGTACGGATGGGGCCTCAGCGGCACGTCGCTGCACCCGTACTACACCGCTGCCGTGCGCTCCATGGCCTCGAGCTGGCACGCCTTCTGGTACGGCGGGCTGGATTCGAGCGCGAGCATCACCGTGGACAAGCTGCCCGGCTCGCTGTGGCTGCAGGCGCTGTCGGTGCGCATCTTCGGCCTGAACGTCTGGGCGGTGGCACTGCCGCAGGCGGTCGAGGGCGTCGCCACGGTCCTGGTGCTCTACCGGATCGTCAGCAAGTGGGCGGGCCAGGTCACGGGCCTGCTCGCGGCCCTGATGCTGGCCGTGACGCCGATCGCCACCGCGCTGGACCGGCGCAACATCGCCGACTCGCTGCTGACCCTGCTGCTGGTACTGGCCGCGGGCAGCCTGATGAACGCGGTGCGGACCGGCGGACTGCGTCCGCTGGTCGCCTGCGGCGTGTGGATCGGGCTGGCCTTCCAGGCCAAGATGCTGCAGGCCTGGGTGGTCCTGCCGGTCTTCGCCCTGGTCGTGCTGTACGCGGCGCCCGGCGACCTGCGGCGGCGCGTCAGGAACACGGTCGTCGCGGGGCTGGTCGCGCTGCTGGCGTCCTGCTCGTGGATGCTGTGGGTGCTCGTCATGCCCGCGGCGGACCGCCCGTACCTGGACGGCACGACCGGGAACAACCCCTTCGCCCTGGCCTTCGGCTACAACGGTCTCTCCCGCTTCGGCAGCGGCGGCGTCGGCAACAGCGCCGGGTTCGGCAGCGTGGCCGGCACAGCTGCGAGCCGCCCGGTGGGCGGCTCCGGCTGGACGGTGCTGGTCAGCCACACCGCGGCGCCGCAGATCAGCTGGTTCCTGCCGATCGCCCTGCTGGGCCTCGGCATCGGCCTGGCCTGGCGGCGGGCCGAGTCGCGCACCGACCCGGTGCGCGCCGGCTACCTGCTCTGGGGCGGCTGGCTGCTGATCAACACCCTGGCCTTCGGGGCCTCCTCCGGCATCCACGACTACTACCTGATCGTGCTGGCCCCGGCGATCGCCGCGCTGGCCGCGGCCGGTCTCACCACGGCGTGGGCGGCCTACCGGGAGGGCGGCGACCGAAGCCGCGCCCTGCTCGCGGCGCTGCTGGTCGGCGTGCTCTGGGCGGCGGTGGTCAGCTCCAAGTACAAGAGCTTCAACCTCTGGCTCGTCCCCGTCGTCGGGCTGCTCGCCCTCGTCGCGGCGGCGGGACTCGCCCGGGGCGGCACGGCCGCCCGTCCCCGGATCGACGCGGTCACCGCCGCGTCCGCCGCGACGGGCCTGCTGGCCGTCGTCCTGGCTCCGCTCGTGTGGTGCTTCGCCACGCTGGATCCGCTGTACGCGGGCAGCGCCACCTCGCCGCTGGCCGGCCCCGTCGGCGTCGGCTACACCCAGCTGCTGCACCATCGGGGCGGCTCGGTCGTCGGCTTCGGCCCCGCCGCGGGCCGCTACGGCAAGCTCCTCACCTACCTGCAGCAGAACCGCGGCGCCACCCACTACCTGGTCGCCACCCAGAGCGCGGAGCCCGCGGAGCCGCTGCTGCGCGCCACCTCGGATCCGATCCTGGTGACCGGCGGCTTCACCGGGAACACCCCGTTCCCTTCGGCGCAGGACTTGGCCTCGCTGGTGCAGCAGGGGCAGCTGCGGTTCGTCATCACGACGTCCATCAGGCCGAAGACGGCCGCGAGCCGCTGGGTGACCGCCCACTGCACGCTCGTCTCGCCGATGGCCTACGGTGAGGCGGCCAACGGGACCACCTCCCTGTACGACTGCCGCAGCCAGCACTGACCTCTGCTGGGCCCTGCGGGGCCCGCCGACGGAACGTCAGGGCTGCGCAGGGGGTGCAGGTTCGGCGACGGTACTGTGTGCGACATCCGATCGTCTGGTCCGCGATCGAAGAGCACATCGAAGAGGGGGCTCCATGCATCACCGTCGCCCGCGCCCGAGCAGCCGACTGGTCGCCAGGGCGATCGGCACCACGGGGCTGCTGGCCGTCGTCCTGGGAGCGGGCGTCGCGCCCGCGATGGCCGCCGGGAAGACGTCCGGCACGCCCACGGCCACCGGGTTCTCGCCCGACGACGACAACACGCCCTGGGCGCCGCAGAACGACGAGGCGCCGCTGCGGCACCAGGCCGTGCACCCGTCGGTGACGGCCAGGCAGGCGGGCAGGGCCCCGCGACGGCTCAGCATCCCCGCGCCGACCGGCAAGTACGCGGTGGGCACGTTCAGCATGCACCTCGTGGACCGGTCCCGCACCGACCCGTACGTGCCGGGCACCGCCCCGCGCGAGCTCATGGTGTCGGTCTGGTACCCGGCGTCCTCCACGGCCGGTCACCACGCGGCGCCGTACATGCCCTCCCTGTCCGGCGCCAGCTTCCTCGCCTCTCGCGGCCTCACCCCGCAGCAGGTGGCGCTGCCGACGACCGCCGGCCACGTGCTCGCCCCGGTCGACACCAAGCTCGGCAGGCTGCCGGTCCTGCTCTACTCGACCGGCCTGCACTCGGACCGCTCGATGGGCACCGCCCTGGCCGAGGACATGGCCAGCCGCGGCTACCTCGTCGTCACCGTCGACCACACCCACGACGCCAACGAGGTGCAGTTCCCCGGCAACCGCCTCGCCGTCGACACGATGCCCTCGAACGCGCACTCCTCGCAGACGCTCGCCGTGCGCGCGGCCGACATCCGCTTCGTCATCAACCAACTCCAGCAGATAGCCGACGGCAGGAACCCGGACGCCGACCACGCCTCGCTTCCCTCGGGGCTGGGCCGCGTGGTGGACATGTCCCGGATCGGGATGTTCGGCTGGTCGCTGGGTGGCGCGGCGGTCGACACCTCCATGCAGCTGGACTCCCGCATCAAGGCGGGGGCCGACCTGGACGGCCAGTTCTTCGGCTCCGCGCCGGGCAAGAACCTGAACCGCCCGTTCATGCTCTTCAGCTCCGGCACCCACAACCGCAACGACGACGCGTCGTGGCGCACCCTGTGGTCGCACCTGAAGGGCTACCGCCTCGACATCCAGCTGCACGGCGCGGCGCACCTGTCGTTCAGCGACAACGAGGCGCTGGTCCCGGAGTACGCGAGCCTGACCGGGGAGTCCCCCTACCAGGTCCAGCAGCAGTTCGGCACGATCGACCCGGACCGGGCGATCGAGATCCAGCGGGTCTACCTCGCGGCCTTCTTCGACCAGGAGCTGCGCGGCCACCACAGCCCCCTGCTCGAGGGGCCCCACCACGCCTATCCGGAGATCGGCTTCGTGCGCTGAAACTGACGGCTCCGCCCTCCGGCAGGTCCGGGGGCGGAGTCGTTCCGGCCTGTGGCGCCGGGGAGTCGGCGGCCCGATCCCGTAGGCTCGGCGGATGGCGAAGTACTTCGACGTGCACCCGCAGAACCCGCAGCAGCGCATCCTCGACAACGTGGTCGACCTGATCCGGTCCGGCTCGCTCGTCGCCTACCCGACGGACTCGTGTTTCGCCCTCGGGTGCCAGCTGGGCAACCGTGAGGGCCTGACCCGGATGCGGTCGATCCGGCAGCTCGACGACCGTCACCACTTCACGCTGGTGTGCCAGAACTTCGCCCAGCTCGGGCAGTTCGTCCACATCGACAACAACGTCTTCCGGGCGATCAAGGCGGCGACGCCCGGCAGCTACACGTTCATCCTGCCCGCGACCAACGAGGTGCCACGGCAGCTGCTGCACCCGAAGAAGAGGACGGTCGGGGTCCGCATCCCGGACCACGTCGTCACCCAGGCGCTGCTCGCGGAGCTGGGGGAGCCGCTGCTCTCCAGCACGCTGCTGCTGCCGGGGGAGGAGGAGCCGATGACCCAGGGCTGGGAGATCAAGGAGCGGCTCGACCACGTGGTGGACGCGGTGCTCGACTCGGGGGACTGCGGCACCGAGCCGACCACGGTGATCGACTTCTCCGGCGGCGTCGCCGAGATCGTCCGCCGGGGGGCGGGCGACCCGTCCCGGTTCGAGTAGGGCGGGGCGTCCAGCGGTTTCTCCCGGTTTCCGCCCTCCCTGCTAGCCGCCGTGCAGCGGGGTAAAACGTACGTATGGGCAGATTCGGCCACTTCTGGGTGCGGGGCAGCCCCGCGCGGCCGGCCTCGCCCAACCGAGGGGTGCACCGGCGTCGGGGATGGAGCGTCGCGGGCCAGGCGTTCGTGTGGCAGCTGACGGTCCTGCTGCTGCTCGTCGTGGCCGCGACGATCGCCCTGGCGATCAAGACCACGCACGACGCCCAGTCCGACGCCCGCGACCGGGCCCTCGCCGTCGCGGAGGGATTCGCCCACGCCCCCGGCCTGGTGCAGGCCCTCCAGTCGCCCCATCCCACCGCGGAGCTCCAACCGCTCACCCTGGAGGCCCAGAAGGGCTCCGGGGTCGACTTCGTCGACGTGCTCAGCAAGGACGGCATCCGCTACACCGATCCGGACCCGGGGCTGATCGGCCGGCGCGCGCAGGGCGACATCGCCCGGGCGGCCTCCGGGGAGTCCTTCACCGAGATCTTCAAGGGCTCCCCGCAGAACGCGGTCCGCGCGCTCGTCCCCGTCAGGGACGCCCACGGCAACGTGGTCGGGCTGGTGACCACGGGCGTCCAGACCACCGACGTCGCCGCCACCGCCAACCGCCAGCAGCCGCTGCTGATCGCGCTGGCGGGGGGAGCGCTGGTGCTCGCCGCCGGCGGGGCCCTGCTGGTCAGCAGGCGGTTGAGCCGCCAGACGCACGGCCTCGGGCCGGTCGAGATGACCCGGATGTACGAGCACCACGACGCCGTGCTGCACAGCGTCCGCGAGGGGGTGCTGATCCTGGACGCCGACCAGCGTCTGGTGCTCGCCAACGACGAGGCGCAGCACCTGCTCGGCCTCTCCCCGGACGCGCACGGGCTGCCGCTGGACGAGCTGGGCCTGGAGCCGGGCATGGCCGAGCTGCTGGCCTGCGGGCGGACCGTCACCGACGAGGTGCACCCGGCCGGCGACCGCCTACTGGCCGTCAACCTCCGTCCCACGCAGATCCGCAGCGGTCCCGCCGGATACGTGGCGACCCTGCGCGACACCACCGAGCTGCTCACCGTCGCCGACCGGGCGGAGGAGGCCCGGGAGCGGCTGAAGCTGCTCTACGACGCGGGCATGCGCATCGGCACCACCCTCGACGTCGCCGCCACGGCGCAGGAGCTGGCCGACGTGGCGGTGCCCCGGCTGGCCGACTTCGTCAGCGTCGACCTCATCGAGGACCTGCTGACCGGCAGCGAGCCGGCCCCGGGCCCGGTCACCGGCGCGGTGCTGCGCCGGGTGGCCAACCGGTCCGTCCTCGAGGGCGCGCCGGAGGCCGTGGTCCAGGTCGGCGAGGCGGACTTCTACACCGACGCCTCGCCGCAGGCCCGCTGCCTGGCGACCGGCCGCTCCGAGCTGCACCAGGTCGAGAACCGGGCCATCGTGGCGTGGCTGGCCCAGGACCCCGCCCGGTCGGCGACGTGCCGGACGTACGGGATCCACTCGTGGATGGTGGTCCCGGTCATCGCCCGCGGCACGACCCTCGGCGTGGTGGACTTCCTGCGCTCCCGGCATCCCGAACCGTTCTCCGCCGAGGACCTCGCCCTGGCCGAGGAGCTGGTCGCGCGGGCCGCCGTCTGCCTGGACAACGCCCACCGGTTCGCCCGCGAGCACACCGCCGCGCTCACCCTCCAGCACAGCCTGCTGCCCCGGCGGCTGCCGGAGCAGTCCGCGGTGGACGCGGCCTTCCGCTACCTGCCGGCCGACCCGCGGCTCGGCGTGGGCGGCGACTGGTTCGACGTGATCCCGCTGTCCGGCGCGCGGGTGGCGCTGGTCATCGGCGACGTGGTCGGTCACGGCCTCCAGGCCTCCGCGACCATGGGCCAGCTGCGCTCCGCCGTGCGAACCCTCTCCGACGCCGACCTCCCGCCCGACGAGCTGCTCACCCACCTCGACGACCTCGTCATCCGGCTCGCCGCCGACACCGACACCGACACCGCGACCGGCGCGGAGCGCACCCCCGTCGCCGACGTGGGGGCGACCTGCCTCTACGCCGTCTACGACCCCGTCTCGGGCCGCTGCTCCCTGGCCCGCGCCGGGCACCCGCCGCCCGCGGTGGCCCGTCCCGACGGCACCACCACCGTCCTGGACCTGCCCGCCGGTCCCCCGCTCGGCCTCGGCGGGCTCCCCTTCGAGGCGGCCGAGACGGTCCTGCCCGAGGGCAGCCTGCTCGCCCTCTACACCGACGGCCTGATCGAGAACCGGCAGCGCGCGGTCGACGCCGGGCTCGACGCCCTGCAGCAGTCACTGACGGCGCCGGACGGCTCGCTGGACGCGCTGTGCGACCGGATCGTCACCGCGCTGCTGCCGGAACGGCCCGCGGACGACGCCGCACTGCTGGTCGCCCGGATGCGGCGGCTGGACGCCGACCGGGTCGCGACCTGGGACGTGCCCGCGGATCCGGCGGCGGTCGCCGGGCTGCGGGCGGAGGCGAACCGCAGGCTCGCGGAGTGGAGCCTGGAGGAGGCCGGGTTCGTCACCGAGCTGGTCCTCAGCGAGCTGGTCACCAACGCCATCCGCTACGGCCGCGAGCCCATCCAGCTGCGGCTGATCCACCCCCATCCCCTCACCGGGCCTGGCGGCGCGCCCATCCGCACGCTGATCTGCGAGGTCTCCGACGGCAGCGGCACCGCCCCCCACCTCCGCCGCGCCCGCACCTTCGACGAGGGCGGCCGCGGCCTCCTCCTCGTCGCCCAGCTCACCCAGCGCTGGGGCACCCGCCCGACCGCCAACGGCAAGACCATCTGGTGCGAACAGACCCTCCTCCCGGACGCCTGAGACGAAGAAGCCCGTGCGGGCCGGCTGGCGGGTTGGTGGGGGAGCGAGACGATAGGGGGGTGATTCCCGGGCGCCGGGACGCGGTGGCGCGGGTCCGGCGGAGGGAGGTGGCCGGATGGGAGCCGCGAACAGGAGCCGGCAGGAGCCGGACCCGTCGCTGGAGCCGGGCGGGCTGCTGGACGTGCTCGGCGTCGCGGCGATCGTGCTGAGCGCCGAGGGGCGGATCGCCCTGTGGAGCCCGCAGGCCGAGGCCCTGTTCGGCTACTCCGCAGCCGAGGCGCTGGGGCGGCCGGCCGCCCGCGTGCTGGTCGACGAGCAGCACGTCGCCTGGGTGCTGTCCTGGTTCGCCGGCATCATGTCCCGGGGCCGCGCCTGGGCGGGCGTCTTCCCGGTCCGCCACAAGGACGGGTCCACGCGGCTCACGGAGTTCCGCAACATGCGCCTCGAGGACGGGCAGGGACGCCACTACGCGCTGCTGCTCGCCTCCGACCAGGCCACGCTGCGGCGCCTGGAACGCGATCTGGCGCTGTCGCTGCGCCTGGTCGAGCAGTCGCCCATCGGGCTCGCCGCCGTCGGCACCGACCTGCGCTACATCCTGGTGAACCCGGCGCTGGAGCGCATCAACGGCATCTCCGCGGTGCACCAGCTGGGGCACACGGTCGGCGAGGCGCTGCCGTTCCTGGACGCGCACGGGATCGAGTCGGCGATGCGCACCGTGCTGGAGAGCGGGGCTCCGCTGCTGGACCAGCTCACCGTCGGCCGGACCCCGGCGAAGCCGGGGAGCGAGCGCGCGTGGTCGGTGTCCTACTACCGCCTGGACGACCCGGGCGGCCGCGTCGTCGGCGTGGCCACCTCGATCGTCGACGTGACCGAGCAGCACCGCTCGGAGGTCGCCGCCGCGGCGGCCCGCCGCCGGCTCACCGTGATCGCCGACGCCTCCGAGCGCATCGGCACCACCCTCGACCTCGACGTCACCGCGCGCGAGCTCGCCGACGTGCTGGTGCCCGAGTTCGCCGACTTCGCCGCGGTCGACGTGCTGGACTCGGTGCTCTCCGACAGCACCGCGCGGACCGGCGACGGCAGCCCGGCCGTGTTCCGGGCTCTGGCGATCAAGACCGCCTACCGGACCCTCGCCGAGGCCGCCGACCCGGTCGGCGAGATCGCCCGGTACGACGCCAGCCGCCTGGTCACCCGCAGCGTCCGCAAGGGTCGGCCGCTGCTCGTCGCCCACGTCACCGACGCCGACCTGCCGCGGATCGCCCGCGACGAGGCCGCGGCGGAGCTGCTGAAGCAGTCCGGCATCCACTCCTACATGGTTCTGCCGCTGCGCGCCCGCGGCCAGGTCCTGGGCGCGCTCGACCTGGTCCGCGCCCGCAACCCGCACCCGTTCACCGACGACGACGTGCTGCTCGCGACCGAGCTGGCCGCCCGCGCGGCGGTCTGCATCGACAACGCGCGCTGGTACCAGAGCCAGCGCCACGCGGCGCTGGCGCTGCAGCGGCACCTCCTGCCCACGCGTCCCACCCAGCCGCCCGGCCTGGAGGTCGCCTACCGGTACCAGCCGGCGGGCAGCGTGGTCGAGATCGGCGGCGACTGGTTCGACGTCATCGCCCTGGCGGGAGACAAGACCGCCCTGGTCGTCGGCGACGTCATGGGCAGCGGCATCAACGCGGCCGCGACCATGGGCCAACTGCGCACCGCGGCCCGCACCCTGGCCCGCCTGGACCTGGACCCGGCGACGGTGCTCACGCACCTTGACGGCATCGCCGGCGGCCTCGACGAGACCATCGCCACCTGCGTCTACGCCGTCTACGACCCGCACCGCGGCAGCTGCCGCATCGCCTGCGCCGGCCACCTGCCCCCGGTCCACACCCGCCACGGCCACGCCCCGCGCCTGCTGGATCTCCCCACCGGCGTCCCCCTCGGCGTCGGCGGCGCCTCCTTCGAGGACGTCCGCCTGGACCTCGGGGAGGGCGACGAACTCCTCCTCTACACCGACGGACTGGTCGAGACCCGCGACCACCCCATCGACACCCGCCTCCAGGCCCTCACCGACCTCCTCAACCGCGACCGCCCCTCCCTCGAAGCCACTTGCGACCTCCTCCTCGACGCGCTCCACCACCACGACGGCACCGACGACGTCGCCCTCCTGCTCGCCCGCACCCACCGCCTGCGCCCCGCCTGCTAGGACCGTCTGCGTGTTGTGCACCGGTTTTGGGGGATTCCGCCGCGTAGGGTGCCGGTGTGCAGCTATCCGAGCGGGATCTAGCGTTCCTTGCCGAACACCACGCCGCCGCCATGGTCACCGTCGCGCCCGACGGGATTCCGAAGACGGCGCGGGTGGGCGTCGTGCTGGTGGACGGGCGGTTGTGGAGCAGCGGGACCAGGGACCGGGTGCGGACCGCGCGGCTGCGGCAGGATCCGCGCTGTACCGTCTTCGTCTTCAGCGACTCCTACCGCTGGCTGACGCTGGAGACCACGGTGACGATCCTGGAGGGCCCCGACGTTCCGGAGCAGAGCGTGCGCCTGTTCCGGGAGATGCAGGGCCGCCCCGCCGGCGCGCTCAGCTGGTTCGGCGGCGAGCTCGACGAGGCGGCGTTCCGTCAGCGGATGGTGGACGAGGGCCGGTTGATCTACGAGTTCACCGTGCACCGGACCTACGGAACGGGCTGACGCCCGCGAACAGCGGGGTCTCGCGCCGCTGCGTGCCCCGCAGCCGCAGCGCCCAGCTGACCAGCGCGTGGTTCAGCATGTAGAGCCGGTGCTCCTCGCGGCCCCCCTCCGAGAGCCGGCCGACGACCCATTCGACCGGCGTGGCTCCGCCGTAGCCGGGCCTCGGGGAGAACAGCAGGTCGGAGCGGCCGATCTCGGCCAGGACGTTGAGCGCGTAGGCGAACGGGTAGGGCCGGTTGGTCCGGTCGTCGTCGGTGCGGTCCAGGTCGGGGAAGGCGTCCGCCCACCGGTTCAGCAGCGGCTCGCCGACCAGGTCCATGCGGCCGGTGAACATCGCGGTCTGCACGAGGTAGGCGTAGGAGATGCCGCGCAGGAAGTAGTCGGCGCCGGGGTCGATGCGCTCCCCCTGGCCCACGACGTCCTCGACGAAGGCGTCCAGATCCGGCACCTGGTCCCGCAGCCGGCCCAGGTTGTGCAGCGCGACCAGGTAGTAGAGGCCCATGTGGGTCCGCTCGACCGGGGTGAGCGCGGCCATCAGCTCGGCGGCCTCGGCGAGCCGGTCCCGGCCGTGGCTCAGGTACGTCTCGGGCCGCTCGGTCATGGCGACCGCGTTGAGCATGGTGAGCAGTGGGTAGATGCGGACGAAGGCGTCCGACATCGGCTGGGGGAAGGCGGGGCGCAGGCTCGGGCCGTCGGCGTGGTCCAGGTGGGAGAGGACCTCTCGCAGGCGGTCCCGGCCGCCGTCGTCGGTGATGAGCCGCTCGTGGCCGAGCAGCGAGACGACGGACAGCAGCATCGAGCCGCCGCGGCCGCGGAAGAAGGGCGCGGGGACCTGCTCCAGCAGGTCCAGCGCCTCGCGCACCCGGTTCCGCGGCCCGGAGACCAGCCGGTCCCCGAGGCCCAGCTGACCGGTCGCCAGGAAGACCGCCGTGCAGGCGGACAGGCGCTCGTAGTGGCCGTGGCGTCCCGCGTTCTCGTCCCTGGCGCGGTCGGGCTCGATCCGGTCCACCATGTCCAGCAGCTCGGCAGGCAGGTCCGTCTCGTCGTTGACCAGCAGCGAGCGGGGGAGGCCGAGTTTGGCGACGGCGTCCGCCAGGAGGCACCCGGCCATGACCCGGAAGTAGGGGTTCTCCTCGGCGCGCAGAGCGGCGAGGACGGGGCCCAACTCCTCGGGCTCGGCACGGCGGTACGGACCGCGTGACGGGTGCACCGTCGTCAGCACGAAGTCGGCCAGCAGCGAGGAGAACCGGGTGTACGAGCCGGCGCCCGCGCCCTGGGCGTCGAGCAGCCGGAAGACGTGCCGGATCCGCCCGGCGGCCTCGGGGTCGTAGGCGACGGGGTGCTGGCCCAGGCCGATGCCGCGGACCATGCGGCTCCAGGGCGTGGCGATCACGCGGGTCTCGGTCGTCAGCTCGTCCAGACCGTGCACCGGGACCGGGAGAGGGAGGGGGAACGAGACGGTGGTCATGCGGGGCTCCTTCCGGGGACGGCTGCTCAGGCACGCAGGTGGGGAAGCGGGGGAACGTCCAGGCCGAGGAACTCGGTACGGGTGCCGTCGAGCATCTGCAGGGCCCAGTTCAGCCACTTGACGCCCTCGCAGTAGATCGCGACCGGGCGGCGCTGGCTGCGGTAGCCGTCCACCAGCGTGCCGTCGAGCTCCTTCTGGAAGTGGAACGGCGGCATGGCGGTGAAGTGCTGTCCCATCATGAAGACGAAGCGGACCAGCCAGTAGGGGTCCTGCTCCAGGAAGGGCGAGTCGGGGTCGTCCAGACCCAGGGCGGCCGTCATCACGGGCGCGAAGTGGTCCTCCAGACCCTGCGGGGCCCCGGGGTGCAGGGCGCCGCCGTTCGCCGTCACATCCCGGACCCGGTAAGCGCGCTGGTACGGGTTCCCCTCCAGGAAGGCGATGTCGACGCACGGGGTCCGGCCCGCGGTGGCGTCGACGGCCAGCGTGAACTGCTCGAAGTGGATCTCGTCGTAGTGGCCGAGGGAGTTGTGCCACGGCTTGTTGTCGTACATCGCGTCGTCGCGGGTGTCCGCGCCCTCGCTCTTGAAGCCGATCGCGCGCGGGTCCAGGAAGCGAATGCCCAGGGTCTCGGCGGTGACGGCGTCCAGGGCGGCGTCGATCTGTTCCCGAGGTGCGCCCGACTCGATCACCTGTTGGGCGCGCAGCAGCGGTCCGCTGTCGGTGATCTTGATGTTCTCGGTGTTGGTGTCGCCCATGACCAGCGAGTGGAAGCGCGGCTCCAGGATCCGGGCGTAGTCGGGGTTGCCGCGGAACCGACGCAGCAGCGCGCCGGAGTTCAGGTAGGGGACGCCGTTCACGACGATCCGCTCGGTGTCCAGCAGATGTGTGTCGAAGGTCCGCGGCGCGGTGCGACGGCACAGGTCGAGCCGGTCCTCGATCTTCCGGAAGTAGGAGACGTCCAGCGTCTCGCCCGGGGCGGGCACCCGGCCCACGCTGTGCACCCGCTCGTTGAGCACCCGGATGACCTGCTCGTACAACCGGGCGACCAGGGCCGGCGGCGGGGAGTGCCGCTCGACGAACCGGCTGACCTCCTCGCCCGCCACATAGCTCATCTCGTAGAGCACCTCGCGATCCACCGCCCGGTCCACCGCTCGGTCGGCGCGGCGTCGTTGCGGCGGAACCGGGACCTCGCGCTCGGAGACGTCGAAGACCTCGGGGAAGTAGGGGCGCACCGAGGCGGGGAGCGCCCGCAGGTACTCGGCCTGCTTCTTCGCCTTGGCGAACGGGGGCAGCATCACGCCGGTGCCCTCCGGGTTCCACCGCGCGGTGGTCAGCGCCTCGCTGAGGATCTTGCGGACGGTGATCCGCTCCTCGCCGCGCTTGCGGACGAAGACGGTCATCGACTCGCTGCCGCCCCTGCCGAAGCTGACCACCGACTCGTCGATGCCGATGTAGGCGTAGACGGTGCTGGAGAGCACGCGGCGGCTGCGCGCGACCTCCAGCACGCGCGCGTTCTCCCGGGTCAGCGCCAGGGCGCAGGCGCTCTCGAGCCGGTCCAGCGCGGGGTTGCGCCGCCTGCGCCAGATCTCGGCAGGCTCGCCCACGCGGACCAGGTCAGCGTGGTAAGGGTCGGCGTCCACGCCGTCCGCCGTCAGCCGCGAACCGAGCGAGATCACCTGGCAGTTGCCGCCCAGCTGGATCCGGGCCCCGCCGTCGTACGCACCGGGGATCCGGTCAGCGAGCACGGTGCGCGTGGTCTCCGCCAGCTCCCTGAGCGACTGCACCGGCACGCCCGCGGGGGAGACCAGCGGGATCTGCGGCTCGGCGAGCCCGCCCAGCATCCGCTCCAGCGCCTCGGGCCGTGGCCCGTCGACGAACAGGCCGATGACCGCGGCCAGCGGGACTGCGCCGGAGACGGCGAGCGCCGCCAGCCAGCCCAGCGGGTCGCCGCCCGCCAGATAGTGGTCGTGCTGCGCGAACAGCGCGGGCCGGTGCTGCTGCAGCGCGTCGAACAGCAGGTACTGGTAGAGCATCCGGCGGCCCTGCGGCGGCAGCTCGTCCTCCTGCAGGCCGAGCTCGCGCCGGAGCGCGTCGCGGATGCGCATCGCCGCGGGCTGCTCGACCTGCAGCAGCCGGATCCGGTCGGCCAGCGCGTCCTCGTCCAGCCCGACCGGGGCGTCGAAGTGCACGACCAGCACCTCGGGGCGGGTGGTCCGCGCGGTCCGGTGCACGGAGCCTCCGGCCCGGGTGAGGACGTCGAGTTCGAGCTCGGCCCGGCCGAGCCGCTCCGGGTCCGCCCCGGTCAGCCGTTTTTTCAGCCGCGCCCGGGCGACGAGCTCGCCGCCCGCGGCGTCGACGTGCTCGCGGTGGTTCCAGGTGTGCTGCAGCAGTTCGAGCAGCCGGTAGAACGCCCCGGTACCGTTGCGGTCCGGGCGCAGCATCTGCACGGTGACGACCCGTTCGAGCGCGCGGGCGGCGTACTCCTCGGCGAAGGAGCTGCGTGCGGCGCGGCGCAGCAGCTCACGGGCGAGTTCGAGGTCCACGTCCGCCGGCGGCTCGTCGCGGGTGTAGAGGTGTTCCAGCCGGGCCAGCACCCGCCCGGTCGCGGTGACGGCGCCCAGCACGTGGTCGTCGTCCTCGCGGCGGGCGGTGTAGTCCGTGACAGGGACCTCGACGGCGTTGTCCCGCAGCAGTCGCAGTGACTTGCCGCCCGGTCCCAACTCCAGCACCAGATCCAGGTCGAGGCCGTCCAGCGTCTCGCAGGTCTCCCGGGACGCCATCACCCGGTCCGTCATGGCCAGCACGCCCCGGCGCACCTCCGCCGCGGTGGTGAGCAGCGACATGTCGTGGTTGGACACCACCGGCACGCGGGGCTGCCGGAAGCGGATCCCGGCGGAGTCGAGGAACGCGTCCAGCGCCTGCCGGGCCGGTCGCATCCGTGCGGAGTGGGCCAGGAAGACCGTGGGGTCCTTGAGCTCGCCGACGGTCACCTCGGGGAAGTCGGCGACGAAGCGGTCGAACCGCGCCCGGAAGCCCGCGCGGACGTACAGGTTGGCCTGGGTCCGCGCGTACGCCTTGTGCGGTTCGACGTCGGTGAGCGGGAAGCGCGCGGCGACGGCGGCGAGGACCGCCTCCAGAGTCTCGGCGTCCGGCGCGGTGACGGCCAGCACGTGGCAGGGTTCCGGGACCAGCGGGGCAGCCAGCACGGACGCGGGCAGGTGGCGGGAGAGGTCCCGGGCGATCGGCTCGTCGGCGTCGAAGCCGCCCGCGGCCAGCAGCATCAGCGGGGTGAAGACGCGGGCGATCCGGACGCCGTCGGAGACGGTCAGCGCCCCGCCGGCCACCGCGGCGGTCAGCACGCCGAAGCTCTCGCCCGCGTAGGCGACGACGTCGGCGGGCGTGCCGGACTCGGCGATCCGGTGCCGCAGGCAGGCGTCCAGGACCAGGCTGTGCACCAGCAGCGCCGCCCCGATGAAGCCCTGACGCTCCAGCATGCCCCGCCGGGGCCCGTTGGACGGCATGAGCAGCAGGTCGGGCCGCGCGGCGATGCCGAGGGCGTCGGCAGCCTCCCGGTAGACGTCCCCGACCTCGGACACGTCGCAGTCCAGCAGGGAGCGGTCGAGGTTCCGGTAGAACGAGCGGCTGCCCAGGCCGGGGAAGAATCCGGCGATGCGCGCCCGGTGCTTCGCACCGAGGGCGTGGTCGGCCGGCAGTGCGAGTTCGACGGCCCCCCGAGGAGCCGGGACGGCGCGGAAAAGGGAGCGGGACACGGAAATCGCCCTCTCAGGATTGTCCTCTGCGGAATCGGAAAACTCTCTTCGAGAATTCTCCGGAGAGGCTGACGTGCCTTCAAGCGATCTTGGTTCAGGGTTCTGTCATGCCAGTTCAGGGGCGTGTGAACGTTTCTTCCGTGGAAGGTCAGAAAAATGTCAGCAGCGCATCCTGCCATAAGAAATGAGCCGGGGCCGGAGAACTTTCGTCCTCCGGCCCCGGCTCCTTTTTTGGGGGAGTGGGACAGGCAGTTCTTGGATATTCCCTTACGAGACCCCGGCCTCGGTCATGTGCGCCGGCAGCGCCTCGTCGGACGCCGAGGGCGACGGGGCCGCGCCGCGGCCGAGCGATCCGCCGGCGACGACGACCAGCCCGGCGAGCGCGAGCCCCGCGCCCACCCAGAGCGGGGCCACGTAGCCCTCGCCGGCGGCCAGCGCCAGACCGCCGAGCCAGGCCCCCAGCGCGTTGCCGACGTTGAAGGCCGCGATGTTCGCGCCGGAGGCCATGGTCGGCGCGTCCGAGGCGTACGTCATGGTGCGCACCTGCAGACCGGGCGCCGAGGCGAGGCCGACGGCCCCCATCAGCAGCAGCGCGACGACGGTGGCGACCTTGTTGTGCGCGGTGAGCGCGAACGCCGCCATCACCACGGCCAGCAGTGCCATGATGCCGATCAGCGCGGCGTTCACCGACTTGTCCGCCGCCTTGCCGCCGACGAAGTTCCCGACGAAGGTGCCGACGCCGAAGAGGATCAGCAGCCACGGCACCGTCGTGGTGGCGAAGCCGCTCACCTTGGTGAGGGTGAAGGCGATGTAGGTGTAGCCGCCGATGACCCCGCCGAAGGCCAGGATGCTGAGGACGACGGAGACCCAGACCTGGCCGCGCCGGAAGACGGCGAGCTCGCTGCGCAGGTTCGGCCGGGCGGCCTCGGTCTGGCGCGGCACCAGCACCTGGATGCCGATCAGTGTGACGACGCCGATGACGGTGATCGCCCAGAAGGTGGAGCGCCAGCCGGCCTGCTGGCCGAGGAAGGTGCCCAGCGGCACGCCGAGCACGTTGGCCACGGTCAGGCCGCCGAACATCAGCGCGATGGCGCTGCCCTTCTTGTTGTCGGCGACCATGTCGGAAGCGACCACCGCGCCGACGCTGAAGAACGCGCCGTGGCAGAGCGCCGCCACGATCCGGCCGAAGAGCAGCACGTCGTAGCTGCCGGCCACGGCCGAGACCAGGTTGCCGACGATGAACAGCGCCATCAGGCCGACCAGGACCTTCTTGCGGTCCAGACGGGAGACCGCGGCGGTCAGCAGCAGGGCGCCGATCGCGACGCTGAGCGCATAGCCCGAGATCAGGTACCCGGCTACCGACTCGGAGACGTGGAAGTCGCCTGCCACCTCCGGCAGCAGACCCACGATCCCGAACTCGGTGAGGCCGATGCCGAAGCCTCCCAGGGCCAGGGCGATGAGCCCGATAGGCATGTCGAATCCCTCCAGTGCCAAGGCGAGCGGTGCGGGACCGCGCCGTTGTGAACCCCAACGCATCGAAGCATCGCATAACGTCGATATGTTCTGTCAAGCGGACGCATCGCTTATCATCGATGGATCGGTGGAGGCCCCGCACCGCCAGGAAGGCTCATGACCACACACGACACATCCGCGCCGGACACAGCCCCGCCGAACACGGCCCCGACGTACGCAGCCTCGACGGAGAGCCTCGCGTCGCTGCTGGAGGCGCTCAAGGCGCTGGCCAATCCGGTGAGGCTGCAGGTGCTCCAGTGGCTGCGCGAGCCGGAGCGGAACTTCCCGGTCGAGCCGGCCGTCACCGATCCCCGGGCGGTCGGCGTCTGCGTCAGTCACATCCAGGCCAAGAGCGGCCTGGCCCAGTCGACCGTCTCCGCGTACATGGCCGTCCTGGAGCGCGCCGGACTCGTGCGCTCCACCCGGGTCGGCAAATGGACCCACTACCGGCGCGACGAGGAGCGCATCGCCGCGCTGGTCGAGGAGTTGAGAAGCGCCGTCGGCGGGGACGCCCACCTGGCGGACAGCCTTCTGTGAAGGTCACACCGGCGCCGCCTGCAGATCCGGGGCGGCGTCGGCGTCCTCCGTCCCGCCCTCGGCCGCCGGCGTGTCGGTGCACAGTCGGGGCATGATGCCCGGCGCGGCGAGCCCCGGCAGCAGCAGACGCCACAGCGCGGAGACCCGGGCCGGCAGATCCTGGCGGTTGCTGTAGACCTGCGACATCACCTGCAGCCCGGTGAACGAGCCGACGACGGTCGAGGCGACCTCGCGCAGATCCATCCCGGGCAGCAGTTCCCCCTGCCGGTCGGCCTGTCGCAGCAGGTGCTCGATCACCGCGATCGCCTCGTCGTAGGGGGCCCGCGCCGACTGCGCGAAAGAGGACTGCTCGACGGCCAGGCGCACGCTCGCGCGCAGCACGGTGTCCCGTTGCAGGCGCCGGGCGAACTCCAGCGACATGTCGATGACCGCCTGGAGCTTGACCGTCCGGACCGGCGGCACCAGCGCCTCGCTCTGCGCCTCCACCAGCGCCGCGGCGATGGCCTCCTTGGAGGGGAAGTGGTGGTACAGCGCGCCGCGGGTGAGCCCGGCTCGGCTGAGGATCTCGTTGGTGCTGGCGGCGTCGTACCCGCGCTCGCCGAACACCTCGGCGGCCGCCTCGAGGATCGAGCGTCTCGATCGGATTCCGCGCTCTTGCTGGGCCATCCTCTAGTCCTAGCGGCTCGTGGTCGAGAAGACCAAACAGACTTGCCTGTATGTTACCGCGCATCGCCGATCCGGAAGCCCACCCCACGCACCGTCACGATCCAGCTCCCCGAGCCCAGTTTGCTGCGCAGGCTGCTGACGTGGGTGTCGATCGTGCGTCCCTGGTGCGACCACTCGTCGTCCCAGACCTGCCGGAGCAGCTGGCGACGCGAGAGCGTGGTGCCGGGCTGCGAGGCCAGCAGGTGCAGCAAGTCGAACTCCTTGGGCGTCAGCGGGATCGGCCGGCCGCCGAGGGCGATCTCCCTGCTGCGGGCGTCGATGCGCAGCGTCCCGTGCGTGATGACCCGCGCCGGGGGCGGTGCGGAGGGCTGGGCCCGGCGCATCACGGCGTCGATCCGGGCCAGCAGTTCGCGCAGGCCGTAGGGCTTGACCACGTAGTCGTCCGATCCGGCCTGCAGGCCGAGCACGCGGTCGAGTTCGGTCCCGCGCGCGGTCACGATGATGATCGGGGTGTCGCCCTCGGCCCTGAGTCTGCGGCACACCTCCAGCCCGTCCAGGTCGGGCAGGTCGAGGTCCAGCAGGACCAGGTCGACGCTCGGGAGCAGTTGCAGCGCGAGGCCGCCGGTGCCCGCGCTCCTGGCGGCGTGGCCGTGTCTGCGCAGCTCGTGCACCAGGCACTCGGCGGCGTCCGGATCGTTCTCGACGACCAGCACCCGAAGCCCCTGCGTGTCCGCCGGGCGCTCGGGCTCCTCGGTAACGGTCTGCAAGTGGGTTGCCCCTCCCCGTGCGCCACTGCGAACTGTTGAGCGACCATGCAGGGGACAGTACCAGGCAGGCTTGTCTGGTTGTCAACGCCCTTCCAGGGCGGGCAGATAGGGACATATGGCGTCCTAAGCCGGGCTCGGGCGAGGGAAGTTGGCTTCACAATCTCGCAATCCGCTGGCAACTCGGACGCAAACAAGGCATCTCTGTCGGATTCTTAACGCCTGGCCCTCAAAAACATGCAGACCTGCCTGTATGTTGATCGTGTACGGGTTTTCCGTTGGGGAGGGAGCCGACCGTGCTGGGTCTCGTGCATGATCGAGGGAACGACGTGGTGGTGGGCCGGGCGCCGGCGCTCACGGCGACCGTGCCCCGCGAGTACGTCCACCGTGCCTCCGTGGCAGAGGTGTTGCTCACCGGCTGGGACGACGCCCCGGGCGGCGAGCCCGACTCCTTCGTCGTGCGGGCCCAATGGCCCAGGAGACACGCCCTGTTCGCCCCCGCCCGCGGCCAGCAGGACCCGATGCTCCTGGCCGAGACGGTGCGCCAGGCCGGACTGCTGCTCTCGCACGCCGAGTACCAGGTGCCGTTCGGCCATCAGTTCCTCATGTGGGAACTGTCGTTCGCGGCGGTCCCGGACGCGTTCGCGACCGGCCCGGCGCCGACGGACGTCGAACTGCGCGTCGTCTGCCATGACATCGCGCGTCGTGGACGCGGCATCGCGGCGATGCGGTACGAGGTCACCATGCTGCGCGCCGGACGGCCCGTCGCCGCCGGCGGCGCGCGGTTCAGCTGCACCAGCGGCGCCGTGCAGCGGCGGATGCGCGCCGGGCGTCCCACCGTCAACGGACGCGCCCTGCCCGCCGCCGCCGACCCGGCGCTGGTGGGCCGCGCCCTGCCGCAGGACGTGCTGCTCGGCGCTGCGCGGGGCCAGGCCACGGCCCACGCCGCCGCCGACGGTCGCGACGCCGCCGCCGACGCCGACGGTCGTTGGGAGCTGCGGGTCGACACCGACCACCCGATCTTCTTCGACCACCCGGTGGACCACGTGCCCGGCATGCTGCTGCTCGAAGCCGCCCGGCAGGCCGCCCGCGCCGCCACCCGGCAGCCGGACGCGGTGCTGCTGGGCGCCGCGAGCTCGTTCCTGCGCTACGCGGAACTGGACGCCCCGTGCTGGATCGAGGCCCGGATCGAGCCCCGTGTCGGACCCCGTGTCGGACCCCGGGGCGAGGCCCTGGCCGAGCCCTCGGCCGACCGCGCCTGCTCCGTCCGGGTCGCGGTGAGCGCCACCCAGCACGGTGAGCAGGTCTTCCGCGCCGACCTGCTGCTCGGCCGTCCCACCGACTGACCCGCCCCGCCGACAGGAGACCACACCATGACGTCCGTTCTGATCACCGGTGCGGCGGGCTTTCTCGGACGGCACGTCGTCGAGGAGGCCGCGCGGCAGGACGCCGCCCTGAGACTCATGTCGCACCGCCGACCGGCGGTCGTGACCCGGCCGGGGTGCGCGGTGGTCTGCGCCGACCTCCGCGACCCCGACTCGCTGCGCGGAGTCTGCGAGGGGATCGACGTGGTGATGCACTGCGCCTCCTACATCGGCGGCTCCGTGCAGAACAACGAGTTCGTCAACGCCCAGGGCACCCGCAACCTGGTCGCCGAGGCGCGCCGGGCGGGGGTGTCCCGCGTCGTCTACGTGAGCACGGCCTCCGTGTACGGGCGGGGCTCCTTCTGCGGCGCGACCCCGGCCGAGCTGACCCGGAACCCGGGGTCGCCCACCTCCGCCTCGCGGGCGGCGGCCGAGGACGCCGTCCTGGACGCCGGCGGTCTCGTGCTGCGGCCGCACCTCGTCTACGGCGTGGGGGACGCGTGGGTGGTGCCGGGCGTCAGCCGGCTGCTGCGGGCGCTGCCCGGCACCGTCGAGGGGTGGTCCGCCCGCCTCTCCCTCGTCTCGGTCCACGAGCTCGCCCGGCTCGCGGTCGCCGCCGGGCTCGCGCCCGCCGCCGACCTGACGGCCATGACCTACCACGCCTCCCACCCCGATCCCGTCACCGCGGCGACGCTGCTGCGGGCCGTGGCCGACTGCGCCGAACTGCCGTGGCCGCAACGTGATCTGACCGCGCTCCAGGCCTGCGGGTTGCTGGCGTCTGACCCGCGCTCGCTGCACGCCCTCGACATGCTGCGCACCGACCACTTCTTCGACAGCGCCCCGCTCTGGCGCGATCTGCGCCTCACCCCCGGTCCGGGCTTCGCGTCCGCGTTCGCGCAGGCGGCCCCGTGGTACCGGTCCGCCCTGTCCGACGCCTCCTGCGCGGCGGGGTAGGCCCGTGCCCCCGCCCCGCTCGGCTACGGCGTGGGCCAGGCCGCAGCCGCGCACCCGGGCGGCTCCCGCCGGTTGCCCGGCCGCCCGTTCCCGGCGACGATGAACGGGCCTGTGACCAGGAGTAGACGGGAACGACAGTGCAGCCGACGAAGTGGAACCCGCAGGGACGGCGCTGGGAGACCGAGCTTCGCGGGCGGGCGCTGCTCACCGATCCGCGGCTGAACAAGGGCACCGCCTTCCCGCCGGACGAGCGGGACCGTCTCGGCCTGGTCGGCCTCATCCCGCCGACGGTGCTCACGATCGCCCAGCAGAGCTCGCGTGCCTACCGGCAGTACCTCGCGCAACCGGACGACCTGGCCAAGCACCTCAACCTGGCCGCCCTGCACGACCGCAACGAGGTGCTGTTCCACCGGCTCGTCAGCGAGCACCTCGAGGAGATGCTGCCGATCGTCTACACGCCGACCATCGGCACCGCGATCGAGCACTACAGCCACGACTACCGGCGCCCACGCGGCCTCTTTCTCTCCGTGGACGCGCCGCAGGACATCGAGCGCTCGCTGCGGGCCAGCGGCCTCGGCCCGGACGACGTCGACCTCGTCGTGGCGACGGACGGGGAGGCGATCCTGGGCATCGGCGACTGGGGCGTCGGCGGCATCAGCATCTCGGTGGGCAAGCTCGCCGTCTACACCGCCGCCGCCGGGATCGACCCGGCGCGCACCCTCGCCGTGGTGCTGGACGTCGGCACCAACCGCAAGGAACTCCTGGACGACCCGCTCTACCTGGGCAACCGCCACCCCCGGGTCGACCCGGAGACCTACGACGCCTTCCTGGCGGCCTACGTGGAGACCGCGTCGCGACTGTTCCCCGGGGCCCTGCTGCACTGGGAGGACTTCGGCACCAGCAACGCCCGCCGGATCCTTACGCGCTACCGCGACAGCCATCTCACCTTCAACGACGACGTCCAGGGCACCGGCGCGGTCAACCTGGCCGCCGTCCTGTCCGGCGTGAGGGCCAGCGGCACCCCGCTGCGGGAGCACCGGGCCGTCGTGTTCGGCGCCGGCACCGCCGGCGTCGGCGTCGCGGACCAGCTCCGCGACGCCCTGATGGCCGACGGCCTCGACCGCGAGGAGGCCGCCCGCCGGATCTGGTGCGTCGACCGCTACGGCCTGCTCACCGACGACATGACCGACCTGCGCGACTTCCAGCGCCCCTACGCCCGCCCGGCCGCCGAGGTCGCCGACTGGGCCCGCGGCGCGGGCACGGCAGGCATCACCCTGGCCGAGGTGGTGCACCGCTGCCGGCCGACCATCCTGGTCGGCACCTCTGGCCAGGGCGGCTCCTTCACCGAGGCCGTGGTCCGCGACATGGCCGCGGGCGTCGACCGCCCGATCATCCTGCCGATGTCCAACCCGACCCGGCTCGCCGAGGCGACCCCGGGCGACCTGCTCGCCTGGACCGACGGCCGCGCACTGGTGGCCACAGGCAGCCCGTTCGCCCCGGTCGAGCACGGCGGGGTCACGTACGAGATCGGGCAGGCGAACAACGCTCTGGTCTTCCCCGGGCTCGGTCTCGGCGCGATCGTGGCCCGGGCCACCCGCATCACCGACGGCATGCTCAGCGCGGCCGCCCGCGCCGTCGCGGGCCAGGTCGACGCGAGCGCCCCCGGCGCGCCGATCCTCCCGCCGACCCGCCACCTGCGCGACACCTCCCTCGCGGTGGCCGTGGCCGTCGCCCGCGCCGCGGACGCCGACGGCGTCGCCCGCACCCCCGTCGGCGACGACATCGAGGCACGGGTCCGCGACGCCATGTGGCAGCCGGACTACGCCCCGGTCGCCGCCGTCTGACCCCCGTCCGATCGCGGTCCGACCCCCGTCCGACGCGCGGGCCGACGTGACTTCCGAGGTTCAGCCCACGGGCGGGCGGCGGCGCGCCCAGGGCAGGGCGACCTCGAGGGCGCGGGCGACCTGGAGCAGCAGGTCCTCGCGCCAGGGAGCGGCGAGGATCTGGACGCCGCCGGGCAGGCCGGGGGCGACGTCCTGGTGGAGCGGGAGCGAGATCGCCGGTCGACGCGCCGGACCGGATGCCCCATGAGCTGCCCCCTCGTCACGGAGCTTTCACGGTCTCACGCGTCGGGCCGTCACGCCGCGAAACAGGGCCGCTACTCCGCGACCAGGACCAGCACCGCCTGGTCGTCGTCCGTGAGGCCGCCCGCGAAGCCGTCGACGGCCGCGGTGACCGCGTCGAGAACCCGTTGCGCGTCGTCGGCCCCCGCCGTCGACCGCAGGGCGGCCACTAGGCGCTCCTCGCCGAAGAGGACGCCGGCCCGGTCGCGGGCCTCCAGGATTCCGTCGGTCACCAGGACCAGGTGGTCCCCGCTGCGCATGGTGAACGACTCCATGGTCAGCTCCAGATCGGGGGAGACGCCCAGGAGTTGGCCTGCCGGGCTGGGGCTGGTCACGGTGCCGTCGGCCCGCTGCAGCAGCGGCGGCGGGTGTCCGGCGCGGACCATGCTCACCGCGATGCCGTCGCGCACCCGGCGCAGTTCGGCGTAGATCAGGGTCACGAAGCTCTCGGTGCTGTCCGGCCGGGCGAGCAGCGCCTCGTTGACCGCCTCCGCCACCTTCCCCGGCGTCGGGAGCAGCGGCGCGACCGCGCGGGCGGTGTTGCGGACCAGCGCCGTCGTGGTCGCCGCGTAGGCGCCGCGACCGCAGACGTCGCCGATGACGAGGCCCCACCAGTCGCCCGGCAGCGCGAAGACGTCGTAGAAGTCGCCGCCGATGTCCAGGCCCTCGCCCGCAGGCCGGTACGAGGCCGCCAGGCGCGCCCCGGGGACGTCGGGCAGCGCGGCGAGCAGCAGACCGGCCTGGAGGTCGTGCGCCAGGCGCGCCCGCTGGGCGTGCTGACGGGTGGTCTCCGCTCCGGCGGCGGCGGTGCGGGCGAGCTCCTCGGCGAGCGCGATCGCGCGGGCCCCCAGCGGCCGGTCCACGGTCGAGATCAGCGTCAGCGCGCCGAAGGTGTGCCCGCGCGCGGTCAGCGGGACGCAGACCTGGCCGCTGATGTCGAGGCCGAGCTCCTGCCACGCGCCTCCGGGCGCGGTGTTGCCGATCTCGCTCCGGCCGCTCGCCAGCACGCGGCCGACCGGGCCGTCCTCCACGTGGGCCGAGCTCTCCGCCGCCAGCAGCGCCTCCACCCGCCGGGGCAGCTCGGGCGCGACGGCCACGGCCACCCTCCGGACGCGGCCCGACTCCATCACGTCGATCACGCAGACCGGCCCGAGGGCGGGCACCGCGAGCCGCGCCAGCCGCTGGAGGTTCTGCGGGTAGGACGCCTCCTCGCTGACCGCGGTACTGGTCCGGAGCACGAACTCCAGGTCGGAGCTGAGCGCGTGCTCGCGCTCGTGTGCCTGCCGCCGCGCGACCTCGGTGCGGTGGCGTTCGATGGCGAGGGCCGCGGTGCGCGTGAAGACGATGCTCAGGTCGAGATCCTCCTCGCGCAGGGTTCGTGGCGTGCGGTGGTACATGGCGAAGGTGCCCAGCAGGTCTCCCGCGTTGGAGAGGATCGGGGACGACCAGCAGGCCCCCAGCCCCGCGCGCCTGGCCAGGTCCCGGTAGTCGGCCCAGAGCGGGTCGGTGGCGATGTCGTTGACCACCACCATCTCGCGGCGGTACGCGGCGGTGCCGCAGGAGCCCTCGTGCGGGCCGATCGGGCTGCCGTCGACCATCTCGTTGTAGAAGGCGGGCAGACTCGGGGCCGCGCCGTGCAGCAGCCGGGTGCCGGTCTCGTCGAGCAGCAGCACGGAGCTGAGCACCTTGGGGGAGAGCTTCTCGATGGCCCGGCACATGCCGTCCAGCACCTCCCCCAGCGGCGCGTCGCGGGCGATCTGCTCCAGCAGCGCCTGCTGCTCGGCGGCCAGCTTGTGCGCCGCGTGCTGCCGGGTCACGTCGACGGCGAGGAAGGCCACGCCGCGCACCCGCCCGGCCCGGTCCCGGCGCGGCTCGAAGCTGAAGTCGAAGTACCGCAGGCGGCTTCTGCCGACCGGCCCCAGCAGCACGCCGGCCGTGCGCGCGACGACCGGTTCGCCCCGCAGGTAGACGGAGTCGAGCATGGGCAGCAGGCCCTGGTGCACCAGCTCGGGCACGACCTCCGCGACCGGCCGGCCGAGTACGTCCCTGGCCCGGCCGACGCCCACCGTCTCGAAGAAGGCCTCGTTGGCCCCCTCGACCAGATGGGTGGGGCCGCCGAGCGCGGCGAAGATCACCGGAGCGTGGGCGAACATGCCGGGCAGCGGGTCGGCGCCGATCGTGCCGATGCGGGGCCGTCCGGTCACCCCGGCCCCGCGCTCTCGGCTCCCGGGCTCCATGAGATCAGCCTGAACCCACCCACCCGGGGGAACAACTCGGCGGAGCCGCTCAGTCCGCTTCGGGGCCCGCCTCGGCGTCCGGGCGCGGTTCGAGGATCTCGCTGCCGTACATCTCACCCAGCGGGTCCGCGATCAGTTCGATGCGCGCGCCGTCGGGGTCGCGGAAGTAGAGCGAGACGTCGCTGTGCACCTCGTGGGCGACGCCCGCGTCGGCGACCCGCTGCCGGAGTCTTCGCCAGCGTCCGGGCTCGACCGAGATGGCGATGTGGTGCAAGCCGCCCAGCACCTCGGCGTAGGGGCCCACGTCCAGGCCGGGGAAGTCGAAGAAGGCGAGCAGGTTCTCGTTGCCGAGGTCGAAGAAGAAGTGCGAGGACCCCGGGTAGTCGCGGTTTTCGATCAGTTCGGTGAGGGGAAACTCCAGGAGGTCCTGGTAGAAGCGGATGGTCCGCTCCACGTCGCTGCTGATCAGCGCCGTGTGGTGGATACCGCGTGCGGAGGATGCGGGCCGGCGCCCGCGCGGGAGGAGATGGGCGGCGCGCAGCCGCTCGCGTTCGGCGGCCCGGGCGGCCACGGTCGCGGGATCGGGGGCGTTCATGTCGCCAGTGTCCCGCCTGTCCTTCCGCCGCGCCTCACCCGCGGCCCGCCGCCTGCGGGCCATGTTTTCGGACACGACCGGTTCACGACCGGGAATCGAGTGGGCCCCGTCACGCTTGACGCGCTGACCAGCGCTGTCTCTAGTGGGGGCTACCTACTGATGAACTTCACCCGGCGGCTTGCCGCCCTCCCTTCCGGACGCCGCAGCAAGTGGGTGATCCTGGCTGTCTGGATCCTGCTGCTGATGGCGCTCGGCCAATTAGCCGGAAAGCTCAACGGCGCCGAGAACAACCAGACGTCGAGCTGGCTGCCCGGCAATGCGGAGTCCACGAAGGTGGTGAATCTGCAGGGACAGTTCGTCTCCACGCAGACCATGCCCACCATCGTCGTCTACTCGCGTGACGGCGGCATCACCGCGGCGGACCAGGCCAAGGCCGCGTCCGACGCGCAGACCTTCGCCAAGCTCGACCATGTCGTCGGCCCCGAGACGCCGCCGCAGCCGTCGCAGGACGGCAAGGCGCTGACCGTGGCGGTCGTCATCAACCTGTCCAACGGCGGCTGGACCGACATCGGTTCGCTGGTCGACTCGATGCGCGCGACGGCCAACCACGGCGATCCGGGGCTGGTCGCGCACGTCGGCGGGCCCGGCGGCTTCGGCGCGGACCAGAGCAAGGCGTTCACCGGCATCGACGGCACGCTGCTCTACGCCACCCTGGGCATCGTGATCGTGCTGCTGCTGCTCACCTACCGAAGCCCGACGCTGTGGCTGCTGCCGCTGATCTCCTCGGGCCTGGCGCTGACCGTCGCCGAGGCGGTCATCTACCTGCTGGCCACCCATGCCGGACTGACCGTCAACGCACAGAGCGCGGGCATCCTGACCGTCCTGGTGATCGGGGCGGGAACGGACTACGCGCTGCTGCTGGTGGCCCGCTACCGGGAGGAACTGCGCCGGCACGAGGACCGTCACGAGGCCATGGCCGCCGCCCTGCACCGCGCCGGTCCGGCCATCCTGGCCAGCGCGGCGACCGTCGCGGTGTCGATGCTCTGCCTGACGGCCGCCCAGATGAACTCCACCCGCGGCCTCGGCCCGGTCTGCGCCATCGGCGTGGGTGTCGCGTTGCTGGCGATGCTGACGCTGCTGCCGGCGCTGCTGGTGATCTGCGGGCGCTGGGTCTTCTGGCCGTCGCGGCCGCGCTTCGGCTCCGCCGAGCCGACCGAGACCGGTCTGTGGGCCCGCGTCGGCGGCTCGATCTCGCGTCGCCCGCGGTTCGTCTGGATCGGCACCACGGTGGTGCTGGGCGCGCTGGCGCTGGGCCTGTTCAGCCTGAAGGCGAACGGCCTGAGCGACATGGGCACCTTCACCAACAAGCCGGACTCGATCACCGCCCAGTCCGTGATCGACGCCCACTACCCGGCGGGGACCGGCTCGCCGCTCCAGGTGGTCTCCGACGCCTCCGCCGCCGACCAGGTCGTCACGGCGCTCAAGGGCGTCCCCGGCGTCACCGGCGTCACCACGCCCAAGGTCAAGGGCGATCTCGCCTACTTCACCGGCACGCTGACCAACGCGCCGGACAGCACCGCGGCCGAGAACACCGTCGACGCGGCCCGCGCCGCCGTCCACGCGGTCCCCGGCGCGCACGCGCTGCTCGGCGGCGACACGGCGGTCAAGCTGGACGTGGCCCGGGCCTCCGACCACGACAACAAGGTGATCATCCCGCTGGTGCTGGTGGTCGTGCTGCTCATCCTCGGCCTGCTGCTGCGGGCGGTGGTGGCGCCGATCGTGCTGATCCTGACGGTGGTGCTGTCCTTCGCGGCGGCGCTGGGCGTCAGCGCGTTCGCCTTCCAGCACCTGTTCCACTTCCAGGGCGAGGACAACGCGTTCCCGCTGTTCGTCTTCGTCTTCCTGGTCGCGCTCGGCATCGACTACAACATCTTCCTGATGACGCGGGTGCGCGAGGAGTCGGCCCACCGGGGCACCCGGACGGGCTCGCTGGCCGCCTTGGCGGCGACCGGCGGGGTGATCAGCTCGGCGGGTCTGATCCTGGCCAGCACCTTCGGGGTGCTGGGCACGCTGCCGATCGTCAGCTTCGCCGAGATCGGCTTCGCGGTCTGCCTCGGCGTCCTGCTGGACACCTTCGTGGTCCGATCCGTCCTGGTGACGGCGCTGGCCATGGACCTCGACCACCGGCTCTGGTGGCCGAGCCGGCTCGGCCGCGGCGCGGAGCACGAGGTGGTCGCCGCGGGCCGGGTGCCGAACCGGTCCCGGCAGCGCAGCGGGCAGCGTCGCTGACGCGAACCGCGGGGACGTGAGGGCGTCCCGGGCACACGGCGCGGCAGCTGCGAACTCGCGGCTGCCGCGCTGTCGTTCGTGCGCCGTCGTTCGTGGGTTGGGGCCCGGCCTGGTCAGGCGTGCAGCCAGGAGACCGGGAAGGAGGTGCCGCTGAGCGCGCCGTCCTGGGTGAGCAGGACGCCGCCGCGTTCGAGGTTGGTGGTGTTCACCGTCCCGGCGGAGGCGAACGCCTGGCCGTTGGCGGTCACGTCGCTGAACTGGACCTGGTGGAAGTCGGGGCAGGCCGGGATGCCGGCACTGCCGATCGCCTCGACGATGACCTCGGCCGAGCTGAGCGGCGCGCTCGCCAGCGTCTTGGTGTAGGTCTTGGTCCAGCCCCGGGTCGGGTCGGCGAGGGTGAGCGTGAACGAGCCGCTGCCGTTGGTCGTCACCGAGGACGTCATGGTGTCGCCGGCCTTGACCGTCTCGGTGAAGTAGATGGAGTTCGCCGGATACATCTCGACCCACGGGTTGTACTGCACGGCGCCCTTGCGGGTGCAGACGGCGTCGAGGCCTATCTGCTCGACGCTGCTGCTGCTCCATCCGTCGAGGCCGGACCAGAAGGATATGTCCCCCGAAGTCGCCGAGCAGTCCAGCGCCGGGACGGTCCAGTCGCCCGTGACGGTGCGGTAGGTGCCGCCGGTCACGGCGTAGCCGCCCCAGTTGGAATCGCCGCTCGCGTGGCGGTCGATCCGGTGGCTCAGGTGCGGCGCCGGGGCGGACGTCCCGGCCGCTGAGGCGGTGCCGACGGCCGGGACGGTGAAAGTGGCGGCGAGGCCGAGCGTGAGGAGCGCGGCCGAGATGGTGCGGCGCATGGTTTCCCCTGTCAACATGCCTGTCATTCAGGCGTTCTGGCGGTGCGACAGAGAATTCAGACTGATCCTGGCCATGTCAATGGCCGAGGGGATTGTTTGTGTGACTATTCGACGCGGGCGTGGGTCTCGTGGACGCGGCGTGGTCAGGGTGTGGGGCCGGGGAAGTCCGCCATCGGGCAGGAGCTCGGCTGGGACGGGTCGTACTGGTGGATGCCGATCGCGATGCCCGCCTGCGAGTTGCCGGTCAGCGGGGCGTCCCCGACGAGCACCAGCGCGTGCCAGCCGGTCTGCTCGGCCGTGTACAGGGTGCAGTTGTCGACCACCTTGGTGCTCTGCGCGGCGGCGGCCGTGCCACGGCCCTGCGTGTAGGTCGACGACTGGCCCGGGGTGGCCTCCAGCAGGTAGAGCGACTGGGCCGCCGTCGGCGTGCTCGCCCAGAAGGACTGGCCCGCGGTCAGGTAGATGTCCGAGATCGACGCGACCTGATTTCCGTTCAGCACGGAGAAGGCGATGTCGGGGTCGCCTGCTCCAGTCGTGCCGTGGTGGGTCGGCGTCGGGATGGTGGTGACCTTCGCGCCGTACTGCGCCTCGACCCAGTACGAGCCCGCCGTGTGCTGGACGACCTGCGGGTACCAGGTGCCGAACGGATTCGTGCCCGCGTTCGAGTCCACCGCGACGAAGTTGGTCCGGTTCGCCCCCAGGTTGCTGCCGCCGACGGGGCCCCCGCCCGCGTTCAGCAGGCTGAGCCCGTAGTTCGCGCCCGAGGACGGCTGGACTGCGGCGACCGACCAGTAGTCGTACGACGTGGTGTAGTTGTATCCCTGGGCCACCGTCGAGGAGACCGCGGTCCCGCTCGGCAGCGCACCCCCCGCCCAGGCGGTCCCCGAGAAGCCGAGCGCGGTGGCAGCCGCGACCGCCGCCACCGTGAGCCACCGTCCGGATCTTCTCGCGTGCGGTCTTCCTGCGTTCATGAGCGTCTCCCCTGCGCCGTGCGCCCGGGGCGAGCCCCCGGACCTACTGCACGGGACGCTGCCAGAGCTCGACCCGGTTGCCCTCCGGGTCGGTCACCCAGCCGAACCGGCCGACACCTTCCATCTCCTGCGTCTCCTCGGCCACGTCGGCTCCCTTGGCCCGCAGCTGAGCGAGCATCGCGTCCAGGTCGCGCACCCGGAAGTTGAGCATGGTCTGCTGGGCGCGGGAGCCGAAGTAGTCCGTCCCGGCCTCGAACGGCGCGAACACCGTCGGGCCCGCCTCCTGCCGCCACACGCCGTTCTCGTCCGCGTCCAGGCCCAGGCAGTCCCGGTACCACGCGCCGAGGGCCTCCGGGTCGGAAGCCCGCAGGAAGTACCCACCGATTCCCAGCACACGTTCCATGCCGTCATCCTGCCAGCGCGACGGCACGCCGAGCCGGTCCGCGTGCGTGTCGCAGCGCGGACCTCTCGCGTCCGCCGCCGACAATGAGCCGTGGCAACGGCTCCTGAGCAGGGCGGTCCGACCCCGTCGGCCGCGGAGGGCGGCCCGGCGCAGCGCGGTGAGCACTGGTGGCCGGTGGCGCTCGCGGTGCTGGTGGCAGCGGCGCTGCACGTGGCCCTGCCGGCCGCGTACCGGACCTCGCCGCGCTGGTTGGTGCCGGCGGCAGTCCTCACGTTGCTGGCGGCGCTGATCGTCGGGGACCCGGGGCGGATCGACCGGCGCCGTACCTGGCTGCGCGTGGTCACCAGCCTGCTCATCATCGCCATCACCACGGCGAACCTCTTCGCCGCCGGAAAGCTCGTCGCCGAGATCCTGACGAACAACAAGCTGTATGCGAACAACGCGATCGGCCTGCTCGCGACGGGCGGGGTGATCTGGGCGACCAACATCATCGCCTTCGGTCTCTGGTACTGGGACCTGGACCGCGGCGGCGCGGCGGCCCGCGCGCACCAGCCCTTCGCGAACCCGGCGTTCGTCTTCCCGGAGATGCAGCGCGGCGGCTACGGGGCGCCGGACTGGGTGCCTGTCTACGTCGACTACCTGTCGCTGGCCTTCTGGACCGCGACGGCGTTCAGCCCGACCGACGTGTCCGCGATCAAGCCGTGGGCCAAGCTGTTGATGATGACGCAGGCGGCCGTCTCGCTGGTGGTGGTCGGTCTGGTGATCGCCCGGGCCATCAACATCCTTTCCTGACTGGTCGTCCGGCGGCCCGGCGGCGCACTCTGGATACGACCCGCCATATGTACGACGCGCTCTGTCTGCGGCACACTCGCCTCGCCCGGTCTCCATCCGTCCCTCCTCGAACGAAGCCAGCCATGAGACTGCATCCCGCTCCCGCCACCCCCCACCCGCGCGGACTGCCAGTGAAGGCCTCCGCCGTCACCCTCGGCTTCGCGATGCTGCTCTCGGGCTGCGCCGCCGCCCTCGCCGGTGACACCGTGCGGACGCCCGCCGCCGAACCCGCGGCCGACACCGTCGCCACCTGCACGAACGCGAGTCAACTCGCCACCTGGTCCAACAAGCGGCTGGCCATGATGACGATCGCGGTCCCCGTCCCGGAGACCACGCCCTCCGCCGTCACCACGGAGGTCGCCGCAGGGGCGGGAGCGGTCCTGCTCTTCGGCAGCTCCGCCCCGTCCAACCTCGGCTTCCAGCTCGCCACGCTGCGCTCGCACGTGCCGGGGCGGCTGGGACTGCTGGTGATGACCGATGAGGAGGGCGGGGGCATCCAGCGGATGGCCAACCTGGTCGGATCGCTGCCCTGGCCGTCCTACATGGGCGCGCACTGGACGGCGGCCCAGATCCAGGCGAACGTGGCCGCCGTCGGCAAGAAGATGGCCGCCGCCGGGGTGAACGTGGACCTCGCGCCCGTGGCCGACGTCGACGGCCGCAACGTCGCGCCCGGCGCGACCGATCCGGACGGCTGGCGCTCCTTCAGCGGCAACACGGCGGTCGCGGCCCGCGACACCGTCGCCTATATGAACGGCCTGCGCTCGGCCGGGGTGATCCCGGTACTCAAGCACTTCCCCGGCCTCGGCGGCGCGAGCTACAACACCGACGACGGGCCCGCGCACACCCTGCCGTGGGCGACGGAGAAGACCGTCGCCCTCCCGCCCTTCACCTCGGCCATCGCCGCCGGGGCCCCCTCTGTGATGATGTCCAACGCCACGGTTCCGGGGCTGGCGACCAATCCGGGCGGCCTCTCGCCGACCCAGATCACCTACGAGCTCAAGGGCAAACTGGGCTTCCACGGCCTGGTGATGACCGACTCGCTGACCGCCAAGGCCGTCTCCGCGGCAGGCTTCGGCGTCCCGGCGGCGGCCGTCCAGGCGCTGAACTCCGGGGCCGACCTCGTCATGTTCGGCCTCGTCTCCAACGTGAGCGGCGAGACGAACGCGATCTCCACGGCGATCACCGACGCCGTCGGCAGCGGCCATCTCCCCCGGGCCCGCCTCATCGACGCCGCCGGGCAGGTGCTGGCCGTCCGCCACGTCAACCTCTGCTGACCGAACCGCCGCGCGGCCCGTGCCGCCTAGGATCGGTGGTCATGGTTGACTTCTACCCTCCGACCGGTCCCTACGACAGTGGCTACCTCAACACCGGAGACGGCAACCGCATCTACTACGAACAGCTCGGCAACCCCGAGGGCAAGCCGGCCCTGAACGTCCACGGCGGGCCGGGCTCGGGCGCTCCGCAGCGCCCGACCCGGGCCTGGGACCCGGAGCGCTACCGCGTCATCCGCTTCGACCAGCGCAACTGCGGCCGCAGCACCCCGCACGCCAGCGACCCGGCGGCGGACATGAGCCTCAACACCACGCAGCACCTCATCGACGACATGGAACGGCTGCGCGAGCACCTCGGCATCGAGCGCTGGCTGCTCAACGGCGGGTCCTGGGGCTCCACCCTGGTCCTGGCCTACGCGCAGCAGCATCCCGAGCGGGTCACCGAGATGGTCATCCCGGCCGTCACGACCACGCGCCGCTCCGAGCTCGACTGGCTCTATCGGGGCGCGGCCCGCTTCCATCCGGAGGCGTGGGAGCGGTTCCGCGACGGCGTCCCGGAGGACGAACGCGACGGGGACCTGCTCGCCGCCTACGCCCGGCTGATGGAGAACCCCGACCGCGCGGTCCGGGAGAAGGCCGCCGCGGACTGGCTCGCCTGGGAGGACGCGGTGATCTCGGGCGAGCCCAACGGGGTGCCCGGAATGTACAGCGATCGGGAGGTCGACGCGCAGATCGCCTTCGTCCGGATCTGCGCCCACTACTTCAGCAACGGCGCCTGGCTGGAGGAGGACCAACTGCTGCGTGACGCCCACAAACTGGCCGGCATCCCGACGGTGCTGGTGCACGGCCGCCACGACATGGGCTCCCCGCCGCAGACGGCCTGGGAGCTGGCCAAGGGCTGGCCGGAGGCCCGTCTCCACATCATCGAGGACTCCGGCCACGCGGGCAGCGAGGCGCTGAGCAAGGTCGTCCGAACCGCCATCGAGGAGTTCAAGGACCGCTGACCGCCGTCCCGCTGACCGCCCTCCCGCTGAGCGCCGTCCCGCTGGCTCATCCCGTCCGCCGCTCAGGCTGACCGCGGCCTGGGGTCTGCTGGCCCGAACGTGCTGTTCTTCGCCCGCGGGCGTTGCCCCCGGCGGCGGCGGATCGTTGGCCATGCATGACCAATCTCCGCCGTCGCATCCTCGCCACCGCCGCACTCGCCGCAGGAGCTGCCGCTCTCGGCGCCGCCACTCCCGCGTCCGCCGACGCGGCGGGGGCCCCGCACGACGTCCAGCACCTGTCGCAGAACATGTCGCCGACGAAGCTGGTCACCGGCGGCGCCCTCACCGGCGCGGGCGCGCTCACCGGCGGGATCGGCATGGCCCCGACGGCACTGGGGATGCTGCCCGGCGCGGTCGGCGGCCTGGGCATGCTCCCCTGACGCACCACACACCCCTGACCGACCCCTGTGCGTCCCCCCGCCGAGTCCGTCCGGGCAGCCGATCGGCGGGTCCGGGGGCGGCCCGCCGCTGGCTACGCTCCATGAGCGTCCGGTCCGGTCGGTCCCGATCGGAGCCGGCCCGGTCGGCCGGGGACGGAGGGGCGCGGGTGGAGTTGGAGCTGCGGCATCTGCGGGCGTTGTGCGCGATCGCGGACGCGGGGAGCGTCAGTCGCGCCGCCGCCGGGCTCGGCTACTCGCAGCCGGCCATGAGCACGCAGCTGCGGCGGATCGAGCGGCACTTCGGGCAGGCGCTGTTCGAGCGGAGCCCCCGGGGGGTGGAACCGACGCCGTACGGCGCGGAGGTGCTCGGCCGGGCGCGGGACGTGCTGGCGCGGATGGACGCGATCGGCGGCCACCCGCCCGGGGAGGCGGCATCCGCGGAGGCGTGCCGGACGTTGCGGCTGGCGGCCACCAACTCGCCCGTGCTGCCCGGGTTGGTGTCCCGACTGCGCAGTCGGGCGCCCGATGTGGGGCTGCGGGTGAGCAGCGTCTACTCCTCCGCCGACATCGTCGGCCTGCTGGAGCAGGGCGAACTCGACGCCGCCGTCGCGGCGGACTACCCGGGCCTGGACCTGCGGCACTCCGACGCGGTCCGGCACCGCGGCATCGTGACCGAGCCGTCCTTCGTGGCGCTGCCTGCCCGTCACCGGCTGCGGCACCGGAGCGAGATCGAGCTGGCCGAACTGGCCGACGACGCCTGGTTCGTGACGCCCGACGACGGCGCCGGCTGGCCCGGGGTGTTCCACTCGGCCTGTGCCCGGGCCGGTTTCGCCCCCGCGACGGTGCACGAGTTCCTTGGCGACCAGCTCCAGTTGCAGCACATGATCGCCGAAGGCCTGGGCGTCTCGGTGGTGCAGGCGACGCTGCGGCCGATCGCCGGAGTCGTGGTCAAGCCCCTGGCCGGCACCCCGCTGTGGTGCCGCTACCTGCTGGCCTGGCGGAGCGAGGGCGTGCCGGACGAGCTGGCGGAGTCGCTCCACGCCGCCGCGACCGCGTCCTACCGGGACCTGATCGCGCAGGCGGCCCACTTTCAGGCCTGGGCGGCGCGAGGCTGACCCCGCGAGGCCGGCCGCGAGGCCGACTGGACGGCCTCGGCGTTATGTCCGTTCGCCGCCATATGCTATGTCACACCTCATTGTGGAGCCGCGGGGGGCGGTGAGACGGTGCCACACACGCCTCAGCTCCCGCTCCGAGGCGCATCCGTGCACCGCCCGTGAAGGAGTGACGATGCGTCACCGATTGCCCCTGTCCAAAAGACTGGCCCTCGCCCTGATGGCGGGGGCGGCCTGCGTCGGGCTGCTCGCGGCGCCCAGCCTCGCCGCGGCCACCGCCGACCCCGGCCCCGCGCACATCCGTGACGCACGCCTCGGTGACGCGCAATCCCTGGTGGGCCGGGCCCGCCCGCTGCCGCCGACCGCGGCGCGCACCGGCGGGACCGGCGACCGGGCGGCGGTGCAGACCGGACGCCTCACCGCGGCCCAGCTCCCGCCGCACGCCCCGCCGACGTCGCCGACGTCGCGGCCGGGGACGGCCGTGCAGCCCGCGACGGCTTCCTGCACCCCCGCGGACTTCGGCGGCCGCACCGGAGCGGCGCTGGTCTCCTTCGTCGAGTCCTCGACGACCGACTGCGTCAACACCCTCTTCGGCATCACCGGTCCCGGTGCGGGCGCGGTGTTCCGGGAGAGCCAGATGACCTCCATAGCCGACGCCTTCGCGGCGGCCGCGGCCGGGTACGCGGGCGACGACTCCAAGGGCATCTGGCAGTTGGTGCTCTTCCTGCGCGCGGGCTACTACGTGCAGTACAACGACGGCGCCGACGTGGGCGCCTACGACGCCGCCCTCACCTCGGCGGTGGCCCGCGGCATCGACGCCTTCGCCGCCTCGCCGCACTTCGGCGACGTCAGCGACGCGAACGGCGAGGTCGCCGGAGACGTCGTGGTGCTGACCGACAGCGCCGATCTCCAGGCCCGCTATCTCGGCCTGTACCAGCGGGTGCTGGACGGCTACAGCGCCGCCTACGACTCCTCCTGGTACATGGTGAACTTCGTCAACGACGTCTTCACCCCGCTGTACCGGGGCCACCAGTTCCCGGACTTCGTCACCGCCGTCACCGCCGACCCGTCGGTGATCCGCACCCTCGACGCGTTCGCCCTGCACCACACCGCCCTGCTCGGCACGGCCGACGCGTTCCTCGACGCCAACGCCGGGGTGGAGACCGCGCGTTTCGTCGAGCACCCGGCGCTCCAGGGCACGGTGCGGCCGCTGGTCAAGGGGCTGCTCGAGGTCTCCTCGATCACCGGCCGGACCGCGCCGCTCTGGGTCGGCGTGGCCGGCCTCGCCGCCGGCGAGGACCAGGCCGACTGCGGCTACTACGGCGTCTGCGACCTGACCCGGCAACTGACCCGCGCGGCCCTGCCGATCAGCCACACCTGCGACGCCACCCACACGATCCAGGCCCAGGCGCTCACCCCCGCCGACCTTGCGGCCGTCTGCGCCAGCCTGCGCGGGGAGGACCCGTTCGTGCAGAAGCTGGTCCAGCGGACCCGGGCACTGCCCCACCAGTACGAGAACACCGTGACGTTCGTGGTGTTCGCCAGCCCCGGCGACTACCGGACCTACGCGGGCGCGATCTTCGGGATCGACACCGACAACGGCGGCATCACCCTCACCGGCGACCCGACCGACCCGAAGAACCGGCCGATGTCCATCGTCTACCAGGAGCCGAAGGCCGACGGCTTCACGGCCCGGGTCTGGAACCTCAACCACGAGTTCACCCACGACCTCGACGGCCGGTACGACATGCTCGGGGACTTCTCCGCCGAGACGACGGTGCCGGACGTCTGGTGGATCGAGGGCGTGGCCGAGTACGTCTCCTACACCTACCGCGGCGTCACCGACACCGACGCGGTCGCCGAGGCGGCCAAGCACACCTATGCGCTGAGCACGCTGTTCCAGAACACCTACGAGAACAGCGACGTGACCCGCACCTACCCGTGGGGCTACCTGGCCGTCCGGTACATGGTCGAGAAGCACCCCGCGGTCGTCCAGCAGATGCTGGCCCGCTTCCGGGTCGGCGACTTCAAGGGAGGCTACGCCGTCTACGCCGGTCTCGGCACGCGCTACGACGCCGACTTCGACCACTGGCTCGACGCCTGCGCGGCGGGCGCCTGCGCGGGCGCCGGCTCGCCGACCGCCGCGTTCCGAGCCGTCGCGAGCGGCCTGACGTTGCGGCTGTCCGAGCGGTCGAGCGACGTCGGCAAGGCCCGGATCACCTCGTACGCCTGGGACTTCGGCGACGGCACCCACTCCGCCGCGGCCGCGCCCACCAAGACGTACGCCAAGCCGGGCAGCTACCTGGTCACCCTCACGGTGACCGACTCGAACGGCCGCACCTCGACCGCCTCCCAGCGCGTCACGGTCAAGGCACGGCGGCCCTGAGCCCGCTCGCCCCGGCGTCGGGAGGCGAGGTCCTCCCGACGCCGGGGCGAGAGGGTGCGGCCTGGGTCAGCTGTCGCTCAGCTCCACGCCGCCCGCCGCCTCGGACAGCGCGGAGGTGGAGCGGTGGGCCCGGCGGCTTCGGCATGTCTGCTGCGCGGTATGAATCGGTTGTGATCAGCCACCCTGTGGCAGGGTGGTTTGAAGTTGCTGTGTGCGGCATGAGAGCTTCTGACCTGTGACGGACATCTGGACACCTTCGTGGTCACGTCGGCGCTTTCTGGGCGGCGCGGCGCTTCTCGCTTCCCTGGGCTCGTTCGCGACCGCGTGCGGCAGCACCGGGGGCAAGCCCTCCTCCGACGCCGCGGGGTCAGGTCCGTCCGCGACCGCCTCGGCGAGTGCGCCCGCCGGCAGCGGTGTGGACGCCGAGCTGATCGCCCGGCGCTACCCGGGGCTGAAGCCGTTCGCGCCCGCACCGCCCCCGCCCGCGGTCAAGCCCGTCACGCTGAGCGCGGCGCACCCGCTCGTCTTCTCGCGCGTCCCGATCACCGAGAAGGTCGTCTTCGTCACGATCGACGACGGCGTGGAGAAGGACCCGGCCTTCATCCAGATGGTCAAGGACTTCCAGATCCCGCTCACCCTGAGCCTGGCGGACACCCTGATCAAGGACGACTACCGCTACTTCGCTGAGCTGTTCGCGACGGGGTTCGTGTCGATCCAGAACCACACCGTGACCCACCCCCTCGCCATGCCGAGGCTGTCCGCCGCGCGTCAGCTGGAGGAGATAGCCGGGCAGCAGGAGAAGCTGAAGCGCGAGTACGGCACGACGCCGTACATCTTCCGGCCGCCGGGCGGCAACTACAACGCCACCACCGTCGCCGCCGTGAAGGAGGCCGGGCTGCGGGGCATGATGCTGTGGAAGGAGTCGATGGAGATCCACGACATGCAGTACCAGACCGCCTCGCACCGGCTTCGCCCCGGCGACATCATCCTGTGCCACTTCCGCGGTCCGGCGCAGCTCAAGGGCGAGACCATGGTGCAGATGATGGCGAACCTGTACCGCCACATCCAGGGCCAGGGCTTCACCGTCGCGGACATCACCCACTACGTCTGACGGCTCACGGAGCGGGCGCGAAGCCCAGCGGGTTGTTCGGCAGGCCGCTCATCGCGCTGGTCATGGCGTCGTGCCAGATCGGCCCCGCGGTGAGGTAGCCGTAGGCCGGGTCGTAGCTCTGGCCGCCGATGTCCACGCCGTTGAGGGAGTTCAACGGGTGGTTCGGGTCGGTGACCACGGTGGCGTCGGAGAGCTCGGCGGTGTAGCCGGCGAACCAGGCCTGCGCCTCGCTGTTGGTGGTGCCGGTCTTGCCCGCGTCCGAGTACGGGATCGCGATGGTGGCGCCGGTGCCCTGGTCGGAGACCACCGAGTGGAGCAGCGTGTTGACCTGCTGCGCCACGCTCGGCGAGAGCACCTGGTGGCAGTCGCCCGAGGGCACCGGCAGGCTCTTGCCCTGCGCGTTCGTCACGGACGTGAGGGCGGTCGGGGCGCAGTAGGTACCGTTGGCGGCGAAGGCCGCGTAGGCGTCGGCGATCTGGAGCGGGGTCAGGTCGTTCACACCGAGGGTCAGCGACTGCGCCTGGGCGATCGGCTCCAGCGCGGTGCCGGAGGAGTCGACCATGCCCTGGCTGCCGAGACCGAGGCTCTGCGCCATGTGGACGACGTTGCACAGACCCGCCTGGGCCTCCAGCGGGACGAAATAGGTGTTCACGGAGTCGGCCATGGCCTTGACCATGGTGATCTCCCCGTAAGGGGTCGGCGTGTCGTTCTCGTCGCCGCCGACGGCCGGGTGGACCACGCCGTTGCAGTCGGTCATCGCCGGGTAGTCCGCGTGGGCGGGGGAGTCGATCTGGTAGCTGAGCGGGTAGCCCTGGGACAGCGCGGTGGCCGCCGTCACCGCCTTGAAGACCGAGCCCGTCTGGAAGCCCTCGCCGCCGCCGTGCAGTCCGTCGACGTTGTAGTTGATCTCTGTCTCGTTGTCGCCGGTCCCGAAGGGGCGGCTCTGCGCCATCGCCAGGATCCGGCCGCTGCCGGGCTGCACCATGCTGGACACGGCGACGGCCTTGTCACTGGCGTAGACGTGACCGTGCATGGCCTGCTCCTCCGCGGACTGGTCCTGCGGGTTGAGCGTGGTGTTGATCCGCAGTCCGCCCTGGTCGAACAGGGCCTGCCGGGCCTGCGGGGTCGCGCCGAAGACGGGGTCGTCCAGCAGCACGTGCTCGACGTAGTTGCAGAAGAACTCCTCGCCCGGCACGGCGGTGATGCAGCCGGTCCTGGGGACGGTGACCTTGAGCCCGAGTGGGGTGGCCTTGGCCTCGGTGGCCTGGGCCTTGCTGACGGTGCCGTAGGTGGCCATCGCGTCCAGCACCTCGTTGCGGCGGGTCAGCGCCGCCGCCGGGTCCTGCACCGGGTCGTAGGCCGACGGCGACTGGACCAGGCC
>NZ_BBPO01000005.1:179452-182609 GCF_000787815.1 Streptacidiphilus neutrinimicus
GGTCAGCGCCGCCGCCGGGTCCTGCACCGGGTCGTAGGCCGACGGCGACTGGACCAGGCCCGCCAGCAGGGCCGCCTCCGGCAGCGACAGCTGGTCGGCGTGCTTGCTGAAGTACAGCTCCGAGGCGGCCTCGACGCCGTAGGCGCCGCCGCCGAAGTAGGTGATGTTCAGGTAGTTGGCGAGGATCTGCTGCTTGCTGAGCTTCTGCTCCAGTGCGATCGCGTACTTCAGCTCCTGGATCTTGCGCCCGAGCGTCTGCCGGGTCGCCTCGGCCACCGCCGCGGAGCTGTCCCCGGCCTCCTCGATGAAGACGTTCTTGACGTACTGCTGAGTCAGCGTGGACCCGCCCTGGGAGACGCCGCCGTTGGCGCCGTCCTTGAGCAGGGCGCGCAGCGTGCCCTGCAGGTCGATGGCGCCGTGCTGGTAGAAGCGGTGGTCCTCGATGTCCACCAGCGCGTTCTGCATCACGGGCGCGATCTTGGCGAGTGGCACGACCGTGCGGTCCCGGGAGTAGACGGTGGCGATCACGCCCCCGTCGGCGTCGTAGATCTTCGACGCCTGCGAGAGCGTCGGCACGGCCAGGTCGCCCGGCAGGTCGTTGAAGCTGTCGGCGGCGCCCTTGACGCCCAGGCCCACGCCGCCGACGGCGGGGAGGGCGAGGCCCGCCACCACCGCGCCCGCCAGGGCGCTGGTGCCCACCAGCTGGGCCGTGAGGAGGAGCTTGCGCCCGACGCGTCGGGGCGAGTGCTGCTGGGATATGCCGGGGTTCTGGGAGCGCTCTGGTGCCACGGACCAACCCTACGTACCAAGATCAGCGAATTCGTTCGTGCAGCGTCACAACTGTGCGACAACCCGCTGTGAGCGAGCTGTCACCGCCGTGGGGCGAGCCGCCCTCGGCCGAAGGGGTGATCTGCGCCTGACATGCCGTCATCCTCCGGTGGGACCAGGGGATGTGTGCGGTTCGGAGACGTACGATGCTGCCGCAGAAATCAGTACATTTTAGGACTTGTAAGTCCCAGCCTGCTTTCAGAATCGGCGGTGTGCATGAAACCGAAGCTCCGTAAGAGTCGGCTGCGGCCCTGGGCCGCCGCCTGCGTCGCGCTCGTGACCGCGGCGAGCGTGGCGGCCACCGCGCCCGCGGCGCTCGCGGGGGAGGAGCGGCACGCCGCCCCGCTCCCGCCCGCCGTCGAGGCGATCATGCACAAGCCGGGCTACGAGCACGCCCAGTGGGGACTGTACGAGGTCGACCCCTCGGACGGGACGGTGATCCACTCCCAGTTCGCGCGGCAGTCCTTCGTGCCCGGCTCGGACACCAAGCTGGTCACCATCTCGGCCGCCTGGCACAGCCTTGGCCCCGACCACCGCTTCACCACGCCCGTCTACGCGACCGGCACGCGTCGCGGTTCGACGCTGGACGGGAACCTGGCGCTGGTGGCCCAGGGCGACCTCACCATGGGCGGCCGGACCAAGCCGGACGGCTCGGTGGACTACACCAACGTCGACCACACGTCCGCCAACGACCTGCCCGGCGCCACCCTCACCCCGGAGAACCCGCTCGCGGGCCTGAACCAGATCGCGCGGCAGGTGCGCCGGTCCGGCATCACCCGCGTCAACGGGAACGTGGTGATCGACCCCAGGATCTTCACGCCGCCGGCCCTGAACCCGCAGCCCACCCCGCTGATCATCAACGACAACCTGATCGACCTGCTGACCACCCCGACCACCCCCGGCCACGCGGCCAAGCTGTTCTGGCGTCCGCAGGTCGCGCCCTACCGCGTGGTCTCGCATGTCAGGACCGTGGCGGCGGGCGGCACGACCAACATCTCCGTCACCACCTCCCCGGACGGCACCAGGATCTGGCTGTCCGGCACCATCGCGGCCGGGAGCCAGCCCCTGCTGCGCACCTCCGACATCCAGGACCCCAACGCCTTCGGCCGCACCGCGCTGATCGAGGCGCTCGGCCGCGCGGGCGTCTCCGTCAGCGCCGTGCCGACCGGCCGCAACCCGGTGCGCACGCTGCCCCCGTCCTACGGCGGCGACCCGCGGGTGGCGGCCTTCGTCTCCCCGCCCTACCGGCAGTACGCCAAGCTCATCCTGAAGGTCAGTCACAACCTCGGCGCCAACCTGGCCCTGTGCAACATGGCGGTCCTGGTCGGCAGCAAGGACTGCATCGGCGCCGGATTCGCGGTCGAGCACCACTTCCTGACCAAGGTGGCGCACGTCGACCCGACCCAGTTCGCGCTCGACGACGGGCGCGGCGGCGACGCGACGGAGAAGGCCACCCCGGTGGGCCTCGCCGAGATCCTGGGCTACTGGCTGCACACCCCGGACGCGACGGCCTTCCGGTACTCGCTGCCCATCCTGGGGGTCAACGGCTCGAACGCGATCTCCTGCCCGGACTGCCCGGCCAAGGGCAAGGTCTTCGCCAAGCCCGGGACCGTCATCGGCGTCGACGACCTCAACAGCCGGCTCGCCGTGGCGGACCAGAGCCAGGCGGGCTACCTGCTGACCAACGACGGCCACCTGGTCGTCTTCGTGGTCCTCGTCAACTCCGCGACCGCCCCCGACCTCAACGGCACGATCCGGATCTTCGACGACACCAACCAGATCTCCGCGCTGCTGCAGGAGGAGGCCTCGGAGCACCTGTAGCGGCGCTCGGAGGAACGTCTACGGGAACGACACAGAGCCCCGCCGGTCCGCGGACCGGCGGGGCTCGTTCGTGTCGGCGCGTCAGCGCGCCCTGTGGTCGGCGCCTGCGACCGCGTGCGGCGGTGCGAGGCCGCCGGTGTCGATCGGGTCGTCCTGGACGGCCCGCGCGATGCCGATCGCGGCGCCGACGGCGAGGACGGCCAGCGCGACGATCGCGGTAGGGCGTCGCAACTTCGCGAAGTACCTCATGTTCCCCCCTTGGACAGTGCCGACAGCAGTGTCCGCCGCCGGGCCGCCCGGAGGAAACAGCTCCGCTCAGCGCGGCACGGCCGCGCCCGCGGCCGTCAGCCCTGGCGCGGACCGCGCTGGCGCGGCGGGTTGCGGCGCTCGCGCTCGGGCCGGTTCGCGTCGGCCTGGCGGGGCCGGGAGCGCGCCGGACGCCGCGGGGCCGGGGTGCGGGACGCGGCGGGGGCCGCGCTCGCGGGCGGGGGCGGCGGGGGGGGGGTGA
>NZ_BBPO01000005.1:182908-207329 GCF_000787815.1 Streptacidiphilus neutrinimicus
GGCGGGGTCGGCGGGGCGATGATGACCGGGACCCCCGAGGGGCGGCGCGCGCCGGTGATCCGGACGAGCTCCGGATCGCCAGGGCGGACCCGGTCGTCGGCGGGCCGGATGCCCGCGTCCCTGAGCAGTTGCGCGGTCTCCCGGCGCTGGTGGGACAGGACCAGGGTGACCACGGTGCCCGACGCGCCCGCGCGGGCCGTGCGGCCGCCGCGGTGCAGGTAGTCCTTCGGGTCGGTCGGCGGGTCGACGTTGACGACCAGGTCGAGATCGTCGACGTGGATGCCGCGGGCCGCGACGTTCGTCGCGATCAGTGCGGTGACCTCGCCCCGCTTGAACTGGTCCAGGACCCGGTTGCGCTGCGGCTGGGACTTGCCGCCGTGCAGGGCCGCCGCGCGGACGCCGTTGGCGAGCAGGTCCTTGGCGAGCTTGTCGGTGGCGCGCTTGGTGTCCACGAACATGATCACGCGGCCGTCCCGGGCCGCGATCTCCAGCGTCACGTCGCGCTTGTGCTCGTCGTTCACGTAGAGCACGTGGTGCTCCATGCTGGTGACGGCGCCCGCGCTCGGGTCGACGGAGTGCGTGACCGGGTCGTTCAGGAAGCGGCGGACCAGCCGGTCCACGTTCTGGTCGAGCGTGGCCGAGAACAGCAGCCGCTGCCCGTCCGGGCGGACCTGCTCCAGCAGGGCCGTGACCTGCGGCAGAAAGCCCATGTCGGCCATCTGGTCGGCCTCGTCCAGCACGGTGATCGCGACGCGGTCGAGCCGGACGTCGCCGCGGTCCAACAGGTCCCGCAGGCGGCCCGGGGTGGCGATGAGCACCTCGACGCCGCGCTTCATCTCGCCCGCCTGGCGTCCGATCGACAGTCCGCCGACGACGGTGGCGAGGCGCAGGTTGACGGCCGTGGCGTAGGGGGTGAGCGCGGTGGCGACCTGCTGGGCCAGCTCGCGGGTCGGCACCAGCACCAGGGCCAGCGGCGCCTTGGCCTCGGCGCGGCTGCCCGCCGTCCGGGCCAGCAGGGCGAGGCCGAAGGCGAGCGTCTTGCCGGAGCCGGTCCGGCCGCGGCCGAGCACGTCGCGCCCCGCGAGTGCGTTCGGCAGCGTGGCGCCCTGGATCGGGAACGGCTCGGTGACGCCCTCGCGGACCAGCGTCGCCTGCAGCGCGCGCGGCAGGTCCATCTCCGCGAAGGTCGCGGCGGCCGGAAGGCCCGGCGTCTGCGGAGCCGCCACCTCGAAGTCACCCTGCGCGGCGATCACCGCGCGCTTCACGGGGCGCCGCTTCGGCGCGCCGTAGGACTGACCACCGCGCCGCTGGCCGCCTTCCGCGTTCGCACGCTGACCACCGCCGCGCTTCTTGCCCGCTCGCTCCTCCGGGGAGAGCGGCCGGCCGAACCGGGTAGCCGGACGCTGGTCGTTGGACCGGTTGGTGCGGTGGTTCACGGCAGACCTTCCACAAGAAGCCACGAAAAAGCCCTGTGGGCCCGGCCGAGCGGCCGGGCCCACAGAGTCGAAGTAGCGGGGACAGGATTTGAACCTGCGACCTCTGGGTTATGAGCCCAGCGAGCTACCGAGCTGCTCCACCCCGCGTCGTTGGATCAACCGTAACAGAGTCCGGCCCGGTCGGTGGGGTCGCCGGACGTGACGGCACTCACCCTTCGCTGTGCCCTGCCGTGCTAGGGCAGCCCGCAGACCGTGCTCGACGCGGACCTGCGCGGTCAGGTCGCCTCCGGGATCGTCACCCGGGCCGGACGGGTCTGCCTGTGCATGTCCGCCGAGCGCGGCGACGGATCCTGGGACACCCTCGACCCGGCGCCGGCCCGGCTGAGAAGCCGTCAGGTGCTCATCGACACCGGCGGGGGCCACGGCGTCGGCGGCGGTGACGGGCGCGACGGCTTCGGCTACGCCACCGGCTTCGCGGGCGTCGGCGTCCGCTCGGCCACCGTCCACTGCGACGGCTACGACACCACCGCCCTGGTCCGCGGCGGCCGTTGGACCGCCTGGTGGCCGCTGCGCTTCTCCGACGGCGTGGGGGACGGCACCGTCACCATCACCTGCGCCGACGGCACGAGCCGCACCGTCCCGCAGGCCCAGCTGTACCGGCGGTAGGCCGGGGGGTCAGCGCGTCCGGGCGGGGGAGCCCGCGCGGAGGCGCTGCTGGATATGCCGCGGCATCAGCGGCGTGTGCCCGCACAGGACGTCGAGGAAGACCGCGGCGACCGGGTCGGGATCGGTCCTGGTGTAGGCGGTCAGCGGACGCCGGATCGGGGGATCGGGGCGCAGCACCGTGCCGGGGAAGTGGGGCGGCAGGGTGTTCGCCGGGACCAGGGTGGGGCCGAGACCCGCAGCCGCGTAGTTGGCGGCGGAGGGCGCCTGCTCCGTGCGGACCGCGACGCGCGGGTGGAAGCCCGCCGCGGCGCAGGCGTGCTCCAGGAGCTCCGCCAGGCCGCTGTCCGGGGTGAAGTGCACCCACTCCCGCTCCGCGAGGTCGGCCAGCCGGACGCGCGGCGCGTGGTCGAGGGCGGCCACCGGATCGCCCGCTCGGGTGACGACCAGGAACTCCTCGGCGCCGACGTCACGCACGGGGCCCTCCCAGTCCGCCGGGGGCGGCCCGAGGGCGATGTCGGCCTGACCCGCCGCCATGGCGGCGGTGAGGTCGTCCGTGTGGCGGTGCTCGAAGAGGCGGACGCGCACGCCCGGATACCGCTCCCGCCAGGCCCCGAGCGCGACCGGCAGGACGCCGACGCTGAGCGAGTAGAGCGTGGCGAGGTGGAGTTCGCCGGTGGCGATCCCGGCGGCGCGGCGGGCCGCGGTGGCAGCGCGTTCGGCGTCGGCGAGGGCTGCGCGGGCATGCGGGAGCATGGCCCGTCCGGCCGGGGTGAGCCGCACCGCGCGGGGCAGCCGTTCCAGCAGCGCAGCGCCGACCTCGCGTTCCAGGGCCTGGAACTGGTGCGAGAGACCTGGCTGGGTGATGTGGAGGCGTTCCGCGGCGCGGGTGAACGAGCCCTCGTCGACGATGGTCACGAGGTATTCGAGCTGTCGCAGCGTCGCCATGCGCCCAGCTTATGGGTTCGATTGAAATCTTTCCTTGGACGCATGAGTCGGGTGCTCCGCAGGATGGGATCCGTCCGGTTGACCCGCACGCCAACAAGGAGCACTCCGATGTCCGACAGTCCACTCCACCCGTCCCCGGAGCCTCCGTGACCACCGCAGATCCCGGTCCCGCCCTCACCGTCGGCAACATCGCCCTGTCCTTCCACCGCGCCGCCGCGGCCCTCACCCGACGGGTGCTGGAGGCCCACGGCCACCGCACCACCGGCGTCGAGGCGCCGCACGAGCAGCTGTTCCGGCTCCAGGCGGAGGGGAGGGTCGACGTCCTGGTCTCCGCCTGGCTGCCCGACAGCCACGACGTCTACCTGGCCGGCTACCGCGAGCGCGCGCTGGTGCTCGGCGCGCACTACCACCCGTACTGCGTGTGGGCGGTGCCGCCCTACGTCCCGAACGAGGCGGTCGCCGAGGTGGCTGATCTCGCCCGATCGGAGGTGGCCGCGCGGATGACGCGGGCCATCGACGGCATCAACCCCGGGGCGGGCATCAGCCGCTTCTCCGCCCGGATGGTGGGGGAGTACGGCCTGGACCGTGTCGGCTACACCTTCACCCCCGGCACCGAGGCGTCCTTCACGGCCCGCGTCGAACGGGGGATCGCCGAGCGAGAGTGGTTCGTGATCCCGCTGTGGCGGCCGCAGTACCTCAACCGCCTGCACGGCCTGCGGCCGCTCGCGGAGCCAAGGGGCCTGCTCGGCGCGGTCGACGCGGCGAGCCCCGTGGTGCACCGCGCGGCGCTGTCGCGCGTCCGCACCGACGCCCTCGTCCGCCTCGACGGCCTACGCCTCGGCAACGAGGCCATCGAGGAGCTCGACACCTGGATCAACGCCGACGGCCTGACCCCGCTCGCCGCCGCCGACCGCTATCTCGCCGCCCATCCCGACCTGCTCGCCTGAGCACCACCCGCACCCCCTTGAGGAGAAGCAGCCATGAGTGACACCCCGGCCCCGACGATGCCCGCCGTCGGCTACCGCGCGAGCCTGCCGATCGACCACCCCGACAGCCTGCTCGACCTCGACCTGCCGGTGCCCCGTCCCGGCCCGCGCGACCTCCTGGTCCGGGTGGAGGCCGTTGCGGTCAACCCCGTGGACTACAAGGTCCGCCAGAACGCGGACCCGGGCGAGGAGCCGAGGGTGCTCGGGTGGGACGCCTCGGGCACCGTCGTCGGCGTCGGCGCGGACGTCGAGCTCTTCGAGGTCGGCGACGAGGTCTTCTACGCGGGCGCGCTCGACCGGCCCGGCGCGAACAGCCGCTTCCACACGGTGGACGAACGCCTGGTGGGCCGCAAGCCCGCGACCCTGACGCACGCCGAGGCCGCGGCGCTGCCGCTGACCTCGCTCACCGCCTGGGAGGGGCTCTTCGAGCGCCTCGGGCTGCGGGCCGGCGGCGTGGAGCAGGAGGGGACCCTGCTGGTGACCGCCGCCGCGGGCGGGGTGGGCTCCGTCGTGACGCAGCTGGCCCGGGCGCTGACCGGGCTGACCGTGATCGGGACCGCCTCCCGTCCCGAGACGGTTGAGTTCGCGCGCCGGATGGGAGCGCACCACGTCGTCGACCACCGTCAGCCGCTGGTCGGGCAGCTGGCCGAGGCCGCCCCCGGTGGCGTGGACCACGTCTTCGGCACGGTCGGCACCGACCGCAACCTCGCGGCCTACGCCGAGGTGCTCAACCCCTTCGGCGGGATCGTGGCCGTCGACGACTTCGACACCCTCGACATCGGGCTGCTCAAGGCGAAGAGCATCGCGTTCCACTGGGAGTTCATGTTCACCCGCTCGATGTTCCACACCCGTGACCAGCTGATGCAGCACCGCATCCTGAACGAGGTCGCCAGGCTGGTCGACGCGGGCGTGCTCACCACCACCGCCACCGCGGACCTCGGGCCCGTCAACGCCGCCAACCTGCGTGAGGCCCACCGGATCCTGGAGGCGGGCACGGCCGTCGGCAAGCTGACGCTCAGCGGCTTCTGACCTGCGCCGGGCGCGTCCCGGTCACCGTGAGGGCGGTCGCCTGCGGCCCGTTCGCGAGTCGTGTAACGACAGCCCGGCGGTGGTGCCGTGGGGGGCGCGCGAGGAACCGCGGCGGTGACCATCTGCCCGACGTGGCGGGCACGGACCTGCGCCGGGTGCTGTCGCCGGAGACCGGGCTCGTGCTGGTGACCCTCGGCGCCCTCCCGCCGGTGGCCGGGCGCACCGGCGTCCGGCAGGTGCTGGTGGCGGACACCGACGCCCCCGTCGGTGGCTTCGACGCCGTGGTGGCAGACCCCGACCGGCTCGCGGCGGCGCGCTTCGGCCTGGCCGCGGGCCGCATCATGATCCGCCCGGACGGCTACGTCGGCGCGGTCGCCGACGGCGCCGACGTAGCCGTCCGGTCACGGCCTACCCGGCCCTGACGACCCACCTCGGGTAGGCCACCCCGTGGCCGCGGCCGCCGTTCTCAGGCGGCTGCGGCGGTGGCGGAATCGGTCAGGCCTTGCGCGGCACCCAGACGACCGCGTGGAACGGGCCGTTGGCATTGACCGGGGCGGCGGGGGCGAGAGCCGCGCTGCCCGCCACGACGCCGTCGCAGTTGACCTGCGCCGCGGAGGAGTTGAGGCCGCCAAGGGCGGGCAGGTAGGTGAAGTCGCCGGTGTCGACGCGGGCGAGGAAGGCGAGCGAGTTGGGGGCGAAGTCGTCGCCGACCATGAGGTTGCCGGAGATCTGGTCGACCTGGGTGACCCCGCTGCCTGGGCCGACCGTGCGGGTGGCGTGCGTGGTGAGGTCGAAGGTGGTGGACAGCTCGCTGTCCCCGCCGACAGCGGTGTTCCCGCTCACCAGCTCGCCGGTGAGCAGGTGGAATCCCAGGTCCGTCCGGGTGCCGGTGCGCAGGTCGTAGGCGTACCCGCTGTAGCCGTTGCCGGCCGTCCGGGACTGGCCGACCACGACGGAACCGCTGACGTCGTTGGCGGTGCTGGACGTCCCGCCCAGCGTGCCCAGGTCGGTCATCGTCCCGGTGCGCAGGTCGTACGCGAATCCGTGGGTGCCGGGCGCGTTCGGCAGGGAGGAGTCGCCCACCACGATCGCCCCGCTGACGGCCGCCGCCGTGCTGCCGCCCGTCGCACCGGCGAGGGAGCCGAGGTCGGTCATGGTGTCGGTGCGCAGGTCGTAGGCGAAGGCGTGGCTGACCTGGTCGCCCGGCAGCGACGAGGTCCCCACCACGGTGTGGCCGCTCAGGCCGGTGACGGTGGTGGTGCTGCCGCCCAGCGTGCCGAGGTCGGCCAGGTGGTGGGTCCGGAGGTCGTACGCGAACCCGTGGGTCGGACCGCCGTTGCCGAGGTCCGAGGTGCCGACGACGAAGTTCCCCGCCACGCCGGTCGCCTGGCTGGACCCGCCGAGCGTGCCGAGGTCGGTCATGGTGTGGCGGCGCAGGTCGTAGGCGAAGGCGTGTTCGGCGGGGTCGCCGCTGGTCTGGGAGCTGCCGACGACCGTGCGGTCGTCGATGGCGGTGGCCGTGCTGCTGGTGCCCCCCAGCGTGCCGAGGTCCTGCACGGTGTACTGCGCGGACGGCGCGGCCGCCCCTGCCGACGACGCCCCGGCCGACGACGCGTCGGCCGCGGACGCGGGGCCCGCGCCGAGGGCGACCAGCCCCGTGAAGGCCAGCGTGCAGGCGCGTAAGCGAGTCATTCCCATGGTGCCCCCCTGAAACGGAATCGACCGATCGGTCGAAGGAACGAGAACGAGCACGTCACGACGGGCCCGTCGTGCCCTCTCCCTGGACACGGCCGGACCCGGGTGATCCAGCCTTCACTTCTACAGCAGCTCCAGTGAACCCACCAGTGCGCGTGCTCGCGTCAACAGGCGCGTCAGAGACAGAAGTCGACTGCTCCGGTGTCCAGCGAGTAGTACGCGCCGACGACGTGGGCGCGGCCGGTGCGCTCGAACGGCTCAAGAATCGGGTCGTGCTCCAACTGGCGCACGGTCAAACGGATCTGGGCGCGGACCGTGTTGTCGACCTGGTCGCCGGGCAGCCCCTTGGCGGCCTCGTAGGCAGGGCGCAGCGCGTCCAGCACGTCCTTGAGATGGGCGGGCGCCTCCTCACCGGCGTTCAGCGTCTCCACGGCGAAGGTCACCGCGCCGCAGCGCTGGTGGCCCATCACGACGAGCAGCGGCGTCAGCGACTCCTCCACGCCGTACTCGACCGCGCCCTGCACCAGGCCGTCGTTGGTCTGCGCCGCGGTGCGCACCACGAACAGGTCACCGACGCCGCGGTCGAACACGATCTCCGGGGGAACGCGCGAGTCGATGCAGGAGAAGACCGTCGCCAGCGGGTGCTGACCGGCCGCGACCTCCTCGCGGCGCGCCACGGTCTGGTTCGGGTGCCGCAGCCGCCCGGTGACCCAGCGCCGGTTGCCGTCCTCGAGGATGCGCAGCACACGGTCCGGCGTGAGCGGGCGGCCGTCCGCCGCGTCCGCGTCGAGCGCCGGGAGCGCGTCCGCCGGGGTGGCCGCCCACAGCGGGGCCGCGGCGAGCCCGGCCGCTCCTGCCGCTCCGGCGGCCAGGAAGCTGCGCCGCGTCCGCGAAGCCCGGCTGACCTGGGACGGCTCTACGGGCTCGGACATGGGGCAGCTCCTTCGGTCGAGCGAAGTCGGTTCGCGTGCTCCGAGTATGGGCAGCTCGGCTGCCGACGCTTCGTCATGGCTCTTGGTCGGCAGCGGATTTCACCCGTACGGCAGGCTTCGGGGTGACAACGTTGCCATGCCGCTGCGAGGGTGCCTATGACGTCGCGTCAGATGTGGTTGGAGGCCTTGACGGTGTCCGGTGCCGCGTGAGTCACTGCCGCAGTGTCAACGATGACAACGATGTCGATGCTCTTACCCCGTCAACCCCGTCAACCCCGTCGGTCCCGTCGCTCCCGTCGGACGCTCGCCGCGACCGTCGCCGCCGCGCTGATCGTGGCGTTCGCCCCAGCCGCCGCCCAGGCGGCCCCCGCACCCGCCCCCGCTCCCGTCGCCGACCCGGCGGCGCTGGTCGATCCGATGGTCGGGACCGGAAGCGGCGGCGCCGTCGTCGGCCAGGTCGACACCTTTCCCGGCGCCGACATGCCGTTCGGCATGATCCAGTGGAGCCCCGACACCCCGTCACGCCCCGACGGCGGCGGCTACAACGTGGCCGACTCCACGATCACCGGCTTCAGCCTCACCCATCTGTCCGGCCCCGGATGCCCGATCGCAGGAGACTTCCCCATCCTGCCGACGGCCGGCGCGCTGCCGGCCGACCCCGACTCCGCCGCCGCGGCGCTGGAGCGCACGTCGCAGAGCGCGCACCCGGGCTCCTACGCGGTGACCGCCGGCGGTGTGCACACCCGGCTGGCCGTCACCGCGCGCACCGGCGTCGCCGACTTCACCTACCCGTCCTCCCCGCAGGCCCACCTGCTGGTGAAGGTCGCGGACAGCGCCAACGGCAGCTCCTCCGCCGACTTCCGCACCGTCGGCGACCGCGAGATCACCGGCACGGTCACCAGCGGCCACTTCTGCGGCCAGCCGAACAGCTACACGGTGCACTTCGCCGCCCGCTTCGACCGGCCGTTCACGGCCTCCGGCACCTGGGGTGGGACCAGCTCCGCCCACGTCGCCACGTCGGCGGGCAGCACCAGCGTGAGCGAGCGCGGCAGGCAGCTCCCGAGGTCCAAGGACTACCCGAGCGCCGAGGGCGCGGGGCCCGCAGGCGCCACCCAGGGCTCCGGCGTCGTCGCAGGCGGCTGGCTCACCTTCAACACCACCAGGAACGCGCACGTCGGCATGCAGGTCGCCGTCTCGTACGTGAGCGTCCAGGGCGCGCTGGACAACCTGAACGCCGAGGCGCGCACGTACGACGTCGGCAAGGTCGCCGCCGCGGCCGAGGCCGCGTGGAACCGGCAGCTGCGCACCATCTCCGTCGCCGGAGGCAGCCGCACCGCGCAGGCGACCTTCTACACGGCGCTGTACCACGCCTCGTTGGAGCCGAGCCTGTTCAGCGACGCCGACGGCCGCTACCTCGGCTTCGACGACAAGGTCCACCACGCGCCGCGCGGGCACGCCCAGTACGCCAACTACTCCGGCTGGGACATCTACCGCTCGCAGACCCCGCTGCTGGCCACCATCGATCCGCACGTGGCCGCCGACATGGCGACCTCGCTGCTCGACGACGCCGCCCAGGGCGGCTCCCTGCCCAAGTGGCCCTCGGCCAACGGCTACACCGGCGTCATGAACGGCGACTCCGCCGATCCGATCCTCGCCGACACCTACGCCTTCGGCGCACGCGGCTTCGACGCCGCGACCGCCCTCACCGACATGGTGAAGGGAGCCGACGGCACCACCGGGCCGCCCGGCCAGGGCTGGTACGTCGAGCGACCCAACGGCGCCGCGTACGTCAAGGACGGGTACGTGCCGAACGTCGGCTCCGACTCGATCAGCCCGGTGCCCAACGGCGCCTCCGAGACACTGGAGTACGCCCTCGACGACTTCTCCGTCTCGCGGCTCGCGCAGAGCCTCGGTCGGACGTCGGACGCCGCGGCGTTCACGAAGCGCTCGCAGAACTGGGCGAACGTCTTCGACACCGCGAACGGCTACGTCGAGCCGCGCGACGCCGCTGGCGCCTTCCCCTCCGGGCCGCCGGTGAAGGTCTCGGGCTTCGGCCAGAACGGCTTCCAGGAGGGCAACGCCGCCCAGTACACCTGGATGGTGCCGCAGAACCTCGCGGGCCTGGTCCAGGGCCTCGGCGGCAGGCAGGCGACCGCCAAGCGGCTGGACGCCTACTTCACCCGGCTCAACGCGGGACCCGACGCGCCCTACCAGTGGCAGGGCAACGAGATCGCGCTCGACACCCCCTGGGTCTACGACAGCATCGGCCAGCCCTGGAAGACGCAGTCGGTCGTCCGGCGCGTGATGAGCGGGCTGTACTCGCTCACCCCGGGCGGCGAACCCGGCAACGACGACCTCGGTGCGATGAGCTCGTGGTACGTGTGGGCCGCCCTCGGGGTGTACCCGCAGACGCCGGGCGTGCCGATGATGGTGCTCGGCGCGCCCGAGTTCCCCCGGGCCACCGTCCACGGCGCGTACGGCGACCTGACCATCGACGCCCAGGGCGCGGGTGACGCGTACGTGAAGGCCCTGCGCGTCGACGGGCGGGTCACCGGCCGCACCTGGATCGACCTCACCAAGGCGCGCCGGCTGGACTACACGCTCTCCGCCACCCCGGACACCGGCTGGGGAGCGGAAACCGCCGACGCCCCGCCGTCCTTTCCGGCCGGTCCGGTGCGGTTCCCGCCGAGCACCAGCGCGGCACTGAGCCTGACTCCCGGTCAGGTGCGCCTCGCCCCCGGGGCCGGCGCGACCGTGACGGTCACCGTCGACAACACCCTCGGCTCCCGCCCCGCGACGGTCTCCTGGAACGCCACCGCTCCCTCCGGCCTGTCCGTCAGCCCGGCCGCGACCACGGTCACCGCCCAGCCGGGCGGCACGGTCCGGACGGCGGTGACGATCGCCGCGCCTGCGGGCGCCACCACCGGCTACTACCAAGTCGCCTTCGCCGCCCACGCGTCCGACGGCGCGCTCATCCCGAACGCGTCGCTGCTGACCACGGTCGCCCGGCCCGGCGAGTCCATCCCGACCGCTTACGTGTCGAACTACAGCGACAACACGGTGACCCCGGTCGACACCCGCACCCACAACGCGGGCCCGGCCGTCCCCGTGGGCGGCGGTCCGGACGGCATGGCGGTCGCGGGCGGCGACCTGTTCGTCGCGAACAACAACAGCAACGACGTCACCGTGATCGACACCACGACCAATGCCGTGGTCAAGACCGTCCCCGTCGGCAACGTGGCGGCCGACGTGGCCGCCACCCCGGACGGCAGGACGGTGTGGGTCACCGACTTCGGCGACGGCACCGTCCGGCCGATCGACGTGGCGACCCTCACCGCAGGCGCGCCGATCACCGTGGGCAGCCAGCCGGAACGGCTTGCCGTCAGCCCCGACGGCACCCGGCTGTGGGTGGCGAACCAGGGCAGCGGCACGGTCAGCGAGATCGACCTGGCGACCCGCGCCGTCGCGCACACCGTCGCGGTCGGCGCGGCCCCCTTCGGCGTGGCGGTCACCCCCGACAGCAGCCGCGTCTACGTCTCCGACGGCGGGGCCTCCTCGGTGTCCGTCATCAGCGCCGCCACGGCCACGGTGACGGCGACGGTCCCGACCGGCGCCGGCCCCCAGTACGTCGCCGTCACCCCGGACGGCGCCACGGCGTACGTCGCGGACTCCGGCGCGGGCGGCATCACCCCGATCACGCTCGCGACCGACACGGCCGGACCCTTCATCCCCACCGGATCGGGCGCCTACGGTGTCGGCTTCAGCCCGGACGGGTCCACGGCCTGGGTGGTGGACTCCAACACCGACCAGGCCGTCCCCGTCGCCGTCTCCACATCCACCCCTGGCTCACCGGTCACCGTCGGCAACGTCCCCGACGGCGTCCTCGTGGTCGGCTGAACGTTCACCTGACCCGGCCGATCCCTCCTGCCCCGGCGCGACGATCGCCGACCCTCATGAGGTCCCGATGCGTCGGGGCAGCGGGGGAGTTGCTGGCCGGTGGACGCACAGGGCTGCGGACGCGTCTCGGCGGTGCGTCACGGGACGGCGTGAAGCCGCAGCTCAAAACCGGTGTCATCCCGTGTGTGCTGCCGTCACCTGCCCGGCGGGTCTCGGCTCCTGCCCATCGAGGCCGGGAGTCTGGCTGTGCCCTCGGCGAGGTCAGGGGCGGCGGGGTGCGGAGCCTTCGCCGGCGGTAGCCGCGGCCCCGGCCGACGCGGCGGCGAAGCCGGGGGCGGCCGCGTGCGTGTTCGTGCACGGCACCACGGGTGAGCAGGGCACCAGGATCGAGATCGAGGACTGATCTCGTCCTCGTGCACGGCACCACGGGTGAGCAGGGCACCAGGATCGAGATCGAGGACTGATCTCGTCCGACACGGTGCTCCGGGCGGCGGCGGCCTGCCGGAGCACCGTCGTTCGGCCCCTGTGCCCGGCCCAAGGCCGGGCCACGGGACGGGGATGGCGCGATCTGCGCCGAGTGGGCTCGCGTCAGTGGCCCCGGGCGATCCACTCCTGGAGGTGGGGCGCCTCGGCGGCGATCGTGGTGGTGGGGCCGTGGCCGGTGCGGACCAGGGTGTCCGGAGGGAGGGTCAGCAGCCGGTCGGCGATGGAGCGGACGATGGTGGGGAAGTCCGAGAAGGACCGCCCCGTGGCGCCCGGGCCGCCCGCGAAGAGCGTGTCGCCGGTGAAGACGGTGGCGAGGGCCGGCGCGTGGAGGCAGACCGCGCCGGGCGCGTGGCCCGGCGTGTGCAGGACGTGGAGATCGGTGTCTGCGACGGTGAGGACGGCGCCGTCCGCCAGGTCACGGTCGGGCAGCCGGGACGGGTGGGTCTGCTGCCACAGCGGCAGGTCGTCCGGATGCAGCAGGATCGGGGCGCCGGTGCGGTCGGCCACCTCCGGCGCCGCGTTGACGTGGTCGTTGTGCGCGTGCGTGCACACCACCGCGGTGACCTCGCGCTCGCCCACGGCGCGCAGGATCGCCTCGGCGTCGTGGGCCGGGTCGACGACCACGACGGCCTGGTCGTCGCCGACCAGCCACACGTTGTTGTCCACAGCCCAGCTGCCGCCGTCCAGGGTGAAGACGCCCGAGGTCTGCAGATGCTCCACACGGGCAGCCATCAGAAGACCACCACCGAGCGCAGCACGTCGCCGTCGTGCATCCGCGCGAAGGCCTGCTCGACCTGGTCCAGCGCGATGGTCTCGGTCACGAAGGCGTCGAGGTCCAGCCGGCCCTGGAGGTAGAGGTCGATCAGCATCGGGAAGTCGCGCGAGGGCAGGCAGTCGCCGTACCAGGAGGACTTCAGCGCGCCGCCGCGGCCGAAGACGTCCAGCAGCGGCAGCTCCAGCCGCATCTCCGGTGTCGGCACGCCGACCAGGACGACCGTGCCAGCCAGGTCGCGGGCGTAGAACGCCTGCCGGTAGGTCTCGGGCCGGCCGACCGCCTCGATGACGACGTCCGCGCCGAAGCCGCCGGTCAGCGCTTGGATCGCCTCGACGACGTCGCCCTGCCCGGGACCGGACAGGACGGTGTGGGTGGCGCCGAGCCGCTCGGCGGTCGCCAGCTTCCGCGCGTCCACGTCGACCGCGATGATCTTCGAGGCTCCGGCGAGCCGGGAGCCCATGATCGCCGCGCCGCCGACCCCGCCGCAGCCGATCACGGCGACGCTGTCGCCGCGGCCGACGTTCCCGGTGTTGATCGCTGCGCCCAGCCCGGCCATCACGCCGCAGCCCAGCAGACCGGCCACCGCCGGGGACGCCGCCGGGTCGACCTTGGTGCACTGTCCGGCCGCGACCAGTGTCTTCTCCGCGAACGCGCCGATGCCGAGCGCGGGGGAGAGCTCCTGCCCGGTCTCGGCCAGCGTCATCTTCTGCCGGGCGTTGTGGGTGTTGAAGCAGTACCACGGCCGCCCGCGCAGACAGGCGCGGCACTGGCCGCAGACCGCGCGCCAGTTGAGGATGACGAAGTCACCCGGCGCGACCTCGGTCACCCCCTCGCCGACCGACTCCACGATCCCGGCGGCCTCGTGTCCCAGCAGGAACGGAAAGTCGTCGTTGATGCCGCCCTCGCGGTAGTGCAGGTCGGTGTGGCACACCCCGCAGGCCTGCACGGCGACGACCGCCTCACCGGGGCCGGGGTCGGGCACGACGATCGTCTCCATGCGCACGGGCTCGCCCTTGCCGGGCGCGACGACTCCTCGGACCTGCTGCGGCATGACGTGACACCTTTCGTTGCGGGTGGTCGCTTACGGGCGGTCAGTCGCGGAGCTTACCCGTGACCCACTCATGGAAGGCCCCGATGTGGTGCTCGCTCGGCACCAGCACACCACCGTGCGCGTAGGCGCGCGAGTCCATGGCGGGCTGGCAGCGCTCGCAGGCCTCGAAGTCCTGGGTGTTGACCCGGTGGAACAGCTCCACGGAACGGTCCAGGTCGGCGCCGGAGTCCACGACGTCCTTCAGGAACAGCCAGTCACACTCGACGACCGTGCGGTCGGCGGCCAGCGGGATCATCCGAAGCACGATCACGTGGTCGGGCACGAGGTTGACGAACACCTGCGGCTTGACCGTGATGGCGTAGTAGCGGCGGTCCTGCTCCTCGGTGACGCCCGGGATCCGCGCGACACCCGCGCTGCCGTCCACGGTGAAGCCCTCCGCCTCGTCGGCGAACTCCGCTCCGTGGCCCACGTAGTACTGCGCCGCGAAACCGGCCTTGAACTCCGGGAGCATGTCGGTCAGCTCCGGGTGGATGGTGGCGCAGTGGTAGCACTCCATGAAGTTCTCGACGATGAGTTTCCAGTTGGCGCGCACGTCGTAGCGGATCCGCCGGCCCACGGCGAGCTCGTCGGCCTGGTAGTGGTCGATCGCCTTGGGGTCGCCGAGCCGCTCCGTCGCGGCGCCGACCACGTCCTCCTCGAAGGACGGTGCCTCCTCCGCCAGACAGACCCAGACGTACCCCAGCCACTCGCGGACGTGGACGCCCACCAGCCCGTAGGCGGTGCGGTCGACGTCCGGCATGCTGGTGAGGTTGGGCGCGGCGACCAGTTTGCCGTCCAGGCCGTAGGTCCAGGCGTGGTACGGGCACTGGAAGGCGCGTTTCACCTCGCCCGCCTCCTGCGTGCACAGGCGGGCGCCGCGGTGCCGGCAGATGTTGAGGAAGGCCTTCACCGCCCCCTCCCGGGTCCGGGTCACCAGCACGCTCTCCCGCCCCACCTGCACGGTGCGGAACCTCCCCGGCGCGTCCAGCTCGGAGGCGCGGACGGCGCAGAACCACATCCGCTCGAAGATCTTCTCCTGCTCCAGGGCGAAGACCTGCGGATCGGTGTACGCGGAGCCGGGGAGGGTCGGGATCAGACTGGCGGGCAGTTCGGTCGCGGTCACGGCGATCACCTTTCGACGGCGAAACAGTCAGGGGCCTGTGCGGTGTCCCTAGGCGCGGATGCGAGCCATCCCCGGATCGAACAGAGGCTCTGCGGCGACCACCGCCGGCAGCACCTCGCCGAAGTACTCGACGCCCACCCGGGTGCCGGGCGCGGCCAGCGACGCGGGAAGCCACGCGTACGCGATGGACCTGCTGATCGTGTAGCCGTAGGCCGCGCTCGTGACGTAGCCGACCGGCGCGCCGCCGTCCGCACGGACCGGCTCCTTGCCCATGACCACCGCGTGCGGGTCGTCCAGCAGCAGCGGGACCAGCCGCCGGGCCGCCGTCTCCTCGCCGAGGCCGGCCAGCGCCTCGCGGCCGAGGAAGTCGCCCTTGTCCATCCGGACCGCGAAGCCGAGGCCCGCCTCGTACGGGTTGTGTTCCGCCGTCAGGTCGGCGCCCCAGGAGCGGTAGCCCTTCTCCAGCCGGAGGCTGTTGAACGCGCTGCGCCCGGCCGCCACGACGCCGAGCCGCTGCCCGGCCTCCCACAGCGTGTCCCACAGCCGCTGCCCGGCGTCCGCGGTGGTGTAGAGCTCCCAGCCCAGCTCGCCCACGTAGGAAAGCCGCATGGCCGTGACCGGCACCTCGCCGACGTAGGCCTGCTTCGCCTTGAAGTAGCCGAAGCCGCGGTGCGAGAAGTCGGCCTCCGTCAGCGGCTGGACCAGCTCGCGGGCGAGCGGGCCCCACACGCCCACGCAGCAGGTGCCGCCGGTGATGTCCCGGACCTGGACGGGAGAGCCGTCCGGCAGGTGCCGCGTCAGCCAGTCGAGGTCCAGGTTGCCGTTCGCGCCGACCTGGAAGCGGTCCGGGCCGAGGCGCGCCACCGTCAGGTCGCTGCGCACGCCGCCCGACGCGTCGAGGAGCAGGGTGTAGGTGACCGCGCCGACCGGCTTGTCCAGTTGGTTGGTCGTCAGGCGCTGGAGGAGGTCCAGCGCCCCCGGGCCGGAGACCTCGAGACGCTTGAGCGGCGTCATGTCGTACAGCGCGACACGCGACCGCGTGGCCAGCGCCTCGGCCCCGGCGATCGGCGACCAGTACCGTGACGCCCACGCGTTGCGCCCCGGGATCCCGGCCGTCTCCCCCGCTGCCGTCAGCAGGGAGGCGTTGGCCTCGAACCAGTGCGGCCGCTCCCAGCCGGAGGCCTCCAGGAACACCGCGCCCAACTCCCGTTGCCGGGCGTGGAACGGGCTCACCCGCAGCGGACGGGGCTCCTGCATCGGCTGCAGCGGGTGGATGATGTCGTAGACCTCGACGAAGTTCTGGCAGCTGCGCCGGTGCACGTACGACGGCGCGAGCTGGACCTGCTCGAAGCGGTTGAGGTCGCACTCGTGCAGGTCGGTCTGGGACCGGCCGTCGACCAGCCACTGGGCCATCGCCCTCGCCACGCCCGCCGAGTGGGTCACCCAGACCGCCTCCGCCACCCAGAAGCCGCGCAGTTCGGGCGCCTCACCCAGCAGCGGGAAACCGTCGGGGGTGAACGAGAAGACGCCGTTGAAGCCCTCCTCCACCTTGGTCGAGGCGAGCGCGGGCAGCAGGGTCCGCGCGTCGAGCCAGGACGGCTCGAAGTCCTCCTCGGTGAAGGGCCGCACCGAGGGCATCACCGGGCCGCCGGGCGCGGCGATCCCGTCGAGGTCGACGGGCAGTGGGCGGTGCGCGTAGGAGCCGATGCCGACGCGGTCCGCGTGCTCGCGGAAGTAGAGGTCGCGGTCCTGGTGCCGCAGGATCGGCTTGGAGGCCTCCAGCAGCTCGGAGTTGTGCCCGGCCAGCGCCGCGAGCGGGGTGGACCGCGCGTACTGGTGCGCCATCGGCACCAGCGGCACGGTGAGCCCGGCCATGGCGCCCAGCTTCGGCCCCCAGAACCCGGCGCAGGAGACCACGACGTCGGCGGGGAAGGAGCCGTGTTCGGTGGTCACGGCGGTGACCCGGCCGCCGCCGGACTCGATGCCGGTCACCGCGTGGTGGCCGAGGAAGCGCGCGCCGCGGCCGGTCGCCAGGCGGGCCTGGGCCTCGGCCGCGCGCAGCGCCTTGGCCAGCCCGTCGTCGGGGGTGTGCAGGCCGCCCAGCACCTGTCGGCGGTCGAGCAACGGGTGCAGCTCCACGCAGCGGGCCGCGTCGACGAGTTCGGCCCGCACGCCCCAGGAGGCGGCGTAGCCGTGCTTGCGCTTCAGCTCCTCGACGCGCTCCGGCGTCGTGGCCACCTCCAGGCCGCCGACCTGGCGGAAGCACCACTGCCCGTCGAGGGTCAGCGCCGTGTACTTGTCGACGGTGTACTGGGCGAACTCGGTCATCGTCTTCGAGGAGTTGGTCTGGAAGACGAGACCGGGCGCGTGGGAGCTGGAGCCGCCGGTGGCGAAGAGGGGCCCCTGTTCGAGGACGGTGACGTCGGTCCAGCCGCGCGCGGTGAGCTCGTCCGCCAGCGCACAGCCCACGATCCCGGCGCCGACGATCACGACTTTCGGATGAGCGGTCAAGTGATCCGTCCCCTCGGGGAGTTGGGAGATCCACCCTGACTGTTGCCTATGACGCAATGAATTGCGCGATGTGAAACAGACTCGGTTCCGGGGCAGTGCCTGTCAAGACTCCCGGCAGCTGTCAGCCCCCTTGACACCCTGTTTGCACCACTTCCATACTCGGCGGCACGTTGCGAATGAAGGTAAATGTTGCCTATCGCGCAACAATGCGAGGAGGCGGCTGGTCATGCGGCCCGTGGTTCGCACCACTTCCCTGTTCATCGACGGCACCTGGACCGCGGCCGCGGACGGTCGCGAACGGATCGTCACCAACCCTTTCGACGCGAGCGATCTGGCGACCGTGGCGGAGGCCTCGGCCGCCGACGTGGACCGGGCGGTGCGGGCGGCCCGCGCCGCCTTCGACGCGGGCGCCTGGGCGTACGCGCCGGCCGCGCGCCGTGCCGCGGTTCTGACCGCCACCGCCGACGCGCTGCAGGAGCACCGCGAGGAGCTGGCCCGGCTGGAGACCCTCGACACCGGCAAGACCCTGGCCGAGAGCCGCTTCGACGTCGACGACTCCACGGCGGTGCTGCGCTACTACGCCGCGCTGGTCACCACCGAGACCGGCCGCACCGTCGACACCGGCCGCCTGGACGCGGTCAGCCGCGTCGTCCACGAGCCGGTCGGCGTCTGCGCGTTGATCACCCCGTGGAACTACCCGCTGCTGCAGATCACCTGGAAGCTCGCCCCGGCGCTGGCGGCGGGCAACACCGTCGTCGCCAAGCCCAGCGAGGTCACCCCGCTTACCACGATCCGCCTGTTCGAGCTGCTCCAGGAGCGGCTGGACGAGTCGGGCGCGCCGGCCGGCACGGCCAACCTCCTCACCGGCGGCGGCGCCGTGGGCGCGGCGCTGGCCGAGCATCCGGCGGTGGACCTGGTCTCCTTCACCGGGGGCCTGGCCACCGGACGGTCCGTGATGCGTGCGGCGGCCGAGACGGTCAAGAAGGTGGCCCTGGAACTCGGCGGCAAGAACCCCAACATCGTCTTCGCCGACGCCGATCTCGACACGGCCGTCGACTACGCGCTCACCGCGGCCTTCCTCCACTCCGGCCAGGTCTGCTCGGCCGGCTCCCGGCTGCTGCTGCAGCGCGGCGGGCACGAGGAGTTCGTCGCGGAGCTGGCCCGCCGCGCCGACCGGATCCGGCTCGGCGACGGCCTCGCCAAGGGCGCCGAGTGCGGCCCGCTGGTCTCCGCCGAGCACCGGGCGAAGGTGGAGCGCCACCTTGAGGGTGCGCTCGCCGAGGGCGCCGTGCTTCGCGCGGGCGGCGTCCGCCCGGGCGAACCGGAGCTCCAGGCCGGGTACTTCCTGCGTCCGACCGTGCTGACCGGCTGCCACCCCGGCATGGCGGTGGTCCGCGAGGAGGTCTTCGGCCCGGTGCTGACCGTCGAGCTGTTCGACGAGGAGGACGAGGCCGTCGCCCTCGCCAACGACACCCCCTACGGGCTGGCCGGGGCCGTGTGGACGAAGGACGCCGGGCGCGCCGAACGCGTCGCGCAGCGCCTGCGTCTCGGCACCGTCTGGATCAACGACTACCACCCCTATGTGCCGCAGGCCGAGTGGGGCGGTTTCAAGCAGTCCGGCACCGGCCGCGAGCTCGGCCCCTCCGGCCTGCGCGAGTACCAGGAGACCAAGCACGTCTGGCGCACGCTCGATCCCGCGCCCCAGTACTGGTTCGCCGACTGACGGCCCATCAGGCCCAAGCGATTCCCGCACCGCACAGCGCCGCGTCACCGTCTCTGGAGCGCCCATGAGCACCTCAGGAAAGACCGCCGTCCCCAGACAACCAGGCCAGGACACGCATGATCTGGCCCGCTTCGGCTACCGGCAGGAGCTGGAGCGGTCGCTGGGCTCCTTCTCCAGCTTCGCCGCCGGCTTCAGCTACATCTCCATCATGACCGGCGTCTTCCAGCTCTTCGGCTTCGGCTTCGGCGCGGGCGGTCCGGCCTTCATCTGGTCCTGGCCACTGGTCTTCCTCGGCCAGCTGGCCGTCGCGCTCTGCTTCGCCGAGATGGCCGGCCAGTTCCCGCTGGCCGGTGGCGTCTACCAGTGGTCCAAGCAGATCGCCCGCCCGGTCACCTCGTGGATGTCCGGCTGGATCATGGCCATCGGCGCGGTCGTGACCGCCGCGGCCGTCGCCGTCGCCTACCAGGTGATCCTGCCCCAGGTGTCCCTCGCCTTCGAGATCGTGGGCGGCGCCGCCGACGCCGGGCAGACCACGACGCCGAACGGGGCGAAGAACGCGATCCTGCTGGCGCTGGGCCTGGTGGTGTTCACCACCCTCGTCAACATCGTCGGCGTACGGCTGATGGCGAAGATCAACAACTTCGGCGTGGCGGTCGAGCTCATCGGCGTCACCCTGCTGATCGTCATGCTGGCCGTCCACATCCACCGCGGACCGCAGGTCGTCCTGAAGACCGCGGGCACCGGGGCCGGCCACTCCGCGGGCTACCTCGGCGCCTTCCTGGTCGCCTCCATCATGAGCGCCTACGTCTTCTACGGCTTCGACACGGCGGGCTCCCTCGCCGAGGAGACCAAGGAGCCGCGGCGGCACGCCCCGCGCGCCATCATCCGCGCGCTCACCGCCGCGTTCCTGGCGGGCGGACTGCTGATGCTGGTCGGCATGATGGCCGTCGGCGACATCAACGCCCAGCAGCTGGGCACCCTGGGCATGCCGTACCTGCTCAAGTCCACCCTCGGCACGGGCCTGGGCGACGCGTTCCTGGTCTGCTCGGCCATCGCCATCACCGTGTGCTGCCTCGCGGTCCAGACAGCCGCGATCCGGCTCCTGTTCGCCATGGCCCGGGACGGGCGGCTGCCCTTCGGCAAGGCCATCGCCAAGGTCTCCCCGCGCTCCAAGACGCCTGTGGTGCCGGCGCTGGTCACCGGAGTGCTGACGATCGCGCTGCTGGTGGTCAACATCGGCAACCAGCGCGTGTTCTACATCCTCACCTCGGTCGCGATCATCCTGTTCTACATCCCTTACCTGATGGTCACCGGCCCGATGCTGCTGCGTCGCCTGCGCGGCGAGTGGCCCCGCCCGGACCACGGCCCCTACCTCAACCTCGGCCGGTGGGGCACCCCGGTGAACGCCTTCGCCGTCCTGTACGGCGCGGCCATGACGGTCAACCTGGCCTGGCCCCGGGCGTCGGTCTACGGGAGCGACCACTGGTACTACCAGTGGGGCGCGATCGTCTTCACCGCCGTGATCACCGCGGTGGGCCTGGGCCTCTACCTGCGCTACCGCCGCGGCGTGGCCGCGACCGCCCCGCTGGAACTCGTCCCCGAAGCCTGAACTTTCGCCCCGCCGGGTGGGTGCACGTCGGCGCACCCCCCGGCGGCCCGGGCAGGCCCGGCAGGATTCGAACCCACATCACCCGGGTTGGAGCCGGGCGTTCTGCCGTTGAACTACAGGCCCTCGGTGGGCTCCCCACGGTCGCGTGGAGCCGTGCGCGTCAACCCTCGGGCTGACGACCCCGCGGAAGATGAGGAAACCTACACGGTGCGGTACGACGTGGTTGGCCTGGCAGGACTTGAACCCGCCGCCTCCCGGTTCGTAGCCGGGCGCTCTGTCCGACTGAGCTACAGGCCAGTGAAGTCCGCTGGTCCGCGTCCTTCGTGGTGCTCTCAGCCTACGAATCGAACAGGTGGTGAGCCAAAGGGTTTTCCCTCAGTCGATCCCGAGCACGGGCAGGCACTCCGCGACGCCGGACAGCTCGATGTCGTCCCGGCGGGTTCGCTCCCACCGGTCCCGGGTGAGCCGCCAGCGCTGGATCTGCGCGGGCTCACCGCGGCGGGTGTCCCAGTCGGTGCCGTTGGGTTCGTAGCCCAGCGCGCGGGAGACGTGGTTGGACGCCGCGTTGTCGACGAACGCGTCGCTGCCCGCCTCACGGGCGCCCAGCCCGGCGAAGGCCAACTGCACGACGGCTGACCGCATTTCCTTGCCCAGCCCCTGTCCCCGGCTGGCGGGGACCAGCCAGGAGAAGCTGTGCACCGTGCCGAACCGGGTGAAGTCCGTGCCGATCAGGTCCTGCATGCCGACGGGTTCGCCGTCGACCAGCACGACGAAGTACAGCCGCCACGCGTCCGGGCTCACCCGGGCGCGACCGGCCCAGATGCCGCGCAGCCAGCGCCATTCGCGTTCCGGACTGTCGGCGTAGAACGAGCTCGGGTCGTCGAACGGCCACGGCTCGACGTCGGCGACCCCGGCCCGTACCAGCGGCACGAGACGCTCCAGCAGCTCGTCGGAGGCGCCGGCCAACGTCAGGCGGGGCGTGCGGACTTCGACGTTCAGCGGGGGATAGGTGGAGGCCACGTCCCGACGGTAGCCAGGCCGCCAGACCGCCGCATCCGAATTCCCGCGCGCGGGAGCTCCTCATCGGGTCGGCACGTACCCCAGGCGGGCGGAGACCTCCTCGGCGGCGTCGCGGACCGCCTTGGCGACCTCGGCCAGGCGGGGTTTGGCAAGACGGAAGGACGGGCCGGACGCGCTGATCGCCGCCACGACCTGGCCGTTGTGCGCGAAGACCGGCGCTGCGACCGCGTTCAGGCCGGTCTCCAACTCCTCTACCGTGCATGCGTAGCCGTCCTTGCGGGCGGCGTCGAGCTGCTTGCGCAGGCGTTCCGGATCGGTGACGGTGCGCGCGGTGAAGCGCTCCAGCGGCTCGCCCAGCCGCTGCGTCAGCGCCGGCTCCGGCAGGTGCGCGAGCAGCACCTTGCCGCTGGACGTGGCGTGCAGTGGCGTCCGCTGGCCGACCCAGTTGTGGGTCGTGATCGCCGAAGGACCGAGCACCTGCTCGATGTTGACCGCCGCGTCGACGTCCAGGATCGCGACGTTGATGGTCTCCGCGACCGCGACCGCGAGGCGCTCGCAGACCGGGCGGCTCTGCTGCGAGAGGTCCAACCGCACCGTCGCCGCGCCCGCGAGGCGGACCAGGCCGAGGCCGAGGCGGTACTTGCCGCGCTCGCCGGGCTGTTCGACCAGCCCGCGCAGCTCCAGAGCCGCAACCAGCCGGAACGCCGTGGACTTGTGCACACCGAGCTCGGCGGCGATCTCGGTGACGCCGGCCTCGCCGCGGGCGGCGAGGAGTTCGAGGATCGTGACGGCCCGGTCCACGGACTGCACCGGGGACTCGGTGGGCTGCACTCTGTTGCTCATGGCGCAACATTATGCCTCCGCTCCCGGCGTGCGCCGCCCTGCCGGACCTCTTGACAGTACTTCAGCGCGGGGAAACCATGTTGCGTATACCGCATCCTGTTGCGTGATACGCGACACTCTGGAGGTTCCGAGTGATCACGGTCTGCCGGATCGAAGACCTGCCCCCCGGAGAGGCCCTCCGTGTGACGGAGGGCGTTCCCGCCCCCATCGCCGTCTTCAACGCCGACGGCGTCCTCTACGCCGTGGACGACACCTGCACGCACCAGGACGCGTCCCTGGCGGACGGCTGGCTCGAAGGATGCCTGGTCGAGTGCCCGCTGCACGCCAGCTCCTTCGACCTGCGCACCGGCCGGCCGACCTGCCCGCCCGCGAAGGCCGCGCTGCGCACCCACCGCGTCCAGGTCGTCGACGGTCTGGTGCTGCTCCACGTCGCCGCGCACGTCACCGGTGACGTCGCCGTCGCTGAGCCCGCATGAGAAGCGTCCTCGTCGTCGGGGCCTCGCTCGCGGGCCTCGGCGCCGTCCGCGCGCTGCGCGAGGAGGGCTACGCGGGGGCGATCACAGTCGTGGGCGAGGAGCGGCGACTGCCCTACGACCGACCGCCCCTGTCCAAGGGGTTCCTGACGGGCGAGCAGGACGCGGAGGCCCTCGCGCTCGGCGACGCCGAGGAGTACCGGGATCTCGCGGCCGACTGGCGGCTCGGCGTGCGAGCCGTGCGGCTCGACCCGGCGGCGCGGACGGTGACGCTGTCCGACGGGCGCGAACTCGGCTCCGACGCCGTGGTGATCGCGACCGGCGCCACCGCGCGGACCCTCCCGGGCTCCCGCGGGCTCGCCGGCGTGCACACCCTGCGCACCCTGGACGACGCCCGCGCGCTGCGCGCCGATCTCACCACCGGCCGACCCGCCGTCGCCGTCGTGGGCGCCGGCTTCGTCGGCGCCGAGGTGGCCTCCTCCGCGCGCTCCCTGGGGCTGGACGTCACCGTGATCGAGGCCGCCGAGGCGCCACTGGAGCGGGCACTGGGGCCGGAGATGGGCCTCGTCTGCGCCTCCCTCCACGCGGACCACGGCGTCCGGCTGCTCTGCGGGGTCGGCGTCGCCGGACTGGAGGGAGCGGACCGGGTCACCGGCGTGCGGCTGGCGGACGGCCGGCTCGTCCCGGCCGACGTCGTCGTGGTCGGCGTCGGGGCCTGCCCCGCGACGGACTGGCTCGACGGGTCAGGGCTCAGGATCGAGGACGGAGTCATCTGCGACGCGGGCTGCGCGACGGACGTCCCGAATGTGGTGGCGGTCGGCGACGTCGCCCGCTGCCTCGACCTGTTCACCGGCGACCACGCCCGCGTCGAGCACTGGACCAGCGCCACCGAGCAGCCTCGCACGGCCGTGCGCACCCTGCTGACCGGCCTCTCCGCGCCGGGACCGGTCACCGCGCCGTATTTCTGGTCCGACCAGTACCGCAGCCGCATCCAGTTCGCCGGACACGTCCGGCCCGGCGACGTGCCGCAGGTCGTCCAGGGCGACCTGGACAGCCGCTGCTTCGCGGCCGTCTACCACCGCCGGGACCGGCCCGTCGCCGTGCTGGCGGTCGATCAGGCGCGGGCCTTCGGCCGGCTGCGCCGCACCCTCAGCCCCGCCGTCGCCCTTCCCCGCCCCGCCT
>NZ_BBPO01000004.1:0-4148 GCF_000787815.1 Streptacidiphilus neutrinimicus
CGACGCGGCCGCGCGGCCCCGGCCTCGCCGCCGTCCCGCAGCGGGCCGGCGCCGTCCGTACGGCGGTCCGGGCCCCCGCCGCCACGCTGCCCAAGCGCGTCCCGGGCGAGAGCGGCCAGCTGGCACAGATCACCGACCCCGCCCCCGGCGCGGAGACCGCGGCGGCCGGGCCCCAGAGCGCCGGTTCCGCCGCCGACGAGCTCCGCCGCCGCCTCGGCGGCTTCCAGAACGGACTGCGCGCGGCCGCAGCCCCGCGCGAGGAGGACGACAAGGCATGACCCAGGCGAATCCGCAGCTGCGGCTGCGCTGGCTGCTCGGAGACGTGCTCGCGGGCACCGCCGGGCTGCGCGCGCTGGCGCTGGTCTCCACGGACGGGCTGCCCCTGGTGGCCGTCGACGACGACTGCCCCGCCGAGGAACTGGCGACGTTCGTCGCCGGCATCAACGGACTGGCCGGCGGACTCACGGCCCTGCTCGACTACGGCCTGCTCAAGCGGACCGTGGTCACCCTCGACGAGGGCACGCTGATCCTCATGGCCGTGGACCGGACCGCCTGCCTCGCCGCCTACACCACCCGTGACTGCGACCTGAGCGTCGCGGCCTTCCAGATGGCCCGGCTCGTCGAGCAGGCCGGCCATGTGCTGACCCCGCACGTCCGCTCAGAGGTCTCAGAGGTCCAGGAGGCGATCCGGTGACTGTCCCCGCGCGCTCGCTGCGCGTACGTCCGTACGCGTTGACCGGCGGCCGCACGCGTTTCGGCCAGGTGCTCCTGGTCGAGACCCTGATCTCGGCCGTCGAGCAGCGCTCGGCCCACTCCTCCTGGCAGGCGCAGCCGGCCGCGAGCACCATGCCCGAGCTGGAGCGCATCTGCGCCCTGTGCGAGGGTCAGATGCGGTCCATCGCCGAGGTCTCCGCGCTGCTGAAGCTGCCGCTCGGCGTGGTCCGCGTCTGGGTCAGCGACCTGATCGACGCCGGCAGAATGCGCGTCCACGGAGGGACCGTCTCCATGGGCTCCTCCGGCTCGCCGATCGGCGTCCCGGGCCGTCCCAACCGCGTGGTGCTCGAAAGAATCCTCGGAGGTCTGCGTGACCTGGCCTGACACCCGTACCGACGTCGCGCCGGGCGTCGGCGCGCCCGGCGGCGCGGTGGCCACCCCCGGCATACCGCTGACCGAGCTGCCGGTCACCTCCGCGAAGATCGTGATCGCGGGCGGCTTCGGCGTCGGCAAGACCACCATGGTCGGCTCGGTCTCCGAGATCACCCCGCTGCGCACCGAGGCGATCATGACCGACGCCGGCAGCGGCACGGACGAGCTCGCGCCGGGCACCGGCAAGACCACCACCACCGTGGCCATGGACTTCGGCCGCCTGCACATCGCCGACGACCTGATCCTCTACCTGTTCGGCGCGCCCGGCCAGCGGCGCTTCTGGTTCATGTGGGACGACCTGGCCCGCGGCGCGGTCGGCGCGGTGGTGCTGGTCGACACCCGCCGCCTCGCGGACGCCTTCCCCGCGGTCGACTACTTCGAGAGCAGCGGCCTGCCCTTCGTCGTGGCCGTCAACGAGTTCGACGGCGCCCCGCTGTACGCGGAGGCCGACATCAGGGAGGCCCTGAGTCTCCACTCCGGCGTGCCGCTGCTGCACTGCGACGCCCGCTCCCGCTCCTCCTCGGCGCAGACGCTGGCGGCTCTGGTGCAGCACACCCTTGCCGTCACGGACTTCTGACATACCATCGCGGATCGCGGCCCTCCCGGACGGCGACGACGTCGGCGTGCGGGCGGCGCGGCACCGGAGCACCTCTCAACACCTGGAGCACAACTTGGCGAGAATACTCGTCGTCGGAGCCGGCCAGTCCGGCCTGCAGGTCGCCCTCGGTCTGCAGCACGACGGCCACGACGTCACGGTGATGACCGACCGCACCCCGGACGAGGTCCGCGCCGGCCGGGTGATGTCGACCCAGTGCATGTTCCGCACCGCGCTCGGCCACGAGCGCGACCTCGGCATCAACCTCTGGGAGGCGGACGCCCCCAAGGCGCTGGGCCTGGGCGTCTCGGTGAGCGGCCCCGAGGCCGCCCGCGTCATCGACTGGGTCGGTCACCTCGACGACTACGCCCAGTCCGTCGACCAGCGCGTGAAGATGCCCGGCTGGCTGGAGCTGTTCGCCCAGCGCGGCGGCAAGGTCGTCGTCAACGGCGTCACCGTCTCCGACCTCGACTACCTCGTGCGCGGCTACGACCTGACCCTGGTCGCCGCGGGCAAGGGCGAGCTGGTCTCGATGTTCGGCCGCGACCCGGAGCGCTCCCCGTACAGCGCCCCGCAGCGCGCGCTGGCCGTCTCCTACGTGCACGGCCTGGCGCCGCGCCCGGAGCACGACTTCCCGGCCGTGCGCTGCAACCTGGTGCCCGGCGTCGGCGAGCTGTTCGTCATCCCGGCCTACACCCTCTCCGGCCCTTGCGACATCCTCTTCTGGGAGGGCATCCCCGGCGGTCCGCTCGACGTCTTCGAGCCGGCCCTGGAGCCCGAGGAGCACCTGAACCGCACGCTGGACCTGATGCGCACCTACACCCCGTGGGAGTACGAGCGCGCCCGCAACGTCGAGCTCACCGACGCCCGCGCCACCCTGGCCGGCCGCTACGCCCCCACCGTGCGCCGACCCGTGGGCGAACTGCCCGGCGGCGGCGTGGTGATGGGCGTCGCGGATGTCGTCGTCGCGAACGACCCGATCACCGGCCAGGGCTCCAACACGGCGTCCAAGTGCGCCGCCCACTACCTGGACGCGATCCGCGCCCACGGCGACGGCCCGTTCGACCGCGCCTTCATGGAGCGGACCTTCGAGTCCTTCTGGGCGAGCGCCGCGAGCGACGTCACGGCGTGGACCAACGCGATGCTGGCCCCGCCGCCGGAGCACGTGCTCAACCTGATCGGCGCGGCCGGCCAGATCCAGCCGGTGGCCGACCGCTTCGCCAACGGCTTCGACAACCCGTCGGACTTCCCCCACTGGTTCTTCACCCCGGACGCGGCCGCCGCCTACCTCGGCTCCTTCAGCGAGGGCTGAGGCCCTGGGCCCGCTCCGCGTCACGACCCGTCGGCCCGGTCCGGTCCCGCCCACAGGCGGCGTCGGGCCGGGCCGACGGCGTGTGGCGGACAGCGCGCGGGAGACGCCGAAGGCGACGGCGCCCGCTGCCGCGGCGTTGCCGAAGACCGGAGCGGCCAGTGGTCCCACCGAGTCGACGTCGCCCACCAGTGGGGCGAGCGGGCCGCGGAAGCCCAGGGCGACGGGGGCGGCGAGGGCGGCGGCGGTCAGGGCGTGACGCGCCTGGAGAATCGTCACCGTGGCCGGACAGCACACGCCGCGTAGTACGTCTCGCGTAGTACTGTGGCGCCATGCAAGCGAACGACGCCCAGATGCTGGTGATGTGCGTGCTGGCCGAGGGGCCGCTGCACGGCTACGCCGTCAACGCCGCCATCGAGGAGCTGGTGGGGGAGCGGCTCGGCCCCGGCAGTCTCTACGGGGCGCTCACCCGGCTGGAGGCCAAGGGCCTGGTCGAGCCCACCGAGGAGCAGGGGCGGCAGCGCCCGGTCCGCCTGACCGCCGAGGGGCGCGCGGTGCTGGAGCGGGAGCTGCGGTCGATGGCCAAGGTCGCCTCCGCCGGGCTGCGCAGCCTGGGGGTGAGCCCCGCATGAGCGTGCCGGAGCGGCTGGTGCGGCTGTACCCCGCGGCCGTGCGCGAGCGCTGGGGCGAGGGCCTGGTCGACGACGCCCGCGCGGGCGGCTGGCGGGCCTGGCCGGACCTGCTGCGCGGCGTCGCCGACATGTGGCTGCACCCGGTGGTCTGGCCCGCGGAGTCGCGTGCCCAACGCCTGGGCCGGGCCACGACCCTGGGCGTCGCCGTCGCCCTGTTCACGCTGCTGCTCGGCCATGCGGCCGGGGAGCAGGGCGCGCCGCTCGCCTCCGCACCCGGCGGACCCTGGCTGGTGCGTCTGTGCGGTGCTCTGGTGCTGGGCGGCGCGGTGCTGGCCGCGCCCCGCCCGACGCTGTCCCGCGCCGCCGCCTCGGCCCTGCTGCGGCGGGCCGTCCGCCTGCTCGCCGTCCCGGTCCTGTCGGCGGCGGCCGTGGTGGCGCTCGCGCGGGTCGACACCGGACCGGCGGG
>NZ_BBPO01000004.1:4474-118573 GCF_000787815.1 Streptacidiphilus neutrinimicus
CCGCGGCGGCCTGCTGGTGGGCGAGCCTGGCCGCCGGAGCGGTCCAGGCCTGCCGCGTCGTCGCCGGCTCCGGCGGAGCGACGCTCGCGGCCCCGTCGGCGCGACGGCTCCGCCTCGCCCTGTACAGCCTCACCGCAGGCAGCCTGCTGACCGGCTCGGTCGCCCTCTCCGCCGCCTTCGGCCGCCCCGAACCCGACCGCCCGGCCGTGGCGGCGGGGAGCGCACTCGTCCTGCTCGCCCTGACCCTCACCGCCACCCTGCGCGACCTGCGCGAGACCCCCGAGGCCTGAGGCCGGTCAGGAGGCGGCGACGGCCTCCTCGTCGGCGTCCTTCCCGGCGTCGTCGTTCTCCGTGGGGGCCTGCTCGGCGGGCTTGGCTTTCGCCCGCTGCTGTCGGTCCAGCCAGGCGGCCATCTCCGCGTAGGCGCGCTCGCGCGCGTCGAGGTCGGACAGGACGACGTCGTGGCGGGCGCCCGGGATCGGGACGACGGTGGTCTCGTGGCCGAGGCAGCCCGACCAGCGGGCGATCTGGTCCACGTCGAGGACGGTGTCGGCGCGGTTGGCCTGCTCGGACCAGGTGGCGGTCCAGTGGCTCCGGTCCGACCGCAGCACCAGCGACGGCACGCCGACGTCCAGGCCCCGGTGCAGTCGTGCGTGGCCGCGGCGGACCGCGTTCAGCCAGCCGTGCGTGACCGGGAAGCCGGTGAGCGGCTTCATCTCGGTGTCGAACTCCCACTCGCCGTTGCGCCCGGCGTACACCGAGTCGCCGTAGACGGTGCTCGGCGGCAGCTTCAGCGTGCCCATCGGAGCCACCCGGGCGAGCACCCGCAGCGCCTGCGTCATCGGCCCGCGCTGGATCGGCTTGCCCTGCAGATCGAACCACGGGCTGTTGAGGATCAGCCCGGCGACGGGGGCGACGCGTCCGGCCGCGCGGCGGCGGTCCAGCCACAGCGGCAGCACCAGGCCGCCGGTGGAGTGCGCCATCAGTACTACCGGCAGCTCCGGGTGCGCGGCGGCGACGATCGCCAGCGAGCGCTCCAACTCGGCGTCGTACAGCGCGAGGTCGGAGACGTAGTGCGCGGTCTGGCCCGGGCGGCGCGAGCGACCGCACTTGCGCAGGTCCAGCGCGTAGAAGGCGAGGCCGCGGGCGGCCGCGAAGTCGGCCAGCGCGGTCTGGAAGAAGTAGTCGGAGAAGCCGTGCACGTACAGCATCGCGCCGCGCACGTCCTCGTCGGCCCGTGGCTCGCGGCGCACCAGCACCGCGCTGACGGGGCCCTCGCCGTCCGGGTCGCCGCCCAGGTCGAGCGTGGTCTGGGCGTAGCCGTCGCCGAGGATGTCCGGCTGCCAGTCGGGTCCGTGCATGTATCTACCTCCGGGAAGTTGAAACCGGGTTCACTTTGGCCGACCGGCGGCCTTGAGGACAAGGCCCAGCAGCGTGGAGTAGCGGGCGGGGAACAGCCGCGCGACCAGATCGGGGACGCGGGCGCTCAGCGCGATCAGCAGCCGGGGCCGGCGCCGCTCCACGGCGGTGACGATCTCCGCGGCGGCCCGCTCCGGCGGGTAGGTGAGCAGCCGGTCGAACCCCGACCGTGCCGCGGCCTGCTCGGCGGCGGGCACGCTCGACGCGAACCGGCTGCTCTCGGCGATCCGGGTGCGGATGCCGCCCGGGTGCACCACCGTCACCCCGACCCGCCCCGCGAGCTCTCCGCGCAGCGCCTCGGTGAACCCGCGCACGGCGAACTTGCTGGTGGCGTAGGCGACCTGGCCCGGCGGCGCGATCAGGCCGAACAGGCTCGACAGGTTCACCAGGTGCGAGCCGGGGTTGGCCCGCAGCACCGGCAGCAGGGCCCGCGTCAGCGTCACCACGGCCCGGTAGTTGACCGCCATCAGCCAGTCGAACTCCTCCTCGCTGACCTGCTCGAAGGTCCCGCCGAGCGCCACGCCCGCGTTGTTGACCAGCAGCGTGGCGTCCGGGTGCGCGGTCGCGAGCGTCTCGCCGAGGGCGTGCGTGGCAGCGTCGTCGGAGAGGTCCACGACGTAGGTGGCGACCGGCCGCCCGGAGAGCTGGCCGACCGCCTTGGCCACCCGTCGCAGCCCCTCGGCGTCGCGGTCTACCAGCGCCAGCGCGCTGCCGCGCCGGGCGAGGGCGTGGGCGAGCTGCTCGCCGATGCCGCCGGCCGCGCCGGTCACCACGGCGGTGCCGCGGGTGAAGTCGAAGCGCTCCATCAGGCGGAGACCTCCTGGGCGGAGGAACCGGCGGCGGCGCGCTCGCCCGGGCTCGCGCTGAACCGCAGCTCCGGGTCGGTCACGGGGAGGTGCCGGAGCAGCTTCACGTCCCCGGCGTAGTTCATCGAGGTCAGCCAGGGGGCGCGGTCGCCCTGGCGGGGCAGCTTGTCGATGGCGCGCTGGATGTAGCCCGCGCCGAAGTCCAGCAGCGGCCGGGTGGGCATGGCCGGGTCGGCGAGCACGGGCACGGCGGTGTCGTAGCCGAGGGAGTCCATGTGGGCGAGCAGCCGGCAAAGGTGCTCGCAGAGCAGGCCGACCTTGAGCGTCCAGGAGGAGTTGGTGTAGCCGATGGAGTAGGAGAAGTTGGGCACGCCGGAGAGCATCATGCCCTTGTAGGCGACGGTGTCCGCGAGGCTCACCGGCCGGTCGTCGACGGTCAGTGAGATGCCGCCCATCGCCTGCACGTTCAGCCCGGTCGCGGTGACGACGACGTCCGCCTCCAGCTCGCGCCCGGACTCCAGCCGCACGCCGTTCTCGGTGAACGTCGCGATCCTGTCGGTCACCACCGACGCCCGGCCCTGCCGGATGGTGCGGAACAGGTCGCCGTCAGGGACGGCGCACAGCCGCTGGTCCCACGGGTCGTAGGGCGGGTTGAAGTGCTCGTCGACGGGATAGCCCTCGGGCAGCTGCTTGACGTTCACGCTCCGGATCAGGCGGCGCGCCGCCTTGGGGTACTTCTGGAACAGCCGCCAGACCACCTGCTGGCGGACGATGTTCTTGCGGCGCGTCAGCGCGTAGGCGCGGTCCTCGTCGAGGAGCCGGCGCAGCAGGTTGGCCACCTTGTCCTGGGCCGGCACCGGCATGACGTAGGTCGGCGTGCGCTGCAGCATGGTCACGTGCGCGGCGGTCTCCGCCAGCGCGGGGACGAGGGTGACGGCGGTCGCGCCGCTGCCGATGACGAGCACCCGCTTGCCGGTCGCGTCGAGGTCCTCGGGCCAGTGCTGCGGGTGCACGATGGTGCCCGAGAAGCGCTCACGCCCGGGGAAGTACGGGGTGTAGCCCTCGTCGTAGCGGTAGTAACCGGCGGCGGCGAAGAGCCAGTTGCAGGTCAGCCTGGTCCGCTCGCCGGTGTCGGTGCGCTCGGTCTTCACCGTCCAGCGGGCGTCGGCCGAGCTCCACGAGGCGCCGATCACGCGGGTGCGGTAGCGGATGTGCCGGTCGATGCCGTGCTCGGCGGCGGTTTCGCGCAGGTAGGCGAGGATCTTGTCGGCGCTCGCGATCGCGTCCTTGTCCCGCCAGGGCTTGAACTCGTACCCGAAGGTGTGCAGGTCCGAGTCGGAGCGGATGCCGGGGTAGCGGAACAGGTCCCAGGTGCCGCCGGACGCCTCGCGGGCCTCGAGGACGGCGTAGCTGCGACCGGGGTGCTCGCGCTGGAGGTAGTAGCCCGCGCCGATGCCGGAGATCCCCGCGCCCACGATCAGCACGTCGAAGGATGTCGCCGGCCGGTCCCCGGTCTCCTGTGTCGCGGTCTCGTCTGTCGCGGCCATGGCGCGGGCTCCCGTCGGCGTGATGCGGAACTTCCGATGGCGATCATCGTCGGCGATGCGCGTGGCCTCGGCTATGGGCAGGTTGCACCTGAAGCGCTTGGTTGTGCAGCAAAGTGCACCACCATGGCCGTAGGGTGGGCGCATGCTGTGGGAACCGCCCTCGGAGAGGGTACGCGAGCTCATCCGCCAGGGCGCGGAGCTTGCCGTGCGACCCCCGGAGGAGTGGCTGCGGGAGCTCGACGCGGCCACGCTGTCCGGCCCCCACAACAAGCAGCTCGCCGACGATCCCGCCCTGGCGGCCGCCACCCGCCGGGCCAACCGCTCGAACCTGCTGTTCTGGGCCGCCGCCAACGTCCAGGCCCCCGGGCACCGGGTGCCCGCGAACGTCGGGCCGCCGCAGCTGGAGATCGCCCGTGACCTGGTCCGACGCGGCCTCAACGAGACCGCCCTGGACGCCTACCGCTCCGGGCAGGCGGTGGCGGTGCGCCGCTGGACGGAGATCTGCTGCGGCCTCACCGCCGACCCCGCCGAGCTGCGCGAGCTGCTCGACGTCTCCTCCCGGTCCATCGCGGCGTTCGTCGACGACACCATCGCCGCCATCGCCGAGCAGATCGCGCGCGAGCGCGAGGAGCTCACCACCGGCAGCCATGCGGAGCGGCTGGAGACCGTAAGCCTGCTCCTCGACGGCGCCCCGATCCCGGCCGGCCGCGCCGAGCAGCGCCTCGGCTACCCGCTGGCGGGCGAGCACACCGCGGCCGTGGTCTGGAGCGACGGCCCCGAGGCCGACCTCGCGTCCCTGGACCGTGCCGCCGAGCTGGTCGCGCTCGCGGCGGGCGACCCGCGCCCCCTCACCGTCCTCGCCAGCGCGGCGACCCGCTGGGTGTGGGTTCACGGCCGCCCCGACGCGGAGCTGCTGCGCGGCGGCGCCGCAGCGCTCCCGGACGCGAACGTGCGGATCGCCGTCGGTTCGACCGCCGAGGGAATCGACGGCTTCCGGCGCGGCCATCTCGACGCCCTCGCCGTCCAGCGGATGCTCGCCCGGCTCGCCTCGCCCCACCAGATCGCCACCCACGAGGAGGTCGAGCTGGTCGCCCTGCTGACCGCGGACCCGAAGAACGCCGAACACTTCGTCCGGCGCGTTCTCGGCGCGCTGGAGACCGCCGAGACCGAGGTCACCGACGCCGTGCGCCTCTTCATCGCCGCCCAGTGCAACGCCTCGCACGCGGCCGCCCTGCTCTACGTCCACCGCAACACGCTGCTGCGCCGCCTCGCCCGCGCCGACCGGCTGCTGCCGCGCCCGCTCGCCGAGAACGTCGTCGAGGTGGCCGCCGCCCTCGAAGTCCTGCGCTGGCGGCCCTGACACGTCGGCCGCCGGTTGGAGTGGCGACCCCGTGCCGCATCGGTGAGGCTGGAGGCGCACGCGGCTCCGACGACGTGGGCTCCGACGACGTGAGGGACGACCCCGATGACCCAGACAGAGAGCCGGACCGTCCGGGACGTGATGACCGCGGACGTGGTGACCGTGACCAGCCGGACGCCGTTCAAGGAGCTGGCCCGGCTGATGGACGAGCATCGGATCAGCGCGCTCCCGGTGATCGACGGCGCCCGGCGCGTGCTCGGCATCGTCTCCGAGGCGGACCTGCTGCTCAAGCAGGCCGGCCGCCGCCAGAAGCTCGGCATACGCGACGCCGCCCTGCTCGACCCCGACCAGGCCGCCCGCCTTGCCGCGCTGGTCGCCGACGACCTGATGACCGCGCCCGCGGTCACCGTGGGCCCGGACGAGACCGTCGCCGGCGCGGCCCGGACCATGCTCCAGCGCGGCGTCAAGCGGCTCCCCGTCGTGGACCAGGAGCGCACGCTCCTCGGCATCGTCAGCCGCGCGGACGTGCTCAGGGTCTTCCTCGCCGACGACGCGGCCCTGGAACGCGAGGTCCGTGCGGCCCTGGCCCGCACGATCGGGGCGGAGGCCGCGGCCGACCTGACGGTAGCCCTCGCGGACGGCGTCGCCACCATCGGCGGCGTGCTCGGTGACTCCTCCCGGATCCCGGCCGTCGCGCTCGCCGTGAGCGGGGTCGACGGCATCGTGGACGTGACCTTCGCGCTGGAGGGCTGACAGGCTCCCCGAATCGGGGGACTTGACAAGAAGCCAGCCCGTACCTGTTACTATGGACCGCAGCGGAGTGAATCTCCTCCGCCCGGCTCCCGCTCCCGCGATTCTGACCGCGGTAGAGCAAGCAGAGCAGTAGTCACCTCGAAGCACCGCACCGCGCTTTCCGGTACCACGTTTCCGCTACCACGTTTCCGGTGCACGTTTTCGCATCGCGTGAGGACTTCCCGCGATGCGCAGGTCACGGGCGTCCACGCCCGGACCTCTCACGCCCTCAAGAAGTGGATCCCACCATGACCACCACACTCGAACCCATCACCACCACCACAGCCACCTCGGCAACCACACCGGACGTCGACCTCGACCTCGTCCAGGTCACCGGTGTGCTCGACCTCCGCGACGGCCACGCCCTGCTTCGCACCTCGGGCTACCAGCCCGGCCCCGACGACGTGTTCGTGTCGACGGCTCAGGTCCGCAGCCTCGGCCTGCGGCCCGGTGACACGGTCACCGGAATCACCCGCGCGAGCGACAACAAGGGCAAGGGCGACCGCCGTCTCTCCCTGAACCGCGTCGACGCCGTCAACGGCCTCGCCCCCGAGCGGGCCCGGAGGCGGCCCGTCTTCGGCGAGTTGACGCCGCTTCACCCCGAGGAGCAGCTACGACTGGAGACCGAACCCGGCGTGCTCGCCACCCGCGTCATCGACCTGGTGGCGCCGATCGGCAAGGGCCAGCGCGGCCTGATCGTCGCGCCGCCGAAGACCGGCAAGACGGTGGTCATGCAGACCATCGCCGCCGCCCTCGCCCGCAACCACCCGGAGGCCCACCTCATGGTCGTGCTCGTCGACGAGCGCCCGGAGGAGGTCACCGACATGGAGCGCTCGGTCAGGGGCGAGGTGCTCGCCTCCACCTTCGACCGGCCGGCCCGCGAGCACATCGCGCTCGCCGAGCTGGCCATCGAGCGCGCCAAGCGCCTCGTCGAGCTCGGCCAGGACGTCGTCGTGCTGCTCGACTCGATCACCCGCCTCGCCCGCGCCTACAACACCGCCGCCCCTGCTTCGGGACGCGTCCTCACCGGTGGCATCGACGCCGCCGCGCTGCACCTGCCGAAGAAGTTCTTCGGTGCCGCCCGCAACATCGAGGACGGCGGCTCGCTCACCATCATCGCCACGGCGCTCGTCGACACCGGCTCCCGGATGGACGACCTGATCTTCGAGGAGTTCAAGAGCACCGGCAACATGGAGCTGCGGCTCGACCGCAAGCTCGCCGACAAGCGCGCCTTCCCCGCCGTCGACGTGAAGGCCTCCGGCACCCGCCGCGAGGAACTGCTGCTCGGCCCCGAGCGCACCTCCGCCACCTGGACGCTGCGCCGCGTCCTTAGCGCGCTGGACACCCAGCAGGCGACCGAGCTGCTGCTCACCCAGCTGAAGCAGTCCCCGACCAACATGGACGTGCTCCACCGGATCGCCGCCGGACGAGCGGGCGCCTCCTGACCTGCGGCTCCGCCCCCACGGCCGGCCCCCGGCCCCGGCGCTCAGCCGCCCGTTCGATCAGTCGCCCAGCCGACGCTCCTGGAGCACGATCCACCGCGTGGGCACGAAGTAGGCCCACAGGCCCCAGACGGGCTGCGGGTGGCAGACGAAGCCGACCAGCTCGCCGTCCGCGACCATGAACCCGCGCCCCGGGCTCTTGCGCCGCCCGGCGCCCCGCAGCAGCAGGGTGTGGTGCCCGGCCTTGAGTTCCAGTTCCAGCCGCCCGCCGGCCTGGATCGTCGCGACCACCTCGGCGTCGAGTTCGATCTCCCACGGGCCGCGGTCCCACACCGCGTAGGGGAAGATGCGCTGCAGCCTCAAGGTCGCGGTCATGGCCACAAGTGTGCGGGTCCAACGCCCGGGTACGGCCGCGCCGCGCCGGTACGCTGAGTGAGCCTCAGCCCGCCCACCCCGCGGAACGGACCGGCCCATGGACCTCGCCTTCTCCGGCTGCGTGATCGAATGGCGCGGCCCCGCGCCCTACTTCTACGTCCCGGTCCCGCAGGAACAGTCCGCCGACATCCACGAGGTCGCAGCCCGAGCCAGCTACGGCTGGGGCGTCGTCCCCGTCTCGGCCCGCATCGGCGACACCGCCTTCACCACCTCCCTCTTCCCCAAGGACGGCGGCTACCTCCTCCCCCTCAAAGCGGCGGTCCGCCTTCCTCATGGCCTGACGCCGGGCGACGTCGTGGCCGTGGAGCTGACCGTCCGGCTGTAGCAGCGGGGTGTGCCGGGGTTCGGCACCGTACGCGTACCTCTTGGTACCTCTTGCTCGGCCAACAGATCGGACCGGCGGTCGGCGTCAGGCTCCTCCAGCCGGACGGCTCCGGGCAGCAAGGTCATCAGCAGCGAGGGATGGTCGCGATGGGCCGCGATCGCGGGTTTCGCGGGACAGCAGACCGTCCGCGTGACGGACGTAGAAGGGCTTCGTGAAGGACCGCAGCACCAGGTGCCGCCGGCCGGTCGGCCCGTCGACGCTCAACCTGCGCCGAGCCGCTCCCCGCCGGCGAGGTGCTTTTCCACCCACGATCGCGTCGCGCCCCAGTCTCCACGTGTGATCACGACGGAAGGCTAGCGGCGACGCACGCTACTTCGGCGGGAGGAGACTGAAGGAAGGCAGCAGCAAAGCGCCTGCGCGCGCAGTTGTTCAAATCTGAACAAGGGAGTACGCTTCGAGATTAGTTCAGATTTGAACCAGATCGTCGTGTGCGACCGACCGATGGGAACGAGGACAGTCATGACCACCGCCGCCTCGGAGAAGATGCCGGCCCTCTACCTGGGCCACGGCGCGCCGCCGCTCGCCGACGACGCCCTGTGGACGGGCCAGCTCGCGGCGTGGTCCGCGGAGCTGCCCAAGCCCAAGGCGGTGCTGATGATCTCCGCGCACTGGGAGGAGGCGCCGCTCGCCCTCGGCGCGACCACGACCGTGCCGCTGGTCTACGACTTCTGGGGCTTCCCGCAGCACTACTACGACGTCACCTACGCCGCCCCCGGCGCGCCCGAGCTGGCCGACTCCGTCCGCAAGCTGCTGCGCGGCGCGGGCAGCCCCGTGCAGGACATCCCCGACCGGGGCCTCGACCACGGGGCCTACGTCCCGCTGGTCGAGATGTACCCCGACGCCGACGTCCCCGTGCTCCAGGTGTCGATGCCCACTCTTGATCCTGCCGAGCTGATGCGGATCGGACGCAAGCTCGCGCCCCTGCGGGACGAGGGCGTCCTCATCGTGGGCAGCGGCTTCTTCACCCACAACCTGCGGGCCCTCACCCAGGACGGCAGCGTCCACTCGATCATGACGGAGTTCGACGACTGGGGCCGCCGCGCCCTGGAGGCCCAGGACATCGACGCCCTGCTCGACTTCGAGCACAAGGCGCCCGCCGGCCACCTCGCGCACCCGCGCACGGAGCACTTCGCGCCGCTCTTCGTCACCCTCGGCGCGGCCGAGGACGAACTCGGCTCCGGGCGCAGCGTCATCGACGGCTTCTGGATGGGCTTGTCCAAGCGCTCCCTCCAGTTCGGCTGAGCACGCCAGAACCGACGTGTCGGCGACATGCCGACCCTGTGTCAGCGGCCGTGACTGCGGCCCCCGTCCGCGAGGTGGTGGCGTGCGCGTGCGCGAGGAGCGAAGGTGCGAGGTGCACCCGTGCGAGGTGCGGGGGCCAGCGTGGGCCCGCCCTCGGGAACCGCGCCCGTCGTTCGCCCACCGCGCAATTCTTTCGCCCAGCGCAGAGCAGGGTTCCGCCGGTCCGGTCCGCCGCACAGACTGCTCGTCATGAAGCTTCTCGTGATCGGTGGATCGGTGTTCGTGGGGCGGGCGTTCGCCGAGGAGGGCGTGCGGCGCGGCTGGGAGGTGACGGTCTTCAACCGGGGCCGCAGCCAGAACGATCCGGACGGCGTCCGCTCACTGCGCGGCGACCGGACCGACGAGGCGGACCTCGCCGCGCTCGCGGCCGCCGGGCCCTACGACGCCGTGGTCGACGTCTGCGGCTACGTCCCCCTCGAGGTCGCCAAGTCCGCCGCCGCGCTCGCGGCGAGCGCGGACGCGTACCTGTTCGTGTCGACGATCAACGTCTACCCCGGCTTCCCCGCCGAACCAACCGACGAGCTCTCGCCCCGCCAGGGCGGCCGCGCCGACGCCGGTCCGGACGACGGCGACTACGGCTGGCTGAAGGACGGCTGCGAGAAGGCCGTCCGCGCGGCCTTCCCCGGACGCGTCGTCGTGCTGCAACCGGGCCTGATCGTCGGCCCGCACGACCGCGCCCGCCGCACCACCGCGTGGCTGCGCCGCGCCGCACAGGGAGGGCGGATGGCCGTCCCCGGCACGCCCGACCGTGCCCTGCGCCTCATCGACGTGCGCGACCTCGCCGCCTTCGGGCTGGACCTGCTGTCCGGCGCGCCGCGCGACGAGGTCGAGGACTACCTCGTCTCCGGCGCGCCGGACAACGGCACCTGGGGCGACTTCCTCGCCGCCTGCGTGGCCGCCACCGGCGGCAAGGCGGAACTCGCCTACATCGACGACCGGATCTTCGTCGACCACGAGGTGGAACCGTGGACCGAGCTCCCGCTCTGGCTCCCGGCCGACCGCGGGGACTGCGCAGCCGTGTGGGACGCGTCGAGCGCGAAGGCGCTGGCCGCGGGCGTGCGCTGCCGCCCGATCACGGACTCCGTCCGGGAGACGGCCGCGTGGCTCTTCGGCCCCGGCGGCGAGCAGGAGGCGTTCGAGGACTACCGTCAGTTCAGCGCCTGGACGCCGTTCCTGTCGGAGGAGAAGGAGCAGGCCATCCTGGCGGCCCACGACGCCCGCGACGGTCACGACGCCCGCGAGGGCTGAGGGGCGGTGGCCGACGACGCCCTCACGACGGCGGCGACTCGGAGCGGAGGTGCAACCGGAGGGGCTACACGGAGGGGAGACCGGCGTTCCCGCGGTTCAGCTCGTTCGCTATCGCCACGAAGGCCCGGCGCTCCGCGCGGGAGAGAGCGACCTGCTCGTCCGGGTCGAGGCCGATCCCGCTGACGCCGACGGCCCACGGGCGGAAGGCGGCGAGCCAGACGGCCCGTACGCCCATCAAGGTCCACAGGCCCGCGACTCCGAGCAGCGTGTACAGGGCGACTGCATGGAGTGGACTCAGCTGCTGGTGCATACCCTGGACCGTCCTCTCGGAGCCCGACACGAGCGGGACAACAGGCTCTTGCCCGCGCTTGCGGCCTAGTTAACACCCCGTTCCGGATCTTCGGAACCTCGGGGTCGGACCGGGCTGGAGCGCGGCTCGAGTCAGCTGTTGTCGACGGTCGGCGCCGACGCCGCGCCGGACGCCTGGTCGAGTGTCGCCCCGGGCGTCGTCCCGGGCGCCGACTCAGGCGCGGTCGCGGTCCAGCTGGCGAGCAGCCGCAGGGCCTCCGCCGAGGCAGAGCCCGGCTCGGCGGCGTAGGTGACGAGCATCTGGCCCGCGTCGGCGGGCAGCACCAGCGACTCGTTCACGAGCGTGAGCCGGCCGACTACCGGGTGGTGCAGCTCCTTCGTGCACGGGCCCGTGCCCCGCACGTCGTGGGCGGCCCACCACTGGCGGAACAGGGGGCTCTTGACCGACAGCTCGCCGATCAGCGCGGCCAGACGCGGGTCGTCGGGGGAGCGGCCGGCGTGCATCCGCAGGCCCGCCACCACGTCCCGGGCCTTGCCCTCCCAGTCGAGGTACAACTCGTGCGAGGCGGGGTCCATGAAGACGATCCACGCCATGTTCCGCTGCTCCGGCGGCCGCGAAGCGAAGTCGCCGAGCAGCGCGGCGGCCATCCGGTTCCAGGCCAGGATGTCGCAGCGGCGGCCCAGCACGTAGGCGGGGACGGAGTCCATCGCGTCCAGCAGGTGCTGCAACTGCGGGCGCACCCGCTCCGGGCGGACCGCCGTCGCCGACCGCCCGCGGCGCGGCGCGGGCTTGGCGAGGTGCTCCAGGTGCTCGCGCTCGGCGCGGTTCAGGCGCAGCGCGTCCGCGATGGCCTCCAGCACGGCCGCCGACACGTTGTGCGCGTTGCCCTGCTCCAGCCGCGTGTAGTACGCGACGCTGACCCCGGCCAGCTGCGCCAGCTCCTCGCGGCGCAGCCCCGGTACCCGGCGCCGCGCGCCGAAGTAGGGCAGGCCCACGTCCTCCGGTTGCAGGCGCGCCCGCCGGGTCCGCAGGAACTCGCTCAGCTCGGCGCGCGGGTCAAGGGGAGCGGGGGTGTCCTGCGGGGCGGCTGGGTCCGTCGGGGCGGTGTCGGGGCTCATGTCAGTCAAGTATGCGGGCGATCGTGCGTACCAGGGTGACCCTCCCAGTGGTAGGAACCGCAGGCATACGTTCACGGAGGGTCTGGCTGCGGCTTCGCCCACCCGGCAGCCTGTTCCTCATGACTACGAGCACGATCCCCGCGTTCGCCGCCCCGGCCGCCAAGGCCCCGCTGGAGCGCACCACCGTGCCGCGCCGCGAGCTCGGCCCGCACGACATCCTCATCGACATCGCCTACGCAGGTATCTGCCACTCGGACATCCACCAGGTCAACGAGGAGTGGGGTCCGGCCATCTTCCCGATGGTGCCCGGCCACGAGATCGCCGGAACCGTCGCCGCGGTCGGCTCCGCCGTCACCCGGCACCAGGTCGGCGACCGCGTCGGCGTCGGCTGCCTGGTCGACTCCTGTGGTGAGTGCGAGCAGTGCCAGGCGGGCTTCGAGCAGTTCTGCTCCGGCCCCGGCGGCGCCACCGGCACCTACAACGACACCGGCCGCGACGGCGAGCCCACCTACGGCGGCTACGCCAAGCAGGTCGTCGTCACCGAGCGCTTCGCGCTCAAGATCCCCGAGGGCATCCCGCTGGACACGGCCGCGCCACTGCTGTGCGCCGGCATCACCACCTACTCGCCGCTGGACCGCTTCGGCGCGGGCCCGGGCAAGAAGGTCGCCGTCGTCGGGCTCGGCGGCCTCGGCCACATGGCCGTCAAGATCGCCCACGCCAAGGGCGCCGAGGTGACGGTGCTGTCGCAGTCGCTGCGCAAGCGCGACGAGGGCCTGAAGCTGGGCGCCGACCACTACTACGCCACCGGCGACGCGACCACCTTCGAGAAGCTGGCCGGCTCCTTCGACCTGATCGTCAACACGGTCTCGGCGGAGATCGACCTCAACGCGTACCTGGCCCTGCTCAAGCCGAACGGCGCCCTGGTCCAGGTCGGCGCGCCGCCGGTCCCGGTGCCGGTCGCGGTCTTCTCCCTCATCGGCGGCAACAAGACCCTGGCCGGTTCGATGATCGGCGGAATCCCGCAGACGCAGGAGATGTTGGACTTCTGCGCGGAGCACGGCATCGGAGCGGAGGTCGAGGTGATCCGGGCGGACCAGATCAACGAGGCCTACACCCGCGTCCTCAACAGCGACGTGCGCTACCGCTTCGTGATCGACACCGCGACGATCTGACCTCTCCTCCTCTCCACCTTCCGCCTTCAGGAGCACAGTCCCGATGAGCCTGCTGTTCGAGCCCCTCGCCCTGCGTGACATCTCCGCGCCCAACCGGGTCTGGATGGCGCCGATGTGCCAGTATTCGGCACCGGCCGAGGGGCCCGACACCGGCGCACCGGGGGAGTGGCACTTCCAGCACCTCGCCTCCCGCGCGGCGGGCGGCACGGGTCTGGTCCTGACCGAGGCGACGGCGGTGGTCCCCGAGGGCCGCATCAGCCCGTGGGACCTGGGCATCTGGAACGACACCCAGGCCGCCGCCTTCCGGCGGATCACCGCCTTCCTGCGCGAGCTGGGCGCCGTCCCCGGCATCCAGCTCGCGCACGCGGGCCGCAAGGCGTCCTCGGCGCGTCCGTGGGACACCCCGGGCGGCTCGCTCCCCGCGGACCACCCGCTCGCCTGGCAGAGCGTCGCGCCGAGCGACGTGGCCTTCGGCGCGATGACCGCGCCGACCGAGCTGAGCGTCGATCAGATCGGCGAGACCGTGCGCCGCTTCGCGGAGGCGGCGGAGCGGGCGCTGGCAGCGGGGTTCCAGGTCGCGGAGATCCACGGCGCGCACGGCTACCTGGTGCACGAGTTCCTCTCGCCGTACTCGAACCACCGCACGGACGCCTACGGCGGCCCGATCGAGAACCGCATGCGCTTCGCGCTGGAGGTGACCGAGGCCGTCCGCGCGGTCTGGCCGGACGAACTGCCGCTGTTCTTCCGCGTCTCGGCCACCGACTGGATCGACGAGGGCGGCTGGACCGCGGACGACACGGTCCTGCTGGCCAAGGAGCTCCAGGCCCGCGGCGTGGACCTGCTCGACGTCTCCACCGGCGGCAACGTCCCGGACGCGCGCATCCCGGTGGAGCCGCACTACCAGGTCCCCTTCGCCACCCGGGTCCGCAGCGAGGCCGGGCTCGCGACGGCGGCCGTCGGCCTGATCACCGACCCTCACCAGGCCGAGCAGATCCTCGCCTCCGGCGAGGCCGACGCCGTCCTCCTGGGCCGCGAGCTCCTCCGCAACCCCTACTGGGCCCGCCACGCGGCCGCCGCCCTCGGCCACGCCCTCCCCAAGCTCGACCAGTACGCCCGCGCCTGATCCGCGCCTGACCCGAGGCGTCCGCCGCCTGCGGCCAAGCCGGTCGACGGCCTCCTGGCCGGCGAGTCCTGGCCTCGAAGGGGGCTGGGGTCGACCGAATGCCGCGGACCTGTTCGACAGGGTCAGCCCGCCGCGCGGCCGCTGCGGCGGGCTGCGTCGATGGCCTGCCGGACGTGGTCGCCCAGCTCGGTGAAGGTTTCCCACGCCAGAACGGATAAGGTCGTCGGCCCCCGCTGGAACGGATATGCCGGCCGGGATCCTCGGAATCCCCGGCATGAGGCCGGGCGTAGGACTGATCGGCATCGCATGCGGGTCCCCCGGGCGCGGGCCTCGCAGCTGCGAGGCGATCGCGGGAATCCGTGAAGAAATGCAGGAGGACACTCCGCGATTCCATCGCCCATGCCGTCTGAACTCCTCCTCCGAGGAATTTCGGTAGGGTGGCGGGTGAATCCAGAAAAGCACGTGGTGCTATTTTCCGCGAGGTCGTCCGTAATGACTTTGAGCATTCGCAACCAGATCCCCGGCACCGTCACCTCCGTCACCACCGGTGAGGCCATGGCGATCGTCAAGGCAAGGCTGCAGGGCGGCCAGGAGATCACCGCCGCGATCACCGTGGATGCGGTCAAGGAGCTGGGCCTGCACGAGGGCGGTGCTGTGCGCGCGGTCGTGAAGTCCACCGAGGTCTCCCTCGCCACCGGCCCGGTGTCCGGGCTCAGCATTCGCAACCAGATCCCCGGCACCGTCACGGACGTCGCGACCGGCAACGCCATGGCCGCCGTCAAGGTCTCCGTCCAGGGCGGGGAGCTCACCGCCGCCATCACCAAGGACGCCGTCACCGAGCTCGGCCTCGCCGTCGGCTCCTCGGTGGTCGCGCTGATCAAGTCGACGGAGGTCGCCCTGGCCACCGCCTGACCAGCGTCAACTGCGGGCGGCGGGAGGCCAGCAGGAGCTCACGGCCCGCGTCCGTCACAGGGGCGTGAGGATGTCCTGGTCCGCGCCGTCGAGGACGAAGCCGTTGTCCCATCGGACCCGGGCGGTCACCCCGCTGCCGCGTTCCCGGTACGCGGCCCACTCCGGCTCCAGCAGGGCGATCTGCGCCTCCAGTTGCTCTCGGCTCGCAGCCGGCATGGTGTGCCCGTAGTCGTCGAACAGCCCCTTGAGCCGCTGGTACTCCCGGACCTCCTCGTTCTCCGGGAGTTCCGTCACCCGCTCGACGGTGCCTTCGAGGCCCGCTCCCAGCGAGAGGAACCCGACGACGGCCCCGAGCTCACCGGCGACTGCCTCACCGATCCCCAGGTCCTCCGCCAGCCTGACGCGTCGGCCTTCCTCCAGGGTCATCCGTTCTCTGCCTCTCCCTCGATCGGCGCCACCGGCGCACCCGCTCTCCCCGCCCCGCACATTATCCGCCGCCACCACGACGGCCTGGGGTGCCCGGCACTCGCGTCGGGGGAGTTGTGTCCCGCCACAGCCAGGAGCGCGCTCACGGCTGTGGCGGGGAGTTGCAGGGCGATGCCTGCTCCACGCTGGGGGGACCGCATGGGGTCGGGACGGCAACGGCGATCGCATCAGCCGACTCGCTGCTGATCTCGGTCGAGCTCCCCGCGCCGCACGTACGAGAGGGCGACCTCCTGACCCCTGCGGCGAACTGCGCCTTTGTGGGGACCTTGTCGCGGCGGGCGCGCTGTCGACAACGTTGGCCCGCCGGGGAGAAGGCAGAGAGCGGGGGTCTGATCGGCGCCTGCGCCCAGGACAGGGTCGGACATCCGCTTCGGTGGTGCGTCAGCCTCGGCGGCCGGGGATCGTGGTGGCGGTGGGGGCGGGGGTGGGCCGGAGGAGCACGCACTCGTGGCTGCTGCGCTTGGTGACCCGTCCGTTGGGCCCGATGACGACCACGGTCACGCCTGACGCCGTGGTGTCCGGGTCGGCCAGGCGTGCCGCGGCGGCCGTGCAGATCAGTTGGCGGAGTGCGATCGACGGCAGGGGTCTGGTGCCCGCGGGCAGTTGCAACGTCACCTCGGCGCCGTTCACCGTGACCGCGGGAGCGGCGACGCCGCTCAGAGCGGTCGTCATGCCGAGTCGCCTCTCCCGCATGTCGGGGCCTGAGAGCAGGAGTTTGACGGCCACGCCCGTGTCGGTCGGGGTCGCCATCGGAGAGCTGGTGGGGACGAGGTGGCCGTCGATGACGAAGTAGAGGACCGGGCCCACGGGCGTGACACCGGTGGCCGGGTCGCCGGACTGGATCACGCCGGTCGCGGGGATTCCGCAGCCGGACAGCAGCAGGACTGCGGCGAGCAGTATCACTCGCTTCATGCTCGAGCCTCCTCATCGGGTTCCCATCCCGGTTCCGACCCCGGTTCCGACTCCGACTCCGACCCCGGGTTCGTCTCCGGCAGCGGGAGCTCGACGGTCAGCAGCGCACCTCCGCCCGGGTGGTTGGCCGCCCGGATCGTGCCGCCGTGCAGGTGCACGTTCTCGGCGGTGATCGCGAGGCCAAGCCCGCTGCCCTCGGTCCGGGTGCGGGCGGTGTCGGACTTGTAGAAGCGGTCGAAGATGTGCGGCAGGACCGTCTCCGAGATGCCCGGCCCGCTGTCCAGGACCTCGATCACCGCCCACCGTGTCGTTCCGTCCGCGGCGGGCGGCCGCCGGAGCTCGCGGAGCGTGAGCTGGACCGGAGGCGCGCCGTGGCGCAGCGCGTTCCCGACCAGGTTCGCGACGACCACGTCGAGGCGGCGCGGGTCGACCCGGCCCCGCAGCGCCGGGGGCTCTGGCAGGCAGGTGGCCACGCGGTCCTGCCAGGCCCGGGCGCAGAGGGTGCGCCGGACCGACTCGACCAGGTCGATCACGTCCAGATGGAGCGCGGCGGTGCCGGCGTCGAAGCGGGAGACCTCCATGAGGTCCTCCACCAGCCGGGCCAGGTTGGCGGTCTCCTGGCTGATGAGCCGTACGGCGATGGCGGTGTCGGGGTCCAGGCCGACGGCGTCCTCGTCGAGGACGTCGGTGACGACGGACATGGCCGCCAGCGGTGTGCGCAGTTCGTGGGAGACGTCCGCGGCGAAGCGGCGAGCCTTGGCCTCCATGCGGCGCAGTTCGGCGATGGATTCCTCCAGCGCGGCGGCGGTCTCGTTGAAGCTGTGGGACAGCTCGGCGAGCTCGTCCGAGCCGTGGACGGCGAGGCGGGTGTCGAGCCGGCCCTCGGCGATACGCCGGGTGGCGTGGCGCAGTTCCCGCACCGGACGCAGCACGCCCCGGGCGGCGAGCAGGGCGAGCAGCACCGCCAGGACCAGCGCGGGCACGGTGGCCCGCTCCGCGGCCGTGACCAGGGCCTGGACGTAGGCCAGTTCGCTGTCCTGGGGCGCCACCACGAAGACCGTGAGGCCGGTGGCCGTGCGCCCGTTGTCCGCCGAGGCGAACATGACCGGCATGCCGACCACGAGGCAGGAGCGGCCGCCGTCGGCGGTGACACGCTGGAAGACGGTCGCCGTGTGGGTGGTCGCCTCCGTGCGCAGGTCGCGCGTCAACTCGGAGAACCGGTCCTGCGGTGTCGAGGTCGCGCTCAGGCCGTGGTAGGTCACCAGCACCCGCCACTGCTGGGAGGGGTCGGCCATGGCGACGGAGGTCGCGAACCCGTCCAGGTCCCCTTGGCGGGGCGGGAAGGCGAGGTCGGGGGCGAGGTTGTCGACCCGGTCGCGCAGGAGCCGGATGACGGTGTCCTGGCTCTGCTGGAGGATGCCGGTGCGCGCCTCACGGAACGTCAAAGCACCCGTGGAGAGCGCGGCGGCCACGGCGACCAGCCCGAACGCGGCCACCAGCCGGACGCGCAGGCCGCCCGGCAGCGACGGACGGGGCAGGCGTCGGCGCCGGGGCGAGGTGTGCGGAGGCGAGGCGTGCGGAGCAGACGTGTGCCGGGGCGAGGCGTGCGGAGGAGACGTGTGCGAAGGCGAGGTACGAGAGGCCAAGGGTTCGGTCATCGGGGCCGGGGGCTGTGGAACCGGTAGCCGAAGCCCCGGACGGTCTGGATGTAGCGCGGCTGCCGCGGCGGTTCGCCCATCTTGGTGCGCAGCCGTTTGACGCAGGCGTCCACCAGCCGTGCGTCGCCGTGGTAGCTGTGCTCCCAGACGGCCTCCAGCAACTGCTGGCGGCTGAACACCCGGTCTGGTGCGGCGGACAGGGTCAGCAGCAGCCGCAGTTCCGACGGGGCCAGCAGGAGGGGAGCGTCCCCGCGGGTGACGGTGAGTGCGGCCCGATCGATGCTCAGGTCGCCGTGCGTCTCGGCCGGGTGGGCCCGGCCACCGGGGGACGGCGTCGCCTCGGCCCGGCGCAGGACGGCGCGGATCCTGGCGTCCAGCACCCGGGCCTGGACGGGCTTGACCACGTAGTCGTCCGCTCCCGTCTCGAGGCCGAGCACGACGTCCACGTCGTCGCCCAACGCCGTCATGATGATGATCGGAAGCTGACTGTCCGCGCGGATCTGGCGGCAGACCTCCAGCCCGGTCATCCCCGGCAGCATCAGGTCCAGCACCACGACGTCCGGCAGGAACGACCGGAGTTGGTCCAGTCCCTCCTCCCCGGTCCTGGCCGGGGCGACCTCGTGCCCTTGGCGGCGCAGGGCCAAGCGGGCGCCTTCACGGACGGCGGGGTCGTCTTCGACGAGCAGGACACGGGACATGCGCTCAGTATCGTCGGCGGCCACCGTCCCGCCCGAAGACTGTTACACGATGATCGCATAGGCCCGGCTGTTGCGATTCGGTCATATTCCCGGCCGGTCGCGATCACATGGCCGAACCAGCCTGATCGTTCGTGAGCCCGGCGATCCGACGTCACCTCGGCGCGACGTCCGGCCAGGGCACCAGGGAGCCGGTGCGCCGGAGCACCGTGCTGAGGCCCGGTCCCGGGACGCCCTGACATCCCGAGCTCCCCCGGCGGCGCGGTCCCCCGCCCCGCCGCCGGGGGCCCGCCCCCAGGCCCATGGTTCGACCTGAAGGAGTTCCCGTTGCCTGAGCGAATCGTGCGGCCTTCGCGCAAGAGTCGGCGTCAGCGCCGCGCGGCGGAACGGGGCGGCGCAGCTCCGCAGGAGCCGGCGCGCACCGGCGACCCCGAAGCTGGCCGCGCGCCCCGGATACGGCGGCGGAGGCGGCTGCGTCGCTGGCTGAAACGCCTGCTCGTGGCGCTCCTGTTTCTCTTCGGTGCGCTGGCCGGGCTCGTCTGGTACGCCTACGAGACCACCGCCATCCCCGCGCCGAACCCGAGCAACCTGCAGCAGAGCAACGTCTACTACTGGTCCGACGGCACCGTGATGGCCACCCACGGTTCGGTGAACCGGGTCAACATCACCCTGGACCAGGTCCCGCTGCCGGTGCAGCGTGACTTCCTGGCCGCCGAGAACGCGGACTTCTACCACGACTCCGGCGTCGACCCCACGGGGATCGTGCGCTCACTGGTGAACATGGTCCAGGGTCGCCAGCTGCAGTCCGGATCGACCATCACGCAGCAGTTCGTCAAGAACTCCTTTCTCAGCCAGCGCCCCACCATCGGGCGCAAGCTGCAGGAGCTGCTGATCGCGACGAAGATCGGAGACGTCTACTCCAAGCAGCAGATTCTCACCGGCTACCTGAACACCAGTTACTTCGGCCGCGACGCCTACGGACTGGACGCGGCCGCCCGGGCGTACTACGGGGTGGACACCCGCACGCTGACGGTCTCGCAGGGTGCCTTCCTCGCCGCCACGGTCAACGAGCCCAGCCTCTACCAGAACATCGACTCGGACGCCCGCGCCCGGGTCAAGGCGGTGGCCCGCTGGCACTACGTCCTCGACAGGATGGTCAAGGACGGCTGGATGACCGCCGCGGAACGTGCCCGCTACCCCGACTCGGCCTTCCCCACTCCGCACCCGTGGGTCCGGGCGGCCCTGACCGGGCAGACCGGCTACCTCTACCAGCTCGCCACCGACTACGCCCAGCAGCACGCGGGCATCACCGACCAGCAGCTCGCCCACGGCGGCTACCACATCTACACCACCTTCGACCGCACCCTCACCGAGGAGCTGGCGACCGCCGTCACCAAGGAGATGGCCTCCGCCGCCGACCCGAAGGACAGGAAGAACCTCTCGCTCCAGGCCGGTGCGGCCAGCGTCGATCCCACCACGGGCCGCATCCTCGCCGTCTACGGAGGCCCGGGGTGGGACAAGGGGGCCTACAACGACATCGCCGACAGCGCCGGACTCCAGGCGGGGTCGACCTTCCAGCCCGTCGTGCTCGCCGCCGCCCTGGCGCACGGTGCGGTGCGCAGACCCGGAACCGCAGCCTCGGCCGTCAGCCCGGACAGCGTCTTCAACGGCAACAGCGACATCGAGATCTACGGCGCGAACGGGTTCCCCCTCCGCAAGCCCGGCAAGAACGCCGGCCCGCTGTTGGAGCAGAACGACCGCTACGCCTCCTGGGGTGACATCTCGCTCCGCTCGGCGATGCAGCACTCCGTGATCACGCCGTACGTCCAGCTCGGCGAGAACGTCGGCTACCCGGCCGTGAAGTCCACCGCCGAGGCACTGGGCGCGCTCAGCGGCAGCCTCTCCTCGGACAGCGCCGACTTCTACGCGGGCTCCTCCACCATCAGCCCCGTCCGGCTGGCCTCCATGTATGGCACCTTCGCCGACCAGGGTCTGCACATCAACCCGTACTCGGTCACCCGGATCACCTACGACGGCCTTCCGGTGGGCGGCCTGACGCCCCCCACCCCGGTCCAGGCCATCCCACCTGCGATCTCCGGGCTCGTCAACAGCATCCTGGCGGAGGCCGCGACGAAGGACGGGACAGGCCGTCGCACCGCCCCCCTGCAGCGCTTCAAGGCGGGCAAGACCGGCACCGACGACCCGTACCACCCCGACTGGTTCGTCGGATACACCCGCCAACTCGCCACCGCCATAACGATGTTCGCCACCGACACGATCCACCCCGGGCTCAGCCCGGTCGGCGCGGACGTCGGCAGCGACTTCCCGACCGAGGCCTGGACGGCGTTCACGGCACAAGCGCTCCAGGGCAAGCCCGACCTCCCGTTCACCGTCGCTGCCACACCGACCCCGGAGCCCACGACTCCCCGTCCGTAGGGGGCGCATTGAGTGCGACACAGGGCCGAGGCGGCGGAATGGTTGCGCCTCCAAGACCGGCGTTGGTCACGCGCCGTGCGGGATCACCCGACCGATGCCAGTCTTCTGCGCAGCGCGAGCGTGGCGAGCAACAGGAGCCCGGCCGCGTAGGCGGTGAGGATCACGAGGTAGCCGAGGACGGCGTGCAGGCCCCCGTGGCGGGACAGCAGCTCCGTCCAGGAGTCGACGGCCCAGGACTGCGGCACGACGTGTCCGGCGGCCCGCAGCCAGGCGGGAACGATGGCGAGCGGCCACATGCAGCCGCCCAGCATGCCCAGCGTGATGCCGACCGCCGGGCCGATCGAGTGCACCTGCTCGGGGGTGCGGAACAGCGCTCCGGCGAGGAGTCCCGCTCCGGTCCCGACCAGGGCCCAGACCCCGACCAGCGCCAGCGCCGCGGCAGGTGCACCCCAGGAGACGCCGAACGCCAGCGCGCCGACGGAGACGATCAGCGCCGACTGCACCAGGGCGAGCGACAGATAGGCGAGCGTCTCGCCGAGTACCAGGGTGCCCGCACCGACCGGCGCTGCCAGCGCGCGGCTGTAGACGCCGGACTGACGGTTCTGCACGATCGATGCCCCGTTGGAGACCGCGTTGATGAAGACGAAGAGCACCAGCATCGTGGGCGTGCTGTAGCTGTAGCCGAGGGGAAGGTAGGAACTCTGGCCGTTCACCGTCCGCTGTGTGACGGATACCGAGGGCGTGGCGGCGGCGGTGCGGGCGGCGAGGCCCAGTCGGCTGTCGAAGGCGCCTCCGGTCTCGGCCACGGTGAAGCGCGCGGCCTGCACCCGCCCGGCGTGGTCGGCGACGGCCGACTCCACAGCGGCGACGGCGGCCTGGGCGTTGGTGGCCGAAGGCGCCACCAGGATGGGGAGGGTCACCGTCCCGGGGCCCGCCGCCTGCCGGTCCAGCGTCGCCGGGACGACTACGACAGCGTCGGTCTCGCTGCGGCGCAGCGCGGTCCGGGCAGTGGACTGGTCCGGGTAGACGTGGGTGCGCAGCGCGGGGTCGTCGGTCAGTGTGGTGACCAGGTCACGAGTGACCGGCCCGGCGTCCGCGGCCGCCACGACGCCGACTCGGAACTGGTCGAAGCCGCGGACGGTCACACCGATGACCACGATGATGGCGACGGGGAGCAGCACCATGAAGAACAGCGCGCCGCGGTCCCGCGCGATGCGGACCACTGTGGCCCGGGTGACTGCCAGGATCCTCATGGTGTCCTCCTCAGCCTGAACAGCACCGCGGCCACCAGCGCGACGACAGCGGAGCACGCCGCGATGCCGAGCAGAGGGTCACGGACGGCGGCGAGTCCGCTGACGCCCGTGCCGAGGTCGGTGAAGCCTCGCAGCGCCCAGCCGTTGGGCGTGAACAACGCCAGCCGACGCAGTGCCGCCGGTCCCGCCGAAGCGAAGACGAAGTTTCCCCCCAGCAGGACGAGCGCGAAGACCACGACCGAGGACAGCTGCTCGGCCTGACGTTCCGTTCGGGAGACCACGATGACCAGGGTGGTCAGGCAGACCACTGCGACGGACATCCCCACGCACAGGGCCGCCACCCCGAGCGGGTCGGCGTAGCGGGCGCCGAAGACGAAGTGCGCTGCGGTCAAAGTGGTGGCGAGGCCCGCGAGACTGTAGGCGAAGGTCGCCAGGGACTTGCCGAGAAGCACCGTGCCTCGTCCGAGCGGCGCCGCGGCGATGCGGTCCAAGGTCCCCTGGCGCTGCTCGCTGAAGTAGCCGCGAGCGGCGAAGCCGATGGTGAAGAGGACGAAGAACATCCCCATGCTGGGCCCGAAGTAGCTGACACCCTTGAGGGCGTAGCCTGAGGCGTCGGCCGGCCGCGCCTGCACGGGCAGCCGCAGCTCGGCAGCCTGTGCTGAGAGCCTGGGCAGGTCGGCGGGCAGCGCGCCGGCGGTCAGGGCGGTGGCGACGGAGAGGCGGTCCGCGTTCACCTGGGCGACGAAGGAGGTGGCGACCGCGTTCGCCAGTTGGGCCTGCAGCGGGTAGTCCACGCTGCTGAGGACGGTCACCGGTTCGGGCCGCCCGCCCGCCACCGCCGCGGTGAAACCGGCGGGGATGACGATGCCCGCTTGCTCCGGGCCGTGTCGGACCGCCTGGGCCGCTTCCTCGGTGGCCGGGTAGCTGCGGACGCTGACGGTGTCGGCGAGCTGAGGGCTGCGCAGCGTCTGCAGCAGGCCCGCGGCGGCCGTGCCGTGGTCGAGGTCGACCACGGCCACCTTGGCGTGGAAGGCGGCCGTTCCGCTGAACGCCATGGACATCAGCGCGGTGATGACCACCGGCGCGAGAAAGACGATCACCCACGCGGAACGGTCCCGCAGGCGTTGCCGCAGGTCCTTGAGCGCGATCGCGAGTACCGGTCGCACAGCGCTCACTCCCGCAGCGCGGTGCCGGTCAGGTGGAGGAAGACCGCCTCCAGGTCGGGCTCGACGATCTCCACGCTCCGGATCTGCACCCGGTTGGCGTGGGCGAGGTCGAGCAGGCGCGGCAGGAGACTGCGCGCGTCGCGCACGACGGCGTGCACGGTTCCTTCGTCCGAGCGGTCGACGTCGGCGCCTTCGACCTCCGGCAGTGCGCGGCAGGCCTCGGCGTAGCGAGTGAGATCACCGGAGGCGACGAGTTGGACTTGGTCCTTCTCGGCCACCAGGGCGACGAGTTCGCGTGGGGTGCCCTCGGCGATCAGGCTGCCGTGGTCGATGATGCCGACGCGGTCGCAGAGGCGCTCCGCCTCCTCCATGTAGTGGGTGGTGTAGATGACGGCCATGCCCTGGTCGCCGAAGCGGCGCACGCTCTCCATGATCGCGTGGCGGCTCTGCGGATCGACTCCGACCGTCGGCTCGTCCAGAACGAGCAGCGTCGGAGAATGGACCAGCCCGGCCCCGATGTTGAGGCGCCGCCGCATTCCGCCGGAGAGCGAGTCCACCCGGTCCTCGCCCCTCGCGGTGAGGTCGATGAGTTCGAGGACCTCCTCGACCCGCCGTTCGAGCCGTCGCCGCGGGAGCCGGTAGAGGCGGCCGAAGAACAGCAGGTTCTCCCGCACCGTCAGGTCGGGGTAGAGAGCGACCTCCTGCGGCACGTAGCCGATCAGCCGCTTGGCCGGTCCCGGCGCCGCCCGCACCGGCAGTCCGGCCACGCGTACGGTTCCGCTGTCGGCTTCGAGCAGCCCACAGACGATCTTGATCGTCGTGGTCTTGCCGGCGCCGTTCGGTCCGAGGAGTCCGTAGGTCTCGCCCGGCGCGACGTCCAGACTGACGCCGTCCACGGCGGTGCGGCTTCCGAACCTGCGCACCAGCTTCGAGCAGTCCAGCAGCGGCTCCGCATCCTGCTGCGGCCGGATCGTCTGCGCTGCCTGCGGCGTTGCCATGGTTCCACCCTCCCGGCGGGGAGGGCCGAACCCTAGGGCCGTGCGGGCCACCCGGGCGGGCCGCCCGGCCCAAGGTGGGACGGCCGGCAGCGGAGCGGCCCGCGGGCCCGACTCAGATGTGCGGGACGACTGCGACCGGGGCGTGGGCGTGGTGAAGCACCGCGTGCGCGGTCAGCCCCAGGTGCGCGCCCGTCGCGTGCTTGCGGATCCGGCGGCCTATCACGACCAGCTCGGCCCCGTCCGAGGCGTCGACGAGGGCCTTCGCGCCGCCGCCGACCTCGGTCCCGGCCACGACGGGCACCTGCGGGTACTTGGCCTGCCAGGGGCTGAGCGCCTGCGCCGACTGCTCTCGCGCGGCGCTCTCCATGGTGGCCGAGTCGATCGGGATGACCATCGTCCCCGGAGGGGCCCACAGGGCGGGTACGTCCCAGCCGTGCACGGCGACGACGCGCGCCCCGCGCTCCTGGGCCCGGGAGAAGGCGAACCCGAGGACCTCGTCTGCGCTCGCGCCGTCGCCCACGCCGACCACAACGTCGGTCGCCCGGCCGGGTGCCCGGTCCTCGGCGACGGCCGTGTCGGGACGCAGCACGACGACCGGGACGGGGGAGCGGCCCGCGAGCGCGAGCGACACCGAGCCCACCAGGAGCCCGGTGAAGCCGCCGAGTCCGCGCGAGCCCAGCACCAGGAGCTCACCGTCCGCGGCCGCCTCCAGCAGTCCCTCGACCGGCGTCGCGCCGAGCAGCACGCTCTCGACCTCCAGCTCCGGGTACCGCCCGGCGACCTCGTGCGTGACGTGCGTGAGCAGTTCCGCGCCCTCGTTCTGGAGCTGCTCCAGGTAGATGCCGACCGGGCGCGGCCAGACGTGGACCAGCCGCAGCGCGGTCCCGCGCCGGACGGCCTCCTCGGCGGCCCAGTGGACGGCGGCGAGGCTCTGGGGGGATCCGTCGGTGGCGGCGAGAACCGGACGAGCAGTCATGGCGGGTGCCTCCAGGCAGTGTCGGCCGGACGTCCCTCGTCCGGTCCGGCAATCACCCTGGCCCAGGGCGGCGGCCCGGCCCCAGGGCCACAGGTCCCGACACCCGTGACGTTCGGCCCCGGCGTGCCGCCCTCAGCCTTCCGACTCCGGCGTGCCCGTGCGGCGTTCCGCGCTCGCCTGCTGCTGCTGTTTTAGCGACGGGGGCGTGTGGTCTCCGTATTGCTCGGAGACCCGAGTGGCGACAACCTCCGGCAGTTTCAGACCCAGGGCTGTTCGGCCCCGTCACCGCGCCGCGGCCGAGGTCACGGGGCGCGCCCGCCGGCGGGCGGCCCCGCGCGGCCAGACGATCTCGACGGGGATGCCGCGGGCGCGGGCGTAGGCGACCAGGTGGGCGGTGGCGTCGCACCCGTCGGTCGACGACCCGTCCCACACCGCCAGCACGCGGTCGCACTCGGCGACGAGCTGCTCGTCCGCGGTGATCCGGGAGGAGCGCTCGGCGGGGTCGAAGGCCTCCAGGCGGGCGCAGAGGCAGACGCGCAGCAGCTCCCGGGCTGCGTCGGCGTCGCTCCGGGGAAGGGGCGTCATCAGGCCGTCCCGTGCGGGCAGCACGGCGATCAGCGCCCGCCCGGCTCCCACCATGGCCCGTCCGAAGGCGAGCCCGGCTCCCGCGCCGGCCCGTACCAGGCCGACGGCTCCTTCCGGTCCTTCAGGGAGGCGGTCCAGTGCCTGGCGCAGCTTCCGCTCCACGAGCGCCAGACTCTCCGGCTTCAGATCGGCGTGGCCGACGACGGTGATCACCCGTCACCTCCGCATGTCCGACGTGCCTCGGTAGGGAGGGGCGCCCGGTGCGCGGCCCGTGCCGGCGATCGCCCCGAGTGAGTGAACTCCATCAGGATCCGTCCCGGGTAGGGCCGACCGGCCCTACCCGCTGCTGAGGAGGTCTCGCCGCGCGCCCTCGCCGGTGGCGAACTACGCTCGCGATCATGCGCATCCGAAACCGACGACTGACGCCGCTCGCGGTGGTGGTGGCGGGCGCCCTGGCCGGGGCGGTGGGAACCGTGTGCCTGGACGCCGTCCACTACCTCAAGTACCGCCGCGCGGGCGGCACGGACGCCCCGCGTGACTGGGAGTTCGCACCGGTCGACACCTGGGCGGACGCCCCCACCCCGGGACAGGTGGCCAAGCGCCTGGTCGAGGGCTTCACCCAGCGGGAACTCCCCGACCGCTCGGCCTGGCTGACGAGCACCGTCGCCCATTGGGCCTACGGCTCGGCGGCGGGCGCCGCCTACGGCGTCCTGGCGGGCTCGCTGCCCACGCCGCGCCCTGTCTACGGCCTCCCGCTCGGGCTCGCGCTCTTCGCGGGCGACTACACCGCCCTGCCGATCGCTGGCCTCTACAAGCCGATCCGCGACTACGACGCCAAGGTCCTCGGCTGGGACCTCGCCGCCCACCTCGCCTACGGCGCAGGCACCGGAATCGCCTTCCGCGCCCTCACCGCCGCCGCCTCTGCCGCGCAGCGGAACTGCCAGACCACTGCCTGAACGCCGGGGGGCGGTACGCCCTGACATCCTCCGGAGGCCTGACATCCTCCGGAGGCCTGACATCCTCCGGAGGGCAGAACCGAGGCGCGGCCATGGCGCTGCTCTCCTGCGCGGGTCAGGCGTGGGGGACGATGGCGACGGGGCTGAGGCGGTAGTGGACGGCCGCGTGGACGGCGGGGCCGAGGGCCGGGGCGGTGCCGCGGCGGCGGCGGCCGAGGACGAGGAGGGCGGCGTGGTCGGCCGCCTCGACCAGGACGTGGGCGGCGGTGCCGGTCCGGACGTCGAAGCTGACACGGACGTGCGGGTACTGCGCGGCGAGGGGCCGTAGGGCGTCGCGCAGCCGCTCCTCGGCGTCCCTGCGCAGTGCGGTCCGCTGCGCCTCGCCGGGCGGGATCAGGTCGGTGGTCCACCAGCGGGCCGGTTGCTGGGCGTGCACCACGCGCAGCGACGTGGCGTGGCGCTCCGCCTCGGCGAGCGCGAAGGTGATGACCGAGGTCCGTTCGCCTTTGCCGAGGCGCAGACCGAGGACGATCTCGTGGCGCGGCGGTTCGGGCTCCGCGTCCTCGCGGACGAGCACGACCGGGTGCTCGGCGCGGGCGGTCACGGCCAGCGCCGTCGATCCGAGTAGCAGTCCGGCGAAGCCGCCGGTGCCGCGCGAGCCGAGGACGAGCGTGCTGCCGGACTCGGCCGCGCGCAGGAGCTGGGTCGGCGCGTCGCCCGGCAGCAGCTCGTAGTCGATCCGCAGGCCGAGGTGGCGGCCGCGCATTCCCTGGACCGTGGCCTTCAGCAAGTCGACTGCCTCGTCACGGAGTTGGACGTAGGCATCGGGGACGGGGACGTCGTCGCGGTGTGGCCAGTGGGCGAGGGCCAGGCGCACTGGTGCGCCTGTCAGGGTCGCCTCCGTCGCGGCCCATTCGGCGGCGGCCAGGCTGGGGTCGGAGCCGTCGAAGCCGACGATCAGCGGGAGCGTCATGGCGGTCGGATCCTTCCCGGAGAGGCTCAGGTCGGCTCGCCGGGGGCGTCCGGGAGGCGGCGCAAGCAGGGATCGGGGACGTGGCGGGGTCCCCGCCGGACGCGGGCGTCGACGCAGACGACGCTGGCGGGGCCGCAGACGATCGGGTTGAGGTCGGCCTCGGCCAGCTGGGGGAGGCCGGTGGCCATGCGGCCGAGGCGGGCGTGCAGGTCCTCGATCCGGTCCAGGCCCACGGGCGGGTGCTCCGGCGACATCCGGTGCGCGTGCAGGTCCAGGACCGCGTCGTGGTCCTCGCGGCGGAGCGGGCGGATGGTGACGGCGGTGCCGTCCGCGAGCAACGCCTCGGCTCGGCGTGCCAGTTCGTGCGAGGTGACCATGGGTGTCGCCTTTCGCGTCCGGAAGGAGGGGGACGGGCTCAGCCGAGGGCGCTGCTCGCGGTCCGCCGCGGGGTGGGGGCGCCTTCGGGGCCGTACCCGAGGCGGATCAGGAGCTGCACGTGCTCCGGCCCGCTGCGCGGGTCGCGCAGCATCCAGCGCAGGTCCGGCCACTCGACGGCCTGGTGCAGCAGCGATGCCCGGACCTGGTCGCGGGTGGCCAGCAGCAGCACGTGCTGCAGCGCGAGCCCGGCGCGCAGCCAGTCGGCGGGGTGGTCGTGGTCGGTGGCGAGCACGGCCAGCTGCGGGTGCTGCTCGAAGTCCCGCGCCGGCTGCCCGGTCGGCGGGCGCAGCGCGGTGAAGTCCCGCATCGGGAGGCGACCGGCCGCGTCCTGTGGTCCGAGGGCCTCGGGCGGGATGCCGAGGCCGGTGCCCCCGTGGGAGCGGATCCAGCGGCGGCTCTCCTGGCGGCGTTCCTCGTCCGTGATCGTGCGGGCTTCGGCCTCGTAGGTCAGGTCCAGCAGCCGACGCGTCTCGTCGAGATCAGGCAGGTGCAGGAGAGCGCCCTCGACGCGCGCGGCGTCGACCAGCTCCGCCCACAGTGGGCCCGGCAGCGGTCTGGGGGAGAAGGGGCTTCGGCTGGTGTGCCGACGCCAGATCTGCTCGTACAGGCCCGGCTCGGCCGCGGCGGGGGAGGGCCTGCGCCCGGCCAGCCGGACGGAGGCGAGGAGCTGCGGCTCGTGCCGGTCCGGCAGCAGGCGCAGCACCGGCTCCCAGCCGTGGTGGGCCACGGCCAGCCGGAGGTTGAACACGGCGGCGCCGACGGAGAGGTGCAGACCCCGGCCGTCCGGGTCCTCGGCCCGCAGTTCGCGGTCGAGCGCCGCCCGGATCTCGACGGTGTGCGTCTCCGGGCGCAGCCGAAAGCGCCACGGCTGGGTGTTGTGCATCGACGGGGCGGCCACGGCGGCGGAGACGAGGTCCTCCAGGACGGCGGCGTCCAGGGTTGCGGGAGTCACGGCGGCCTCTTTCGACGTGGCGTGGAGTGGCGGTGCGCGGCGGTGCGCGGCGGTGCGGGCCAGGGGACGGCATGTCGCGGCGCTGTGCGGCATGGCGGGGCAGGGCAGGGCGCTGCGATGTGACGTGCTGGTCGATATCGCTTCCTGCTTCGAGCCTGCTGGGCGGCCCGCCGGGCGGAGCAGGGCCGCTCGGGGCCGTCCGGCCCGCCGATGGGCCCTGTTCGCGTCCCCTCCGCTGGCGGGGGGAGGGCGGAAGAGGGTGGGGACGCCCGGGCGGAGGCCGCGCTCGGGCGCGGCGTGCGGCGGATCGGGGCGGACGGGGGCGGATGGGGACGTTCGGTCCCCCGGAGGGGCCCGCCCGGTCCTGCCCCGCTCGAGCGCGTGGGGAGAGGCTGGGACGAGCGGGCGAAGTCCGCCGCTCCGAACGACGCCGTACGCACCGAAGGAGGGCAGTCCGATGGCCGCGCCAGCAGCCGATCCTCGTCCGTCCGCCCCCGTGCCGAGACGTTCGCGTCTCGCCATGGCGCGCGCTCGTCGTCGCAGCCCGCTGCGACGACGCAGCGACCGGTGGCGCTCAGCGCTGGTGGAGATCCAGGCGCTGGGCCTCGTCGCGGTCGCCGTGCTGTGCGCCCTGCTCGGGCTGGGGTTCTACCAGCAGGGGCGCGCGGACGCCCTGCGCGTCGCGCAGAGCCTGCACCTCGCGCAGGCCCGCGTCACCGGCCGGCCGTACCCCTCCGGGGTGGGCGGCGATCTGGCCCAGGTGAGCTGGACCGCGCCGGACGGCTCGACGCACCAGGGCGTCGCCGGGGTGCCCGCCTCCGACCACACCGGTGACCAGGTGCAGATCTGGCTGGACGGCAGCGGCAACGTCTCCGTCGGCCCCACCACGACGGCCAACGTCGTCGGCACCGCCGTGATCTCGGCGCTGCTCGTGATGGTCGGCGCGGACGCGGTGCTGCTCTGCGCCGGAGCGGTCGCGCGCTCGCGGTTCAACCGTATGGACCAGGAGGCCTGGGCGAGGGAGTGGCTGGTCTACGAGCCGCTCTGGTCCCGCCGCCGCTGAGTGCCGCCAACGGACCAGCGGCCGGCTCAGTGCCTGCCGTCCGGCTCAGTACCTGCCGTCCGGCCGGGCGGCACCGCCCGTGCCCCGAGCCGCCGCGTGGTCGGCGGCCTGGGACGCGATGACGGCCGCCTGCACGCGGCGCTCGACGCCGAGCTTGGCGAGCATGCGCGAGATGTGGTTCTTGACGGTCTTCTCGGCCAGGTAGAGGCGTTGGCCGATCTCGCGGTTGGTCAGCCCCTCGCCGATGAGGGTGAGGATGTCGCGCTCCCGTTCGGTCAGTTCGGCCAGCGCGTCCGGCGGCTGCGGCGTCGGGGCGGACTGGCCGCGCAGGCGGGCCATCAAACGGGTGGCCGCGCCGGGGTCGAGCATGGACTGGCCCGAGCCGACGGTGCGCACGGCGGTGATGAGGTCGGTGCCGCTGATCTGCTTCAGCACGTAGCCGGATGCGCCGGCCATGATGGCATCCAGCAGGGCGTCCTCGTCGTCGAACGAGGTGAGCATCAGGCAGGCGAGCTCCGGCAGTTGGGAGCGCAGTTCGCGGCAGACGGTGATGCCGTCGCCGTCGGGCAGGCGCACGTCGAGGACGGCGACGTCGGGGCGCAGCGCCGGGATGCGGGCGAGGGCCTGCGCACAGGTCGCGGCCTCGCCGACGACCTCCAGGCCCGGCTCGGCGTCAAGCATGTCGTGCACGCCCCTGCGGACCACCTCGTGGTCGTCCAGCAGGAAGACCCGGATCGTGCCGGTGGGCTGCGCGTCGCCCGAGGCTTCGCCCGTCATCCCTCTGCCCCTGTTCCTCGTCGCGTGCGCCCCGCCCGCCTCCGCGGGCGGGGCTGAGCTCACTGGATGATCCCGCCGCGTCCGGGACGGCCGGTAGGGCCGAACGGTCCCATCGTCCGTCCCGAGGGTCCGCGGCACCAGGTCAGCGGGGGATCACGGCGACCGGGGCCGGGGCCAGGTGCAGGACGCGGTGGGGGACCCGGCCGATGTGCTGGCTGAAGTGGTGGGTGTGCCGGCGGTGCGCGCCGACGACCACCAGGCACGCGTCGGCCGAGGCGTTGACGATGGCCTCCTCCGCCGGGCCCAGCACCACCTGGACGTCGACCGCGACGCCCGGGTGCGCCACCCGGGCCGGGGCCAGCAGTTGGGCGAGCTCGTCGGTCTCCTCCGCCTCGCGCCGGGCCTGCTCCTGCGGCGGGACGGCCATGTACCCCGGGAACGCCTGCGGATACATCCAGGACCGGACCACGCGCAGCGGGACGCCGCGCCGTTCGGCCTCCTCGAAGGCGAACCCGACCGGCTCGGGCTCACCCGGGGCGACGCCGACGACGACGGGGCCCTGCCGGTCGGGGGCGCCCTCCAGCGGCACCAGCACCGTCGGCACGGTCGCGTGCGCGATCACGCCGCCGCTCACCGAGCCCAGCAGGACGGTGAGGAAGGTGTTCTGCCCCCGGCGGCCGGTGACCAGCACGCTCGCGCCGGCCGACGCCATCCGCAGCAGGCCCTCGACGGCTCCCTCCTCGATCAGCTCCGGCTCGACCCGCAGGCCGGGACGGCCTCTGCGCAGCTCCTCGGCGGTGTTCTCGAGGAAGGTCGCGGCGGCCTTGCGCGCCTCCTCGACCATGTCCGCCTTGTAGGCCTCCGGCAGGCGGTAGGCCTGCATGCTCCAGGCGTGGCCGATGCGCAGCACCGCGCCGCGCAGGAGGGCCTCGTCGGCGGCCCAGTCCAGGGCCACGCGCGCGTTGTCGGAGGAGTCGAGACCGACCACAACGGCCCCGTTAGGTGAACCGTTCATCACTGCCTCCTGCTCGGGGGACGACGGCGGGGGGACGACCGCTGCGGCCGACCTCGGGACGACGCCGGCACCGACGGAGCCGTCGGGCCCCGCCCCCGCTGTTACCTCAAGGCTGTCACCGCCCCGGCCGACTGGCGAAAGGGCTGACCGGCCCTGGCTTTCGAGCCGCCGGGCCCGGATCGCCTTGGTACCGTGACCTTGACCGGGAAACCCGGTCGCCGCGCCATCGGGGTGGAGGAACCGGTGTCCGAGGAAACGCCGCCGGAGACGGACACGGGGGCCCTGCGCCTTCCCGATCTGCGCCTGGACCAACTGCTCGAGGAGCTGCAGTCCCGGCTCGACGTCGCCCGCGGCACCCGGGACCGGGTGCACGCGCTGCTGGAGGCGGTGCTCACCGTCGGCCGTGAGCTCGACCTCGACCAGGCGTTGCAGCAGATCGTCGAAACCGCCGCCACTCTCGTGGACGCCCGCTACGCCGCGCTGGGCGTCATCGGCGAGAACGACCTGCTGGCCAAGTTCCTCACCACCGGCATGACGCCCGCCCAGGTCAAGGCGATCGGGCCGTTTCCCACCGGTCACGGCATCCTGGGCGAGCTGATCCGGCATCCCGAGCCGCTGCGTCTGCGGGACATCGGCGAGCACGCGGCGTCCGTCGGATTCCCGGGCAACCACCCGCCGATGCACAGTTTTCTGGGCGTGCCGATCCGGGTGCGCGGCGAGGTGTTCGGGAATCTCTACCTGACCGAGAAGCGCGGCGGCGGTCAGTTCGACGCCGAGGACGAGTCGGTGTTGCAGACGCTGGCCGTCGCGGCCGGGGTCGCCATCGACAACGCCCGCCTCTACCGGGACGCGAGGCTGCGCGAGCGCTGGTTGCTGGCGAGCGGCGAGATCACCAGCCGGCTGCTGTCCGGCGCCGCCGAGCAGGACGTCCTGGCCGAGCTGGTCCAGGCGTCGCTGGAGATCCTGGAGGCCGATCTCGGCGTCATCGCCCTCTCGTTGGCTACCGGCAGCGGTACGGGCCTCGCGGTCCAGCTGGCGGAGGGCCTGGACGCGGAGCTGCACCGCGGCCTCCTGCTGCCGTTGGAGGGCACTTTCATGGGCGCGGCCTTCACCGCCGCGAAGCCCGTCACCAGCACCGACATCGCCCGCGACCCGCGGGTCACGGCCGGGCCGCCGCGCTGGCAGGGGCTCGGCGCGGCCGTCGCCGTGCCGCTGGGCCGGGGCCCCTCGGGGCCGCGCGGGGTCCTGATGCTGGCCCGCCGGGCGGGGCTCTACCGGTTCACGGCCGCGGACGTGGCACCGCTGAAGGCCTTCGCGGACCAGGCCGCGCTGGCGCTGGAGCTCGCCGCCCGCCGCAGCGACGCCGAGCAGTTGGCGCTGCTGGAGGACCACGACCGGATCGCCCGCGACCTGCACGACCTCGCCATCCAGCGGATCTTCGCCACCGGGATGACCCTGCAGAGCGCCCAGCGGTTCATCGATCACCCGCGGGCGGCCGAACGGGTGGGCCGGGCGGTGGACGACCTGGACGAGACCGTGAAGATCATCCGCACCTCGATCTTCGGACTCCGCTCGCACGCCTCCGCGCAGGAGTCGGCGGGGCTGCGGGCCCGGCTCGTCGAGACCGTCTCGCGGTTCGTGCCCACACTCGGCTTCACGCCTTCGCTGCGACTGGAAGGCCTGCTCGACACCGACGTCCCGGCCGACCTGGCCGACGACGTGCTCGCGGTGCTGGAGGAGGCGTTGAGCAACGCCTCCCGGCATGCGGAGGCCAAGGCCGTCGACGTCTTCGCCCGGGTCACCGGGGGCGCGGCGCCGGAGGTGGTGCTGACCGTCGCCGACAACGGGGTCGGCCTGCCCGAGGGCGGGCGGCGCAGCGGCCTCGTCAACCTCGAGGAGCGCGCCGCGAAGCACGGCGGCACGCTCCTCCTCGACACCACCCCCGGCGGCGGCACCCGCCTGACCTGGCGCGCGCCCCTGCGCCTGGAGGGCTGAGCGCTCCGGACGGGCCTACCTGCCGATCGTCGTGAACCGATCCGCTCCCGGGTGCGTAGGCCATGGACGAGCGCCGGACAGCGGAGGCGGCCAAGGCCCTGGAGGTGGTCAGGATGTCGATAGCGGACACGACGGTGAGCGGAGCAGGAGTGCGGCACAGCAGCCGCGTCGCGGAGGCCGGGGTGCTGTGGGTTCTCGCGCTGGTCACCGCGGCGGTCCTGGCGGTGGACGCCTTCGTGCACGCGGACCTCGCGCCCGGCTACGACGGCGTGACGGCCGACGTGAGCCAGGGCACGCTGTTCCGCGTCGAGGCCGCCCTCGCGGCGCTCGCCGCGCTGGTGCTGCTGGTATGGCACCGGCGGCCTGCGGCGTGGGCGTTCGCCTTCCTGGTCGCCGCCGGAGGCGTGGCCGCCGTGCTGCTCTACCGCTATGTCGACGTCGGTACGCTCGGGCCGCTGCCCAACATGTACGAGCCGATCTGGTTCCCGGAGAAGACCGCGTCCGTCATCGCGGAGGCGGTGGGCGCAGGCACCGCCCTCCTCGGGCTGGTCCTCGCCTGGCGCGTCCGGCGCCGTCGGCCCGTCGGCGCCTGAGCGCGGGAACGGTTCGGACGAGGACGCCTCAGCCGAGAACAACGAAGACGGGGCCTGCCCCGGCATCCCGGGGCAGGCCCCGCTGCACGACCAGGGCCGTTCGGGCCCGAGGGAGGGGTCCGAGTGGCCCGGCGCGGCGCCGGAGCCGCGGCACGCCGGAGGGCCCGGAGGGGACCGGTCGGCCCTGTGTCCCACCGCGTCCGGAGCGAAGGCTGGGAGGTGAGCCACCGCCACCGTGCCGCACGGAAGGAAGACGGCCATGACCCCTCCGCTGATCGTCGGAGTCGACGGGTCCGACGCGAGCCTCACCGCCGCGCGGTGGGCCGGCCGGGAGGCCGCCGCGACCGGCCGCCACCTGCGGCTGGTCCACGTGCGGCCGGACAGCCTGTGGATCCTGGCCGGGGACGAACGCGCCGAGCAGGCCGAACTGCAGGTTCTCGAGGCGATGACCGGCCTCGCCGCCGAACTGCGGCGGGTCCATCCCGGGCTGCGCGTCGACATCGAGCCCGTGACCGGCCCGGTGGACCTGATGCTGCTGCGCAGCGCCGACGACGGGGGCACGCTCGTCCTCGGGACCCGGGGGAGCGGGGGCTTCCAGGGGCTGCTGCTCGGCTCCGTCGCCCAGTCGGTGGGCGCCCGGTCGGAGGGGCCGGTCCTCCTGGTGCCGCAGCGGGCCGCCGCCGAGCCCGGCTACCGGATCGTGGTCGGCGTCGATCCGAGCGGCGACTGCCGCCCGGTACTCGACTTCGCCCTGCACCACGCCGAGGAGCACGGGGTCGTGGTGCGCGCGGTGCACGTGTGGCAGCCGCCGCTGCTGTGGGGAGCGGGCCCCGTCCAGCCGGGCGAGGCCGAGCGGCGCGAGGTGCAGCGGCAGCACGCCGTCGCCCTGCACGACGCGGTGACCACCGCCCGCCACCGCCGCCCCGCAGCCGAGGCGACGACCGCCGAGCTCACCGGCGACCCGGCCGCCGTCCTGGTAGAGGAGGCCGAGAAGGCCTCGCTGCTGGTCATCGGCCGCCGCCGGCACCGACCGGTGTCCGCGCTCGGCCCGGTCGCCCATGCCGTGGTCCACCACGCCCCCTGCCCCGTCGCCGTCGTCCCGCACTGGTGACCTCGGCGAACCCCAGATCGTCCAACCCCAGATTGCCGAACCCCTGCTCGGCGAACCCCAGATCCGCCACAGACCCGGAGGCGGCCGCCATGACCGACGACTCCCACACCACCGACGCGTCCGACGCCCTGACGCCGGATCGGTTCGCCTTTCTGGCCGCCGCCGGCGGAGCGGCGCCCTCCCTGCACAACAGCCAGCCGTGGCGCTTCCGCGCCACCGAGGACCGGCGCGGCCTGCTGGTGGACCGCGATCCGTCGAGGGCGGTGCCCGTCACCGATCCCACCGGGCGCGCGCTGCACGTCTCGATCGGCGCCGCGCTGCTCAACCTGCGCGTCGCCGCCGCCTCGCTCGGCCTGGAGACTCGCCTGCGGCTGCTGCCGGACCCGGCGCAGCCGGACCTGGTCGCGGCTCTCGCCTTCGACCGGCCCCCGCCCGGCGCCGGTCCGCACCCCGACGCCGAGCTCTACCCCGCGATCGCCGAGCGCCACAGCAGCCGGCAGCCGTTCACCAACCGCGACGTGCCGGAGCGGCTCGTCGGCGAGCTGATGGCGGCCGCCGACCACGAGGGCACGGTGCTCGCCGTGCTGGAGGAGGCCGAGACCCGCCGGGTGCTCGCGCTGACCACCGACGCCGAGCGCCGCACCGCCGCCGACCTGACGCGCGAGGCGGAGACCCGCGGCTGGGTCCGCGTGGAAGCCCCCGCGACCGACGGGATCCCCGTCGAGGCGCTCGGCCCGCTCGACCGGGACGCGCGTGTCCCGGTGCGCAGCTTCACCGGCCACCCGCCGCACGCCGTCCCGGCCTCCGCGCGGTTCGAGCCGCTGCCGCAGCTCGCCACCTTCACCACCCCGCACGACGACCGCAGCGCCTGGGTCCGCACCGGCATGGCCCTGGAACGGGTCTGGCTGCTGGCCACGCTGAACGGCCTGCGCTGCTCGGTGCTGCACCAGGCCGTCGAGTGGCCCGACACCCGCTGGCAGCTGCGTGACCCGGAGACCGGCCCCGGCTACGTGCAGATCATCCTGCGTCTGGGCTACGGCCCGCCCGGCGCGGTGACCCCGCGTCGGCCGGTCGCCGAGATCCTGAGCCTGGGCTGAACGCGCCGCGCCACGGCCGCTCCGCGCTGGTGGGTTCGCCGCTCAGGGGCACACTGGAACTGCCGGTCTTCGACACGGGCGGGTTCACCCCGGGAGGAAGCCATGTCTGGTCCTGGTCCCATCGTGCTCGGCGTGGACGAACAGGCCGCCGACGGGCCCGCCGTCGCCTGGGCCGAGTCGGAGGCCACGCTGCGCGGCGCCGGGTTGACGCTGCTGACCGCGACCGGCGGGGCCGTGGCGGACTACGCCCGCCAGGCGGCCGACGAGCTGGCCGAGGTGGTGCGCAAGCGAAGCCCCGGACTGCTGGCGGTCTCCGTCGAGGCCGTGGACGGCGAGGCCCGCGACGTGCTGGCCGCCGCGGCTCAGACGGCGGCGCTGCTCGTGGTCGGGGCCCGCGGCGCGGGCGGGTTCCCCGGGCTCTTGGTCGGTTCGACCAGCCTGCACACGGCCGGGACGGCCGGCTGTCCCGTGGTGGTCGTCCCCGACCGGGGCGGCGCGGCCGTGGAACGGACCGGGGGCGTGGTCGTCGGCGTGGACGCCAAGGACCCCGACGAGGACGTCCTGCGCTTCGCCTTCGAGGCGGCCGAGCGCCGCGAGCTCTCCCTGCGCGCGGTCCACGCCTGGCGCTATCCGCTGATCACCCAGGGACGCGGGTTTCCGCCGGTCTACGAGCGCGGCCACATCGAGGCGGAACAGGAACGCACCCTCGCCGAGGTGCTGGCCGGCTGGCGGGAGGAGTTCCCCTCGGTGCCGGTGACCTTCGAGAGCGTCAAGTCCGGCGCCGCCAAGCCGCTGGTCACCCTCTCGGCCGAGGCCGACCTCGTCGTCGTGGGGCGTCAGGGCCGCCGCGCCGGGCCGCTGAAGCGGCTCGGGTCGGTCAGCCTGGCCGTAGTCCAGCACGCGAACTGCCCGGTGGCCGTGGTCCCCGCGAGCTGACGCCCGGCCCGACCGCCACGCCGCCGGCCCCGACGGGAGTCACCCGCCCGGGGGGAGATCGACCCGCACCACCTCGCCCGCGCGCAGCGTCGCCTCCGTGCCGCGGACGACGACGTGGATCGGCGGCGCGATGCCGGGCGGCACGGTGATCGAGGCGTGATGGTGCGAAAGCCGCACCAGGACGTCGCCGTGGCCGCGGTAGTGCAGCGTCAGGTCGAGCTGACCCAGTTGGGGCGGCAGCGCCGGGTCGAGCACCAGGGCTTCGCGCCGCACCGACAGGCCGGAGTAGCAGCGCTCCAGCAGGTCGATGACGCCCGCCATCGCGCCCAGGTGCACGCCCTCGGCGGTCGTGCCGCCCTGGACGTCGTGGACGTCGGCGGCGACGGCCTCGCGGAAGAACCGCCAGGAGGCGCGGCGATCGCGCCGGGCCAGCACCCAGGCGTGCACCACGGCGCTCAGGGTCGACCCGTGGGAGGTGCGCGCCAGGTAGTAGTCGACGGTGCGCTCCATCAGCCCCGGATCGACCCGGTAGCCCAGGCGGGTGAGCAGCCGCCGCACCTCCGAGGGCGGGAACAGATACCAGAGCATCAGCACGTCGGCCTGCTTGGAGGCCCGGTAGCGGTTGACCGAGTCGCCCTCGGCCTCCAGGATCCGGTCCAGTCGCCGGATGTCGCCGTGACGGGCGCGCAGCGCGGCCCAGTCCAGCTCCTCCAGCCGCTCGTAGCCGTCGAACTGGCTGATCACCCCGTCGTGGAAGGGGACGTGCAGCCGGTGGGCGATCCGGTCCCAGCCGGCCAGCTCCGCCGCGTCCACCCCGAGGGCCTCCAGCAGTTCGCCGCGCCGGTAAGCCGGGAGCTCTCCCAGGAGTTCGCGCGCCGCGTGCAGGGTCCAGGACGCCATGACGTTGGTGTAGGCGTTGTCGTCCAGCCCGGGGCGCTCGCTCCACGGATACCCGTCGTGGTACTCGTCCGGGCCCATGACGCCGCGGATCCGGTAGCGGCCGAGACGTTCGTCGTACTCCGCCGCGTCCGCCCAGAACCGGGCGACCTCCAGGACGAGTTCGGCCCCGGCCTGGGAGAGGAACGGCAGGTCGCCGGTGACCCGGTGGTACAGCCACACGTTGTAGGCGATCGCCGATCCGACGTGGCGCTGCAGGCGGCTGTGGTCCGGCAGCCAGCGGCCGGAGTCGGGGTTCAGGTGCAGCTCCTGGGTCTCCTCGCCGCCGTCGCTGCCGCTCTGCCACGGGAACATGGCGCCGCGTCGGCCCGCCGCGGCCGCGTCGCGCCGGGCCCGGTCCAGGCGGCGGTACCGGTAGCGCAGCGCGGCGCGGCTGAGCTCGGGCAGATGCCGGTTGAAGTAGGGGAGGACGAACAGCTCGTCCCAGAACACGTGCCCCCGGTACGCCTCGCCGTGCAGGCCCCGGGCGGGCAGGCCGACGTCGAGGTCGACCGAGTGCGCCGAGAAGGTCTGCAGCAGATGCAGGATGTAGAGGTGGACGGTCCCGGCGCCCTCGAAGTCCGCGCCGACGCGGCACCGGCGCCACAGCTCCTGCCAGCGCAGCCGGTGCCCGCGCTCCAGCTCGGCGGCGTCCTCGACGCCGGCGACCAGGTCGGCGGCGCTCGCGGCGGGCTCGGCGGCCAGACCGTCGCGGGAGGTGAACAGCGCGACGGTCTTCTCCACGGTCAGCGTGCGGCCCTGACGAACCGCCACGGTGAAGGTCCGGTCGACCCGGCCCGCCACGTCGAGCCGGTCGGCGACGTCGGCGGGCGGCTCGGTGTCGCCCGACCGCAGGCGGGTGCGGGCGGCCACCCCGATCCGCAGGCCGGAGTCCTCCGTCGCCACCTGGAGCCGGAGGACCTCGCCCTCGGCGCCCTGCCCGACGGGGACGAGGTGGCGGGAGGTCAGGCCCCGGTAGCGGGCCACGCCGTCGTTGACCACGCGGCCCTCCAAGCCGGAGCGGATCTCGACCGTTCCCGACCAGTCCACCGGTGTCAGCTGGGTGACCAGCACGCCGAGGTGGGGCCGTCCCATGTGGGCGAAGACGCGCTGGGTGACGTCGGTGGTCCGGCCCGCGCCGTCGCGGCAGCGGCGGCGCCGGGTGAGCACCGCGTGGCGCAGGTCGAACTCCAGGCGCTGGTCGCGGGTGGCGAAGCCGGGCTCGCCGAACCAGGGGCCCTCGTCCTCACCGCGCCCCGCGAGGGGCCGGAAGGTCAGCGGCAGCCAGTTCGGGCCGTTGACCAGGTCCTCGTTGACGACCGTCCGCCCGTGCAGGGTCGAGCTCGCGCGGTGGTAGCAGCCCGCCAGGTAGGTGCCGGGGTAGTGCACGCCGTCCGCCGACGCCTCGGGCGCGGCGGCCCGAGTGACGAAGTAGCCGTTGCCGACCGCGCACAGCGCCTCGCGCAGACCCACCTCGGACGGCTCGAGACCCTCGTACCGCAGGGTCCAGGCGTCGCCGCTCACGGTGGCTCCAGGTGCTGGTCGGAGATGCCCTCATCGTCCCCGCCCGGGTGAGCCGCCGCACCTCGGCGTCGCCGCCCGCCGCCCGTGGCGATGCCGTCGCCGCGGGCTTGCGGCGCGTCGCGCGCGGGGGGACCGTCGAAGAAGGCGGACGGCGAGCGGGAGCAGGTGGGCCGGTGGTCGGGACAGGACGCGAGACCGATGCCTGGGCCGTCGAGCGGCCGGGCCCCATGGCCACGCGTCCGCTGCGGCTGGTCCGCAAGGCCGTCCCGGATCCCGGCCCCGGCGAGCTGCTGATCGAGGTGGACGTGTGCGGGGTGTGCCGCACCGACCTGCACCTGGCCGAAGGCGACCTCGCCCCGCGGGCCCCGGGCCGCACCCCCGGCCACGAGGCCGTCGGCCGCGTGGTCGCCGTCGGCCCGAGGCCCGTAGGGCGGTCCGGTGCTCCGGGCCCCGGGATCGGCGACCGCGTCGGCGTGGCCTGGCTCGCCGGGACCTGCGGCGTCTGCCGCTACTGCCGTGCGGGCCACGAGAACCTGTGCCCCGAGTCCCGCTACACCGGCTGGGACCGAGACGGCGGATTCGCCCGGTGCCTGACGGCGGACGCCCGCTACGTCTACCCGCTGCCGCCGGATGGGCGCGACGACGCCGAGACCGCGCCGCTGCTGTGCGCGGGCATCATCGGCTACCGTGCCCTGCAGCGCGCCGAGCTGCCGCCGGGCGGACGGCTGGGCCTCTACGGCTTCGGCGCGTCCGCGCATCTGACCGCTCAGCTGGCGCTGGCGCGCGGCGCGACCGTGCACGTGCTCACCCGCGCCGAACAGGCGCGGCGGCTGGCGCTCGAACTCGGCGTGGCCTCGGCCGGGGACGCCTACGACGCCCCGCCCGAACCGCTGGACGCGGCGATCCTCTTCGCGCCCGTCGGCGACCTCGTTCCGGTCGCCCTCGCCGCCCTGGACCGGGGCGGCACGCTGGCGGTGGCCGGGATCCACCTGACCGACATCCCGGTGCTGAACTACGCCGACCACCTGTTCCAGGAGCGGACCCTGCGCAGCGTCACCGCCAACACCCGAGAGGACGGACGGGCCTACCTTGAGGAGGTGGCCGGCCTGCCGCTGAAGGTGCACAGCGTCAGTTACGGCTTCGCCGACGCGGACCGCGCGCTCGCCGACCTCGCCGCCGACCGGGTGACCGGTGTCGCCGTGCTCGACCTCAGGGTGTGAGGACCGGGATCACAGCCCCAGCAGCGGCATCAGCTCGGTGAGGTCCTTCACGACCACGTCGGCGCCGTTCTCCCGCAGGTCGTCCGCGCCCGCGCCCCGGTCCACCCCGACGACCGGCGCGAAACCACCGCGTCGTCCGGCCTGCACGCCCACCAGCGCGTCCTCGACCACCATCGTCCGGCCTGGCTCGGCGCCCAGCCGCCGCGCCGCCTCCAGGAAGAGCGCCGGATCAGGCTTGCCTGCCAGGCGCAGCCGCGCGGCGTCCACCCCGTCCACCCGGGCGTCGAAGAGATCCGTCAGCCCGGCGGCCTCCACCACGCGCGCGCAGTGCCTGCTCGCCGACACCACCGCCGTCGGCACGCCCTGCTCGCGCAGCGCGACCAGCAGGTCCACCACGCCCGGCCGTGGCGGCGCGCCCTGGTGCCGCAGCAGCGCAAGGTAGATCCGGTCCTTGCGGGTGGCGAGCCGCTCCATGGCCTCCGGGCCGAGACCGGTCAGGTCCCGGGAGGCGAGGAAGGCCCGCACCCCGTCCTCGCGGGAGCGGCCGTCGACGTGGCGCGGATAGTCCGTCGCGATGTCGAACGGCGCCCGCGCCGCCTCCGGGGTGTCCGGCGGGAGTGCCCGCAGCAGGTCGTCGAAGGCCGCCTTCCACGCCATGGCGTGCAGCGCCGCGGTGTCGGTGAGCACGCCGTCGGTGTCGAAGGCGGCGCCGGCGAGGCAGTCGATCGCGATCACACGGCCAGTACAGCACCGCCGACCGTCGCGCGCGGCCCGGACCAGGGCCGGTCGAGTGCCGCTGCTGACCGTGCACGCGAGGGAACGGCCCTCAGCGGTCCTCCGGCCATCGCGCCGGGCGAGAGGATGCTCGACCTCGTTCGGAGACCGGTCGCGCCCCGACCGGTGCCCGAACGGCCCTGGACAGGCAACGCGCGGCGTGGCGCAGTGGGAGACGGAGCCGCGGTCGGAGGCGGCTGCCTACGACCTGGCTGTCGCGCGTTCCGAGCCCGTCGGAACCTGAACCTTCGGTCGCCTGGGCCATTGCGGTCGGCTCAGCGGGGCAGGCGGCTACCGACGCGCATGAGGGTGTCGGAGGCCCGGTCCGGCAGGAAGGTCCGCAGCAGGATCAGCGGTCGCGCGCCCGCCCCGACGACGTAGCGGGTACGGGGGCGACGGTCCGTCACCGCGCGGGCCACCGCGTCGGCCACGACGGACGGCGGGGAGGTGAAACGCGCGTTGGCCTCGCCCTCGAGGGTCATGGCCATGGCCACGGCCTGCCGGGCGTACGGGCCCTGTCCCGAAGTCTCGCGGAGCTTGCTCGCGGCGATACCTCCCCACTCGGTGCGGATGCTGCCCGGTTCGACCAGCACCACGTCGATCCCGAAGGGCTTCAACTCCAGCCGCAGGCAGTCACTGAGCCCTTCCAGGGCGAACTTGGTGGCGTGGTGCCAGCCGCCCAGCGGGGTGTGGATCCGTCCGCCCATCGAGCTGATGTTGACGATCCGGCCGCTGTGCCGCTCGCGCATCCGGGGCAGGACGAGTCGTATCAGCTCGGCGGCGCCGAAGACGTTCACGGCGAACTGGTCACGCGCCTCACGCAGCGGTACGTCCTCGACCGCGCCGTAGGAGCCGTAGCCGGCGTTGTTGACGAGCACGTCGACGCCGTCGGCCTCCTCGGTGATCCGGTCCACCGCAGCGCGGCAGGAGGTCGGATCGGTGACGTCGAGCTCCAGTACCCGGATGCCGCGGTTGGCGAGGTGCGCCATGCGTCCGGTGCGCCGGGCAGCCGCGTAGACGGTGCAGCCGAGGGCTTGCAACTTGACCGCGGTGGCCTCGCCGATGCCGGACGAGGCGCCGGTCACGAGCACAGTCTTGGTGGGCATGTCCTCATCGTCCTGGCCACCGCGTCCATCCGCACCCCGGGGTTCCTGGAGTCCGGTCAGCCAAGGATCCCGCCCACAAACCGGCCGCGCGGGGAGGCGGCCCGGCCGAGTCTGCGGTCAGGCGACCTGCCCTGCTGCTTCTTGGACTGCGGTGTCGATCTGGTTCGGGCTCAGGTCCACCTCTTTGGCCACGTGCTGAGCTGCCGTGAGCTCGGCCTTCTCGATCGCCTCCGCCAGCTTGCTCTCACCGACGACGACCACGGCGGCCTGGCCTGCGTCGATGATCTCCCCGAGCTCCTTGATGTCTCCTCGGGACAAGCCCCGCCACAGATGGCCGCTCACTCCGCCCACGGCCGCACCGACGAGAGCGGTCCCGATGATCGTCGGAGGGAAGAGCAGCCCGATCAGAGCACCGGTGGCGGCGCCGCCCCACGCGCCGTGCCGGGTGGCCATCTCCTCCTTGTGGACGTGCACCTTGCCGAACGCGTCCTTGGTGACGACTGCGGCGTCGTAGGTGCCGATCGTGCCCTCGGCGTGAAGGTCCTTGACGACGTCGAAATCGCTCAGTGCCTCGCCCTCACTCGGGTAGGTTCCGATGTAGATGAACACCGTGTCAGGCTTCGTCATGTCTGCTGTCCCTTCTGTCCTGGTCGCCTTGCGTCCTTGGGATACGCGAGGCGACGGGTTCCCTTCGGCTCTCGTGCTCTGGGCCATCCATCGCCTTCCGCGACCGTTGAGGCCAGAGCGATGCACTCGACGTCGATCCGGTCGGCGAGGCTCTGCAGCATCTGGTCGAAGGCACGGAGCGTGGCGGGATCGGCGCCCTGGCCTTCCCAGCCGGTGACCTCCGCCGCCACCGCGCGGACGAGCCCCGACAGCGTGTCCGTGGAGACCAGCAGCGTGTCCTGTGTGAGCCACACTCTCGGAATGATCAGCTGAGTCATCGTCGCCACCTCCGTCGGGGTCGTTCTGTCCCGTGGGCGTCTCGCGCGGGAGCGCGTCACACCCCAGCTTGACGCGATCGTCCACCCGTCGGCTTGGGTCGTCCGGGACGCCGTGAGGGCCGTTTGGTCCTGTCCGTGTGCCCGCTCGGCCGTAGCCCGTTCGCGTCCGGCTGGAGAGCGTGGGAGCAGGGAGCGACGGAGGGAGGCAGCAGGCCGAAGGAGTGAGCGAGGAAGGGGCACGAGCCGCGCCGGACCGCCTGCGGCGTCAGGCGGTCGCGGACCGTGTTGCGAGGGTGTCGGGGGCAGGACGGTCACACGGCTCGGCGGTACAGCCAGACCCCCAGCGGGGCGAAGGCGGCGATGATGGCCGCGTCCCACGCGAGCGCCAGCCAGATGTCGCTGGCCGCAGGAGCCCCGAGCACCAGGTCTCGCACTGCCTGAGCCGTCCGGGTGACGGGCTGGTGCTGGGCGAACGCCTGGAGCCAGCCGGGCATGGTGTCGACCGGGATGAAGGCCCCCGAGGCGAAGACCAGCGGGACCAGGAGCGGGAAGGCGGCGGCCTGGGCCGTCTCGGGGTCGCCGACCCACAGGCCGACCACGGCGAAGATCCACGACATCGTGAAGCCGAAGGCCACCACCAGCAGCACAGCGGCGAGGAACGCCACCACGGAGCTGTGCAGCCGGAAACCGACCGCGAATCCGGCCGCGGTCATCAGGGCCACCACGAACACGTTCCGGGCCAGATCCGCGAGCGTGCGGCCGGACAGGACCGCAGAACGTGCCATCGGCAGCGAGCGGAAGCGCTCCATCAGGCCGGTCTGCATGTCGGTCGCCAACCCGATGGCGGTGTTCATCGCGCCGAACACGGCGGTCTGCACGAAGATCCCGGGCATCAGATAGTCGACGTACGGCACCGAGACGATGCTCCTGCCGATGACCCCGCCGAACACGTAGCGGAACATCAGTACGAAGACCAGTGGCTGGATGGTGGAGAAGACCAGGAGCTGCGGCACCCGGACAAGGCCGACGAGGTTCCGTCCGGCGACCGCCAGCCCGTCGCGGACCGGGGCCGCCACGCGCTCCCGCATGCTTCCGGTCGCGCGCACCGCGGCGGTCTGCTCGGTGACCTGCCCGGCGGTCACGGCGAGCCGGCCCTGCGGGCGCCGGACGGCGGCGGGTCGTCGGCGGGAGTGTTTCCGGCATGATGCCCCGTCAGCGCCAGGAAGACGTCGTCGAGGCTGGATTCGTGGACGGTGACGCTGCGCGGGGTCAGCGCGTGCTGGTCCAGCAGGTGCAGGACGTCCAGCAACAGCCGGGAGCCGTCCCGGGAGGCGATCCGTACGACGGCGTCCTGCTGCTCCGGAGCGTGGGCGAACCGCTGGGCGATCATCCCGGTCGCCAGGCGGGCGCGGTCCTCGTCCGGCATCCGCAGCTCGATGACGGTGTTGCCGAGCCGCTCCTTCAGCAGCGCGGGCTCGTCGTCCGCGATGACCCGACCCGCGCTGATGACCGCCACCCGGCCTGCCAGCCGGTCGGCCTCCTCCAGGTACTGGGTGGTGAGCAGCACGGTGGTGCCGGTGCCCACCAGCTCGCGAATCATCTCCCACAGGGCCAGTCGGCTCGCCGGGTCCAGTCCCGTGGTCGGCTCGTCCAGGAAGAGCACCGGCGGGTGCGGCACGAGGGCGGCGGCGACGTCCAGCCGCCGCCGCATGCCGCCGGAGTAGGTGCGGACGGTTCGGTCACCGGCGTCAGCCAGACCGAAGCGTTCGAGGAGTTCGTCGGCCCGGGGCCGGAACCGCCTTCTCGGAAGCCGGGTGAGCCGGCCGATGAGGCGCAGGTTCTCGCGACCGGTGAGGTTGGGGTCGACGGCCGCGTACTGACCGGCCAGACCGATGAGTCCCCGGACGACGGCCGGTTCCCGCACGACGTCGTGGCCGAGGACCTCGGCTCGTCCGGCCGTGGGGCGCAGGATGGTGGTGAGGATGCGGATCGCGGTGGTCTTGCCCGCGCCGTTCGGCCCCAGCAGGCCGAAGACCATCCCGGCCGGCACCGCGAGGTCGACCCCGTCCAGTGCCGTCAACGACCCGAACCGTTTGGTGAGGCCCTGAGCGCTGATCGCTGTCGACGAAACCAAGCGGACCCACCTGCTCCGGAGTCGGGCCCCGGTCCTCCGGGCTGTTCGGGCCCGGGGCCAGGTTCCATCCTCCGCCCCCGCGTCGAGGCTCGCCCGCCGGGCGCTCGTGCGCTACGCGGCGAGCTCGTCGAGGATCGCGGCGAGTTCGCGGCGGCGCCGGAGGCGGCGCCACGGTGTCCAGCGGCCGTCGAGCTCGCGGGCGGCCTCAGGGGACGGGACGAGCAGAACCGGGCAGACGGCCCGGTCGAGGCAGCGCCGGGCGAGTGTCCGGCCGTGCGGCCACCACCAGTGACGCCGCCCGGGCACGGGGACGACCAGCACGTCGTCCTCCCGGTGGGCGGCCGCGGGCAGGGCTCGGCACAGCGGCACATCCTCTGGTTCGATGCACACCACGACGTCCCGCGGGGCGCCGCCCATCGCGAGGTCGAAGGCGCGCATCACGGCCGCCATCGCGTCCCGCCTGAGCCCCTCCCGCAGTTCGTCGTTCGCGGTGTCGCAGAAGGCACGTGGGCCGATCCCGGGATACCACCAGCCCCCTCCCGTCTCGGGCGGCGGACGGTAGCTGCGGACCGCGCGCACCTCCATGCCGCCACGACGTGCCAGGTCGACCGCCTCGCGCAGCGCCCGCAGGCCGGCCAGCGAGTCGTCGACGCCGACGACGACCTGTCCTGCGTCCCGATCCTGCATGGTCGATCACCGTCCTCGCCTCGACGGCCGGCCGAGGGGTGACCGCCCGCCCCGGGTTCCGCGAAACGCCCATCTTCAGACTGGCCGGGCCCACCGCGCCGGACGAGGGGCGTCCGGTCCTGCCGAAAGGACCGTAGGTCCCCGGCACGGTGGCGGTGCTGAAGAAGCCCGGCAGTATGAGCCTCGGCCGGACGTCCGGACGTCCGACGGCGGCCCGGCAAGCAGGGCCGGGTGGCCCGGCGACCGGAGCCGACCGGACCTTGGACACGGCCGTGTCTCCGCCCACTGTGGTGTTGTCGGCGCGCGATCAGCCTGGGCCCGCGGGGGGGCGTCGACGGAGGACACCGCCGGAGAATCGGAGCCGCAGCCATGGCGAAAACCCCAGTGAAGCGCCCCGGGCCCGAAATCCAGGTCGAGGTTCAAGGTGATCTGCCGCCCGGGACCGCCGAGCGTGCCCGTGCCAAGGTTCAGGCTGTCCTCGACGAGATCAGTGACCCGGTGCTGTACGTCCGGATCAGGCTCTCCCGGATGCGGAACCCCTCGACGGAGCGTCCCTGCCTCGCCCAGGCCAGCCTCGACGTCAACGGCCGCCCCGCCCGAGCCCACGTCGCCGCCGCGACCATGACCGAGGCCGTCGACCTGCTCCGTGACCGGCTCACCCTCCAGGTGGGCCGCCTGCGTCGGCACTGGGAAGCCCGGCGCGGCGCCCTGCCGACGCCGGGCGAGCACGAATGGCGTCACGGGGAGGAGCCTGCGCGCCGCCCCGAACACTTCCCACGCCCGCCGGAGGAACGCGAGGTCGTTCGGCACAAGTCCTTCGCCCTCGCCCAAGAGACCGCGGACGAGGCCGCGTTCGAGATGGACAGCATGGACTACGCCTTCCACCTGTTCACCGACCTCGCCACCGGTGAGGACAGCGTGATCTACCGGACCGGCTCGCACGGCTACCGGCTTGCCCAGGTCCACCCCGAGCCCCGTCTCGGGCCCGTCGTCGCCCCGTTGACCGTGAGTCCGACTGCCGCACCCGTGCTGGACCTGCCCGCGGCGAAGAAGCGGCTGGACATCACCGGCCTGCCCTTCGTCTTCTTCGCCGACGCGCAGACCGGGCGCGGCAACATCCTCTACCACCGCTACGACGGTCACTACGGACTGATCGCTCCGGCCGGCTGAGGCCGCCGGTGCAGCGGTCAGCCGCGTCGGCGCCGCCGGAGCGTCAGTTGGGCACGACCACCACCGGGAGGTCCGACAGGTGCAGCACGCGGTGCGGCACGCGTCCGAAGGGGAGGCCGTAGCGGGAGTGCCGGCGGTGACGGCCCACCACGATGAGCGAGGCCCCCTCGGAGGCGTTGATCAGCGCGGCCTCGGCGGTGGCGAACTCGACCTGGGTGCGGACCTCGACGCCGGGGTGCGGCTCGCGCATCTGGTCCACCAGCGTGCGCAGTTCGCGCTCCTCCTCGTCCTCGATCCCGTTCACCGCCTCCTGGTTGCTGGCGATGTACGGGTTGGAGAGCGTCCACGCCCGCACGGCGAGCACCGGCACGCCCCGGGTCTCCGCCTCGGCGAACGCGAACGCGAGCGGCTCCGACACGTCGCGCGCCACGCCGACGACCACCGGCCCGCGCTCGGCGATCGGCGCGGTCGACTCGGGCACCACGGCCACGGGCGCGGGGGAGTGGGCCACGAGCTGCTGGCTCACCGAGCCCATCAGCGCCCGCAGGATGCTGTTCATGCCGCGCCGTCCCACGACCACCAGCCCCGCGTCCTCGGCCAGCCGCATCAGCCCCTCGACGGGCTCGTCGCCCATCAGCGCGGTGTCGACGTCCAGGCCGGGATGCCGCTTGCGCATGTCGGCGGCGGCGTCCTCGAGGAACTGGGTCGCGGCGCGGTGGACCGGATCGGCGATGTTCGGCTCGTACTCCTCGCCCTCGGGGCCTTCGTTCTCCAGCCCGCTCCAGGCGGTGGCGATCAACAGCTGCGCCCCGCGCAGCGCAGCCTCGGCGGCGGCCCAGTCCATTGCCGCTCTCGCCCCGTCGGACTGGTCGAGTCCGACGAGGACGGATTTCGACGGCGCAGTGCTCATCCTTGGCTCCCGTCACGGGTGGGCTCCGGTTCCGGCCCGGCGTCTCCAGCTTCGACCCGGCGCCCCCGCCCCGCATCCGCATGCGCGTGCGCGGAATGGGGCCGTCCGGCGGCCGGGCAGGGCCGGCAGGCCCATACCTCGGGCCGGGGCGGGGAGAAGGATCGGGTGCGCAGGGTTCCCCCGGCCCTGCCAGGGCGTCGGGATCGGCCGGCGCCCGGGATCGGCGTCCGGGCGGTGACGGGCCACGCGGTAGCGCGGTCTCGCCGTGCCGGACGCCGGTTCACGTGGGCGGGCCCCGGCGGCGGCCGGGGCGCGGGGTGCCCCTTCCGTGCTGAGCGGCCCGTGGGGGGCACCTGATCACGGCAGCGGCTGCTCGGCCCAGATCACCTTGCCGTCGGCGGTGTACCGGGTGCCCCAGCGCTCGGAGAGCTGCGCGACCAGGAAGAGCCCGCGTCCGCCCTCGTCCGTGCTGGCCGCGTAGCGCAGGTGCGGCGAGGTGCTGCTGCCGTCGGTGACCTCGCAGATCAGCACGCGGTCGCGCAGCAGCCGGACCCGGATCGGCCCGGCCGCGTAGCGGATCGCGTTCGTGGTCAGCTCGCTGATGATCAGTTCGGTGGTGAACTCCAGCAGGTCAAGGCCCCACTCGGCCAGCCGCTCGGCGACCTTCGCGCGGACCCCGGCCACGGCCGCCGGGTCGGGCGGGACCTCCCAGACCGCGACCTGGTCCGCCCGCAGCGCCCGGGTCCTGGCCACCAGCAGGGCCACGTCGTCGGTCGGGTGGGCCGGGAGCAGCTCGTCGAGCACCGCCTGGCAGGTCTCCTCCGGGGTGCTGACCGGCTGGGACAGCGCGACGCGCAACCGCTCCAGACCGACGTCGATGTCCCGGGAGCGGTCCTCGACCAGGCCGTCGGTGTAGAGCACCAGCCGGCTGCCCTCGGGCAGTTCCAGCTCGACGGTCTCGAAGGGCACGCCGACCAGGCCCAGCGGAGGCCCGGCCGGCAGGTCGGGGAACTCGACCGTCCCGTCGGGACGCACCAGCGCGGGCGGCAGATGCCCGGCCCTGGCCATGCTGCAGCGCCGCGAGACCGGGTCGTAGATCGCGTAGAGGCAGGTCGCGCCGGTGATGGAGGTCTCGCCGTCGGCGGCGGCGCTGTCCTGGTCGATCTGGTTGACCAGGACGTCCAGATGGCCGAGCAACTCGTCCGGCGGCAGGTCCAGGGTGGAGAAGTTGTGCACCGCGGTGCGCAGTCGGCCCATGGTGGCCGCGGCGTGCAGTCCGTGACCGACGACGTCGCCGACGACCAGCGCGACCCGGGCGCCGGGCAGCGGGATGACGTCGAACCAGTCGCCGCCGACGCCCGCGTGGGCCGGCAGGTAGCGGTAGGCGACGTCCAGGGCGCTCTGCTCGGACAGGCGGCCGGGCAGCAGGTTGTGCTGCAGGGTGACCGCCATCCGGTGCTCGCGGGTGTACCGGCGGGCGTTGTCGATGGAGACCGCGGCGCGAGCCCCGAGCTCCTCGGCTACCGACAGGTCGTCCGCGTCGAACGGCTCCTGCTTCTGCGCGCGGTAGAAGTGCGCCACGCCCAGCAGCGTGCCGCGAGCCAGCAGCGGCACCGTGATCAGCGAGTGGATGCCCTGGTCGATGAGCCGCCCGGTGCGGGCCGGGTCGGTGCGGCGCCAGTCGGACGCCGGGTCGGACAGGTCCGCCTCCAGGACCGAGCGCCCGTCCAGCGCCCAGGCGTGCGGAGTGCCGGACGTCAGCGGGATGGCTGAGCCGACCTGGAAGAACGGCATGTCCGGGCGGGCGCCGTGGAGCGCGGCGCGGCGCAGGTGCACCACCTGGCCCCGGTCGGGCTCGTCGCCGTGCAGCAGCGCCTCCGCCAGGTCGACGCTGGCGAAGTCGGCGAACCGGGGGACGACCGCCTCGGTCAGTTCCTCGGCGGTGCGGGTGATGTCCAGCGTGGTGCCGATCGCACCGCTGGCCTCGTAGAGCAGCTTGAGACGCTTGCGGGCCTGGTCGGCCTTTCCGGACAGGGCGCGCAGTTCGGTGGAGTCGCGCAGCGTGGCGACGATCCCGGGCGGCCCGCCGTTGCGGTCGGTGGTGCGGACGTTGACCACGATCAGCCGGTCGCCGGCGCTCACCATCTCGTCGGTGACGGGCCGTCCGGACGCCAGCAGCTCGGCCAGCCGGTGATCCAGGCCCAGCGCGGTGACGGGCGGGCTGTCCTGCTCGCCCAGGGGAAGGTCGAGCAGACGGCAGGCCTCGTCGTTGGCCAGCAGCACCCTCCCGTCGTCCCCGACGATGAGCACGCCCTCGCGGACCGCGTGCAGCACCGCGTCGTGGTGCTCGTACATCCGGGTCATCTCGGCCGGCCCGAGGCCGTGGGTCTGTCGGCGCAGGCGCCGCACGACCAGCCACGTCCCCGCGGTGGACAGCGCCAGCGCCAGGGCGCCCGCGCCGAGGACGACCGGCACCCGGTGCTGGGAGGCGCTGCTGATCTTCTTGATGGTGATGCCGGCCGAGACCGCGCCGATCACCTTGTGGTGGGGGTCGAACACCGGCACGATCGCCTGCACCAGCGGTCCGATGGTGCCGTTGATGGTCTCGGTCACCGTCTGCCCGGCCAGGGCCGGGCCGATGTCGCCGACGAACTTCTTGCCGATCCGGTTGGGGATCGGGTGGGTGTAGCGGATCCCGTGGTCGTCGGTGACGACGACGAAGTCGACCCCGGTCGCCAGGCGGGTGGCCTCGGCGCGCGGCTGGAGCAGCGCGGTCGGGTGCGCGGACTCCATCGCCGCCACGATCCCGGGCGAGTTGGCGAAGGTCTGGGCGACGGCGAGTGACCGGTTACGCGCCTCCACCGTGGTGTCCTGCTGGGCTTGGACGAAGATGTCGATCCCGGCGGCCACCACCAGCACCAGGATGATCACCACCTGCAGGATGAACACCTGTCCGGCGACGCTGCGCATGCCGAGGATCGCCCGGCGACGTCGCTCGGGGGGAAGGCGCGGGTCCGGGCGCCCGTCGCTCTCCTGATCCCGCTCCGGGCGCGGTCGGCCCCGGTCCGTCGGGTTCCCACCGGTGGAACCGGCCCCCTCGGGGGCCCGGGATCGACCCCAGAACCGGGCCATACGCCTATGAAACACTGCCCGCCTGCGGGAGGCCAACGGGCCGGAGCCGCTCCGGGAGCGCGCGCCTCTCCGCCCGCGTGCAGGATGGAGGCAGGGGTTCCACGACCCCGGGCCGACGCTGCGGCTCGCAGCCGCCGGCCGGCCGGCGATTGGACACGGGAACGATGCACGAGCACGGCCGCCCGGGGGCGCCAGGCCGTGACGAGGCCAGCCTCACGGACGCCGCCCTCACGGAGGTGCTCGAGAGCGTCTTCCAGGGGACGCCCAACGGTCTCGCGGTCTACGACACGGAGCTGCGGCTGGTCCGGGTCAACGCCGCGCTGGAGCGGATCCTCGACGCGCCCGCCGCGCAGGTGCTCGGGCGGCGGGCCGACGAGCTCTTCGCCGACGCCGAGGCAGAGCATCTGATCGCCAGCGCCGAGGGCGAGCGGATAGCGACCCGGCTGCGGACCGTGCTGCACACCGGCACCCCGGTGCTCACCACCGAGCACCGGGCCCGGACGGCGGCCGACCCGGACCACGACCACGTCTGGGCGGTCACCTCGTTCCGGCTCACCGCGGCCGACGGCCGGATCCTCGGGGTGGCCTCCGCCGTCGTCGACGTGACCGAGCGCGACCACGCCCGGGAGCGGCTGCTCGCGCTGAGGGAGGCCGCCGACCGGATCGGCTCCACGCTGGACGTCACCCGCACCGCCGAGGAGCTGACCGAGGTCGCCGTGCCGAGGCTGGCCGACTTCGTCGCCGTCGACCTCCTGGAGGGCGTCGAGCGCGGCGCGCCCGCGCCGCTCGGACCGGTCTCCGGGACGGCGGTGCTGCGCCGGGCCGCGCACCGCTCGGTGACCGACGACGCGCCGGAGGCGTCCGTCCCGGTCGGCACCGTGATGAGCTACCACCCCGCCACGCCGTACGCCCGGTGCCTGGCGTCGGGGCAGCCGCTGCTGCTGCCGGTGCTCGACCGGGCGGCCGACTGGCTGGCCCAGGACCCGCTACGGGCCGCCAAGATCCTGGCCGCCGGCACGCACTCGCTGATCACGGTGCCGCTCAAGGCCCGCACGGTCACCCTGGGCCTCGCGCACTTCTACCGCTGGCGGCTCCCGGGCCCCTTCGACCAGGAGGACCTGGCCCTGGCCCGGGACCTGGTCGGCCGCGCCGCCGTCAGCATCGACAACGCGCGCCGCTACACCGAGGAGCACCGCGCCGCGCTGACCCTCCAGCGCAGCCTGCTGCTGCGCGGCAACGTGCCCGACCCGAGCCCGCTGGAGACCGCGCACCGGTACCTGCCCGCCGAGGCCCACGCGGGCGTGGGCGGGGACTGGTTCGACGTGATCCCGCTCTCCGGCGCCCGGGTCGCCCTGGTCGTCGGCGACGTCACCGGCCGCGGCATCCACGCGGTGGCCCGCGCCGGGCGGCTGCGCACGGCCATCCGCACCCTGGCCACCATGGATCTGCCGCCCGACGAGCTGCTGTGGCGACTCGACGCGCTGGTGCACCGGCAGATCGACACGCCGACGGCCATCCGGACCCCCGAGGAGCCCGAGACGCCGGGGATCAGCGGCACCTGCCTGTGCCTCGTCTACGACCGGGTGACCGGCCGTGCCAGCGTGGCGAGCGCCGGGCACCCGCCTCCCATCGTCGTCCGGCCGGACGGCAGCGCCCGCCCCGTCGACCTCGTGCCCGGGCCTCCGCTGGGGCTGGCCATGCTCCCGTTCGAGGCGACGGACCTCGAGTTGGCCGACGGAAGCGTGCTGGCCCTGTGGACGGACGGACTCGTCAAGGAGCGGCGGCCGAAGCCCGGCCTCGACGTGCCGCGCCTGCTCGCCGGGCTCACCGCCCACGCCAGGTCGCTCGACGAGCTGTGCCAGAGCGCCGTCGACGCGACGCTCACGTCCCGCGATCCCGGCGACGACGCCGTCCTGGTCCTGGTGCGCACCCGGATCCTGCCGCCCGACCGGGTCGCCACCTGGGACCTGTCCGCCGACCCGGCCGAGGTCTCCCGCGCCCGCGCCGAGACCTCGCGGCAGCTGGCGTCCTGGGGGCTGGACGAGGCGGCGCCGCTCACCGAACTGATCGTCAGCGAGCTGGTGACCAACGCGCTCCGCCACGGAAGGGAGCCGTTCCGGCTGCGTCTGATCCGCGACGGGTCCCTGATCTGCGAGGTCTCCGACAGCTCCAGCACCTCGCCGCACCTGCGCCACGCCGGCGACACCGACGAGGGCGGCCGGGGCCTGTTCCTGGTCGCGCAGCTCGCCGACAACTGGGGCACCCGCTACGTCGCGCGCGGCAAGACGATCTGGGCCGAGCAGTCCGTCCCCGAAGACTGAACGGGCGACGGCGCGGGTCGGCGTGCGCGGGTGGGCGGCGGGGCGTCTACTGGCCCGGGGGGCGACCCGACAGGAGGAAGCCTATGGGAACGTACAGAGCCGCACAGGTCGCGGCCGCGGGTGAGCGGTTCGCCGTCGTCGACCGGGAGCTCGTGCCGCCCGGCCCCGGGCACGTGCGCATCGCCGTGGAGGCCTGCGGCGTCTGCCACAGCGATGTGTACATGGTCAACAACGTCCTCCCCGGGCTGCGCTACCCGCTGGTCCCCGGCCACGAGATCGCCGGCCGGATCGCCGAGGTGGGCGAGGGGACGCCCGACGTGTGGGCGGTGGGCGACCGGGTCGGGGTCGGCTGGTTCGGCGGCAGCTGCGGGGTCTGCACCCCGTGCCGGCAGGGCGACTTCATCGTCTGTCCCCACCTCAAGGTCCCCGGATGGGCGTACGACGGCGGATACGCGGAGTCGGTGGTCGTGCCCTTCGACGCCCTCGCCCGCATTCCGGACGGGCTCTCGGCCGAGGACGCGGCGCCGCTGGGCTGCGCGGGCGTGACCACCTTCAACGGGCTGCGCAGCAGCGGCGCACGGCCCGGCGACCGGGTGGCGATCCTCGGCATCGGCGGCCTCGGCCACCTCGCGGTGCGGTACGCGGTCGCGATGGGGTTCGAGACGATCGCGATCGCGCGCGGCGCGGCCAAGGCGGACTTCGCCAAGGAGCTGGGCGCGCACCACTACGTCGACAGCAGCGACCCCTCCGCCGTCGCGTCGGCCCTGCAGTCGCTGGGCGGGGCCAACGTCGTGCTCGCCACCGCCGCCAACTCCGAGGCCATCAGTGCGACCGTGGACGGTCTCGCGCCCCGCGGCGAGCTGGTGGTGGTCGGCATCGACGCGGTGCCGCTGACGATCAACCCCGGACAGCTGATCATGCCCGCGCGGATCGTCCGCGGCCACCCCTCCGGCACCGCCCAGGACGTCGAGGACACCATGGCTTTCAGCGCCCTGCACGGCATCCGCCCGGTCAACGAGACGCTGCCGCTGGCCCAGGCCGACGAGGCCTACCAGCGGATGCTGGCCGGCCAGGCCCGCTTCCGGATGGTGCTCACCACCTGACCGTGTCGCCCCTCGCGCCGAGCGACCCGCACCGTCCTCGTGACGGGCGATTCGAGCCGACTCGTGCCACCTGACCGGCGCTCCTGGCTCGCGCGGGCGCGCCGGATCATGGACCCTGGAGGAATCCGGCCATCCGGCGGACGCCCACCCGGCGTCGCGGGGGACCGGGCACGGCAGGAAGGTGGCGACAGCCATGGCAGGCCGGACGGCGGATCGGGGGGAACAGGGAACCTTTGATGCTCCTCCCGGGCCTGCCGCGCCGCGCCGCGGCCTGGTGATCGGCGGCGGCGGAAGCCTGGGCGCGGCCTGGGCCGTCGGCGCGCTGTGCGCCCTGGAGGACGCCACCGGCTGGGACCCGCGCGGCGCGGACGTCATCCTGGGCACCTCCGCCGGCGCCATCGTCGGCTCCCTGCTCGCCGTCGGCGCGAGCGCCACGGAGCTGCTCGACCACCAGCGCGGCCTCGCGGAGGTCGCCGGGCCGGTGGGCGGGGTCCGGCTCGACTACGACACCTGGGTGGGCGGCGCGCTGCCGCGCATTCCCCGACCCGGGTTCGGTTCGCTGAGACTGCTGCTCGACCTCGTCGAGCACCCGCACCGGATGCCGCTCACCACCGTGCTCGCCGCCGCCGCGCCCCCTGGCCGGGGCAGCCTGGGCGGTGTGCGCGACCTCTTCCACCAGCTGCGCATGGACGACCACTGGCCGGACACCCCCGCCCTGCGGGTGGTCGCGGTGGATCTCGACACCGGCACCCGGGTGCTCTTCGGGACGCCGGGGGCGCCGCCCACCGACCTCGGCTCGGCGGTGACGGCCTCCTGCGCGCTGCCTTCGTGGTTCGAGCCCGTGCGCATCGACGGCCGCCGCTACGTGGACGGCTGCGCCTGGTCGGACACCAACGTCGACCTGGTGGCGGGCGAACCGCTGGACGAGGTGTACGTGCTGGCGCCGACCTGCGCCCGCGAGACCGACCACCCGCACAGCATCCCCGCGCGGGTGGAGCGCCGGCTGCGCCGCGGCTCCACGGCCCGCCTGCTGCGCGAGGCCCGTGAGGTGCGCGACGCGGGCACCCAGGTGCACGTGCTCGTCCCAGGCCCCGAGGACCTGGCCGCCATGGGCGCCAACCTGATGGCGCCGCAGCACCGGCTCACCGTCCTGGAGACCTCCCTGCGGACCACCAAGGCGGCCCTCAGCGCCGCCGAGCACGGCTGAGGCCGGTCGCACCGCTCGGGCGGCTCGAACGGCTCAGGCAGCACGGTCCTACTCCGCGGCCGCCGACGGCTCGCCCAACTCCTTGGAGAGCGCGGCCAGCGCGTCCAGGCGGCGCTGCAGGCTCGGGTGCGTGGACAGGATCGACGCCACACCGGAGTCGCCGGACAGGGCCGGAGCGAACAGGAAGGCGTTGAACGCCTGGGCTGTGCGCAGGTCCTGGGTGGGAATGCGGGCGATCTCGCCGCTCACCTTCACCAGCGCGGACGCCAGCGCCGAGGGGCGCCCGGTGAGCTGCGCCGCCGAGCGGTCCGCGGCCAGCTCCCGGTAGCGGGACAGGGCCCGGATCAGCAGCAGGCTCAGTAGGTAGACGGTCGCGGACACGGCCATCACCAGGGCCAGCAGCAGCGCGGTGTTCTGGTCGCGGCGGCGTCCGCCGAGCAGCTCGGAGTAGAAGGCCATCCGGACCATCAGCCCCGCGAGCACCCCCAGGAACGAGGCCGCGGTGATGACCGTGACGTCCCGGTGCGCGACGTGGGAGAGCTCGTGGGCCAGGACGCCGTCGAGTTCGTCGCCCTCCAGCCGCCGCAGCAGGCCCCGGGTGACGCACAGCACCGCGTGGTCCGCGCTGCGCCCGGTGGCGAAGGCGTTCGGCAGGTCCGTCTCGGAGACGGCCACCCGCGGTTTGGGCATGTCCGCCAGCGCGCACAGCCGGTCGACGGCTCCGTGCAGCCGCGCCTCCTGCTCGGGGGAGACCTCGTGGGCGCGCATCGCGAACATGGCCATCTTGTCCGAGAACCAGAACTGCAGCACCAGCACGCCGGCCGCGACGACCACGATCAGCACGACCGACTTGAGCAGCAGCACCAGCGCGGCGACGAACGCCGCGTACACCAGGGCGAGCAGCAGCAGGACGAAGGCCATCCGTGCCGTCAACTGCCGGTCGGGAGCGAACCGTGATCGCATCGTCCTTCTCCTTCGCGCTGCGAGTCCGGCCTCCGCATCGTCATGGGCGGTGTTCGCGTCGGGCTGGTCGTACTCCTGGCTGGTTCCTGCCCGGTCCTCCCGGGGATACGCCGCCCGGGCGGGGCCGTCCCGAGTGCCGCGCGACGGCGGACGGCTCACAGTGGTATCAGGGACCCGACCTCACGGGGGTACACGTCATGGACCACGAAGACCGTCCGCAGGGCCTGCCCGAGCTGCAGGTGGCCGTGCTCGGGGAGCTGTCCCCGAGCACCAGCGACCTGGCGCGTTCGACCGTGGAGGAGGTGCTGGCGGAGTCGCGGCTGCCGGTGCGCTCGGCGCAGGTCCGGCTGGCCCGGTCCCGGCACAAGGAGGGACGGGCTGCGGTGGCCCAGGCGCTCGTCGACGTCGACGGGCGGCTGGTGCGGGCTCAGGTCGCCGCCCACACGATGACGGACGCGATCGCGCTGCTGCGCGCGCGTCTGACCGTGCAGCTGACGCGCCTGGAGTGGGCCCGCCGCTGGGAGCCCGGCTACGACGTCGACGGGTCCGGGCCGCTGGACTGGCGCGACGGCACCGAGGCCGTGCGGCGGCCGGTGCGGCTGGACCTGCCCCGGGGCGAGCGGACGGTGGTGCGCCGCAAGAACTTCACCCTGGCCGAGGAGACGGTCGACCAGGCGGCGCTGACCATGGAGATGATGGACTACGACTTCCGCCTCTTCACCGAGTCCGGCAGTGGACAGGACAGCGTGGTCTACCGGTTCGGGCCGGGCCCGTTCCGGCTCGCACAGCTCGCGCCGCAGCCCGAGCGCCTCGCGCCGTTCGCGCTGCCGGTGAGCGTGCTGAAGACGCCCGCGCCGGTGCTGACCGAGGACGAGGCCAGGGAGCGCCTGGACGCCACGGACTACCCCTTCCTCTTCTTCCGCGACGCGGAGACGGGCCGCGGCAGCGTCCTGTACGGCCGCTACGACGGCCACTACGGCCTGATCAGCCCCGTCCCGTCCGGCGCTCCGGTCCGCCCTGGTGCTGCCGGGACGGCTGCTCCCGCAGCTGCCGCTCCGGCCGCGGCGCCGGTCACGGGCCCCGCCGTCGCCGTGTCCGGGAAGGCCGGGGCGTCCCGGCCGACCGGCCACGACCAGGAGGCGCTGCGCGAGCGCGTGGAGCTCTTGGAGGGCCAGGTCACGGCCCTGGCCGAGGTCCTCGACCAGCTGACCGGCGGCCTGGAGTCGGTGCCCGGCGCACCCGTGGACCCCGACGAGGTCCGCCGCACTGCGCGGCTGGCCAGGGAGATGCTGCTCGCCGCCGGGTTCGGCCGCTGAGGCCGGGTTCGCGCCGTCGACGTCCTGGGCCGGTGCGGGGTCAGGCCGTCGACGCCTTGGGCCGGTGCAGGGTGACGCCGAGCCAGCAGGCCCAGCCGATCGGTTGCAGCGCCCAGAAACTGAGGCCCCGGTAGAGCAACGTCGCCGCGATGGCCTGGCTGGCCGGCAGGCCGTAGACGACGAGCAGGGCGGTCAGGGAGGCCTCGGTGATCCCGAGGCTCCCGGGCGTCACCCGCAGACTGCCGAGGAGCTGGATGAGCGTGTAGGCCAGCAGGAAGCCGCGCCAGGGCACCGGCAGCCGAAGCGCCCACAGGCAGGCCGCCAGGCAGCCCGCGTCACAGGACCAGTTGAGCGCCGAGAGCAGCAGCGGTCGCCCCCACCCGCGCGGGTCGGGACCGAGGCGGTGCAGTTCGCGCCCGATGCCCTCGACGGAGGCCTGGAACCGGGCCACGCCCGGCCGTCCCGCGCCCAGACCCCGCCAACCGCGCGCGCCCGCCCGGCGCAGGCGGGGCCACAGGGACAGCGCGGCCAGCACCAGGCCCAGCGCCGCGGCCGACGCGACGCCGAGCAGCACCCCCTCGCGCAGTCCGGGTGCGGGGCCGGCCGGATCGGCGACCAGCGCGCCGAGCGTCAGCAGCAGCACCAGGACGACGATGCTCACCGCGCCCGCCGCCGCCAGCGCCGCGGCGGCCGTCGCGAAGGCGACGCTACGGCGCTGGAGTTGGCGCACGGTCCAGCCCAGTGAGAGCACACCGCCGCCCGGCAGGGCCCCGGACATCGCGTTCGCGCCGGTGGTGATCGCGGTGACCGTGCCCAGGCGCACGGGTGAACCCGCCGCACGCAGCAGCCACCGCTCCAGGGCGGCCAGCGCGACGACGGAGACCGCCTCCAGGGCGCCCGCCACCGCGAGCCGGTCCAGGTCGACCCGGTGCAGCAGCCGCAGGGCGGCGTCGAGCTCGCGCCGGTGCGTCAGGGCGAACAGCCCGCCCGCCACCGCCACGGCCGCAGCGCTGATCCACCAGGCGTAGCGCCGCCAGGCACGACGCGGGGCATCGGGGTCGGGGGCGCCCGGCCCGGCCGTCTCCGGAAGCCCGGACACCGCTCCTCGCCGCTCGTCCCGGGCCGCTCAGTTCGCTTCGACGTGCATGGTCTCGACGTGCATGGCGGTCGGCTCCCTCAAGGCGCCTGCGCACGCGGAACCTCCGCGTCCCGCGCGGCGTCCCGCGTTTCGATCGTAGTCCGCCCGGCCGCTCCGGGCCGGGCGGACGGCTGCGCCGTGCGGCGCGGCGCACCCACTCGGAGGGGAGGCGTGGGCGAAGATGGCCGCATGCTCGATCACGTGTCGATCCAGTGCGCCGACACCGCGGCCAGCGCGGCGTTCTACGACGCGGTGCTGCTGACCGTCGGCGGGACCAGGGTGATGGACTTCGGCCAGGTCGTCGGCTACGGCGTGGGCGGGCAGCCGTCCTTCTGGATCGGTCCACGCACGACCGGCGAGGGCTTCCGCGAGGCGCATCTGGCCTTCGCCGCGCCCGACCGCGCCGCCGTGGACGCCTTCCACCGCGCCGCCGTCTCGGCCGGAGCCGAGGTGCTGCACGCGCCCCGCCTGTGGCCCGAGTACCACGACGCCTACTACGGGGTCTTCGTCCGGGACCCTGACGGCAACAATATCGAGGCCGTCTGCCACCGTCCGGAGTAAGCGCCGGGAACACGTGGGCGCAGGGACACGCGACGCCGTCACCGGCCCGGTGCGGTCTCCTCGGCCTCGGCCTCGCCGGCCTGGCGGACCAGAAGCGCGGCGAGCGCCCGGGCCTCTGCCGGCGTCAGACCCGCCCAGGCGCGGGACACCCCGCCCGGCTCCGGGCCGACGTCCAGCGTCACGCGCGAGTGCGCGCCCGCACCCCGGCCCGTGCCCACGCGGAACTCGCCGATGCGGATCCGCCGCCCGCACACGGTGGTGAAGCCCACGCGGTGAAGGTCGTCTGCGTTCGTGTCCATGCTGCCCACCTCTTCGAGAACCGCTCGCCGTACCCCATCGACAACGGCCTGTGAGCGCAGTGCATTCCGGAGCGCCAGGGACCATCGGCCCTCCCTTCGTGGCCCGTCCGGCCACTGTGCCGCACCCGGCCCGTGCCCAACTCTTGATCCGGAGGACGACCTCCGCGCCACGCATCCGGTGGGGTGAACGAACCATGCGCGTCCGCGACGTGATGAACTCACCGACGGTCACCGTCGGACCGTCCGACTCGATCCGACGGGCCGCCGAGTCCATGCGCGCCCACGACGTGGGCTGCGTCCTGGTCACGGCCGACGGGGTCCCTCTCGGTGTGGTGACCGACCGCGACATCGCGGTCCGTGCGGTCGCTCTCGGCCTCGACCCGTCCGCGCCGGTGACGACCGTGATGTCCGAGCCGGTGGTCACCGTCGACGCCGACGCGGACCTCGCCGACGCCTACCGCGACTTCCGGCGCAGCGGCCGAAGACGGCTCCCGGTCCTGGTCCAGGGCTGCCTGGTCGGGCTGCTGGCCATCGACGACCTGTTCCTCGACGTCTTCCAGCGCTTCGCGGACCTGCTCGGTCCCGTCTCCTGGAGCGCGCTCACCGACGAGCCGCTCGACGAGGGGCCCTCGGCGCCGTCGGCCTCTCCGCGCGAGCCCGCGCGTCGGGGGAGGGAACGCGAAGTGACGTCCTGACGCGTCGAAAGGCGCGCCGCTCTCCCGCGACTTAGCATCGAGCTGCTGTCGAAGGAGGCGCACGGATGACCCCACAGGATGGGCCGCAGGTCGTCGTCGGCGTCGACCCGTCCGAGCACGCCGCCACCGCTGTGGACTGGGCCGCGGACGAGGCGCGGCTGCGCGGATGGCCGCTGCGGATCGTGCACGCCCGCGGGGCCGGCGCCTCTCGGCTCGCCGCGATCTCGCACCAGGCCGCCTTCGAGGAGGCCGACCGCGCGGCCCGGACGCTGCTCGCCGACTCCGAACGGCGGGCACGCGACGGCCGCCCCGCGCTGACGACCACCACGAGCCTGGTGGACGACGCGCCCCTGCCGGGGCTGATCGGCCTCGCCCGCCCGGAGGACCTGCTGGTGACCGGCAGCCGCGGCTACGGGCGGGTCGCCTCCCTGGTGGTCGGATCCGTCAGCCAGGGCCTGGCCGCGCACGCCCCGTGCCCGGTCGTGGTGGTGCCGGACCGGGGCGCGTCCCTCCCCGGAGCGCCGGTCGTCCTCGGCGTCGGCGCCACGCAGGAGCCCGACACGGTCGCGTTCGCGTTCGCCGAGGCGGCCAGGCGGGGCTCGCCGCTCCTCGCCGTCCGGGCCTGGAGCGTGGTCGCGGCCTATCCCGGCCTCGCCACGGCCTCCACCGAGGAGCGGGTGAAGCGCGACCAGGAGGAGTCCGAGGGGTTGACCGAGCTGCTCGCCGCCGCGCGCGAGGCGTATCCGACGGTGGCGGTGCGGACCGAGATCGCCGAGGGCGCCCCCGAGGCGCCGCTGGTCAGGGCCTCCGAGGACGCCGCGCTGGTGGTGCTCGGCGCGGAGCGCGAACACCCCCGCTTCGCCCCGCCGCTGGGACGGGTGGTCCAGCACGTCCTGCACCAGGCGGACTGCCCGGTCGCCCTCGTGCCGCGCACCTGACCGCTCCGCTGTCACGTCTGTCGCACCGTCATGGAGTCACGTCGTCGCGGGCTGGGGGCCCGGCCCGGTGGCCGTACGGCTCAGGCCGAACTGCGGACGGTGACCAGGGCCCGGCCCCGCCAGACCAGCCCCGCGCCGGACGCGGTCGGCTCCGGCAGGGGCAGCGCCCTCGCCCCCGAACACGAAGTGCCCGCGAACCGCATGGCACTCCGTTACTGTGCAGTAGGAATCGCCCCGTGACAGGACCTGCGACAGAAGCGGACGCCTCACCATGACCCCCGCGAACCGCCCGCACCCCGGACTCGTCGAGCTGGCCGCGCTGCTGAGGGAGGGGCAGCTCAGCTCCCGGGCCGCCGTCGAGCAGGCGCTCGCGCGGGTGACGGAGACCCAGCCGACGCTGAACGCGTTCCGGCGGGTGCGGGCCGAGGCCGCGCTCGCGGAGGCGCAGGAGGCGGACCGGCGGCTCGCCGCCGGGGAGCGGGCGCCGCTGCTCGGCGTGCCGGTGGCGATCAAGGACGACACCGACATCGCGGGGGAGCCCACGGCGTTCGGGTGCGCCGGGGAGTTCCCCGTCGCACGGGCCGACGCCGAGGTGGTGCGGCGGCTGCGCGCGGCCGGGGCCGTCGTCGTCGGGAAGACCAACACGCCCGAGATCGGTCAGTGGGCCTTCACCGAGGGGCGCGGCTTCGGCGCCACCCGCAATCCGTGGGACCTCGAACGCAGTCCCGGCGGCTCCTCCGGCGGAGCCGCCGCCGCGGTCGCGGCCGGGGTCGTGCCCGCCGCGATCGGCTCCGACGGGGCCGGGTCGATCCGGATCCCTGCCGCCTGGACCCACCTGGTCGGCATCAAGCCGCAGCGCGGCCGCGTCTCCGCCTGGCCCGAGCCGGAGCCCTTCCACGGCCTGACCGTGCTCGGTCCGCTGGCGCGGACCGTCGCCGACGCCGCCCTGCTGCTGGACGTCGCCTCCGGCAACGCCCCGGGGGACCCGCACCGGCTCGCCCCGGAGGCGATCCTGCCCGCGGCCGGACGTGAGCCGGGCCGTCTGCGCATCGGGCTGTCCTTCCACACCGCCTGGGCGGTCCACCCGCTGCGGCTGGACCCGGAGATCCGTGCCGCGACGCTCGAACTGGCTGAAACCCTGGCCCGGTTGGGCCACGACGTGATCGAGGCCGGGCCGCGCTACGGCCTGGTGGGTCCGGCCCAGCTGCCGCGCGCCCTCGCGGGCATCCGGGCCTGGGCCCGCCGCGTGCCCGACGCCGCGCTGCTCGATCCGCGCACCCGCAGCAACATCCGCAGGGGCGCGCTCCTGGACGGCCCCGTGCTGCGCGCGGCCCGCGCGGCCGAGCGTCCGCTGCAACGGCGGATCGGCGCGGTCTTCGAGCACGTCGACGTCCTGCTGACGCCGACCACGGCCGCCCCGCCGCCCCGCGTCGGCGCGACCGACAAGCTGGGCCCGTCCGCCATGGACCGGACGATGATCACGACCTGCCCCTACGCCTGGCCCTGGAACGTCCTCGGCTGGCCCGGCGTGAACGTGCCTGCGGGGTTCACCTCGGCGGGCCTGCCGATCGGCTGCCAGCTGCTCGGCCCGGCGGCGAGCGAGACCCGACTCGTCTCGCTGGCCGCGCAGTTGGAGGCCGACCGCCGCTGGGACCTGCTGCGGCCGCCCGCGCAGGCGGCGGCGGGCGCGGCGAGCGCGGAGTGAGGCGTCGCCTGCGCGTCACTTCCACCCAGTAACGTGCAGGTAGCAGCAAGCATGTGCGGGAGGACGGACGTGGGGCAGAGCGCCTCGGAGGGGCAGGCCCAGGGCCTGCGTTGGCTGGTGCTGGTCTACAAGATCCCGGCGGAGCCGACGCGGTTGCGTGCCGGCGTGTGGCGGAAGATCAAGGGGATGGGCGCCATCTACCTGCAGAACTCGGTGGCCGCGCTGCCCGCGAGCACGGCGGCGGAGCGGGCGCTGCGCCTGCTGCGCAAGGAGATCGTGGAGATGGGCGGCACCGCGTCGCTGCTCGACGCGGGCGTCCTCGGCGGCGGCGCCGAGATGGAGGACCAGTTCAACGCGGCCCGCAACGACGAGTACGAGGAGATCGTCGACCGCTGCGAGGACTTCCTCGGGCAGATCGAGAAGGAGTACCGGGCCGAGCACTTCACCTACGCGGAGCTCGAGGAGAACGACGAGGACCTGGTGAAGCTGCGGAACTGGTTCGCGAAGGTCGAGGCGCGGGACGTGCTGGGCGCCTCGGGCAAGACCGCGGCGGCCGCGGCGCTGGAGCGCTGCGCGAAGGTCCTGGACGAGTACGCAGGCCGCGTCTACGCCGAGGAGGGGGAGGGCCGCTGAGGCCACCCCCTCCCGCGGGCGGATTCAGGCTCCGGACGGGGCCGGAGCCGTGCCCAGGACGTGCCGGACGCTCAGGAGGCGCCGCCCGACCCCGTCGCGGCGGCGCGGGCGGCCCTGACCACCCGGAGCAGCGACAGGCCCAGCAGCAGGGCGACGGCCAGCGGCACCAGCCACCACGCGTTGACCCCGGACTGCGTCAGGCCCCAGGTGGCGGCGAGTGCCACGGCGACGCCGAGGGCGACGCGCCAGTCGTCGCCGACGACGAAGTCGTACCAGAAGCGGCCGAACGACCGCAGGGCCGAGACAGTGCGTTCGACGACGCTCATGTGAGGCTCCCTTCGGTGGGGTGGACCGTGCGCAGCGTGCCCGCGGCGCGGGCACGGCGCAGCACGGAGGTGTAGCCGAGGGCCAGCAGCGCCACGGCCGGGACGACGACCAGCAGCGCGGCGTCGGAGCCGGGCCAGTTCGCGCCCGCGCCCTCGGTGGCCCAGAAGACGCCGAAGGCGGTGAGCATGGTGCCGACGACGAACTTCATCGTGTTCTCCGGCACCCGCGCGAGCGGCGCGCGCACCGCGAACCCGGCGACGGTCACGATCGCGACGGCGACGACGGCGCCCAGCACCGCGACGGGGATGTCGTGCTGGTTGTCGCCGAAGGTGACGACGATGAACGCGACCTCCAGGCCCTCGAGGAAGACGCCCTTGAAGGACAGCGTGAACGCGTACCAGTCCTTGACCCGGCCCCGGCCGCCCTGGACGGCTGCGGACGCGGCCGCGACCTCGTCGGCGTAGGCCTGCGTCTCGTCGTGCAGGGCCTTGTACCCCGAGCCCCGCATGATGGCCTTGCGCAGCCACTGCAGGCCGAAGACCAGCAGCAGTGCGCCGACGATCAGGCGCAGCGCCCCGAGCGGGATCTGCCCGACCGCGGGGCCGAGCACCGCGACGGTCACCGCCAGCGACAGCAGCGCGGCGAGGGTGCCCTGCCAGGCGGAGCCCCAGTGGCGGCTGGTGCCGGCGGCGAGCACGATCGTGAGCGCCTCCACGGCCTCGACCGCGCAGGCGAGCAGGACGGTGACGAAGAGCACGAAGGTCGTCATCGGTCACCTCCAGGGTGTGAACAGGGGCGGCGACGAATGGTCATGGGACCTCCACGGGTGTGCGGTCGGACAATGGAGCGGCGTCCTGTCCAGCCCCGGTGGGCCGGGCGGAGGACGCGGGGTAGGCGAAGCACCCGTCAGGGTCCAAGGTGACCCGGACGCGTGCGCCGCGCGGGCAGGCCCGCCGGTCGAAGACGCCGGTGAGGCGGGAGCCGTCCGCGAGTTCCACGACGTGGTCGTAGCCGCGCCCGCGATAGGCGGTGTCGGCGACGGTGCCCGTCAGGCTCTGTGAGGCGAGGGGTGCGGTGCGGCCGTCGGCGGGGTCGCCGGGCTCCTCCGCGAGGGTGACCGCGGCCGGGCGGATCAGGACCTGGACCGCCGCGTCGTCGTCGTGCGCGCCCATGGCCGTGGCCACCAGGGAGCCGGCCGGGGTGGCGCACATGACCCGGCCGACGTGCGGTGCGCCGGTGGCGCGCCCGGTCAGCTCGCCCGCCAGCCCGGTGAAGCGGGCCACGAACGGGCTGGCGGGGCGCTGGTAGACCTCCTCGGGCCCGGCGAGCTGGACCAGGCGGCCCTGCTCCAGCACGCCGACGGTGTCGGCGAGCGCGAACGCCTCGGCCTGGTCGTGGGTGATGTAGACGACCGTCGCGCCGCTCTCGCGGGTCAGCGCCGCGATCTCCACGCGCAGCCGCTCGCGCAGGTCCGCGTCGAGGTTGGACAGCGGCTCGTCGAAGAGCAGCAGGCCGGGCCGCGCGACCAGCGCCCGGGCGAGCGCGACGCGCTGCTGCTGGCCCCCGGAGAGCTGGTGCGGGTAGCGCTCGGCGTGCGCGCCGAGGCCGACGCGGTCCAGGCAGGCCGCGACTTGGGCCGCGGACTGCTCCTTCGTGGGCCGCCTGCGCCGGAGCGCGTAGGCGACGTTCTCGGCTGCGGTCATGTGCGGCCACAGCGCGTAGTCCTGGAACACCATCGCCAGCTCGCGCCGGTCCGGCGGCAGGTGGGTGCGGCCCTCGGCCAGTGTCCGCTCGCCCAGCCGGATACCGCCGCCATCGGCGCGCTCGATGCCCGCCAGGCAGCGCAGCAGCGTGGTCTTGCCGGACCCGGACGGGCCCAGCAGGACCAGGAAGCGGCCCGGTTCGACGGAGAAGGAGACCTCGTCGAGGACCCGGGTCGCGCCGAAGGACTTGCTCAGGCGTTCCACCACCAGGGCGTCGGTCGTGCCGGGAGCGGTCGTGGCGGGAGCGCTCGTGGCGGGAGTGGTCGTGGCGGTCATGCGAGGGCCTCCAGACGTCGGGCCGCGGGAAGGAACAGGCGCACAGCGCCGAGCACGAGACCGATCAGGACGAGCGAACCGGCGACCACGACGACGGTCATCGCCGCGCCCGCGCCCAGGTCGTAGCCCTGCAACTGCCGGGTGATCGCCACCGACAGCGGCTCCTGGCCGGGCGGGGCGAGCAGCTGGGACACCGGCAGCTCCAGCAGCGTGCCGCAGAAGGCGATCAGCCAGGTCCACACCAGCGAGCCGGCCACCAGCGGCAGCACGGCCCCGGCCCAGGCCGACACCGGACGGCGGCCGTGGATCCGGGCCGCCCACAGCAGCGAGTCGCTGACCTGGCCGAGCGGCCCGGACAGCAGCCGCGCCGCCGACGGCAGCGCGCCCGCGAGATAGCCGAGAACGAGCAGCGTCGTCGTCCCGTACAGGTCGATGCCGAGTTCGGAGGCGAACGGCAGGTTGTAGGTGAAGATGTAGCCGCTGGCGAGCAGCACGCTCGGCAGCGCGATCGCCGCGAGGAGCAGCAGGTCCAGCAGGCGTCCGGCCCGGCCTCCGCCCTGGCGGGCGAGCGCGCGTCCGGCGACCGCGCCCAGGATCACGGCGGCGCACGCGGTGATGGCCGCGAGCCGTGCCGAGTAGCCGAGCGCGGAGATCAGCTCGCCCGAGCGCAGCACGTGGCGGAAGTTGGCGAGGCTCAGCGACGCGGTGGTGACCTTGCCGCCGGACGGCAGCAGCGAGGCCGCCGCCGCGCCGAAGGCGGGCACGCCCGCGGCGGCGAGGAAGAAGCCGCCGACGCCGACCAGTGCCGCCGTCTGCCGCAGCGCGCCGAGGCGGGCCCGGCGGGCCGGGCGGGTGCGCCCGGACAGTACCTGGTAGCTGCGCCCGCGCAGCGAGCGGCGCTGCGCCAGCAGGGCGAGGCCGACCAGGGCCAGCAGCAGCCAGCCCATCGCCGAGGCGAGCGGGAAGTCGGCCGGGAAGGTGGAGATGGACTGCTCCATCGCGCCGGTCAGCAGCGGGAAGTTCCCCTGCGAGGCGAGGGTCGCGGCCACGCCGTAGTCGGAGATCGACTCCGCGAACACGATCGCGAACGCGGCCCACAGCGCGGGCGCGAGCATCGGCAGCACGACCCGGGCCGTGGCCAGGCGCCCGCCGCCGTGGGTGCGGGCGGCGTCCTCGAACTCCCGGCCCAGGCCCCGCAGCAGCGCGGTGACGGCCAGGTAGGCGAAGGGGACGCCGCGCGAGGCCAGCACCCAGATCACCCCGGCCGGTCCGAGCACCACCGACCGCAGCCCCACCGGGTCCTGCCCGAGGAGCCGGGCCAGCACGCCCTGCGGCTCCACCAGCCAGGTCCACCCCAGCGATTCGAGGTAGGAGGGGGCCAGCAGCAGCGCCCACAGCAGCACCCGCCATACGCCCTGTCCGGCGAGCGTGGTGCGCTCGGTCAGCCAGGCGAGCGCCAGCGCGACGACGGTGGCCAGCAGCGCTGCCCCCAGGCCGACGGCGAGCGAGTCGAGCAGCGCGTGCGCCGTCCACCCGGACAGCACCTGCTGGAACGGCGCCCAGGTGAACCAGGCGTCGCCCTGGCCGAAGAGCCGCGGCGAGACGGCGACCAGCAGGAACCCGGCGACCGGGAGCAGCAGCACCGCGGCGAACAGTCCCCAGGGCAGCAGCCGCAGGGCACCCGCGACCTGCGGGCGCAGCAGCCGGGCCAGACGCCGGGGCCCGGCCGGGGACGCCTGGTCCGCGCGCGCGGCGGCGCGCGGGCCAGGGGTGAGCGTGGTGTCGGTCATGGGTCAGTGGACGATCGTGTTGCTGAACCAGGTGTTGACGGTGCCTTCCTTGGGGCCCCAGACGTAGGGGTCGATCGCCTGGGTGGGCACCGACTCCAGGGCGGGCAGCTCCGGGTCGGGAGTGACGCCCTGGACGATGGGCCAGTACAGGGAGTCGCCGTTGCGGTCGCCGGTCAGCATCACCTGCTGGCCCTGGGGGCTGAGCACGAAGGAGGCGAACTTCTCCGCCTCGGACCGCTCCTGCGCCGAGACCTTGCCGTCGATGCCGATGACGCTGGGCAGCGAGGTGACCTTGGGCAGGTAGGCGGTCTTGATGTTCTTGTCCTTGATCCCGGCGGCGATGCCGGCGGAGCTCTGGATCAGGGCGACCTTGATCTGGCCGGTCTGCAGCGCGTGCAGGGTGTCGCCGTTGGTCTGGAAGACGTGCAGGCCGTTGGACTTGAGCGAGCTGTAGAAGGCCTCGCCCTGGCTGTCGCCGCCGAGCTGGTTGAGCATGCCCGCGACGAACGGGTAGGTCGGGCCGGAGACGGCCGGGTCGTTCATGCCCACCGCGCCCTTCCAGGCGGGGGTGAGCAGGTCCTGCCAGCTGGTCGGCGGGTTCGGGGTCCTGCTCGCGTCGTAGACCAGGGCCGCGGTGACGGTCAGGCCGGTCGGCACGTAGCTCTTGTCCTTGGGCACGACGGCCTGGCCGGCCGCGTTCAGCTGCACGCTCGGCTCGAAGTTCTTGACCAGCATCCCTGCCTGGTCGAGCGCGGCGAACGCCTCGTCGCCGTCCACCCACAGCACGCCCCACTGCGGGTTGCCGCGCTCGGCCTGGACGCGGGCCAGCAGCGGGCCGGTGCTGTCGTCGACGAGCTTGGTGGGGATGCCGGTGGCCTTCTGGAAGGCGGTGACCATGGCCTGGTCGTAGCCCTGGGCGGAGTACACCACCAGCGGCACGGGCGCCCCGGTGGAGACCACGCTGCCTCCAGAAGAGGCGCCCTGGCTCGATCCACACGCAGAGAGCACGGCCATCACCAGTCCTGCTGCGGCGACGACGCCGACCGACCGTCTACGCGCGCCCACAGCGGTTCGAAGAGACATGTTCGCTCCAGCACAAGTGAAAAGTAACAGTGGTTAGAACCGTGGAGCAACGGGTCAAACGGACGAGACGCGTCCGGCCAAGTGCAGATGAACGCGCGGCGAACGTCGGGATGCGGGCACGGCGGAGGCGCGCGCGGGCGACGGCGGGGCGAGCCTAACGGCCCCGGTGGGCGGCCTCGACGGGCGCCCGGGTCACATGACGCGGCCGAAACGGGGCAGGCGCTCCGTATGGCTGCGTACGTGATCTACCTCGTCATCATCGGCCTCGTCGCCGGCGCCGTCGCGCGTCTGGTCGTGCCGGGCCGCGATCCCATCGGTGTGCTCGGGACCATCGTGCTCGGCATCGTCGGGTCCTTCCTCGGCGGCGTCCTGGGCGACGAGTTCGAGCTGCACCACTGGTCGCACAGCTTCCACACCAGCGGCATCCTGTGGTCCATCCTCGGCGCGGTGGTCGTGCTCGTCATCGCCCGGGTCACCACCCACCACCGGGTGTGACCGCCGTCAGGCGTCGGTCACCGGTGCGACGGCGGGTTCGAGGCGGATGACGACGGACTTGCTGGTCGGCGTGTTGCTCGTCTCCGCCGTCGAGTCCAGCGGCACCAGCACGTTGGCCTCGGGGAAGTAGGCGGCGGCGCACCCGCGCGGGGTGGGATAGCGGGTGGCGCGGAAGCCCCGGGCGCGGCGTTCGCCGTCCGCGTGGTCGCTGACCAGGTCGACCAGCTCGCCGTCGTGGAAACCCAGCTCGCTCAGGTCCTCCGCGCTGACGAAGACAACCCGGCGGCCGCCCCGCACGCCGCGGTAGCGGTCGTCGAGGCCGTAGACGGTCGTGTTGAACTGGTCGTGCGAGCGGACCGTGGTCAGCAGCAGGTGGCCCGCGGGCACCTCGGCCGCCGTGACCGGGTTGACCGTGAACCGGGCCTTGCCCGTCGCGGTGGGGAAGGTGCGCGAGTCGTGCGGACCGCGCGGCAGCGTGAAGCCGCCCGGCCGGGTCACCCGCGCCTCGTAGGCGTGGAAGCCCGGGACGACGTGCTCGATGTGACGGCGGATCACGGAGTAGTCCCGGCCCATCTCGCTCCACCCCAGCTCGTCGCCGAACAGCTCCCGGCCGAGGCCGGTGACGATCTCGACCTCGCTGCGCAGCTCACGCGAGCCCGGCAGCAGCCGGCCGCGCGAGGCGTGCACCATCGCCATCGAGTCCTCGACGGTGACGAACTGCTCGACGCCGTCTTTGAGGTCCCGCTCGGTGCGGCCCAGGCACGGCAGCAGCAGCGCCTCCGTGCCGTGGCAGAGGTGCGTGCGGTTGAGCTTGGTGGCCACGTTGACGGTCAGCGCGCAGTTCTGCAGCGCCGCCTCGGTGACGGTCGTGTCCGGGGTCGCGGCGGCGAAGTTGCCGCCGAGCCCGAAGAAGACATCGACCTTGCCGTCACGCATGGCCCGAATGGAGTCGACGGTGTCGAAGCCGTGGGCGCGCGGCGGTTCGAAGCCGAACTCGTCGCGGAGCCGGTCCAGGAACGCGTCCGGCATCTTCTCCCAGATGCCCACGGTCCGGTCGCCCTGGACGTTGCTGTGGCCGCGGATCGGTGCGGGCCCCGCGCCGGGACGGCCGATGTTGCCGCGCAGCAGCAGGAAGTTGACGATCTCGCGGATCGTCGGGACGGCGTTGCGGTGCTGGGTCAGGCCCATGGCCCAGCAGACGATCACGCTGTCGGCGTTCGTGACGTCGGCCGCCGTGTCCTCGATGACCCGCCGGGTCAGACCGCTCAGCTCCTCGATCCGTGCCCAGTCGAGGGAGAGCCAGGCCGCCGCGGCCTCCTCGAAGCCCTCGCAGTAGCGGTCGATGAAGTCGTGGTCGAGCACGGTGCCGGGTGCCGTCTCCTCGTCCGCCAGCAGGGCGCGGTTGAGCCCGGCGAAGAAGGCGAGGTCGCCGTTGACGCGGATCGGCAGGTGGCGGTCGGTCAGCTGGGTGCCGGCGGTCAGGCCGCGCAGGGACTGCGGGTTGTGGAAGCGCCCGAAGCCGGCCTCGGGCAGCGGGTTGACGGCGATGATCTTCGCGCCGCGACGCTTGGCCTGCTCCAGCGCGGTCAGCATGCGCGGGTGGCAGGTGCCGGGGTTCTGGCCCACGATCATGATCAGGTCGGAGTGGTCGGTGATGTCCTGAAGGGAGATCACGCCCTTGCCCACGCCGATCGTCTGTTTCAGCGCGGCGCCGCTGGACTCGTGACACATGTTCGAGCAGTCCGGCAGGTTGTTGGTCCCCAGGCGCCGGGCCAGCAGCTGGTAGGCGAACGCCGCCTCGTTGCTGGTGCGGCCGCTGGTGTAGAAGACGGCCCGGTTCGGATCGTCCATCGAGCGCAGCCGGTCGGCGGTCAGCGCGAGCGCGTCCTGCCAGGAGATCGGGGCGAAGTGCGTGGCCCCCGGCGCGAGGTGCATCGGCTCGACCAGGCGGCCCTGGGACTCCAGCCACAACCCGTCGTGCGCGCGCAGCTCGGCGACGGAGTGGGCGGCGAAGAAGGCGCGGTCGACGCGCTTGCGCGTGGCCTCCCAGGCCACGGCCTTCGCGCCGTTCTCGCAGAACTCGGCCTTCTTGCGCTCACCCGGGGGCGGATCGGGCCAGGCGCAGCTCGGGCAGTCGAACCCGTTGACCTGGTTCAGCGCGAGCAGCGACTGCATGCCACGGACCGGGCCCGGTTCCTCCCGGGCGTACTTCACCGTCTCGGTGACGCTGTGGACGCCGACGCTGGAGTGCTGCGGAGGGGCGGTGCGCAGCTCCGGCTCCTGCTGCCGCTCGTGGTTCTCCCCGCCCGCCCGGGTCGGGTCCGGCACGCTCATGGCCGTCTCCTCCGTGGGAAAGACGTCTCTCACTCGACGGATAACCTTCCCGATCGTGGGCAAAACCCAGCAGGAGCTGCTCGTTTCCCGCAGCTGGGAGATGATGGCCGGAAGGGGGGACGGCCCGAAACCGGGAGCGTGCACATGACGTCCAGCACGGACGAAACCGGCGACACCGCCGCCAGCCGCTTCGCCGTGGCCGAGGACATCGGCGCGTCGGAGGCGCTGCTGCGGCTCTCAGGGGAGCTCGACCACGACACGGCCCCCGCTCTGCGCACGGCCCTCGACCACTGCGAGGACGCGGGCTCGGCGCGCATCCTGGTGGACTTCTCCGACCTGCGGTTCTGCGACTCCACCGGCCTCAACGTGCTGCTGCAGGCGCGCGCCCGGGCCCAGGCGCGCGACGGGGCTGTCGAGCTGGTCGGGCTGGGCCGCGGCGTGTCCCGGGTCTTCGACCTCACCGGCGCCGCGACGCTCTTCCCCCGCTACCCGACGCTCGCCGAGGCGCGCTCGGCCGGCGGGGCGCCGCAGGGGGCCTGAGAACGGGGGACGGACGGGAGTCCTGACAAGGGCAGGCAGGACCAAGGAGCGGAGGCTCGCGGTGGACGGCACAGGCGGTTCGACGGGCGCGGCGGGCGTGGACCGGCTGCACCTCGGGGGAGCGACCGGCGTGGTGGGCCGGTGCCGCGACTTCGTCAGCGCCAGCCTCGCCGCGCGCGGTTGGCTGGACGACCCGCAGGAGGAGCAGCTCGCCGTGGTGGAGGACGTGCTGCTGATGACGTCCGAACTGGTCACCAACGCCTGCCTGCACGCCGGGGGACCGCAGGAGCTCGCCGTGTCCGCGGCCGGCGACCGCCTGCGGGTCGAAGTGGCCGACGCCAACCCGGTCAGCCCCGAGCTGCGCCCGCTCACCGTCCCCGCGTACCCCGGCGGCCACGGGCTGCGGGTGGTCCAGCGGCTCGCCCACCGCTGGGGGAGCGAGCCCCGGGACGGCGGCAAGGTCGTCTGGTTCGAGATCGACCACGCCTGAGCGGCGTCCGCGCAGGAGGGCCGCGAAAGGGGCCCGAACGCGAGGCCCGAACGCGAGGCCCGAACGCGAGGCCCGAACGCGAGGCCCGAACGCGAGGGCCGAAAAGGCAGGTGTGTCCCCTCCCCGACGGGGAAAGCGCGCCCGGAAGCCGCCGCCCGGCGCGCCTGTGCGCCGGGCCGCGGCCCGATCGGGAGGAGCAGCGGATGGCATCCATCAGCTTCCCGCTCGTGTGGCGCGGGGACGGCCAGGTGCTGGTACCGGCCTCGGTCCTGTCGCGCATGTTGCGGGAGATCGACGACCAGCTGTCCGGCTGGCCGGGCCAGGGTGCGGACCAGAGCACGGTCGAGGCAGTCCGCACCTTGCTGAACGAGGTCGCCGACCAGATCGACGTCGACTGCATCGCCGTGGCCTCCGAGCTCGAGGACGGGATCGGGGACGACGCCGCCGGTGAGGGCGGCGGTGACGCCCGGAGCTGACGCGCGGGGTGTGGGCCCGGTGAGCGAGGGTACTCGCGCCGCGAGGCCGCCCGCGGGCGGCCTGCCCGACGCGGAGCGAGCCGACGGAGGAAGTGGTCGCGGTGAGACGGGTGACGATCGAGCTGGTCTGTCTGGTGGACGGTGAGGTGCTGGTCCCGGCGGTGACCCTCTCCGGGCTGCTGCGGCACGTGTCGGAGGAGGTCGGCACGTGGTCCGGCCGGGCGGCGGACCCGGCCACCCTGCTGGAGGTCAAGGAGATGATGGACAGCCTGGCCGACCGGATCGACGTGGACTGCATGGCGCTCGTCTCCGAGCTCGACGAGGACTGAACCACCCGCCGGGTGACGGGCGGGCGTTTGCGGGGAGGGCATCCGGTTATCCGCGCGGTACGGAAAGGGAGGCCCGCCATGGGAGAGACGCGCGTGGAGGAGGCCGGGCAGGTCACCGGCACGATGGACAAGGACTACGACCTGATCTGGGCGGAGCGTTGACGGCGGCCCGCAGGTGACGGAGCCGGAAGCCGGTCAGGACGCCGCCGCCGGCACACAGCCGTGGCGGGCCCTGGCCGTCTGCCTGACGGCCGGGTTCATGACCCTGCTGGACGTCAGCATCGTGAACGTGGCCCTGCCGTCGATCCGGGTGGGCCTCGGCGCCGGCGACGCGGCCCTCCAGTGGGTCGTCTCCGGCTACTCGCTGACTTTCGGTCTGCTGCTCGTCCCGGCTGGGCGGCTGGGCGACGCCCGGGACCGGCGCAAGGTGTTCATGCTCGGGGTCAGCGGGTTCGTTGTCGCCAGCGTCGCCTGCGGACTTGCCCCCACGCCCGCGTGGCTGGTCGGCGCACGCCTCGTGCAGGGCGGCGCGGGCGGCGCGGTGCTGCCGCAGGTGTCCGGCTACATCCAGGAGAGCTTCCAGGGGAAGGACCGCGGCCGCGCCTTCGGGATCTTCGGCGCGGTCGTCGGCATCTCCACCGCGGTCGGGCCGCTGCTCGGCGGCCTGCTGATCGAGCTGTTCGGCCAGCACGAGGGCTGGCGCTGGGTGTTCTACGTCAACGTGCCTGTCGGCGCGACGGCCGTGGTGCTGGCCGCCAAGCTGCTCCCGAAGGGCCGCGTCCGCGGCCGGACCCGCAACGCCCGCATGGACCCCGTCGCCGTCGTGCTGCTCGGGACGGGCGTCACCGCTCTGCTGCTGCCGCTGATCGAGCTGCGCAGCTGGCCCGTGGCGGCCCTGGCGGGCGGGTTCGCCGCGGCCGCCGTGCTGCTGACCGCCTTCACCCTCTGGGAACACCGCTACCAGCGCCGTGATCCCGAGGCGCCGTTGGTCGCGCTGGACCTGTTCGCCAAGCCCTCCTACGTGTTCGGCTCCGCGCTGGCCGGATGCTACTTCGCGGGGTTCACCGCCATCTTCTTCGCCGTCACGCTGTTCCTGCAGAGCGGCGAGCACGAGAGCGCGCTCGTCGCGGGCCTGACGCTGACGCCCTTCGCGCTCGGCTCGGCGGCGTCGGCCGCCGTCGGCGGGCGGATCGTCCACAAGTTCGGCCGGCGCATGGTCGTGGCGGGCGCGGCCACGGTTGTGGTGGGCGTCCTCGCGACGGCCTTCGCGGCCACGCAGGCCGACCAGGCCGACATGTCGGCGGCACTGACCGGCCCGCTGCTGGTCGCGGGGCTGGGCAGCGGCCTGGTCATCTCCCCGAACTTGACGCTGACGCTCAGCGACGTGCCCGTCGAACGCGCGGGCAGCGCCGGTGGGGTGGTGCAGACGATCCAGCGGATCGGGGCCGCGCTCGGCATCGCCGCCATCGGCAGCGTGCTGTTCAGCCGGATCGCCCATGCTCCGCACGACTGGACCGGCGCGTTCGCCGCCAGCCTGTGCGCGGTGGCCGTCGCGGTGGCGGCGGCCCTGCTCGTCGGCGTCGCGGACGTCGTCCACGACGCGCGGCGGGAACGGAAGCAGGAGCAGGAGCAGCAGCTGGGGACGGCAGACGAGGAGGTCACCGTCCGCCGACGGCGCTGACGGCCGCTCAGGTAAGTGATGCGGCGGCGCGACCAAGAGGACGGGCAGCACGCTCGCGGCGAACACGTGGAGGCCGATGTCTCGGGTGGTCAGGAGTGCTCCGGCCGTCGGCGGGAGCGGATCTGCAGGCCAGGGCGCCGTCGGTGGACCGTCAGGTAGGACAGGCCGTCGTCACCGGCGGTCAGGCCGCGGGTGGAGCCGTGCGGCAGCCAGTAGAGCGAGCCGGCGGCGAGCTGCTGCTCGCCCTCGGGCGAGGTGAGCGTGCCGGCTCCGGACACGACCAGCAGCAGCACGTCCAGGTCGGGCTCGGTGTGCGTGCCGACCTGGCGGCCGGGCCGCAGGTGGACCACGTTGGCGTCCAGCTGACGCCCGGACTCGGCCAGTTTCCACATCGCTCCGGCGGCGGCAGCTTCGGGGGCCGCGGTGAGCGCGTGGATGTCGCAGAGCAGGCCCGGCACAGGGGCGGGAGTGGAGGCGGCGGACAACCCGCCGGTGAACGGCTCGTCCGCGTCGTCGTCAGTCACGGCCTCGTTCCCTTCTGGTGCGCTCGCACCGGCACCGCCCATTATCGAGCTGCTGCGCGGCGCAGGTGAGCCGCTCGGGCTCGCGGACGTGGCCGAGCGGCCCGGCGTGCGCGCCAGCACGCAGCTACCGGCTGCTCGCGCAGATCCTCCTCAGCCGACTGGCGGGCGAGGGCGGCGAAGGCGGCGCGGGGGCCCGCCTGGCGGCCCGGACCGGCGTGACCGGGGTGATCCGCCTGCGGCGCTGCCCGTTCCTGGAGCTCGTCGAGGAATGCACATGGCGGCGGGTAGCGGGATCCCGGCTGGTGTCTTCCTCGGCCACCCCTGGCGTGTCTCACACCGCGGATAGAAACGGACGCCAATATTCCGTTTTCTGCGTGAGCCCGGACATAGGGGGCAAAAGCGCCCGCAGGCACAGCACAGCTCACTCCACAGATAGGAGAACCGTGCGATGAGTGCGGGAAAGAAGATCAAGCACACGACGGAGACCGCGAAGGGCAAGGCCAAGGAGACGGCCGGCAAGGCGGTCGGCAACGAGCGCATGGTCGCCAAGGGCAAGGCCGAGCAGGTCAAGGGCGACGCCGCCCAGGCCGGCCAGAAGGCCAAGGACGCGCTGAAGCACTGATCCCGGACCGTCGCGCGTCCGGTCACGGCCACGGTCACGCAAGGTGACCGTGGCCGGTTTCAGCACCAGGGGCTCGGGTACGCGCCGGGCCCCATCGGACCCGGAACGCGACGCGGAGCCGGAGTCCGGACTTCACGAGCAGGGAGAGCCATGAACAACACCAAGCTGGCGATGGCCGTGGGGGGCGGCTATCTGCTGGGCCGCATGCACAAGGCGCGGTGGGCGCTGACCTTGGCAGGTCTCGCCGCCGGTAAGCGCCTCAGCGCCAACGGCGGGGGCCTGCTGGGCGGCCTCATGGAGTCCCCGCAGCTGAAGGAGCTGGCCGGCACCGTGACCGGTGAACTCGCGGACGCGGGCCGCAAGGCCGCGATCGCGGCGGCGAGCCGACGCATGGGCTCGCTGACGGACCGTCTGGAGAGCGGGACGGCGGCGCTGCGTGACGCCGGACGCGGCAGGAGCAGGGACGGAGCCGAGGACGAATCCGAGGAGCCCGAGCCCGAAGACCAGGAGGAGCCCGAGGAGCCCGAGCAGGAAGAGCCGGAGGACGAAGACGAGGACGCCGAGGACCAGAACGACGAAGACGAGGACGAGGACGTCGAGGACCAGGAGGAGCAGGACCAGGAGGAGCCGCCGCGCCGGAGCGGGGGGTCGCGGAGCTCCACACGCGGTTCGCGGACGGCGGCGAAGCCCGCCGCGTCCCGGAGGTCGGCCGCTCCGTCCTCGGCCACGAAGAGCCGGGCCGGCGGCACGGCGAAGAAGGCAGTCGCGAAGGCCCCGGCCAAGAAGGCCGCGGCGAAGGCGCCGGCGAAGAAGGCCGCGGCCAAGGCACCGGCGAAGAAGGCGCCGGCCAAGAAGGCCACCGCGACGAAGGCGACCGCCCGGACCGGTGCGGCGGCGAAGAAGACCGCGAGCACGGCGCGGAAGGCAACCGGCGGGCGGCGTGACGCGGCACGGAAGCGTGGGTGATGACGATGGCTGCCCCGAAGAAAGGACAGGTCCTCGGCACGCTGATGCAGGAGCTCCCGACCGACCTCATGGCTCGGGGAGCTCGCAAGCTCCTGAGCGCCGCCGGGGAACGAGCGATCTCCATGGCCGAGGACAAGGCCAGCGAGATGACGGACCGGCTCCTCAATTACGCGGAGAACGGATCGGGCGGCAACGGCGGGAACGGCGACAATCGCGACGACGGCGACGGCGGAGGCAACGGCGGGAACGGCGACGGCGGAGCCAACGGCGAGAACGGCGACAGCGGCGGCAACGGCGAGGACAGCGGCAACGGCGAGGGCGGGGGCGGAGGCCGCGGAGGCCGGGGCGGCGGCAAGAAGCTCAAGCTCACCAACATCATCGAGCAGATCGACGTAGGCGTCCCCGTCCGCGTCGCCTACAACCAGTGGACGCAGTTCCAGGACTTCCCCAAGTACACCAAGCGGCTTGAGACGGTGGAACAGGAGTCCGACGAGAAGCTCACCTGGAAAGCCGGGATCTTCCTGTCCCACCGGACCTGGCAAGCGACCATCATCGAACAGGTGCCGGACGAGCTGATCGTGTGGCAGTCCAAAGGGGAGAAGGGTCGCGTGGACGGCGCGGTCACCTTCCACGAGCTGGCCCCGAACCTGACCAGGATCCTCGTCGTCCTGGAGTACCACCCGCAGGGGCTGTTCGAGCGGACCGGGAACATCTGGCGGGCGCAGGGCCGTCGCGCACGGCTGGAGCTCAAGCACTTCCGGCGGCACGTCATGACACAGACGATCCTCGACCCGGACGGCGTCGAGGGCTGGCGCGGCGAGATCCGCGACGGCGAGGTCGTCCGGACGCACGAGGACGCCATGCAGGAGGAAGAGGAAGCCCGCGCCCAGGAGGAAGCGGAGAACGGTGAGGAGGACGACGAGCGGGAGGACGAGGACCAGTACGAGGACGAGTACGAGGGCGACGAGGACGAGGAGCCCGAGGAAGGCGACGAGGACGAGGCGGAGGATTACGAGCCGGAGGACGAGGACGCCGAGGACCAGTACGAAGAGCCGGAGGACGAAGAGCCCGAGGACGAAGAGCCGGAGGACGAAGAGCCCGAGGACGAAGAGCCCGAGGACGAAGAGCCGGAGGACGAAGAGCCCGAGGACGAAGAGCCCGAGGACGAGTACGACGACGAAGACGGCTATGACGACGAGGAGGAGCCGGAGGACGAGCCCGCCCGCCGGTCCCGGAGCCGTCGCACCGCCGCACGAGGAAGGTGAGCGGACATGACCGTGGCCTCCCAGCGCAGCCACTACCTGGACCGACCCCAGTCCAGCGGACTGGTGGACGTGATCGACCTGATCCTGGACAAGGGGCTGGTCATCGACGTCTACGTGAGGGTCTCGCTCGTGGGCATCGAACTGCTCACCATCGACGCGCGCATCGTGGTCGCCAGCGTCGACACCTACCTGAGGTTCGCCGAAGCCGTCAACCGGCTCGACCTCGCCCAGACCGGCAACAGCGAAGGGCTGCCCGAACTGGTGCAGGGGCTCGGGGAGAAGGGCGCCAAGAGCAAGACCAAGGGCGCTCTCGAAGGTGCCCAGGAGACCGTCAAGCAGGTGTTCGGACGCCATGGCGACGAGGACGAGGAGGAAGAGGAGGAGGAACGGCCGCGCCGGAGGTCCCGGACCGCCTCCGCACGAAGGGAGCGTGAGCGGTGATGGGCAGCGGCACGCAGTCCGCCTGCTACGTCTACGGCGTCGTGCCCGCCGACACCACGACGCCCGAGGGCCTGACCGGCCTCGGCGACCCACCGGCGCCGGTGACGCTGCTCCCCGAAGGGGGCATCGCCGCCGTCGTCAGCGAGATCCCCGCGGACGGGCCGCTCGGCAACGCGCACGACCTGCGCTCGCACGCCCACGTGCTGGACACGCTGGCCGCGACCGGCACCCCCGTGCTGCCCTTCCGCTTCGGTGCGGTCCTCGCCGACGCGCAGGCGGTCGGCACCGACCTGCTCACCCCGGCCGAGGAGAAGTTCCGCGGCGCGCTGGAGGAACTCGACGGCTGGGTGCAGTTCACCGTACGCGGCTCCTACAGCGAGGAGCGGCTGCTGCGCGACGTGCTGGCCGCACGTCCCGACATCGCGGACCTGCGGGAGGCGACGCGCGGCATGCCGGAGGAGGCCGAACGGCACCAGCTCATCCGGCTGGGCGAGATGGTCGCCGACGCGGTGGCCGCGGCGCGGTCGCAGGACTCCCAGGAGCTGGTCGAGCGCCTGGGCCCGCACGCGGGAGCCTCCCGTCGCGCCGAGTCGACCACCGGGGACGAGGCGGTGCACACGTCGTTCCTGGTCCGGATCGACGAACGCCTCGGCTTCGAGCAGGCCGCCGAAGAACTCGCCCTGCGTTGGGCGGATCGCATCCGACTCCGCCTGCTCGGGCCATTGGCCCCGTACGACTTCGCGGTGGCGGCCGTGCAGGACGGCGGCGCGGGCGACGAGGCGGCCTGACCATGGGTCTGGTCTCCGGGCTGCTGACCCTGCCGCTGGCCCCCGTCCGCGGCGTGGTGTGGGTGGCGGAGCGGCTGTACGACCAGGCGCTGCGCGAACTCACGGACCCCGAACGCGTGCGGGCGGAGCTCGACGAGGTGGACCGTGCCAGGGCCGAGGGGGAGATCAGTCAGGAGGAGGCCGACCAACGCGAGCAGGAACTGCTGCAACTCCTGTGGCAGGGACGCGAAACAGGTGGGGGCCTGGAGGTGTGAGCCGTGACGGAATCCCGGACCAGTGGGACCCGGTCGACGGCGCCGAAGTCCGCACGGCCTCGGCGCAGGACCACGGATGACGACGCGTCGGAGACGCGGCGCGCCGCGTCCTCGGCGCGGCAGCGCGACGCGGACGAGCCGTCCCAGGATGGTGACTCCGGGCATCGCACCCCGAAGCTGAAGGCCCACCGCGCCGCGGCCATGGCCGCCGCCCAGGTCCGCGAGCTCACCGGCAAGACCCCCGAGGGCGTGACCGGGCTGGAACGTCTCGACGACGGCTGGCGGGTCCGCGTAGAGGTCCTGGAGAGCCGGCGCATCCCCGACTCCACCGACCTGCTCGCGCTCTACCGCGTCGATCTCGACGCGGACGGCGACCTCGTCGGCTACCGCCGCGAGAGGCGCTACCACCGCGGCCGTCCGGAGGAGGACACATGAGCAGCCCTGTCGCCCGCTCCGGCGACCGGCCGTGGGGCCCGGCTGTCTCCCGGCAGGCCGCGCCGGCCCAGCCCGCGAGCCTGGCCGACCTGCTGGAGCGCGTGCTGGACAAGGGCATCGTCATCGCCGGGGACATCCAGGTGAACCTCCTGGACATCGAGCTGCTGACGATCCGGATCCGGCTGCTCGTCGCCTCCGTCGACCGGGCCAAGGAGATGGGCATCGACTGGTGGGAGCACGACCCCACGCTCTCCTCCTCCGCCCGGCGGCGTGAACTCCCGGACGGGGACCGGGCGGATCGGGCAGACCGGTCGGACGAGGCGGACGGGGAGGAACCATGACCGCGGTCCCCGACACCGGCTCCGCAAACACCTGGCTGTACGCCGTGGTCCAGGCGCCGTCGGGCGCTCTGCCCGAGTCGCTGACCGGCGTGGCGGGGGAGCCGCTGCGCCTGCTCGACGTCCCCGGCCTCGCCGCGGTCGCCGGATCGGTGCCGCGGGCCGACTTCGACGAGGAGGCGCTGAACGCCCACATTCAGGACCCCGCCTGGCTGGAGCGGGCGGTCCGCGACCACCACCGGGTCGTCTGCGTGCTCGGCCGCACCCACCGGGTGCTGCCCATGCGGTTCGCCACCCTGTGTCAGGACGACGCGCGCGCGGTGGAACTGCTCACGGAGCGGCACGACCGCCTGCTGGCCGCGGTCGACCACGTCTCGGGTCGGACCGAGTTGGGCGTCAAGGCGTGGTCCGCTCCGCGCGGGGCGGAGGCGAGCGGTCCGGCGGATGGGCAGAGCCCAGGTGCCGCGTATCTGTCGCGGTTGCGCGCGCGCCGCGACGAGCGCGACCGGGCGACCCAGGCGGCCATGGAGCAGGCGAGCCGGGTCCACGCGCGGCTCGCCGGGGTCGCGGCGGACTGGGTGCAGCACCCGCCGCAGCCCGGCGAGGCGACGGGCCGTGACGAGCCGATGCTCCTCAACTGCGCGTACCTGGTGGACGACGACCGCCTCCCCGGGTTCCGGTCCGCCGTCGATGCGATGGCCGCCGAGACGGCCGAACTGACCCTCGAACTCACCGGGCCGTGGCCGCCCTACTCCTTCGCCGGTCACGAGCGGCAGGACGCGGGGGAGGGTGAGTCGGCATGACCACCGGACCTGCGGCACCGCCCGCGCTGTACGACAACCGGAACGTCGCCCTGGTCGACCTGCTCGACCGGCTGCTCGCCGGAGGCGTGGTGATCGCGGGTGAGATCACGCTCGGCATCGCCGACGTCGACCTGGTCCGGATCAGCCTGCGGGCGCTTGTGGCGACGATCCGCGCCGCCGGAATCGAGGCCTGGGAGGAGGACGGATGACCGACGGCCGGCCGCCGCGGCACCGCGTTCAGACCGACCCGGAGCGGGTGGGGCGCGACCTCGCCGGGCTCGTGCTCACCGTCGTCGAGCTGATCCGCGAACTCATGGAACGCCAGGCCCTGCGCAGGATCGACGACGGCGGCCTGCGGGACGAGCAGATCGAGGAGATCGGGCTCACCCTGATGGCCCTGAACCAGCGGATGGACGAACTGTGCGAGCACTTCGGCCTCACCCGCAAGGACCTCGATCTCGACCTCGGCCCTCTCGGCAGGCTCCTCGGCTCGGACCAGCGCGACGGCTGAACCGCCGTCAGCGGGCCTTCCCGGCCGCCGTCGCGGTGCTCAGCGCGCGCGGACGGCGCAACGTGCGGGCGACGACGCCGACAGCCCGCTCCCGGGCGTCGGGGTCGGCCAGCCGCTGGTCGGACGCGGCCACGCACTCGGCGCGGAAGGGCGCCCGCAGCCGGCGCCGGAGCTGTTCCTGCTTGCCGCGCGCCTGGTCGTCGCCGGCGGCGACCACCAGCAGGACTGGTGCGCGCACCCATTCGACGGGCACGTTCAGATCTCCGCCGCTCCCGAGCAGGACGACCGTCTCCACCTGGTCGGGCCGACTCGCGGCCGCCGCGAGCACGGCGTCCGTGTCGTCGCCGAAGCCCAGCAGCACGACCGGGAGGTGCGCGGTCCCGGCCCTGTGGCCGAGCCAGTCCACGGCGGAGACGATCCGGCGCGCCAGCGCCGTGGTCTCGACCGGTTCGAACGGATCGAGCGACGCCTCGGCGCGGGGGAGGAGGTCGAGCAGCAGCGTCCCCAAACCGTGCAGATGGAGGGTGCGGGCCACCGCCTCGTCACGGCGGCGCATCCCCGCGCGGCCGACGGCCAGCAGCACCACCCCCGACGGCGACTCGGGCAGCGCCAGCTCCCCGTGCAAGCGGACTCCTTGGGATCTCACTTGGACGTCTGCGCCGGGCATGTTCCTCCTCATCGGCCGGCGGGCCACGAGCGGGCCACGGACGGGCCACGAGCGGATCCTGACCCGCATCGCGCCTACCCGGGGCGCCACCGGTCACACACCGTGACGCCTGTGCCGTCGACGTGCCGGGCGTCGATCGACTTGCCTCGCCTTTTACCCCGGTCGCGGGTTTGCCCACGTAGGGCGGGGCAAGGCGCAGCACTGACCTTGGGTAGCGCAGCAGCGGCGGTATGGAGGTGGCGAGGTGCTGACTTCGGCGGAGACCGGACGAGTGGGACCGGACACGGACCTGGGCGGTGTGTTCGAGCTCGCGCAACAGCTGCGCGTGGACTCCGTCCGCGCCAGTACCGCCGCCGGCTCGGGCCACCCGACGTCGAGCCTGTCGGCCGCGGACGTGATCGCGGTGCTCGCCGCCCGGCACCTGCGCTACGACTGGCAGGACCCGGCGAACCCCGACAACGACCACCTGATCTTCTCCAAGGGGCACGCCTCGCCGCTGCTGTACTCGCTGTTCAAGGCGGCCGGGGTGATCGGCGAGCAGGAGCTGCTGACCACCTACCGCCGCGCCGGGGCGCGACTGCAGGGGCACCCGACCCCCGTACTGCCGTGGGTCGACCTGGCGACCGGCTCGCTCGGGCAGGGAGTCGCGTACGCGGTCGGCATCGCTCTGGCCGGACGCGAGCTGGAGCACCGCGACTACCGGGTGTGGGCGCTGTGCGGCGACAGCGAGATGGCCGAGGGCTCGGTGTGGGAGGCGCTGGACCGCGCCGGCCGACGGCGGCTCGGCAACCTGACCGTGATCGTGGACGTCAACCGGCTGGGCCAGTGCGGTCCGACCGAGCTGGGCTGGGACCTGGACGCCTACGCGCGCCGGGTCGCCGCGTTCGGCTGCCGTCCGCTGACGGTCGAGGGCCACGACCTCGCCGCCGTGGACCGTGCGCTGACGCAGGCCACGGAGGGTGACGAGCCCACGGTGGTGCTGGCCCGTACGGTCAAGGGGCGCGGCGTGACGGAGGTGGCCGACGCGGACGGGTGGCACGGCAAGCCGCTCCCGGACGACCTGGCCGATCGGGCTCTCGTGGAGCTGGGAGGTCTGCGCGCCCTGACGGTCCAGGGCCCGGCCCCCTCGCCCACACGGGGCGCCGTCGGGTCGCCCCGGCGGGACGGCGGGCGCGCCGCCGTCGACCTGCCCCGCTTCGAGGTGGGGGAGAAGGCGGCCTCGCGCGCCGCGTTCGGCAAGGCGCTGGTCGCGCTCGGCGTCCGCCCCGACATCGTGGTGCTGGACGCGGAGGTCGGGAACTCCACCCACACCGAGGACTTCGGCGAGGCGTACCCGGAGCGGTTCTTCCAGAGCTACATCGCCGAGCAGCAGATGATCGCCACCGCCGTGGGCTTCGCGGTGCGCGGCTACCACCCCTTCGCCAGCACCTTCGCGGCCTTCCTCACCCGCGCTCACGACTTCATCCGGATGGCGGCGATCTCCCAGGTGGCGCTGTCGCTGTGCGGGACCCACGCCGGAGTGGAGATCGGCCCCGACGGACCGTCGCAGATGGGTCTGGAGGACCTCGCGATGATGCGGTCGGTGCTCGGCTCGACGGTGCTCAGCCCGAGCGACGCCACCTCGGCCGCGGCCCTCACCGCGGCCATGGCGGACCTGCCCGGCATCTCCTACCTGCGCGCCACTCGCGGCGCCTATCCCGTCCTGTACGAGGCGGGGGAGAAGTTCCCGGTGGGCGGTTCCAAGACGCTGCGTCACTCGAAGGAGGACCGGATCACCCTGGCGGGCACCGGCGTCACCGTGCACACCTGCCTGGAGGCCGCCGACCGGCTCGCCGCCCACGGCGTGGCGGCCCGGGTCCTGGACCTCTACTCGGTCAAGCCGCTGGACTGCGACGCGCTCGTGCGCGCCGCCGCGGAGACCGGGGCGATCGTGGTGGCGGAGGACCACCATGTCCAGGGTGGTCTGGGAGAGGCGGTCCTGTCCGCCCTCGCGGCCCGCGGGGCGGCCGAGTCCCTCGGCGGCTGGGCCCATCTGGCCGTCCGCGACCTGCCCGGCTCCGGCACCCCGGAGGAACTGCTCGACAGCGCGGGCCTCTCCGGAACCCGCATCGCCGAGGCGGCCCTGGCCGTGCTCGGCGGCAGGCACCGCACCTCAGCGCACCAGAACCCGCAAGGGAACCCGCAACGGGAGGAAGCGTCATGACGACCGCGCCGCGTCCGGACACCACGAACGGCGGGACCAGCGACGAGCGACGGCAGTGGGAGCGGGATTTGGCCGACGTCAAGCGGCAGGGGCCCACCCGCGTCGCCGAACTCTTCCTCGCCTCCATGCGCGGGGACGGCCGCGCCGCGGCGCTCCCGATCGGGCCGGTGCTGCGGGCCCTGCCCGGTATCGACTGGCTGACGGCACGGGACATGCTGCTGCGCGCGGGCGTCCGGCACGAGGACACCGCCATCGGCGCGATCAGCGGTCCCCAGCGGGCAGCTCTGGCGGCCGAGTTGGCCCAGCTCCCGCAGGGCGGCGAGGAACGCTGACGCCGAACCGACGCCGAGAGGGCTTGAAACCCCGTCAGGACGAGCCGTCAGGGCGGGGTTCCCTCGGGGTCGAGGAACCAGTCCCGGGCCGCGGCCGAGACCTGCTCCAGCGTCCCCGGTTCGGCGAAGAGATGGGTCGCCCCCGGGACCACCACCAGCCGCCACGGAGCAGTCAACCGGTCGGCGGCGGCACGGTTGAGCCGCAGCACCTCCTGGTCGAGACCGCCGACGAGCAGCAGCACCGGCGCGCGCACCCGCGCCAGCGCCTCTCCCGCGAGGTCGGGCCGCCCGCCCCGGGAGACGACGGCGCTCACCCGGGCCGGGCGTTCGGCCGCCGCCCGCAGCGCGGCGGCCGCGCCCGTGCTCGCGCCGAACAGGCCGACCGGCAGCTCGGCTGTCGCGGACTCCCCGTCCAGCCAGTCGACCGCCGCGACGAGTCGGCGGGCGAGCAGCGGGATGTCGAACCGCAGGCGGCACGTGACGTCGTCGATGCGTTCCTCGGACGCGGTCAGCAGATCCAGCAGCAGGGTGCCGAGCCCGGCGCGCTGCAGGACGGCCGCGACCGTGCGGTTGCGCGGGCTGAACCGGGAGCTCCCGCTCCCGTGCGCGAACACCACGACGGACGGCGGCGACGGCGGGAGCGCGAGATCGCCGTGGACGGCCTCCCCGCCGAAGCCGATGACGACGTCCCGGACCGTGACGGCAGGCATGACCCCACCTCCCTCTTCCGGTCCCAGGCTCCCTGCCCGCGCGGCGTCCGCCGAAACACCCGTCGAAACCCAGGGACGGCCGACGCGGACGCTCCGCCCCCACGCCTGTCCTGACTCGTTCGGCCCAAGCCCGGTGCGGGTCGGGCTGCGCGGCGCCCGACGGCGAGTAGCGTCGTGAGCGCTCGTCTCCGCTCGAGAGGAATGGCTCATGTTCGCGCTGCCCGGAACCCGGCAGGTGCTTCGGGCGATCGGCGCACACGCCGTGCGCGGCTTGGCGGCCGTCGAGCCGCGCGGCTGGAACCGGCAGGCCCAGCGCAACGCCGCCGCAGCCGCCGCTTCGGCCCGCGCGTGGCGGCTGGAGGCCGAAGAGGCGGACTGGTGGACCGTCGTCCACCTCGCCGCTGCCGCACCCGACCCGGCGGTCCGGGCACGCGTCACCCGCGGCTGAGCGCGGCCGCGTGCGGCTGAGCGCGGCTGAGCGCGACGCTGTCGGCCGGGCTCAGCCCACGGCCACGATCACCGCGACGAGCAGCACGAGGATCATCAGGACGCCGATCCAGAAGGCCCTGACGCTCGCGCCGGGGTGCTCTCCGGGGGCGCCGCCGTGCGAGCGGTCGCGGGTGGAGGGGTGGGGGTCGGCCATGCTCGTCAGCCTCTTTCGCGTGCGGTGGACGGTCCTGAAGCGCCACCGCGCGGATGCCCGGCCGGCGGTAGGCCAAACGGGCAGGTCGGCAGCGGACTCCGCGCGGCGCTGATATCCGCCGCCATCCCGGGTAGACGCCCTGCGCAACCGCAACGTCACCGTCAGGGAGGGCTTTCCTCATGGGCAGCACATTCGCGCAGGCCAAGGAGAAGACCACGACCGCGGCCCACACCGTCAGCGACGGCGCGGCCGTGGTGGCCGACCGCGCCGCCAAGATGGCGCGGGCGGCCGCCGAACGGACCACGACGGTCCTCGACCGGGCTCAGCACCAGGCGGCGTCCACCGCGAAGACCGTGAAGGGCACCGCGAAGAGCATGAAGGGCACCGCGAAGAGCATGAAGGGCACCGCCCAGGGCGCCAAGGACGCCGGCGCGGGGACGAGCACCCGCACGAAGACGCTCGTCGGTCTCGGCGCGGCGGCCGTCGTCGGGGTTCTCACCTGGCTGGGGCTGCGCGGCCGCGTCGACTGATCGGGCGCGGCCCGGGCACACCACAGGAACGGGCATCGGCCGACGGGTGCCCGTTCCTGTGGTGTGCCGATCGGATCGTGATCGCACGAAAAGCCTTTCGGCTGTCGCGAAGCGTGAATCGACAGTCCTACGATGGTGCCCATGGACCAGGTGCCGGGTTCGCACGCGACGCACGCGAGGTGGACCTTCCTGACCAATCACGCCAGGGTGCTGGTGCAGATCTCCCGGGACCCGGGCATGCGGGTGCGGGACATCGCCGCGCAGTGCCTGCTCACCGAGCGCGCCGTGCAGCGGATCATCGCCGATCTGGAAGAGGGCGGCTACCTCACCCACACGCGGGTCGGCCGCACCAACCACTACCAGATCACCGCGGCCAGCCCGCTGCGCCACCCTGCGGACGCCGGCCCCAACGTCGCCGACCTGCTGGCGCTGCTGCTCAGCCACCACTCCGGCCCGGCCCCGTCGCCCAACGGTGACGGGGCGCCGCCGACGGCCCCGGGGCCGCCGCACGACGTGGTCTGAACGGGCCGGCGGCGTTTACCGGTCCAACATGTGGACAGAAGCCGCCTGCCGGGAGAACGGGTGGCCGTCCCCCGGGTGACGGCGGACGGAGGCGGTCGTGGCCGGGCAGACACTGAGCCCACGCGAGCGGAGGATCCTCGCCGCCCTGGAGAGCGACCTGCGGCAGGAGAAGGCGCTCGATCGCGCGCTCCGCACGATGGCCGCGCCGGACCGCGGGCTGTGGGGCCGCCTGCTGGAACGCTGCGCCCGCGTCCAACTCGACTGGATGGTGCTGCTGGTCGCCTCCGGCCTCGCGCTCGCGACCGTCGCCGTGGAGGTCCGTACCACCGCCGTCACCGCCTCGACGGCTGGCTTCTGGGCGGCGGTCGCGTTGCTGGAGGCCGCACGGGTGGCGGGACGCCGTCGGCGGAACGCCCGAGGTCAGTAGGACTGGAACTCCAGCAGGTGGCCCTCGGGGTCGCGGACGTGGGCGGTGCGGCAGGTGGGACCCCAGGCCGGACGGTCGGCGGGCCCGGCCACGTGCCGTGCGCCTCGGTCGAGGCAGAACGCGTGCGCCACCGCCACGTCGGGGACGCGGAAGACCAGCATCGACGTGTCCTGCGCCGGGGACGGTTGGGGCAGCTCGGCGGTGCCCGCGAGCGCCGCCATCGCGGCGCGGTCCAGCAGCGAGATGACGCCCTCGTGGCCGAGGTCCCAGCTGGCGTAGGGGCCCTCCGCGTCGCCCTTGGTCCGGTGCGCGCCGATGAGCTGCGGCAGGACCGCGGCGTAGAAGCGGAAGCTGTCCGCGAAGTCGGCGACGAGCAGGCGCGGATAGGCGGCGTCCATGGGTCCCCCGAACAGTAGGAACAGGCCAACGATTGGTGCGCGCCTACTATAGGCCGGTGACCACCACACCGCCGACCCTCACCGGGCTCACCACCTACCTGCTGTCCAAGGTCGGCCGCGATGCCCGCGGGCAGCTCGCGGAGCGCCTCGCGAGCCGGGGGCTGCGCCTGTGGCACATGGCGACCCTGGCCGCCCTGGCCGACTTCGGCCCCCACGCCCAAAGAGAGTTGGCCGAACGGCTGGACGTGCATCCCAGCGACATGGCCAAGCTCCTGGACGAGCTCGCCGCCCTCGGCCACGTCGCGCGCGACCGCGACGCCGCCGACCGCCGCCGGGTGCGGGTCACCCTCACTGACGCCGGCCGAACCGAGCTCGCCGCGCTGGACGCCGAGGCGCGGGAAGTGCAGGACGCCGTCCTCGCCCCCTTGGCGCCGAACGAGCGCGCGGTGCTCCACGACCTGCTGCTGCGCCTGTACGACCGCGACGGCCGCGCCCAGGTGTGACGCCGCGAAGCCGGGGCAGACGCGCCTTTGAGGAGGTTGGACCGACATGCTGCTTGTGATACTCGTGCTGCTTCTCGCCCTCGTCCTGGGCGGTCTCGGCTTCGCTGTGCACGTGCTCTGGTGGATCGCCCTCGCGGTTCTGGTGCTCTGGCTCCTGGGCTTCCTGTTCCGCGGCGCGGAGGGAGCCGGCGCCCGTCGCGGTCGCTGGTACCGAAGGTGATCCACTTCCGAGTCGCTCTTCTGGAACGGTCGTTGACGTCACGTCAGCGGCCGTCCTCGTCCGAACAAGGTCCGACCCAGGAGGACTGAGCCTCGTGTCCGTCATCGCAGTGCGCCACCCCGACCCGGTTCCGCCGACTCCCACGCCGGCGCCCCCGGGAGGACCGGAGCCGGGACCGGACCCTGGTCCGCGCCCCGATCCGCTCGGGCCCGATCCGATGCCGCCCCCGCGTCCGGAGCCCCTCGGCCCTGACCCGGTGCCGCCACCGCCGCCCGGCCGCCCGGGACCGGGCCCCGCACCGGCCCCCGCCTGAGGCACCGACCTCCGCCTGACGCCGCCGTCTCAGTCGTCCCGGTCCCCTCGTCGGCTGTTCAGTCCTCGGCGAGCAGGGCTTCGCGCAGGCCCGTGAGCACCCGACTGAGGATCCGGGAGACGTGCATCTGGGAGATGCCCAGGCGGGCGCCGATCTCGGACTGCGTCAGCTCGCCCGTGAACCGGAGCGCGAGTACGGTGCGCTCGCGTTCCGGGAGGGCGGCGATCAGGGGCTTGAGGCTTTCCAGGTTCTCGATCCCCTCGATGCCTCGGTCCAGGTAGCCCATGCGGCGCGTCTGCGGGCCCTCCAGCTCGTCGGGGTCGGGGGGTTCGAGCGTTCCGGCGGTGTAGGCGTTGCTGACGGCCTGGCCCTCGGCGATCTCCGCTTCGGTGAGGCTCAGGTGCTTCGCGAGCTCGGCGTCGGTGGGTTCGCGTTCGAGCTCCTGGGAGAGTCCGTCGCGCGCCTTGGCCAGCCGCAGGCGGAGCTCCTGGAGCCGCCGGGGGACCCGGACCGACCAGCTCGTGTCGCGGAAGAACCGCTTGAGCTCGCCCGTGATGGTGGGGAGGGCGAACGTCGAGAACTCGACGTTCCGGTGCGGGTCGAACCGGTTGATGGCCTTGATGAGCCCGACGATCCCGACCTGGAGCAGGTCCTCCGTCGGCTCGTTCCGGTGGCGGAACTGCGCCACGGCGTAGCGGACGAGCGCGAGATTGAGTTCCACGAGCGTGTTGCGCACGTAGGAGTAGTCGGCCGTGCCCTCGTCGAGCTCGTCGAGGCGCTCGAAGAGCAGGGAGGACAGCGCACGCGCGTCCTCGGTGTCGACGGCGTGGGGCGCGGGCAGCCGACCCCGGGCCGGGGTCGTGTCAGTGGGCATTGGGGACATGGGGTGGGGCTCCTGAACTGGTGTGCGTCCGCGGACCCCGAGGCCGCGCGGACCCGTCCCGCTTCGGGGCTCATCCCACGCCTACCCGACCACCCTCGCCACATGCAGACGAAAACGGACTATTCGCCCACGGCTCTCACCCGGACCGCTCCACCGCAGACACGCGTACAGCCGGGGGTCGGGACGGGGCCGGGGAGACCGGATTTCGCGCGCCACGCCGCGTTCCGGTGCTGCCACGGAAGGTGATCGCGGGTGGCCCGCCGCAGGTTTACCGCGCCCCCGCCGGGACAGACGCGCCGGGACGAGGGCGCAGCTCTGGCCTGCGCCGCAGGGCGAAGGGAGAGACCCGCTGATGAAGGTGTCGGACTACATGCTGGAGCGGTTGCGCCAGTGGGAGGTCGAGTACGTCTTCGCCTATCCGGGCGACGGCATCAACGGCCTGCTCGCCGCGTGGGGCCGGGCCGACAACAAGCCGGTGTTCGTGCAGGCCCGCCACGAGGAGATGGCCGCGTTCGAGGCGGTCGGCTACGCCAAGTTCTCCGGCCGCGTCGCGGTCTGCGCGGCGACCTCCGGGCCCGGCGCCATCCACCTGCTGAACGGCCTGTACGACGCGAAGCTCGACCACGTGCCCGTGGTCGCGATCGTGGGTCAGACGAACCGCTCCGCGATGGGCGGCTCCTACCAGCAGGAGGTGGACCTGCTCAGCCTGTTCAAGGATGTGGCCTCCGACTACTGCGAGATGGTCACCGTCCCCGAACAGCTGCCGAACGTCCTGGACCGCGCCATGCGCATCGCCGCGACCCGCCGCGCGCCCACCGCCGTGATCGTCCCGGCGGACGTGCAGGAGCTCGACTACAGCCCGCCGGGGCACGCGTTCAAGATGGTGCCCTCCAGCCTGGGTATGCCGCACAGCGTGCCGGTGCCCGCGGCCGAGGAGCTGCGGCGCGCGGCCGAGGTGCTGAACGCCGGGAGCAAGGTGGCCATGCTGGTCGGCCAGGGCGCCCGCAGCGCCCGGGCGGAAGTGGAGCAGACCGCGGAGGTCCTCGGCGCCGGCGTCGCCAAGGCGCTGCTCGGCAAGGACGTGCTCTCCGACGACCTGCCCTACGTGACCGGCTCGATCGGGCTGCTCGGCACCCGCCCGTCCTACGAGCTGATGCGCGACTGCGACACCCTGCTGATGATCGGTTCCAGCTTCCCCTACACGCAGTTCCTGCCCGAGTTCGACCAGGCCCGCGCGGTGCAGATCGACATCGACCCGGGCATGGTGGGGCTGCGCTACCCCTTCGAGGTGAACCTCGTCGGCGGCGCGCGCGAGACGCTGCAGGCGCTGCTGCCGCTGCTGGAGCAGCGCGACGACCGCAAGAAGTGGCGCGAGACCGTCGAGAAGAACACCGCCCGCTGGTGGGAGGTGATGGGCCGTCGGGCGAAGGTCACGGCCGACCCGGTCAACCCCGAGTACGTGATCCACGCGCTGGACCCGCTGCTGCCCGAGGACGTGATCATCACGTCCGACTCCGGGTCCGCGGCCAACTGGTATGCCCGGCACCTGCGGATGCGCGGTCGCATGCGCGGCTCGCTCTCCGGCACGCTCGCCACCATGGGGCCCGGCGTCCCGTACGCCATCGGCGCCAAGTTCGCCCACCCGGACCGGCCCGTCATCGCCCTGGTCGGCGACGGCGCGATGCAGATGAACGGCATGGCCGAGCTGATCACCGCCGCCAAGTACCACCATCAGTGGGAGGACCGCAGGCTCGTGGTCGCGGTGCTGAACAACCAGGACCTCAACCAGGTCACCTGGGAGATGCGCGCCATGGAGGGCGCGCCGCAGTTCGAGCCCTCGCAGCACCTCCCGGACGTGCGCTACGCCGACTTCGCCCGGATGGTCGGCCTGGAGGGCACCCGGGTCGAGTCGCCCGCCGATGTGGAGGGCGCCTGGGCCGCCGCGCTCGCGGCCGACCGGCCGTACGTGATCGACTTCCGCACCGATCCCGCCGTGCCGCCGATCCCGCCGCACGCGACGCTCGACCAGATCGAGGCCGCGGCCGAGGCGGTGATCCGAGGGGACAGTGACCGCGCGTCGATGGTGCGGCAGGGGATCAAGGCCAAGATCCAGGAATTCCTGCCCTCCGGCCGGTGACCGTGGAGCGCCACAGCCGGCGGCGGACCCGGTCCGATGGCGCGTGGGCCTTTCGGCCCAGCGTGCTGCGTCAGTACGCGCTGCTCGCGGACGGGGAGCGCGGGGCCCTGATCGGCCCGGACGGCGAGGTGGCGTGGCTCTGCGTGCCGCGCTGGGACAGTGCCGCGGTCTGCTCCGAACTGATCGGCGGGGGCGGCGTTTTCGCGCTGACCCCGCGCGATCCCCGGCGCTTCTGGGGAGGTTGGTACGAGCAGGGCAGTCTGATCTGGCACAGCCGCTGGGTCACCACCGACTCCGTGATCGAGTGCCGCGAGGCGCTGGCCTTTCCCGGCGAGAGCGGGCGCGCGGTGCTGCTGCGCCGCGTCCGGGCCGTCGAAGGGGCCGCGCACGTCCGACTGGCACTGGAGCCGCGTGCGGACTTCGGCCGCGAGCCGGCCGGGCAACCCCGTCGGCAGGACGGGGTCTGGGAGGGCCGGACCGGTCCTGTGCGCTGGCGGCTCACCGGCGCCGCCGACGCCCGGCCCCGACGTGAGGCCTACGGGCAGCCGCTGGTGTGGGAGTTCGACCTGGAGCAGGGCGGCCGTCACGACATCGTGCTGGAGCTGGCCGACGGTCCGCTGCCGTCCTCGCCGCCCGACCCCTACGCCGCGTGGCGGGCCACCGAGGCCGCCTGGGCAGAGGGCCGTCCGGCGCTGGACGGCGCCATCGCCCCGCGTGACGCCCACCACGCGTACGCCGTGCTGCGCGGTCTCACCAGCGACAGCGGTGCGATGGTCGCCGCCGCCACCATGTGCCTGCCGGAGCAGGCCGAGGGGCAACGGAACTACGACTACCGCTACGCCTGGATCCGCGACCAGTGCTACGCCGGGCTGGCCGCCGCCGCGACCGGCGCCACCGAACTCGTGGACGCCGCCACGTCGTTCGTGGGCGCGCGGCTGCTGCAGGACGGTCCGGCGCTGCGGCCCGCCTACACCGTGGAGGGCGACCCCGTCCCGGACGAGAGCATCCTCGACCTGCCCGGCTACCCGGGCGGGGCGGACCGGATCGGCAACCGCGCCCACCGGCAGTTCCAGCTCGACGCCTTCGGCGAGTCCCTGCAACTGCTCGCCGCGGCGGCACGGCTCGACCGGCTGGACGCCGACGGCGTCCGGGCGCTCTCCCTGGCCGTCGGCGCGATCGAGGACCGTTGGACCGAGCCGGAGGCCGGCATCTGGGAGCTCGGCCCGAAGTGCTGGACCCACTCGCGGCTGGCCTGTGTCGCCGGACTGCGGGCGGTCGCCGCGCTCCCCGGCTCGCCCCGGCGCTCCACGCGCTGCGCGGCGCTGGCCGACACGATCCTGGCGCAGACCTCCAAGGAGGCCCTGCACCCGGACGGCTACTGGCAGCGGACACCCGACGACGAGCGCACCGACGCAGCCCTGCTGCTGCCTCCCGTGCGCGGCGCCCTGCCCGCCGACGACCCGCGCACCCGGGCCACGCTGCACGCGGTCAGCACCAGCCTGACGGAGGACGGTTACGTCTACCGCTACCGTCACTCCCAGGGCGCGCTGGGCGACGCCGAGGGCGCCTTCCTGCTGTGCGGGTTCACCATGGCGCTGGCCCAGCACCAGCAGGGCCGCGAGGCGAGCGCCGTGCGCTACTTCGAACGCAACCGCGCCGCCTGCGGTCCGCCGGGCCTGTTCGCCGAGGAGTACGACACCGCCCAGCGGCAGCTGCGCGGCAACCTGCCGCAGGCCTTCGTGCACGCGCTGATGCTGGAGTGCGCCGTGCGGCTCGGCCAGGAGCCGGGACTGCATCTGGGGACGGGCTCCGTCGATCCGTGACCTCTTGTGGCAACCTCAGTGGGGCCCGCGCGAGGCGCGGGCCCCACTGGCGTGCGACCGGGGATCAGACCCTCCGTGTTCAGGCCCCGGTGCCGGGCGTGCTGGCGGGCGCGGTGACGGCGCTGAGTGGGGCGGCCAGCGATTCGAGGCTGCGCCGTTCGGCGCGCACCCCGATGACCGCTTCCACCAGCCCGGCCGCGCACATCAGTGCCGCGCCGATGCAGAACGCCAACGTGGTGTCGGCGGTCTTGCCACTGCTGACCAGGCCGTTGAAGAGCAGCGGCCCGGTGATGCCGCCGAGCGCGGTGCCGACGGCGTAGAAGAAGGCGATGCACAGCGCACGCGTCTCCAGCGGGAAGATCTCGCTGACCGTGAGGTAGGCCGCGCTGGCCCCCGCGGAGGCGAAGAACAGCACCGCCGTCCAGCACGCCGTCAGCGTCGCGGCGTCCAGGACGCCACGCTGGAAGAGCGCGGCCGTGCCGAAGAGCAGCACGCCGGACAGGATGTAGGTGCCCGAGATCATCGGCTTGCGGCCGACGGTGTCGAAGAGGCGGCCCAGCAGCAGCGGGCCGAGGAAGTTCCCGACGGCGATGACCACGAAGTAGTAGCCGGTCTCGTCGGCCGGCGTCTTGAAGAACGTCGTCAGGATCACCGCGTAACCGAAGGTCACCGAGTTGTACAGGAACGCCTGGCCGACGAAGAGGGACAGGCCCAGCACGCCGCGGCGCGGGTAGTCGCGCAGCACCGTGCGGGCGATCGTGCCGAAGCCGAGCGCCCCGCGCTGCCGCACGGAGATCTCGTCCTGGGCGGGTTCCAGCTCCTGCCCGGTCTGCTCCCGGACCTCGTCCTCGATCGATCCGACCAGCCGCTCGGCCTCCTCCGCTCGGCCGTGCGTGATCAGCCAGCGCGGGCTCTCCGGGACCTGCCGGCGCACCAGCAGGATGCACAGGCCGAGGACCACGCCGATGCCGAAGGCGAGCCGCCAGCCCACGTTGGTGGCGAACAGTGCGGTGTTCAGCAGCGCGATCGAGGCGAGCGCGCCCACCGCGGCGCCGACCCAGAAGCTGCCGTTGATGAGCAGGTCGATCCGGCCGCGGGCGCGCGCCGGGATCAGCTCGTCGATGGCGGAGTTGATGGCCGCGTACTCGCCGCCGATGCCCAGGCCGGTGATGAAGCGGCACAGGAAGAAGAACCAGGCCGTCCAGGACACCGCGGTCAGCGCCGTCGCCGACAGGTAGACGGCGAGCGTCACCATGAACAGGCGCTTTCGCCCGAAGCGGTCGGTCAGATAGCCGAAGAACAGTGCGCCGCAACAGGCGCCCGCCACGTACAGCGCGGCGGCCCAGGTGGTGACCTGGGCGGTGCTGATGGCGATGCCGCTGCCGTGCTGGGCCAGACGGGCGGCCATGTTCCCGACGATGGTCACTTCCAGCCCGTCCAGGATCCAGACCGTGCCCAGCCCGATCACGATCCGCCAGTGCCAGCGTGACCAAGGCAGGCGGTCGAGTCGGGCTGGTATCCGGGTCTTGACCACATCGTCGTCGGTGCGGTCCGGGACACCCGAGCGCTTGGCCTCGGGTGCGGTGCCGTCTTCCGTGCCCACTGCAAGCTCCTCTCCGGCGGCTGTGTGTGCTGCTCGCGCCTGCCCGCGATCTCCGCCGGTACACGTCACCGCCCCGCACACACAGGTGGTTTGCCGTGAGAGGAGGCGGTTAGGCGCTCCGCGACGAGCCCGTAGGCCGACCGCCCCCTGGCCGGCACGACCGAGTGAGGAGAGCCGATGACCGGGGACGTGGACCTCGTCGGTCTGGAGCGTGCGCTGCGCGCCGAGGTGGACGCCGAGGTCCGCTTCGACGCGGGCAGCCGCGGTGCGTACGCGACCGACGGATCGAACTACCGTCAGGTCCCGCTCGGCGTCGTGGTGCCGCGGAACGTGGAGGCCGGCGCCAAAGCCGTGGCGCTCTGCTCGCGCTTCGCCGCGCCGGTGCTGTCGCGCGGCGGGGGCACCAGCCTCGGCGGCCAGTGCACCAACACCGCCGTGGTGATCGACTGGACCAAGTACTGCAACCGCCTGATCTCCGTCGACGCCGAGAGCCGGACCTGTGTCGTCGAGCCCGGCATCGTGCTGGACGAGCTGAACCGGCAACTCGCGGACCACCGGCTGATGTTCGGCCCCAAGCCGTCCACGCACACCCACTGCGCGCTGGGCGGAATGATCGGCAACAACTCCTGCGGGGCCTCCGCGCAGGCCTACGGCAAGACCGTGGACAACGTGCGCAGGCTTGAGGTCCTCACCTACGAGGGCCTGCGCTTCTGGGCCGGCCCGACGAGCCCGGTCGAGTACGAGCGCGTCCTCGGCGAGGGCGGCGCCCTGGCCCGGCTGTACGAGGGGCTGCACGGCATCACCGCCCGGCACCTCGGCGAGATCCGGCGCGGCTACCCGAAGATCCCGCGCCGCGTCTCCGGCTACAACCTGGACTCGCTGCTGCCCGAGAACGGCTTCGACCTCGCCCGCGCGCTCGTCGGCAGCGAGGGCACCCTGGTCACCGTGCTCCGCGCCGAGCTGGAACTGGTGCCCGTGCCGGCGGCCGACGCCATGCTCGTGATCGGCTTCGACGACATCTGCGACGCCGCCGACGCCGTCCCCGAGCTGCTCGCCCACGCAGACCCGGCGCAGTTGGAGGCCGTCGACGGCCGCATGGCGCAACTGATGCGCGAGGAGGGCGTCCACCTCGACTCGCTGGGGCAACTGCCCGAGGGCGAGAGCTGGTTGCTTCTGCAGTTCACCGGCGACAGCAAGCAGGAGGCGGACGACAAGGCCCGCGCGCTGCTGCGCTCGCTCGGCCGCGACGAGAAGGACCCCTCGGTGGCCCTGTCCGACGACCCCGGCCGCGAGCAGGAGATGCTGAAGACCCGCGAGGCCGGGCTCGGCGTCACCGCCCGCCCGCCGGACGGCCGCGACACCTGGGAGGGCTGGGAGGACTCCGCCGTCCCGCCCGCGCGCCTCGGCGACTACCTGCGTGACCTGCGCCGTCTGTTCGACGTCTACGGATACCAGCAGGCCTCGCTCTACGGCCACTTCGGTCAGGGCTGCGTGCACACCCGGATCCCGTTCGGGCTGAGCGACGGCCGGGGGATCGAGCAGTTCCGCGCCTTCCTGCAGGACGCCGCGGACCTCGTCGCCTCCTACGGCGGCTCGCTCTCCGGCGAGCACGGTGACGGGCAGGCCCGCGGCGAGCTGCTGCCGCGCATGTTCGGGCAGCCGCTCGTCGACGCCATGGGGGAGGTGAAGCAGCTCTTCGACCCGGGCAACCGGATGAACCCCGGCAAGGTCGTCCACCCGTACCGTGTGGACGAGAACCTGCGCCTCGGCGAGCAGTGGCGGCCCGAGCCGTTGGAGACGCAGTTCGCCTACCCCGACGACCGCCACGACTTCACCCGCGCCGTGCTGCGCTGCGTCGGCGTCGGCAACTGCCGCACCCACCAGGGCGGCGTCATGTGCCCGTCCTACCGGGCCACGGGGGAGGAGGAGCACTCCACCCGGGGCCGCGCCCGGCTGCTGTTCGAGATGCTCGGCGGCCACGCCGACTCAGCGATCACCGACGGCTGGCGGTCCACCGAGGTCCGCGACGCCCTCGACCTCTGCCTGGCCTGCAAGGGCTGCAAGTCCGACTGCCCGGTCGGCGTCGACATGGCCACCCACAAGGCCGAGTTCCTCTCCCACCACTACGAGGGCCGGCTGCGTCCGCCCGCGCACTACGCGCTCGGGTGGCTGCCGCTGTGGGCGCGGCTGGCGCGCGTCGCGCCGGGGCTCGCCAACGCGGCCCTGCACGCACCGCTGCTCGCGAACGCGGGCAAACGCCTGGCCGGCGTGGCTCCCGAGCGGGAGGCTCCGCTGTTCGCCGCCCGGACCTTGCAGGAGTGGTGTCGCGAGAGCGGACGGGAGAACCCCGACCCCCGCGACCCGAAGACCGTCGTGCTGTGGCCGGACACCTTCACCAACCACTTCCACCCGCACATCGGGCAGGCCGCCGTCCGCGTGCTGGAGGACGCCGGGTTCCGCGTCGCCCTGCCGGAGGCCACCGTGTGCTGCGGACTGACCTGGATCTCGACCGGCCAACTGGCCACCGCCAAAAGGATCCTGCGGCGCACCACCGGCGAGCTGCGGCCCTGGCTGGAGGCCGGGACGCCGATCGTCGCCCTGGAGCCCTCCTGCGCCGCCGTCTTCCGCGCCGACGCCCCCGAACTGATGCCCGCCGACCGGGACGTGATGCGGCTCACCGGACAACTGCGAACCCTCGCAGAGCAGTTGGTCCACCACGCACCGAAGGATTGGACGCCGCCGCAGCTGGCCCGGGCCGCGACCGTGCAGACCCACTGCCACCAGCACGCAGTCCTCGGCTTCGACGCCGACCGCGAGCTGATGGGCCGGGCCGATCTCGACGCCGACGTGCTGGACGCGGGATGCTGCGGCCTCGCGGGCAACTTCGGCTTCGAGCAGGGGCACCACGACCTTTCCCTGAAGATCGCGGAGGACGGGCTGCTGCCCGCCGTGCGGGAGACCGCGCCGGGCGCCTTCGTCCTCGCGGACGGCTTCAGCTGCCGCACCCAGATCGACCAGGCCGACACCGGCCGCCACGCTCTGCATCTGGCCGAGGCTCTCGCCCTCGGCCTGGACGGACCGCCCCCGAGCGACCACCCCGAGAAAGCCGTGTCGCGCCCGACCGACCACCCCCGGCGGGCCCAGGCGCTCACCGCGGCGGCCGTCGCGGGCCTGCTCGGGGCGGTCACCCTCGCGGGCCGCGCCGCCGTTGCCCGCCGAGCCTCCCGGAGGACCTCATGAACCCCGTCCGCGACGTGCGGGACAAGCTCCAGCAGCGTCTCGAGGAACAGGCCCAGGCCTACGCGCCGGACGACGACCGCCCGTTGGCCGGATATGCGGGCGCGATGGGCGTCTACGGCGCCACGGTCCTCGCACTGGGCGCCGCCGCGCGGCTGACGCGCCGTCCGCTGCCCTCGCCGACGCCCTGGGACGTGACCCTGGCCGCGCTCGCCACCCACCAGCTCGGCCGCCTCATCGCCAAGGATCCGGTGACCAGCCCGCTGCGGGCGCCGTTCACCCGGTTCGAGGGCACCAGCGGACCGGCCGAGCTGGCCGAGGACGTCCGCGGGCACGGCGCCAGGAAGACGGTGGGGGAGATGGTCAGCTGCCCCTTCTGCACCGGCCTGTGGATCGCCACCGGCTTCACCGCGGGCTCCGTCTTCGCCCCGCGCGCCACGCGCCTGGTGACCGCGACGTTCGCCGCGCTGGCCGTCTCCGACCTGCTCCAGTTCGGGCGGGTGCACGCGCAGCACGTCGCCGAGGAGGACTGACCCGTGGACAGGCCGACCAAAGACCCGACGGTGGACGCTCTGACCGTGCAGGTGCTCGACTTCCCCACCGACGAGCCGGAAGCCGACGGCACCGCGAGCTGGAGCGCGACCACGATGGTGCTCGTCCAGGCCCGGTCCGGCACGGCCTCCGGCATCGGCTGGACCTACGGCGCGGCGGGCGCGGCCTCCGTCGTCCACGACCTGCTGGCCGACTGCGTCGTGGGCCGCAGCGCGTGGGACGTGCCGGCCGCCAACGAGGCCATGACCCGCGCGCTGCGCAACGCCGGACGCCCCGGCGTCGGCGGCTACGCCCTCTCCGCGGTCGACATCGCCCTGTGGGACCTCAAGGCGCGCCTGCTGCAACTGCCGCTCGCCGACGTGCTCGGCCGCGCCCGCCCCGACGTTCCCGTCTACGGCAGCGGCGGCTTCACCACCTACGACGACGCACGGCTCGAAGGGCAGCTGCGGGCCTGGGCGGAGGACCGGCGGATCCCCCGTGTCAAGATCAAGATCGGTGAGAGCTGGGGCGGGTGCGAGCACCGCGACCTCGCCCGCGTCGAACTCGCGCGCGAGACCGTGGGCCCCGACGTCGAGCTCTACGTCGACGCCAACGGCGGTTACCGCGTCGCCCAGGCGATCCGGCTCGGCCACCGCATGGCCCGCGACCTCGACGTGCGCTGGTTCGAGGAGCCCTGCTCCTCCGACGACCTGCCCGGCCTGGCCCGCGTCCGCGACGCGCTCGACACCGAGGTCGCCGCGGGGGAGTACGGCTTCACGCTGCCCTACTTCGCGGCGATGGCGCCCGTCGTCGACTGCCTCCAGGCCGACGCGACCCGCTGCGGCGGCATCACCGTCTGGCTGAGGGCGGCGGCCGTCGCCGAGGCACACGGCCTCCAGCTCTCCGGCCACTGCGCCCCGCACGTCCACGCGCACGCCGCCTGCGCGATCCCCAACCTGCGGCACCTGGAGTGGTTCCACGACCACGTCCGGATCGAGAGCGCCCTGTTCGACGGCTTTCTCGATCCGACGGGCGGCGCGCTCCGCCCCGGCCACGACGGCTCCCCGGGCCTGGGACTGACGCTCCGCCACGACGTCCTGGAACGCCACCGCCGCAGCGGCACCTGAGGAGCGGCGGTAGCTGACGGGGCGCCCGGCGTCAGGAGGCCGGTCGGCGGACCTGGATGCGGCCGTCGACCGTGCGGCTCTCGAAGACGGGCTGCGGCGAGGTCGCCGGGCCGCTCATCACCTCGCCGTCGCTGAGGCGGAAGGTGCTGCCGTGCCAGGGGCACGTCAGGCAGCCGTCCCGGAGCGTTCCCTCCGCGAGCGGCCCGGACAGGTGACTGCACCGGCCGCCCAGCACCCGCGGCGGGCCCTCCGCCTGACGCACCACCACCAGTGGCACGTCGCCGAGGTCACGCCGGACCGGCTTGCCGACCGGGAACTCGTCCGTGCGCCCGATCCACTGCCAGCCCTCCTCGGCGAGCAGCGGCACGTCCTCCGTGCGGTTGGCGCCCGCAGCCTGGCGGTACGCCAGGTGCCCGCCGATCACTCCGCCCACCATCACGGCGCTCAGTCCCGCCCAGCCCAGCAGCCGGCCTCGGACCCGTCGGCCCCGCAGCCGGGCCAGCAGCGAGGCTGAGTACAGGACCGCCCCCGTCGCGTTGGCGGCGGCGTGGACCAGCCCGGTTCGCTGCTGCTCCGGCGGCTGCTCGGCCCAGTCGACCCAGCCCGCCGCGAAGCTCGGCACGGCGCCGAGCAGTCCGAGAGCCACCAGCCCGGTCGCCGCGCGGTGCTCGCCGGGGACCAGGTCCAGCACCGCCGCGCTGGTCCAGAAGCCGATGGGGAACTGGACCAGCGCGGGGTGCAGCGGATGTCCGAGCCAGGTGCCGTGGAGCACGTCCCGGGCTTCGCCGAGCGGGGCGGCCCGGACGGCGCCGCGGAGCGGCCGGGCGACGGCGTCGAGCCCTTCGATCCGGCCGAGCGCGTCGAGCGCCCGACGGACGGGCCGGGCGCCGAGGGCGGAGGCCGTGGAGGTGACGAGGGGAGTGTCCATGCCCCGCGGCTAACCAGCTCCCCCGGGGTTAAACCGCTGGACAAGCGGCCTTCGCGCCCCTCACGCCTGTTCCTCGTCCGGGTGCACGGCACCCGTTCCTCGTCCGAGCGCACGGCGCGGCGTCACATGGAGACGGGCGGGGTCAGGGCCGCGGGATCGGCCAGCAGGCTCGCGTCCAGGTAGTCGGCGATCTCGGCGGCGTCCCGGTACACCTGGGCGGCTCCCGCGTCCTCCAGCTCGCCGCGGCACCAGCCGCCGGTCATGACGCCCAGGCAGGGGACGCCGGCCTTGCGGGCCGCCTGGACGTCCCAGGCGGTGTCGCCGATGAAGACGGCGCGTCCGCTGGAGACGCCGGCCTGTTCCAGGGCGCGTTGGACGAGATCGGGCGCGGGCTTGGCGGCGTCGACCGCGTCGGCGTCCACGTGCTGGGCGATGGCGTCGTCGGCGTCGAGGACGCGACGCAGCACCTCGACCTCGCGCGCGGAGGCGGAGGTGGCCAGGACCACGGACCAGCCGCGCTCGGCGCAGGCGCGCAGCAGTCGGCGGGCGCCGGGCAGACGGCGCAGCGAGGGCCACCGGGCCGCGTAGAGGGCCAGATGGGCGGCGTCCATCGCGTCGTCCCCGGAGCGGTCGCGCTCGGCGCCGAGCAGGTGGTCCAGCAGCTTGTCGGTGCCCAGACCGATGGCGCGGTGCACCCGGCTCATCGGCACGTCGTGCCCGTACTGGCGCAGGGCCTCCGACCAGGTGACGGTGTGGAGATAGGTGCTGTCGACCAGGGTCCCGTCGACGTCGAAGAGGGCAGCGGCCTGCGGGGTCATCGAGGCTTCCTTCCTTGGGCGCGTGCGATCGGCGCCCCGCGCCTACCCGTGGACGTCGGGGCCAATCCGGGGCCTACCCGGGGCCGGTGGGACCCGGTTTCGTCCGGAGGAGTGAGGTGTGTCCGGAACCGGCTCGGGAAGACGCGCGGCGGCGGGCGGAGGAGGCGGTCATGTACTGCGAGTTCATCGCCGAACGAGGGCAGAGGACCGGTGGCACGACCAGAGTGGCCCGCTGGCACGTCGTACGGCAGGACCAGCACGCCGCCCTGTGCGGGCAGGTCCTCGCCCACGACGCCGAGACCGTGCCGATCGCCGACCCGCACGCCATCGTGCAGGGCGGCGTCTGCCCCGCCTGCTGGAACCGCTACCGGTCGCTCCCCTGAGCGGGCGTCCCACGGCGGGAGAATTGCGAGCAACGAGAGCGAGACGTCATGCGACCTCCTACGATGCGCCCCGGCGAGTACCCGCCGCGACTGGCGACCGGCGCCTTCATCCGGCACAGCGGCCTGCAGAAGTGGGACGCGGACCAGGACACCGCCGAGGGCCTGCACGGCATGGCCGTCCGGGCCTACCCCGTGCTGTCCCACCTGCCGCCCGACCGGTTCGTGCGGCTGCTGTCCGCCGCGGAGATCACGACCGGGAGCGCGCTGCTGCTGCCGCTGGTGCCGACGGCCCTGGCCGGGGCGGCGCTGACCGCGTTCTCCGGCGCCCTGGTCGGCCTCTACGCCCGCACGCCGGGCCTGCGCGAGCCCGGGAGTCCCTGGCCCACCGAGCGTGGCATCGGCCTGAGCAAGGACAGCTGGATGCTCGGCATCGGCGTCGGGCTGCTCGTCGAAGCGCTGACCCGAGCCGTGAGCGCCGACGGCGAGGCCGACGGCCGGGCGGAGGGCTGAGCGCCATGTCCGGCGCCGACAGGCACCACGGCGCGCACAAGCGGATCGCCGCGCTCATGGCCGAGCACGGCCGCACCTTCGCCGACGAGGCGGGCATCACGCCGCGCGACGAGCCGGAGCCGCTCTACCGGCTCCTCGTGCTGGCCCTGCTGAGCTCGACACGGATCTCGGCCCGGATCGCCGTCGCCGCCTCGCGGGAGCTGTCCGCCGACGGCCTGACCAGCCCCCGGGCGATGGCCCACGCGACCTGGCAGGACATCGTCCGGGCGCTGGGCCGGGCCGGCTACGTCCGCTACGACGAGAGCACCGCGACCGCGCTGCAGAAGGGCGCGCGGATGCTGCGCGACCGCTGGGACGGGGACCTGCGCGGACTGCGTGAGGAGGCGGGCCGCGACCCGGAGCGCATCCGGACCCTTCTTCAGGAGCATCCGCGGATCGGGCCGGTGGGAGCGGCGATCTTCTGCCGTGAGACCCAGGCGGTCTGGCCGGAACTGCGCCCCGCCTTCGACTCCCGGGCCCTCGCCGAGGCGGAACGGCTCGGCCTGCCGCGCACCCCGCGCGGGCTCGCCCGCTCCGTGCCGGACTCGGAACTCGCCCGCCTGGCGGCCGCCCTGGTGCGCTCGGCGCTGGCCAACGGTCCCTCCCACGGCGGGTCCCGGCCGGGGCAAGGGAGCACGGCCGGCGGCCCGACCTTCGATCAGCTCTACGCCGAGGCGAGGGAACGCCACGTCGCCGGCCGTTCCCGGATGAACAAGCGCGAACTCGCCCGCGCGCTGGGTCACTAGACCGGGCCGAGCAGGCGCAGGGCGGCGTCGAGGGACCGGTGGGTGGGGAAGAGCGCGTCCGCGCCGGTGATCTCCAGGACGCGAGCGACGACGCGCGGCGCCGCGCTCAGATGCACGACGACGCCGGACCGCTGCGCGTCCAGCCGCAGGCTGAGCAGGGCGTTGAGCGCGGTGGAGCCGAAGAACCCGACGTCCGCCATGTCGACCACGACGGCGCGGAACGCGTCCAGCGGCTTGTCGAAGGCGAGCGCGTCGCTGGTCGCCGAGTCGAGTTCCCCGGACAGGCGGTAGACCAGGACATCTCCGCAGGCCGTCTCGGACGAGCACAGGCCCGGCCGCCAGGGGAGCGGAAGATCCTCGTCGCGCATGGCGGGTCACCCGGCCCCTCTGTCGAAACCTTCCTGTACGCAGGGACCGGCCGAGGACCCCGGCGGGTGGTCTGTTCTCCTCGAAGCCGTCCCAGGGACAGGCTCACTCCCACAGGCGATGCCTGTCAACGGAAGCACGAAAAAAGTGTCGTGCCCGCGAAAGCGTGAATCTTTCGCCAGACGATTCCCCGGCGTTTTCCTCCCCCGGCCCGGGGTACCCGCGCCTGGAACCACTCCCAGGACGCACAGCCGGAGAACCGCAGACACCCGGAGGGGACCCATGGACGGCGACACCCTGATCTGGGGCTACCGCGAGGGCACGGGATACCAGGACGAGACGGACCTGGTCGGTTTCGCGGTCGAGGCCACCGACGGGAAGATCGGCAAGGTGATCCACGCCGGTGGGACGGACAGCGGGATGCGGTACATCGTGGTGGACACCGGCCACTGGATCTTCGGCAAGCACGTCGTGCTGCCCGCGGGCGCGGTCTCCCTCATCGACCTGGCCCGGTCCGTGGTCCTGGTCGACCGGACCCGTCAGGAGATCAAGGACGCCCCCGAGCTCGAAGACGTGATCCGACCGCCCGAGCCCGACTATCTGGACCGGCTGAGCGGCTACTACGGCCCGTTCTACAGCGGCGGGAAGGTCTGAACGCCCGCGCGGCGACGAGGCGGGAGGCCCGGATGGCACAGCTCGTGACGACCTTCGCAGCCTGGTGGCTCCTGCTCCTGGGCCTGGAATGCGTGTTCATCAGCACGGTGTCCCCGGCCGAACTCGTCCTCGGCGCGGGCGCGGCCGCCCTCGGGGCTGCGGCCGCCGCGCTGCTGAGCCGGCTGGAGCGCCCACGCGTCGGCCCGCTGACCCGGTTCGCCCCCGCCGTCGCGGCCTGGCCGGGGACGCTGCTCGCCGACACCGGACGGCTGCTCCGGCTGGCTGCCGCCTGCGCGGTGCTGGGCCGCCGCCCGCGCGGGTCGTTCCGCCAGGTGCGTCTGCGGGACGGGGCTGGCGCGGCGTGGAGCGGTCTGCTGATCTCCGCCACGCCGGGCGGCTGCGTCGTCGGCGTCGAGGAACGGGGGGACGTGACCGTGCTGACGGTGCATCGCATCTTCCCCGAGCCTTCCGCGCTCGACCGGGTGCTGACCGGGCCCGCGCCCGAGCCCGCACCCGGAACCGGAGCGGGGGACGGGCCGTGAACGCCTGGCTGCTCGTCGCGCTCCTGCTGATCGTGGCGGGTCTGACGCCGTGCGTCGCGGTGGCGGGCCGGGGCGAGTCGCTGCACCGGCTGATCGGGGCCAACCTGCTGAGCGTCGTGGCGGTGGGCGTGCTGCTCCTGCTGGCCCAGGGCCTCGGGCGGTCCGCCTACGTGGACGTCGCGCTCGTGCTGGCCGTGCTGGCGCCCGCCGGAACGCTGGTCTTCACGCGGCTCCTCGCCCCGGACGAGGACGACGAGGACGCAGACGAGCCGGGCGAACGCGGGGAGGCACCCGATGATCCGTCATGACGTCGCCCTCGCCCTGCTCGGTCTCGGCGCGGCGGCGGTGCTGCTCGGCTGCTTCGCCCTGGTGGCCCTGCCCGGCCCGTTCGTGCGGCTGCACGCGACGGCTCTCGCCTCATCCCTTGGTCTGCCGCTGCTGGCGCTTGCCGTGGCCGTCGACACCGGGCCAGGCCGGGGCGCCGTCAAGTTGCTCCTCATCGGCGCCCTGGTCGCCGTGAGCGGCCCGGTGACCACCATGGCCATCGGCAAGGCCCTGCGCGAGCAGCGGCCGCCGCACCGGCCCGCGGCGCGGGAAGCCGCGCGGCGCGAACCCTCCGGGCGAGGCACGGCGGGCCGCACCGGCCGCCCGGGAGGCGAGTCGTGAACGAGCTGGTGATCCTGCCCGTCCTGCTGCTGCTCGCCGCCGTCGCCACGATGGCGGCCCTCGCCCGGGACCCGGCCCGCCAGGCCGTGGTGCTCGCGGTGCTCGGCATGGTGCTGGCGCTTCTCTTCACCCTGCTCCAAGCGCCGGACGTGGCCCTGTCCCAGCTCGCTGTGGGCACCGCCGTCACGCCGCTGCTGATCCTGCTGACGCTGCGTGCGGTGCGCCGCGACCGACGGCGCAAGCAGGCCGAGGACAGGCGGAAGTCGTGACCCGGCGCGCCCGCACGCGACTCTTCCTCGCGGCTGCCGCGGTCATCGCCGCGGTCTTCGCCCTCGCCTGCCTGCGGCTGCCGCCCTTCGGCACGCAGACGCACCCCTACGCCGACCGGGCCGTCGAGGCCACGATGCGGCAGCGCACCGCCAACACGGTGTCGTCCGTCAACTTCGACCAGCGGGCCTTCGACACGCTCGGGGAGGAGACCATCCTGTTCGCCGCCGTGCTGGGCGCGGTCGGCCTGCTGCGCCGCACGGCCGACGAGCGACGCACCCGGCCGCGCCCGGTGGCGGTGCTCCCCAGCACCCGGCTGTTCGGCGCCGTCATGCTGCCGATCACCCTGCTGACCGGTGTCTACATCGTCGGCCACGGCCAACTCTCGCCGGGCGGCGGGTTCCAGGGCGGGGTGATCCTCGCGACCGGCGTCCATCTGAGCTACCTCGCAGCCGACTACCGGGTGCTGGACCGGCTGCGCCACCGGGAGGCGCTGGACCGCGCCGACGCGCTCGCCGCCGGCACCTTCGCCGCGCTCGGTCTGATCGGCCTGGGCGCGGGCGCGGCCTACCTGCAGAACGTGCTGCATCTGGGCACCTTCAACCAGCTGGTCTCGGGCGGCCTGGTGCCGTACATCAACGCCGCCGTCGGCGTCGAGGTCGCCACGGGCGTGATCGTGATCCTGGCCCACTTCCTGGACCAGACCGAGGAGTTCGCCGGCGGCGGCAAGGGGGGTTCGCGATGAGCGTGCTGCCGTTCCTGGTGGCGGGATGGATCCTGCTGGTGGGCATGTACGGGATGGTGACCAGCCGGGATCTGGTCCACGCGGTGGGCTGCCTTGCGGTGGCCCAGTCCTCGACCTACGTGCTGCTGCTCTCCGTGGGTTTCCGGCACGGCGGCACGGCGCCCGTCTACAGCGACATCCCCACCAACGCCCGCGTCGTCGACCCGGTGGTCCAGGCTCTCGCGCTGACCGACGTGGTCGTCGGCGCCACGGTCACCGCGCTGCTGCTGGCGCTGGCCCTGCAACTGCAGAAACGCCACGGGACCGTGGATCCGGACGCGCTCGACGGGCTGCGGGGGTGAGGCCGCGGTGAGCGTCGTCGACCTGCTGCCGCTGACTGTCGCCATCCCGCTGGTCGGGGCGGCGCTGCTGGCCCTGAGCGGCCACTGGATCCGCCGCATGGGCTGCGACATCCTCACGGCCCTGTTCGCGACCGCCCAGGCCGCGGTGCTGCTCGTGCTGTGGCTGCACACCGCCCACGGCTCGCCGGGCCACAGCCCGGCGAGCTGGGTCGGCGGCTGGACGCCGCACCGCGGCGAGAGCGTGGGCATCGTGCTCGTCGGCGACCCGGTCGGGGTGGGCGCGGCGCTTCTCGCCGCGCTGCTCGTGCTGGCCGTCGTGGCCTACTCCTGGCGCTACTTCGACGAGCCGCCCGCCCGGATGCCGGGGACGTTCCCCGCGCTGGTGCTGCTGTTCGAGGCCGGGATGTGCGGCTTCGCTGTGACGGGCGACCTGTTCGACGCCTTCGTCTTCTTCGAGCTGATGGGAACGGCGGCCTACGCGCTCACCGGCTACCGGGTCGAGGACCCGAGACCCGTCCAGGGGGCGCTGACGTTCGGACTGGTCAACTCGCTGGGCGCGTACTGCTCGCTGCTCGGCATCGGCCTGCTCTACGCACGCACCGGCGAGCTGGGCATGGCGCAGATCGGCCACGCGCTCGGCGCCCACCGCACCGACCTGCTCACCGTGGCCGCGTTCGTGCTCGTGCTGACCGGACTGCTCGTCAAGGCCGCCGTCGTGCCCTTCCACTTCTGGCTCGCGGACGCCCACGCGGTCGCGCCGACGCCGGTGTGCATGTTGTTGTCGGGCGTGATGGTGGAGCTCGGCGTCTACGGGGCGGCTCGCGTCTACTGGACGGTCTTCTCCGGGGCCGGGGGCATCCCCGCACCGGCCGTGCGCGGCGTCCTGGTCTGCCTCGGCGTCGTCACCGCCCTGCTCGGCGCCGTGATGTGCTGGCAGCAGCGTCATCTCAAACGGCTGTTGGCCTTCTCCACGATCGGCCACGTCGGGCTCTTCCTGGTCGCGGCGGCGCTGCTCGACCCGGAGGGCGCGGCGGGCTTCGCCCTCTACGTCGCAGGCCACGCGGGCGCCAAGGCTGCCCTGTTCGCGTTGACGGGAGTGCTGCTGGACCAGTACGGGTCCGTGGACGTGCACGGGCTGTTCGGGCGGGCCAAGGCGCTGCGGCGCAGCGTCGGCCTGCTCTTCGTGGCCGGCGGCCTCGCGCTGGCCGGCCTGCCGCCGTTCGGGACGGGGCTGGGCAAGTCCTTCGCCGAGCACGCGGCCGGGTCCTGGCTGCCGGTGCTCACGGCGCTGTTCGTGGTCGTCTCAGGCGTCACGGGCGGTGCGGTGCTGCGCGCCGCGCTGCGGATGTTCGCCGGGGCCGGCCGCCGGCCCGGGGAGTCGGGCGGGCCGCAGACCTCGGGGGAGGGGGAGGAACCCGAGGTGCGCGACCCGGGCCGCCGGGTCCCGCGCACGATGATCGCCGTCCCCGCGGTGCTGCTGGCCGCCTGTCTCGCGCTGGGGCTCGCGCCCGGCGTGGGCGGGGTCTTCGGACGGGCCGGGGCGCTGTTCGTCAGCCGGGCCGACTATCAGGCCGCGGCCGGCCTGCCCGGCCCGGGCGCCACCGCGCCACCTCCGCCGCTGCCGGACTGGACCACCGCGGGGGTGGCCCTGGGCCTGCTCTCGACCGCCCTGGCTGTGGGCCTGGCCGCCGTGGCCGTGTGGGGTCCCGCCCGGCGCGGAGCCACGGCACGGGCCGCCCGCAGGGCGCTCGCCGCCTGCTCGCGGACGTTGGTGCTGCCGCTGCGCGGCCTGCACTCCGGGCGTCTCGGTGATGACGTGGCCTGGCTCGGTGCGGGCGTCGCCGCCCTGCTCGGCGCGTTCTCGCTGCTGCGCTGACGGCCCGTCGCGCCGACGGCCCGCGGGCCGGTCCGCCGTCCCGCGCCGCCGATTGGCCGCGCGCCGCGTGGGTACACGCCTCCTGCGGATGCCCGACTTCGCGGCTCGGAACACCCGCCCCGCAGGGTCCGGACCCCGATCCGGGCCCTGCGGCTCACCCCCGCGCGTCCGGCGGCGGAGCCGAACCCGGCGGTGGATCAGGCCGCCTCCTGCCGGCGCAGCAGCGCCAGCACCTCCTGGTCGCCCACGTCGTGGAAGTCCTCGTACGAGACGCCCACGGCGTGCAGGTACAGCCGGGGCTGGACGCACACGAGCGCGTCCGCCTCCCGCCGCAGGTCCGCCGCGCACTCGACGTCGCACACCGGGACCGCGAGGACCACAGCGGCGGGATGCTGCGACCGCACCCGGCGCAGCGCGGCATACGCCGTCACCCCCTTCGCCAGCCCGTCGTCGACCAGGAGGACCGTGCGACGGCGCAACTCGGGGGCGGGCCGGCCACGCCGGTACAGACGTTCCCGGCGGCGCAGCTCCCGCCGCTGCCGGGACACCTCGGGGACCAGCTCGTCCTCGCCGACGCCCAGCATCCGCAGAGCGGAGCGGTCGAAGACGGGCGCGTCGTCGCCGACGACCGCGCCCACCGCGGCCTCCGGCTGACCTGGCGCGCCGACCTTGCGCACCACGAGCACGTCCAGCGGCAGGCCCAGCACGCGGGCGGCCTCCGCCCCGACCGGCACGCCGCCACTGGAAATCGCCAGCACGATCGGATCCCACCAGGTCCCGCGGGCTCTCAGGTCGCCGAGCGCCAGGCCGAGGCGGCGGCCGGCTTCCTGCCTGTCCGAGAACCGCATCCTTGGCCCCGTGCCCGTCTTCCGTCACCGGCGCCCGAGCCGGTCGCCCAGGGCGGCGCGGAAGTCGGGAATGTGCTCGGCCAGGTCGGCGAGGTCGACCACGGCCGGGAGGTCCGCCACCGGCTGCCGCTCGGCCAGGACCGCCACGGCCTCGCGGACGGACCTGTCCTGGTCGGCGTCCTGCGGCTCGACGCCGAGGTCCCGAAGGTCGGCGTGGAGCTGGAAGTCCGCGTGGGCGTCGCCCCGGCGGACGCTCACGAGATAGTCGTGACCGCCGAGGCCCTCGATGTGGATGCCGTCGTTCGGTTGGGAGGTCATGCCGCGCGCCTGCCCCGGACCCCTGCGCGCAATCAGCGGGCCGCGGCCTCCTGGGGGCCGCGGGCGACGGCGGCCAGGAGCTGGTCGTGGTACGGCAGCGCGGTCGCGTCGAGAAGGTCGGGGTGGCGCAGCAGAGCGGCGGCGGCCTGCTCGCGCGGGCCGGGCTCGGTCAGTCGCCGGTGCGCTGCGGGCGACAGCCCGGCCACGGTGGTCGCCCGCCGGGCCAGGTCCGGGTCGGCCAGCAGCGCGGCGGCCCAGCCGAGCACGGCGGCGTCCAGCCACGGTTCGTCCTCGCTGCCCTGCGGGCCGGTCAGCTCCAGCAGAGCGCGGTCGAGCGCGGTCGGGAAGCGCAGCTCCGCGGCGACCGCCGCGGCCTGGTGGGCCTGCGCGTGGGCGAGGGCCCGGTTGACGGCGCCCGCCGGGGCCGGGAAGTCGCGCTCCAGCCGCGCGGCGGCGGCTGCGACGACGGCGGAGAACGGGTCGGGACGATCGAACACGGCAGCGGTCCTCGGATGCGGAAGGCGGGCGCGGGCGGAGAGCGTGGGCGGCTCAGCCCGAACGGTACTGGTTTGCCCTCTTCTGCGACATGGCGCGCGTCACGTCCCCACCCAGGACGTCCACCGGGAGAGAATCCCTGGCTGACCAGAGTTGACGCCTCTACCGGGGGTAACGTTCCCATGGGGTGAGGCGGAGGCGCGCCGGGCCCGGCGCGCCCGCCCGCCCGATACCGTGCCGAAGGAGACCGAAGACCGAAGCCGGACCCACCCTGGTCGGAGGTGAACCGTGGCGACCCACGGCGCTGAGCCGTACGACCCCGCACGGCGGCTGCGGCGGGAGCTCGCCGAGGACGTCCT
>NZ_BBPO01000004.1:118814-164026 GCF_000787815.1 Streptacidiphilus neutrinimicus
GGTCGAGCGCGCCACCGGCGTCGTGATGCACCAGACCGGCGGCACCGCCGCCGAGGCGCGGCGGAAGCTGACGGGCGACGCCGCGGCGGTCGGGCGGACCCTGCCCTGGCATTGCGCCGTCGTCCTGGCCGACGCGTCGCGGCCCGCTCCCACGCCCGCCCCGGTCGGCTGCGCCGCCCCGACGCGCCACCGCCTGGTGACCACCGACCCCGAGGTGGCGCGAAGCGAGCTCGTCGCCGCGTACGGCACGCCGATCCGGATGGCCGCATCGGCGTCGGGAGGAACCTTCCGGCTGGAGCACACCGACGCCGACCTCTTCCAGACCGGTGACCAGCAGCTTCCGGGCGCGCTCGACTTCGCCTCCGAGCCGGCCTCGCAGGTCGTCGTCGGGCAGCTGCTGGCGGGCGCCGTGAGCCGGGGCACGCCCTCCGGAGAGGAGCGCCTGACCGCCGGTGACGTCTTCCTGACCGGGCGGCCGGCCACGGTTCACACCGCCGCCACCCACGACGCGCACGTGCAGACCGTCACACTGCCGCTGACGTTGCTCCACAAGGTCGCCGGACAGCTGCCCGACCAGTCCGGGCCCCTGCGCTTCGCCGCCCTGCGCGCGTCCTCGCCCGGGGCGGCCGACCGGTGGCGCGCCACCGCTGCCTGCACCGCCACCCTGCTCGAACGTCCCGAGTACGCCACCCGCCTGGTCGTCGCCAACGCCGCGCAGCTGCTGGCCGCCACCGCGCTGGCCGTCTTCCGGAACTCCGCGGCCGCCTCGCCCGACCTCTCCGGGGAGACGGCGGACGCCACCCCGCTCACGGTGCGCCGCGCGGCGGCGTTCATCGAGGCGCACGCCGACCGGGACATCACGCTCGCCGACATCGCGGGCGCGGCCTTCGTCACCCCGCGCGCCCTGCAGTACGCCTTCCGGCGCCACCTGGGCACGACCCCGCTCGCCTCCCTGCGGGACGTGCGGCTGCGGCGGGCGCACCGCGACCTGGTGGACGCCGACCCGGCGCTGACCACCGTCTCCAAGGTCGCCGCACGCTGGGGGTTCCTCCACGCCGGCCGCTTCGCCGCCCGCTACCAGGACCTCTACCACTGCCCGCCCAGCACGACCCTGCACGCCTGAGCCCGCGGGCCCGGCGGCTCACAGGCGCCGCAGCGCGGGCAGGAGCTCGTCCTCGGCCCAGCGCAGGAAGGCGTCCTGCGACTTCTCGCCGATCTGCACCAGGGCGACGTCCGTGAAACCGGCTTCTACGTAGCCGCGGACCGCCTCGGCGAAGGAGTCCAGGCTGTTGCCGCACGGGATGGCGGCCGCCACGTCCTCCGGGCGCACGAAGCGGGCGGCCGCGTCGAAGGCGGCCGGACCCGGCAGCTCGGAGTTGACCTTCCAACCGGACCCGAACCAGCGGAACTGCTCGTGGGCCCGCTCGACGGCGACGGCCGGGTCCGGGTCGTAGCACACCGGGACCTGCCCGACCCGGGGCTTGCCCGTGCCGCCGTGCGCGTCGAACGCCTCCAGCAGCCCGCGGTCCGGCTCCACGGCGATCACCAGATCGGCGGCCCGTCCCGCCAGCGCGCAGGAGGTGGGGCCGGAGACGGCCACGCCGATCGGCGGAGGCGGCTCCGGCGGATCCCACAAGCGCGCGGAGTCGACGTCGTAGTGGGTCCCGTGATGCGTCACATACCCGCCGCCGAACAGCCGCCGGATGATCTCGACCGCCTCCGAGAGCCGGTCCAGGCGAACCTCGGCCGAGGGCCAGGGCTCGCCGACGACGTGCTCGTTCAGGTTCTCGCCCGAGCCCAGCCCCAGGGTGAACCGGCCCTGCGACAGCAGCTGGACCGTCGCCGCCTTCTGCGCGACGACGGCCGGGTGGTAGCGGGTCGTCGGGCAGGTGACGTAGGTCATCAGCGGAATCCGCGAGGTGGCCTGGGCGGCGGCGCCCAGCACGCTCCACACGTACGGCGAGTGGCCCTGCTCCTCCAGCCAGGGGAAGTAGTGGTCGGAGGCGACCGCGAAGTCGAAACCCGCCGCCTCGGCGTGCACGACGTCCTCGACCAGCTGTCGCGGACCGGCCTGCTCGCCCATCATCGTGTATCCGATCTTCACCATGGCTCGCGCCTTCCCGGGGCAGGAGCCGGAAAACCGGAAACCGGAAGGAGACCAGTGATGAGCGGTTTCGAGGGGTTCGTCCAGGCGCTGGACTACCCGGTCCACGTGGTCACGGCCGCCTGCTCGGGGGAGCGGGCCGGCTGCCTGGTCGGCTTCGCCGGGCAGACCTCCATCGATCCGCCGCGGTTCACCGTCTGGCTCTCCAAGGCCAACCGGACGTACGCGGTCGCCGCCCGTTCGGCGGTGCTGGCGGTGCATACGCTGCCGCACGACGCGCTCGCGCTCGCCCGGCTCTTCGGCGCCCTCACCGAGGACGAGGGCGTCGACAAGTTCGCCCGGACGCCCTGGACGCCGGGCCCGGAAGGGGTGCCGCTGCTCGGCGGTGCTGCGGCGTGGCTCGTCGGACGCGTCCTCGACCGCGCCGACTGGGGGGACCACGTCGGCTTTCTGCTCGATCCCCTCGACGCCCGCCAGGCGCGCCCCGGGCCCGTGCTGATGTACCGCCAGGTCCGCGACCTCGACGCCGGCCACCCCGCGTAGAACCCCGGCACCAGGGCCTGTCTTGTGGATCACGCCCTAGCCGTCCCGCATGGGGGAGGCCGTAGCGGACGTCCAGCGCAGCAGGCGCTCGAGCGGCCAGGTGGTCACCAGCCGGTCCGCGCCCAGTCCGGCGCGGGCCGCCCGGGCGTAGCCGGAGGTCTGCCAGTGCAGTTGCCCCGGCGCGTGCGCGTCGGTGTCGACGGCGAAGAGGCAGCCCTGCTCGGCGGCGAGGAGCAGCAGGTCGTCCGGTGGGTCGCGTCGTTCCGGCCGGCAGTTGATCTCCACCGCGGTCCCGCTCTCGACGGGATCCATCCTCGGTGCCGCCTCGGTTACGAGCGGCCGCGGCCGGAAAGCATGTCGCGGGCGCGGTCGACGAGGCCTGCGCCGGGGGCGAGGATCTTGTTCATCGGGGGAGTGCTGGGGGCCGCGGGGTGGGGACGCGTCGGGGCCCTGTCCTTCGCGGAGCGGATCTTCTCGCCGAGCTCGTCCAGCTGCGCGGGAGTGCACGCGGCTGCCAGGGCGGGAAAGAGGCGGTTCTCCTCGTCGGCGACATGGCCGGTGACCTCGGTGATGATGCCGGCGACCAGGGTGTCGAACTCGGAGCGCTTCACGTCCATGCCCTCGAGCTTCTTGAGCAGCCCCTCGACCGTGGAGTGGTCCTCGAGCTCCTTGTCGGCCATCGCTTCGCCGCCCGCAACGCGCTCGCGCACGGCCGGGTAGAGGTACATCTCCTCCGCGACGGAGTGGCGGACCAGTTCGATGGTGAACTCGTCCGCGACCTCGCGACGCCGGGGATCGCCCAACGGCAGGGCGTTGATCTTGTCGAACATGGCCTCCACCTCGCGGTGGTCGACCTTGAGTTCCTCGATGATGTTCCCGCCGTGACCCATGGCCCTGGCTCCTTCCTCCGTGGCGGTCGCTTGCCGGTTCCCCCGGGTGCTGCGCGGTTACCCCGTCACACGGGAACAAACGGCGTCGTGGGGGCCCCGGAGGAGCGTCAGGCGGAGTCGTCCGTGACGGCGATGCACTCGACGTCGATCTGGTCGGCCAGGCGGTCCAGGACGTGGGCCGCGTCCGCGACGGCCTGGGCTTCGGAGTGGTCGGCCCGGCCCCAGCTGCGGTACTCGCCGGCGATGTCCCGCAGCAGGGCCGTCACGTTTTCGGCGGGGATGAGCAGTGCTCCTTCGCTCAGCGCGAGCAGCGGCAGCTCGACGCTGATCACGGCGCCGGCTCCGTCCGCCGGGCCGCTGCCTGACGCCCGGTCAGGGCCAGCAGCCTGGTCTGCGAGTCCGCGCCGCGCGGGACCGGCAGGGGCGGGTCGAACAGGCCCGACTCGGCCAGTCGCTCGGCGTAGCCGGACAGTTCCCGCAGCGCGAACGAGACGAGCGGGCCCGGCAGGTGGTCGTCGGCGCCGACGGCTCGCGCCAGATCCCAGCTGTGCACGACGAGGTCCATCGCCAGTTGGCTGACCAGATGCCGTGCCGGGGCCGGACCCGCCCACAGCGTCACCGCGCCGTCGAGCGCGCCGGAGCCGTGGACCGCCGCCTCCGCCTCCGCGGCCGCCCGCTTGAAGGCCAGGACGGGGTCGTCGCCGAGCTGGTCCCCGTCGAGGCGGTCGCCGACGTCCGCGGGTGAGGAGCCCGCCAGCAGCAGGGCCAGCCACTGCTCCTGGACCGTGACGTGGTTGACCAGATCGCGCAGCGTCCACTGCCGGCAGGGCGTCGGCAGGGCCCACTGGTCCGGTTCCACCTCCCGGACGAGCCGGCCGAACAGCTCCAGCGCGGCGTCGTGGGCGTGCGGCAGGGCGGTGACGATGGGTCCGCGGGTGACCATGGGCTACTCCTTCACATGGCCCCGAATGGGTCTCTTCCTCCGGGCCAGGCGACTGCCCCGCCGACGCCGGTTGACACCCGACCGCGCCGAGATGTGAGGCGATGAACGAACCCTCGTCGGACGGCACACCGGACGGCGCCCACTTCGCCGCGGACGGGGCACACGCCGCCGTGGGCAGGGCAGAGGCCTCGGCGCCGACGTCCCAGCGCGGTCCGGCGCGGGGGCGGCGCACGCGCGCGTTCGTCGTAGGTCGCATGGGAGGGCCCGTTACGGCGATCGGCCGGCCCGGCCGGGTCCCCTGTGAACCCGTGACGGACTCACCCGCGCCTACTCCGATGCCCACCGCCGACCAGCCCCCTCGCACGAGGAAGGTCGGCGCGCATGCGAGTGCCCGTCCCGGGAAGGCGCCTCACAGACCGCGTCGACACGACAGCGAGAGGCAGCCATGGAGGCACAGCACGGCCCCGCGCTGTCCCTGCGTGAGCAGCGGGTCCTCGGCTCGATCGAGACGGTGCGGACCGTACGGGTGCTGCCGGCACAGGTGGCCGAGCAGATCGACGCCGGCTGCATCGCCCTCGCCACGAGCCTGGACGAGGCCCCCTGACGGGTTCTAGGGGGTTCCCGGTGGCGTCGATGTGGCGTGTACGCGCTCCCGGCCCGGGTAGGCGCGGCCTGTCGGGGCGAGCGGTCGCCTCAGGACCTCACAGGCGAGGAAGAGCCATGAGCCAGAAGATCCGAGAGATGATCACGCGCCGGCCCGTCACCGTGTCCGCGTCGGCGTCCGCGCCGGGCCGCGTCAGCGCGGCCGCCCCGAACCACTGACCGAGCAAGGCCGAGCACGGCCGAGAAGGGCCGAACCGAGGAGAGGAGCGCTGCCATGCCCAGGGGATCGAGCCCGAAGCGGGAACGGCAGTACGAGCACATCAAGGACAGCGCCAAGGAGCGCGGCGAGAGCGAGAAGCGCGCCGAGGAGATCGCCGCGCGCACCGTCAACAAGGAACGTGCCCGGCACGGGGAGTCCAAGACCGCGAGCCGGACCTCCCTCCAGGACATCTCCTCCGGCCGCCGCGGCGGACTGCGCTCCCACAGCGGCGCCCAGGGCCCGACCAGGGAGCAGCTGTACGAGGAGGCCAAGCAGCGGAACATCCAGGGCCGTTCCAAGATGAACAAGCGTCAGCTGGCCAGCGCCCTCGGACGCTGACGCGCCGCGGCCATCGACACAGCACCGACGGGAGCTGAGACGTGATCACACTTCAAGGACGTACGGTCGCCTTCCTGGTGGCCCCGGAGGGGACCGAGCAGGTCGAACTGACCCGTCCCTGGCAGGCGGTCGAGGAGGCGGGCGGCACGCCGCGCCTGCTGTCGACCGAGTCGGGGGAGATCCAGGCCTTCCACCACCTGGACCGGGGCGACCGGTTCCCGGTGGACGCGGTGGTGGGGGACGAGACGGTCGACGACTACGACGCGCTGGTGCTGCCGGGCGGCGTGGCCAACCCCGACCTCCTGCGCACCGACCCCGAGGCGGTGGCCTTCGTGCGCGGATTCTTCGCGGCGGGCAAGCCCGTCGCCGCGATCTGCCACGGGCCGTGGACCCTGATCGAGGCCGACGTGGTCCGAGGCCGGACGATGACCTCCTGGCCCAGCCTGCGTACCGACCTAGGCAACGCGGGGGCAGACTGGGTGGACCGGGAGCTCGTCGTCTGCGAGGGCGGGAACAGCGTGCTGATCACCAGCCGCAAGCCCGACGACCTCGACGCCTTCGACGACGCGCTCGTCACCCACTTCGCCCGACAGGCGCCGGCCGAGCACTCGACCGCCCGGCACTGACCCGAGGAGGAGCACGCCGTGCACGCCACGATCCCCGCACCCCCGGACCCCGACGTGGTGCCGATCCCCGGCCCGACGGATCCCCCGGTCCCGATGCCTCCCGACCCGGACCGCCCGCTGCCGCGCCCAGGGCCCGCCCCGGACCCGATGCCCTACCCCGACCCTGAGCCGGCCCGGCCCGCCGAACCCCCGGCCAAGCCGCCCGAGCCCGAACCCAAGCCCGTCGGCCCAGGCGCGCCCTGAGTCGGCCGCGACGCCGTCAGACGCCGTCCGGGGACGCGGAGCCGGCCGGCTGCCGCGTCGCCAGGGCGGCGAGGGCGGTCGCGGCCGTCCCCGGGAAGAGACGGCCCAGGCCCGGGGGAGGGCCCTGCGGCCCTCGGCTCGCCTCGGTGAGCGCGGCCAGCAGGGCGCCAGGGGAGTCAGCCAGGCGGGTGAGGCCGAGGCCGGCCATCGCCAGGACGCCGTCGCGGCCGTGGCCCGGCAGGGGCCGGTAGGCGACCACGGGGACGCCGAGGGCCAGCGCCTGCAAAGCGGTCTGGCCTGCGGCGTTGTCGATGAGGGCGGTGCTCGCGGCCAGCACCGAGGGCAGGTCGCGCTGCCAGCCCAGGGCGGTGACCCCGGGCAGCCCGCTCAGCGAACGCCGCATCCGCTCGTTGCGGCCGCAGAGCACCACGGGTGCGAAGCCCGCGGCGGCCAGGGTCCGCGCGGTCTCCGCGAACCGCGTCCCCGCGCCCCACGCCCCGGCCGACAGGAGCACGCGCGGTCGCCCGGGAGCGGGGCTGCGCGCGGGGGCCAGCGGCGGGAGGAACCGATCGGCGAGGACGGCGCCGACGGCATGGGCCGGACGACCGGTGCCGACGCGGGCCTGGTCGGCCGCGTCCTCGGTCAGGCACAGGTAGTGGTCGTTGCCCGCGTGCAGCCACTGGCGGTGCACGGCGAAGTCGGTGACCAGCACGGCCGTCGGCACCGTGAGGCGGCCCAGCTCCCGCTCCCGGCCCGTGGTCTGCGCGGCCAGGTGGAACACCGGCACCACCAGGTCGGGTCGCAGGCGATCCGTCAGGTCGCGCAGTCTCGGACCGATGACGGCGGCGAGCGGGCTGGTGCCCGGCCCGGCGCCGGGCCGGAAGAACGCGGCGTAGAGGGCCGCGTAGATCCACGGCGCGTGGCGGATGCTGCCCCGGTAGAAGCCGCGCAGCGCCGCCCCGGCCGCTCGGGAGGGCAGCAACCGCAGCACGTCGACGGCGACAGCGTCGTGGCCCTGACCGTTCAGCCGGCCCGCCAGGGCGCGGGCGACGGCGTCGTGCCCGTCGCCCATGCTCGCGCTGAGGATCAGGAACCGGCTCACCTTGCCCACCGTAGGCGGCCGGGCACGCGGGGGCCGGTTCGGCGCGCCTGAACGCCCGGACTCGGGGATGGTGGAAGGGGAGTGACCGCCCGCCGGGCGTGCCCCGCGGGGGCGCTTGTCCTCCCGCCGCCCACCGCCGTCCGTCGCAGTCAGCCGCAGTTCGCCGCCAGTTCGGACAGGAGCCCGCTGTGATCTTGTTCCACCGGGAGGCACGCCCTTCGGGACGTCGAGCAGGACCACACAGCGAGGCTGACCGGTCCGTGCCGGTGGCCCTGGTCACCGGCGCGTCCTCGGGGATCGGCGCGGCCGTCGCCGAACGGCTGGCCGTCCAGGGCGGCTGGCGGCTCGCGCTGAACGGACGCGACCGCAATCGGCTGGACCGGGTCGCGGCCCGCACCGGCGGAGCCGTGTTCCCGGCCGACCTGATTGTGCCCGGCGCCACCGAGGTGCTCGTCGCCGCGGCCTCACTCGCCGGGCAGGACCGGATCGGGTTGCTGGTGGCAGCGGCCGGCGTCGGCTGGGCCGGGCCGCTGTGGACCATGCCCGGCGACGCGGTCGACCGGCTGCTCACCGTCGACCTACGGGCCACCGTGCACCTGGTCCGACTGGTCCTGCCGTCCATGCTGGCGGCGGAGGACGGGCACATCGTCCTAGTCGGCTCGGTCGCGGGCAGCGTGGGCGTGCGCAACGAGGCGGTCTACTCGGCCGCCAAGGGGGCCCTCGGGGTCTTCGCCGACGCGCTGCGCCAGGAACTGCACGGCTCCGGCGTGCACGTCACGCTCGTGGTCCCCGGCGTGGTGGACACGCCCTTCTTCGAGCGGCGCGGCGTTCCCTACGCCCGCTCCCGGCCGCGTCCGATGCCGCCCGACCGGGTCGCGGACGCCATCTGCCGCGCGGTGGCGCTCGGCCGCGAACAGGTCTACGTGCCCGGCTGGCTGCGTCTGCCGGGGCTCGTGCGCAGCGCGGTCCCCGGGCTCTACCAGCGACTGGCCTTCCGCTTCGGCTGAGAGCCGCCGAGACGACCCGAGGGGAGGACGCACCCGGTGACCTCGTTGGCCGTCCTGTGCGCGCTGGTGTGCGCCGCCGCCAACGCGGCCGTCTCCGCCCTGCAACGGCTGGCGGCCCTGGACGTGCCCGCGGGCGGGACCGGGACGCGGCGGCTGCGGCTGTTGCTGCGCAGCAAGGTCTGGTGGGCGGGCTCGGCGGCGCTGCTCGTGGCCGCGGTCGCGCAGGCCGCCGCACTGGGCCTCGGCAGCCTCTCGCTGGTGCAGCCGCTGCTCGCCTCCGAGCTGCTGTTCGCTCTGCTGGTCGGCACCCTGGTCTTCCGACGCGGCCCGGGCCGCCGCACCTGGGGCGCCTTCACGGCCCTGGCCGCCGGCCTGGCGCTGTTCCTCGCCGCGACCCGTCCGCGTCCGGGCGACGACTCGGCTACCACCGCGCGCTGGGCGATGACCGGCCTGGCCGTCGCCGTTGCGGTGGTGGCCCTCCTCGCCGCGGCCCGGACGGTCCGCGGCGCGCCCCGCGCCGCGCTGCTCGGCTGCGCGACGGCGACCGGGTTCGCGATGACGGCGGCCCTGATCAAGGAGGTCCTGTCCCGCGCGGGCGCGGCGGGCTTCGCCCAGCTCTGGCTCGACTGGCCGGTCTACGTGTTCGCCGCGACGGGCGGGACCAGCTTCCTGCTGCTCCAGGCCACGCTCCGGGCGGGGACGCTGCGCGTCTCCCAGCCCGCGCTGACGCTCGCCGACGCGCTGGTGAGCCTGGTCCTGGGCGGGGTCCTGTTCGGGGACCGGCTCGCCCTCGGCGTGCACACCGTCCCCGCCGTGGCCGGGTGCGCGCTGATCGTGGTCGGTGTCGTCGGTCTGAGCCGGTCGCGGACGCTCGCGTCCGGCTGGGACACCCGCGACGACACGCTCGACGGCGCGGGCGACGAGGCGGGCGAGGCCCGCGCGCAGGGGCCGGACCGGGCCGACTGAGCGTCGTCGAGCCGACGCGCGCGGCCGCCTTCACCGGTCGGGCAGGGGCAGTTCGGCCCACACGTCCTTCCCACCGCCGCCCGGCCGCCAGCCCCAGGCCTTCGACAGCCGGTCGACGATGAACAGGCCGTGGCCGCCGACGCGGTCCGGCAGGTGCGGGTGGACCGCGCGCGGGGCACGGGCGTTGGCGTCGTGGACGGTGAGCCGGAGCAGGCCCAGGGGGTGCTCGAGGTCCATGGAGCTCCCACCGCCACCGTGCCGCTCCGCGTTGCTCAGCAGCTCCGCCGCGACGAGCACCGCGTCGATGGCCGGTTCCTCCCCGCTGCCGATGTGCCACTCCGCCAGCGCCTCGCGGACGAACATGATGCCCGCGGCCACCCGGTCGACCCCGTCGCGGTGCGGGAGGTCGAGGTGGCGCGGCCCGAACGAGGCTGCGGTGGCGGAGTCCGGGCTCATGGCGCTCCCTTGCAGACGTGGTGCGGGGTCCCGACACACCGTGTCTAACCGGGCACGACCGGTTCACACACGTTGACGCAGACCGGCCACCGCCGAGCCGGAGTCCGGGAAGATCGGGAAGAGCGTTTCGGTGTCCGTGAGTTCGAGCAGCCGGCTGACCCGCGAGCTGGGGGCGACGAGTGCGAGCGCGGTGCCGGGCGCCGCGCAGCGAGAGCGGTACTCAAGGAGCAGGTTGAGCCCCATCGAGTCGCAGAAGTGCACCTCGCGCAGGTCGACGCAGAGGACCGGCGGGCGGCCGGACAGGGCCCGGTCGAGCGCGCCCTCCGCGATCGGGCGGGTGTGCAGGTCGAGGTCGCCGACCAGGGCGCAGACGGCCGTGCCCACCGCCGTCCCGTTCTCGGCCTTCAGTCGTCGACTCGGTACGGACTGGCCCTCGCCGCACACGGTCTGGGTCTCCCTCATCACTTGCCTCCGGTGGATCGTCAACACGTCGGCATGCAGCGCGTACCCGCGCGAGGGACTTCAAACAGGAGGACGGACGCGTGGCGGCCGTGGCCGACCGCTACCGGGGGGAGCCGTCGACGTGGGGCCGGGGAAAGGCCGTCAGGCCGAAGCGCGTCGGCATCCGGAGTTCCGCCCACACCGTCTTGCCCTCCCGCTGCGGGAAGGCGCCCCACCGCCCGGCCAGGCACTCGACCAGGTACAGGCCATGGCCGGAGGGCCGGGCCGGCAGGTGCGGCCAGACCAGCCGCGGGGTCTGCCGGTTGCTGTCGCTGACCGCGATGCGGAGCCGCGTGCCGTGCCAGGAGAGCTCAACCTCGCGTGCGCCGCCGCCGTGCTGCCGGGCGTTGGCCAGCAGCTCGCCCGCCACCAGCACCGCGTCCGACGCCTGCTCGCAGTCGCCGTCCAGGCCCCAGCGCGCCAGGGTGTCCCGCACGTGGCGCAGGCCGTGGCCCGTCCCGAGCGGCGCGTCATAGCGGTGCAGACGGGCCCGGCCCGTCGGCGCCGACCTCAATGAGATCACCGAAGACTCCTGGAGGAATCGCGAGATCCGGCTCTCGCGCGGGTACCCGACGCCGTCCGGCTCACACCCCCGCGTGTTCGTTACCTGGACAGGCCTTGTCGAATTTGTTCGTCCGTCGGATTACTTAGGCCGCCTGCGACCAGCGCAGCAGGGCGCCGACGCCGCCGATCGGTCCGGACGCTCCCGCCGGGACCGTGATCGCGTCCGCGTCCAGTGCGACGGCCGCGCGCAGCAGGGCGTCGTCGGCGCGGGCCGGCACCGGGTAGCGGGCGCCGAGCGCGTGGGCCTCGCTGCGGCCGGGGGCCAGCTGGCACGCCTCGGGGCCGGTCCACACCGTGCGGGCCGCGTCGCCCGAGGAGTCGCCGAGCAGGAGCGTGTCGAGGCTGCGGTCGCGTGCCGCGCGCAGCACCTGGGGGACGCCCTCGGCGGTCCGGCCGCCGCGCTCGGGGGCGACGGCGTGCCCGGTTTCCGGGTCGCGCGCGCGTCCGGCGGCGAGCCGGGCGAGGGCACGTTCCATGTGGTCGGCCTCGGCCCGTGCCCGCACGACCTCGAGCTCCTGGTCCAGGGCGTGGTCGCCGCCGGGGGCGCGCCCGCCGCTCGGCAGTTCCGTGACGTCGGCGTCGAGCGGGTGGGGGAGGCGGCGGACCACCTCGTGCCGCTCGCGGGCGTCCCCGGCCAGGACCACGACGCACTCGGGGGCCGCGGTGTGCTGCCGGGCGACCTCGTCGGCGATGACCTGGGCGGTGCGGTCCCAGGTGTCCTCCATGCGGTGCTGGTAGTGCCACTCGTAGCGGTCGGTGGGCACGGAGCGGTGTCCGCGCCACTGCGGCCCCTGTGCGCTGGCGAGGGGACGGCGGCCGTGCCCGTCGCAGAGCTCCAGATCCGCGCCGGTGCGGTCGATCAGGGCGAGCAGCACGTCGGGGTGGTCGGCGCGCAGGGGCAGCAGCGGGGCCAGCCGCGGCAGCGCGGCCCAGGCGGTCAGCGGCGCGCCGGGAGCGCAGGCCAACGGCAGGTCCAGGACGACCTTGCCGTCGGTGGCGTAGACCGCGCGTGCCGCGGGGGAGCCGGCCGGCGGCTCGCCGGCCAGGTGGCGCGTGACCGCGTCGACGGTGCGCTTGTCGGCGCCGAGCCGGGCGAGGTCCCTGGCGGCGGCGCGGATCCGCAGTTCGGCCTGCTTGGCGGCGTCCTCGGTGGTCCGCGAGGTGTCGATGACCACGCTGGCCCAGGGGCCGGGTCGGTCGAGCAGAGGATGGAGGAAGGTCAGTTCCATGGCTGCCTCGATTCCTGTGGTTCGACGTTCGCCAGTACGGCCCATGCCCCGCGCGGACTGTTCCCACGCGGATCACCCGCCACAATCGTGCCCCCGCGCGCCGCCGGGCCGCCTCCCCGCGGTGCCCCGGCCCGGGCGTCTGCCGCCCACGGGCGCAAGCAGTACGGGGTGGGCGCCTCCACCACCGCCACGCTGCTGGCGCAGCGTGTGGCCGCGCCGCTGCTCGACCGCTACCCGGCGCGCACCGGCTACGGCTCCCAGCAGACCGACGAGCCCGCCGCCCCCGGACCAGCCCGCCAACCTGGGGCATCCGGTCGACGGGGCGGACGGCCACGACTTCGGCGCACGGCTCCTTCGACGCCCGCGCCCGCGGTCGCAGCGCCCTGACCTGGCTCGCCGAACGCGACACCGCTCTCGCTCTCCTCGGCCGGGACGGCTCGCGGTTTGCCTCCGGGGGCGCGGGGCAGGCGCGCGGTGGACGGACACCGGGGGCGACGCGCTCGACGTGAGCTGGAGCAGGTGAGATCGGTGGAACTGGAGCTGAAGGCGGAACCGGGTTGCGCGTGGGAGGAGGGGGAGATCCACCTGTGGCACCTGGTCCTGGCGCGCAGCGACACCGCGCTGTGCGAACTCCGCCTGGACCACGAGGGCCCGACGCGCACGACAGAGCCGTCCGCCGAGGTCTTCCCCGAACGGCTCTGTCCCGTCTGCCGCCGCCGCTGCGCGGAACTGCTGCCGTTCGGCGCGGACCCGGGGACGGCGCTGAGATGAGCCGGTACGAGCTGCGCGCGGAGCACCAGCCGGCCGACCCGGTCGGCCGGGAGACGGTGTGCTGGCACATCGTCCGCTCGCGGCACCTGGTGGCGATGTGCGGGCGGTTGATCGACCCCGTCAGCGACCGCCGGGCCATCGGCCGCGTCGCCGAGATCGCCGCGTCCCGCCGGTGCCCGGAGTGCTGGGACTGGTGGGAGGTCGTCCGCCAGGCCTACCGCGAGAAGCTGCCGGCCGCCGACGCCGACGCCGACGCCGACGCCGACGCCGCCGACGTGCGCCGCTGACATCGCCTGCGGCGCCGCCGCAGGCAGCGCGGCCGACCGGGGGACTTCCCCGGCGGTCCCGGGGCGTTCGGGTGACCTCACGGCGCGGGTGCCGCGCCGGTCGTTGACGGCGTATCAGGCTTGCCGGTGGACCCGGCGCGCGTCCGGACGGGCGGTGCTCCGGGCCCCCGAGGAGGCCCCTGTGGAGATCCTGCTGCTGGCGTCCGGCTTCAACAGCCTCACCCAGCGCGTGTTCGCGGCCCTGCGGGACCGCGGCCACGCCGTCGCGGTGGAACTGGCCCTGAGCGACGCGTCGCTGCGCGCGGCGCTGGCCCGGCTGAGACCTGAGCTGGTCATCGCGCCCATGCTGAGGACCGCCGTCCCCGACGACGTCTGGTCGTCCGTCCCGTGCTTCATCGTGCATCCGGGACCGCTGGGCGACCGCGGTCCGTCCTCGCTGGACCGGGCCGTCCAGGAGGGGCGCGACAGCTGGGGCGTCACCGTGCTCCAGGCCGAGGCGGAGTTGGACGCCGGACCGGTGTGGGCGACGGTGCCGTGCCCGCTGCCGCCGCGCGGCAAGAGCGACCTGTACCGGGGCGAGGTGGGCGACGCGGCCCTGGAGGCCGTCCTGCTGGCGGTCGAGCGGTTCGCCTCCGGCACCCACCAGCCGCTCTCCCAGGACCGACCGGAGGTGCGCGAGCTCGTCTCGGCGCGGCCGCTGCTGCGGCAGGACGAGCGCCGCATCGACTGGACGCGGGACGCGACGGCCGAGATCCTGCGGCGGCTGTGGTCGGCCGACTCCCAGCCCGGGGTGCTCGACGAGATCGACGGCGTGGAGTGGTTCCTGCACGGCGGGCAGGAGGAGGACCGGCTGCGCGGCGTCCCGGGCGAACTGCTGGCCACTCGCGCCGGCGCGGTCTGCCGGGCGACCGTCGACGGCGCGGTGTGGATCCCTCAGCTACGGGCTCGTCGCCGTCCCGGCGGTCCGCCCGCCTTCAGCCTGCCGGCCGCGCTGGCGCTGGCCCTCGCGGCCCGCGGCCGCACGGACCGGCCGCCGCTGACGCTGCCCGAGTCGCCCGTCCCGCTGGAGCTCGCCCCCGGGCGCCGCACCTGGAGCGACATCCGCTACCAGGAGGTCGGCGAGGTGGGCCTGCTCTGGTTCTCCTTCGCGGGCGGGGCCATGAGCACCCATCACTGCCGCCGGCTGCTCGCCGCCTACCAGGAGGCGTGCCGCCGACCCACCTCGGTGCTGGTGCTGGGCAGCCGCCGGGACTTCTTCAGCAACGGCATCCATCTGAACGTCATCGAGGCCGCCCCCGACCCCGCCGCCGAGTCCTGGGCGAACATCAACGCCATGGACGACCTGGTCGAGGCCGTGCTGACCACCACCGACCGGCTGGTCGTCGCCGCCCTGGGCGGCAACGCGGCCGCCGGCGGCGTGATGCTCGCGCAGGCCGCCGACGAGGTCTGGTGCCGCTCCGGCACCGTGCTGAACCCCCACTACCGGCTGATGGGCCTCTACGGTTCGGAGTACTGGACCTACTCGCTGCCCCGGCGGGTGGGCCCGGCCGAGGCGGAGCGTCTGATGGAGGCGGCCCTGCCGGTCGGCGCGGAGCGCGGCCTGGACCTCGGTCTGGTGGACCGGATCCTCGGCTGCACGCCCGAGGAGTTCGCCGCCAACGTCATCCGGTCGGCCCAGCGGCTGGCCGCGACCCCGGGAACGCAGGCCAGGACGGCCCGCAAGAAGGCCGAACTGGACCGCGACCAGGGCGAGCGGCCGCTGCACGCCTACCGCGAGGAGGAGCTCGCCCGGATGCACGCGATCTTCTTCGATCCCGAGCATCCCTACCACGCGTTGCGTCGCGCCTTCGTCCGCAAGGAGCGGCCCACGGCCACTCCCGAGCACTTGACGGCGTACCACCGTTCGGCGGTGTCCGGCTCACCCTGACGCGCCCCGTGGGCGCGCGCCACGGCGTGGCACACGTTATCCAGGAGTCAGGACGCCGTTGTCTGGCTCCGTACAACCTTCCCTTTGGAGGCATCCATGTCGGATGCGCAGACTTCCACCGCCACGGCGGACATCGGGGCCCAAGAAGAGGCCCCGATCCACATCCTCTGGATCAACGCAGGACTGAGCTGCGACGGCGACTCGGTCGCCCTCACGGCTGCGACGCAGCCGAGCATCGAGGAGATCGCGCTGAGCGCGCTCCCCGGACTGCCGAAGATCGCCGTGCACTGGCCGCTGATCGACTTCGAGTGCGGTCCGGTGCAGGGCGCGGACAACTTCGTCGAGTGGTTCTTCAAGGCCGATCGCGGCGAACTCGAGCCGTTCGTGCTGGTGATCGAGGGGTCGATCCCCAACGAGTCCATCAAGCGCGAGGGTTACTGGTGCGGCTTCGGCGACGACCCGGCCACCGGTCAGCCCATCACCACCAGCGAGTGGCTGGACCGGCTCGCCCCCAAGGCGCTGGCAGTCGTGGCCATCGGCACCTGTGCCACCTACGGCGGCATCCACGCCATGGAGGGCAACCCCACCGGCGCCATGGGCGTGCCGGACTACCTGGGCTGGGACTGGAAGTCCAAGGCCGGGATCCCCATCGTCTGCGTGCCCGGCTGCCCGATCCAGCCGGACAACTTCGCCGAGACCCTGACCTACCTGCTCTACCAGGCCACCGGCCAGGCGCCGATGATCCCGCTGGACGACAAGCTGCGGCCCACCTGGCTGTTCGGCGCCACCGTGCACGAGGGCTGCGACCGGGCCGGCTACTACGAGCAGGGTGAGTTCGCCACCACCTACGACTCGCCCAAGTGCTTGGTCAAGCTGGGCTGCTGGGGCCCGGTGGTGCACTGCAACGTGCCCAAGCGCGGCTGGATGGACGGCATCGGCGGCTGCCCGAACGTCGGCGGCATCTGCATCGCCTGCACCATGCCGGGCTTCCCGGACAAGTTCATGCCGTTCATGGACGAGCCCCCCGGAGGCAAGATCTCCTCGGCCGCCAGCGGCGTCTACGGCGCGGCCATCCGCAGGCTGCGCGGCGTGACCATGAAGACGGTCGACCAGGAGCCCAAGTGGCGTCACCGGGGCGACAAGCTGACGACCGGATACCGCAAGCCCTGGTAGTCGGCGCGCCCGGCCAGAGCTGAGACAGCTGACAAACGTCATCGAATCGACGAGGAAAGAGCGCAGACCACTATGGCGGCAGACGGCTTGCTGGAGATGTCCTGGGACCCGATCACCCGGATCGTGGGCAGTCTGGGCATCCACACGAAGATCGACTTCAAGCAGAAGCGGGTCGCCGAGTGCTACAGCACCTCGTCGGTCTTCCGCGGCTACAGCGTCTTCATGCGCGGCAAGGACCCGCGTGACGCGCACTTCATCACCAGCCGCATCTGCGGCATCTGCGGTGACAACCACGCCACGTGCTCGGTGTACGCGCAGAACATGGCCTACGGCGTGAAGCCGCCGCACCTGGGCGAGTGGCTGATCAACCTCGGCGAGTCCGCGGAGTACATGTTCGACCACAACATCTTCCAGGAGAACCTGGTCGGGGTCGACTACTGCGAGAAGATGGTCAAGGAGACCAACCCCGGCGTGCTGGAGCTGGCCGAGCGCACCGAGGCCCCGCACGCGGCCGAGCACGGCTACCGCACCATCGCCGACATCATGCGCTCGCTCAACCCGCTGGAGGGCGAGTTCTACCGCGAGGCGCTCCAGGTCTCGCGCTACACCCGCGAGATGTTCTGCCTCATGGAGGGACGCCACGTGCACCCCTCCACCCTCTACCCGGGCGGTGTCGGCACGGTCGCCTCGGTGCAGCTGATCACCGACTACCTCAGCCGGCTGATGCGCTACGTCGAGTTCATGAAGCGCGTCGTGCCGCTCCACGACGACCTGTTCGACTTCTTCTACGAGGCCCTGCCGGGCTACGAGGAGGTCGGCCGCCGCCGCGTGCTGCTGGGCTGCTGGGGCGCGCTGAACGACCCGGCCTACTGCGACTTCACCTACCGCAACATGACGGACTGGGGACGGCGCATGTTCGTCACCCCGGGCGTCGTGGTCGACGGCAAGCTGGTCACCAACGACCTGACCCGGATCAACCTCGGCATCCGGATCCTGCTCGGCAGCTCCTACTACCAGGACTGGGAGGGCCAGGAGCAGTTCGTCACCCACGACCCGCTCGGCAACCCGGTCGACCCGCGCCACCCGTGGAACCAGCACACCATCCCGGCGCCGCAGAAGCGCAACTTCGACGACAAGTACAGCTGGGTCATGTCCCCGCGCTGGTTCGACGGCACCGACCACCTGGCGCTGGACACCGGCGGCGGCCCCATCGCCCGGCTGTGGTCCACCGCGCTCTCCGGCCTGGTCGACATCGGCTACGTCAAGGCCACCGGCCACAGCGTGATCATCAACCTGCCCAAGTCGCTCACCAAGCCGGAGACCACCTTCGAGTGGAAGATCCCGCAGTGGAGCAACGCGCTGGAGCGCAACCGGGCCCGCACCTACTTCCAGGCCTACGCGGCCGGCGTCGCCCTGCACAGCGCCGAGCAGGCGCTCAAGGAGATCCGCGCCGGACGCACCCAGACCTGGGAGAAGTTCGAGGTTCCGGACGAGTCCATCGGCTGCGGCTTCACCGAGGCCGTGCGCGGCGTGCTCTCGCACCACATGGTGATCCGCGACGGCAAGATCGCCAACTACCACCCCTACCCGCCGACGCCGTGGAACGCCTCCGTGCGCGACAGCTACGGCACGCCCGGCCCCTACGAGGACGCGGTGCAGAACACGCCCATCTTCGAGGAGAACCCGCCGGACAACTTCAAGGGCATCGACATCATGCGCGCCGTGCGCAGCTTCGACCCCTGCCTGCCCTGCGGCGTCCACATGTACGTGGGCAACGGCAAGACGGTGGAGAAGATGCACGTCCCGACCGGCCTGAGCGGTCTGGCCGGATGACGGGCGCGCTCGACACCAAGGCGCCGAACGCCCAGCAGACCGCGGCCCGCGTCGAGGAGCTGCTGGACCGGCTCGCGGCGCAGGATCCGGCGTCCGCCGCCGCGGCGGAGGAGCTCGTGCGCGCCTTGATGGAGTTCTACGGCGCGGGCCTGGCCCGCGTCGTGGGGCTGCTGTCCGGGCGCTCCGGCTCGCCGCTGACCGCGCTGTTGGACGACGAGGTCACCGCCGGGCTGCTGGTCCTGCACGACCTGCACCCCGACGACCTGGCCGCCCGCGTCGGCCGCGCGCTGCGCTCGGCCGGGGCCGGCTCGCTGGACGTGGTCGAGCTGGACGAGGAGCAGGGCCGCTTGACGCTGCGTGAGGCCGAGGACGGCGGCCACGGCTGCGGCTGCCCGAGCACCAACACCGCGCTGCGCGAGCGGATCGAGGCGTCGCTGTCCTGCTTCGCGCCGGAGGTCACCTCCGTCGAGATCGCCGCCGAGCAGCCGGCGCGCCGCGAGCCGACGCTGCTGCAGATCGGCCGACGGCCCGCGGTCCCCTCGGAGGCCCGATGAGCGCGGGCCACCCGCCGGCTCCCGTCACCGCACGCGGCGGGCTGCGGCGCTTCACCGCGCCGCGCCCGCCCGCCGTCGAGCGGTGCGAGCTGTGCGCGACGCCGGTCGCCCCCGAGCACCGGCACCTGGTGGACGTCGAACGGCGCGCCCTGGCCTGTGCCTGCCCGCCCTGCGCCGCCCTGTTCGACCGCGACGGCGCCGGCGGCGTCCACTACCGCGCCGTGCCGCGCCGCTACCTGCACGACCCCGCCTCCCCGCTGACCGAGGACGCCTGGGCGATGCTGCGCATCCCCATCGGCGTCGCGTTCCTGCTGCGCAACTCGGTCCTCGGGCAGGTCGTCGCCTGCTTCCCCGGTCCCGCCGGGGTGACCGAGAGCGAGATCGAACCGGCCGTCTGGGAGCGCTTCACCGACGCGACCCCGCTCGCGGCCGAACTCCTCCCCGACGTCGAGGTGCTGCTCGTGCGCCGCACGGACGGACACCGCGACTGCCACCTGGTCCCCGTCGACGCGGCCTACGAACTCGTCGGCCGGATGCGGATGTTCTGGCAGGGCTTCGACGGCGGCGCCGAGGCCCACGCCGAACTCGACACGTTCTTCGCCGACGTGGCCCGCCGGTCCCGTCCGCTCAGGCGCACGGCGGAGGCGGACCGGTGAGCGGCGGCCTGGACTTCGCCTGCGTCGGCGTGCGCGCCGAGCCCTACGCGGTCGGCCCCACGCTGGTGTTCCGCGTCAGGATCACCGCGCACGGCGAGGACCGGCGCGTCCACGCGATCGCGCTGCGCTGCCAGTTCCGCGTCGAACCCGCGCAGCGCGGCTACAGCGACGCCGAGGCCGCGGGGCTCGGCGACCTGTTCGGCGAGCGGGAGCGGTGGGGCCGCAGCCTCAACCCGATGCAGTTCGCCCAGGCTTCGGTCGTCGTCCCCGGGTTCGACGGCAGCACCGAGGTCGACCTGCCGGTCCCGTGCAGCTACGACACCGACCTCGCCGCCACCCGGTACTGCGAGGCGCTGGCCGGTGGCGAGGTGCCGCTGCTGCTGCTCTTCTCCGGCACGGCCTTCCGCGGCCCCGGCGGCTTCCAGGTCGAGCCGGTGCCCTGGAACAAGGAGGCCGTCTGCCGGATGCCGGTGGCCGTGTGGCGGGAGATGATGGACCAGCACTTCCCCGGCTGCGGCTGGCTCCGCCTGCCCCGCGACGTGCTGGACGCCCTGCGCGCCTACCGCTCCCGCCATGCGCTCCCGTCCTGGGAGGCCGCCGTGGAGCAGCTGCTCGCGAGGGCCGGCGAGGACGGCCCCACGGATGCCCGCGTGCTGACCTCCGAGGGGAGCCCCAGGTGACCACCACGGCCGCCCGCCCGTGCTTCGACACCGCCCGCGAGGCCGCCGACGCGGTGCTCTACGAGGGCTACGTGCTCTATCCCTACCGGGCCTCGTCCGCCAAGAACCGGATGCGCTGGCAGTTCGGCGTGCTGGTCCCGCCCGCCTACGGCGCGGGCGTCGGCGAGCACGCCTGGCACCGCACCGAGTGCCTGGCCGAGCCGCGCGCGGACGCCGAACTCGTCGCGCAGGTGCGGTTCCTGCACGCGCAGCGGCGCACCGTCCAGCGGGTCGGGCCGGACCGCTCCTACCGGACGGCGGACCGCTTGGAGCTGCCCGACAAGGTGCTGGTCCCGTGGGACGAGGGCGTCGAGGAGTGCGTGGAGTTCCGGGTGCCCGTGGCCGAGCTGTGCGAGCACGGCTCCAAGCCGATGGAGTTCCCGTTCCGCCGCCCCGCCGCCGAGGAGAGGGAGGAGGTCCGCGACGAGACGGGCCGCACGGTCGGGCGGCTGGTGCGGCGCCGCGAGCGGATCGACGGCGTGCTGCGGCTGTGGGCCGTCGAACTCCCGGGCCCCTACCGGGTGGTGCGGCTGCGCGCGGTCGTCGAGAACACCGGCGAGTGGAGCCCGGGTGCCGGCCGCGCCGGAGACCGGGACGCGGCCCTGCCGCACGCGCTGCTCTCCGCCCACCTGCTGCTGGGCCTGACGGCGGGCTCGTTCGTCTCGATGACCGACCCGCCGCAGTGGGCCAAGGCTCTGGTCGCCGAGTGCCGCAACGAGCGCACCTGGCCGGTGCTGGCCGGGGTCGACGGTCGCGCGGACGTCGTGCTCTCCTCGCCGATCATCCTGGAGGACCACCCCAGGATCGCCCCCGAGAGCTGCGGCGCGCTCTACGACTCCACCGAGATCGACGAGATCCTGGCCCTGCGCACGGCCACCCTCACCGAGCAGGAGAAGCGCGAGGCGCGCGGCACCGACGAACGCGCCGCCGCCGTGGTCGACCTCGCCGACTCGCTGCCCCCGGAGATCTGGGAGCGCCTGCACGGCGCGGTCCGCTCACTGCGCGAGGTCACCGAAGGGCCGCCGGTCCTGGTCACCCCGGGCGAGGAGCAGGCCGCGCTCGGGGACCTGATGACACCCCAACTGCCCTGGTGGGACCCGGCCGCGGACCGCAGCGTCGATCCCGGCACCGACCACGTCCTGGTCGACGGCACGCCGGTGCGGGCCGGCAGCAGGGTGCGGCTGCGGCCGGGCAAGCGGCGCAGCGACGCCCAGGACCTGTTCCTGACCGACGCGCCGGCGCTGGTGGAGGCGGTGCTGCACGACGTCGACGGGCTGGTCCACCTCGCCGTCACCCTCGACGACGACCCGGGCGCGGACCTGCGCCGCGAACAGGGCCGGTTCCTGTACTTCCAGCCCGACGAGGTGGTTCCGGTGGAGGCGCGATGAACGGACGACAGGCCCCGCGCCGGGTGCTGGTCGCCGGGCTCGGGAACATCTTCCTGTCCGACGACGGCTTCGGCGTCGAGGCCGCCGGGCGCCTGGCCCGGCGTGAACTGCCGCCCGGGGTGGAGGTCGTGGACATCGGCGTGCGCGGCGTCCACCTCGCCTACCAGCTGCTGGACGGCTACGACACCGTCGTGCTGCTCGACGCCACCGCCCAGGGCGGCGAACCCGGGACGGTCTACCTGATCGACCACGCCGAGATCGCCGACCCCGCCGAGGCTGTGATCGACGGCCACCGGATGACGCCGGACGCGGTGCTCGCCCTGCTCGCCACGCTCAGTGTCGGCACCGGCGGGACGCGCCCGCGCCGCGTCGTCGTGGTCGGCTGCGAACCGGCCTCGCTGGAGGAGGGCATCGGGCTGAGCGCCCCCGTCGCCACGGCCCTGCACGAGGCCGTCGCCGTCGTCCTGCGCGTGCTGGCCGAGGACTCGGCGACCGCTCTGAAATCGAACTGACCGAGGAGGTGCACATGTTCAAGATTCTCTGCGGGATGACCGTTCTCGCGGCCGTCGGCATCGCGGTGGCCAACATGGAGGACATCAAGCGGTATCTGAAGATGCGCTCGATGTAGACGCGTCCGAACGGTGGACCTCGCGACGCCCCTGACGGCGTGGCGGGGCCACCGGCCGGAGCGGTCGCCGTGTAATCGACGGAGGAGCCGCGGCGTCAGGAGAGCGCGATGCACGAGATGTCGATCGCACTGGCCGTCGTCGGCCAGGTCGAGTCGGCGGCGCGCGCGGCCGCGGGCAGTGACGAGGCCGCGGGCGGTGACGAGGCCGCGCCGACGGCCCGCAGCGTGACCCTGCGCGTCGGCGAACTCGCCGGAGTGGTCCCCGAATCGTTGCGCTTCTGCTTCGAACTCGCCTGCGCGGACACCCTGCTGGCTGGGGCTGAGCTGCGGTGCGAGACCGTGCCGGGCCGCGCCCGGTGTACCCCCTGCGACGCCGACTGGGCCACCGGCCTGCCGCCCGACCTGTGCTGCCCGCGCTGCGGTGGCGGGGCGAGCGAGCTGACCGCCGGGCGCGAGCTGGAGATCGCCGAGGTGCGCTGGGCCGAACCGGCCCGCGTGCCCACATCGAAGGAGGACTGACGCCCCGTGTGCCGTGTGACCGAGCTGCAGCAGGCCGTGCTCGCCAAGAACGACCGGAGCGCGGACGACCTGCGCGCCCGGCTCGCGGCCCGCGGCACCAACGTCGTCAACCTCCTCTCCAGCCCCGGCAGCGGCAAGACCGCGCTGCTGGAGGCGGAACTGAAGCTGGCGTGTGAGCGCGGCGTCCCCGTCGCCGCGCTCACCGCCGACCTGGCCACCGAGAACGACGCGACGCGGCTCGCCCGCTCCGGGGCCCCGGTCAAGCAGGTGCTCACCGACGGCCTGTGCCACCTGGAGGCGGACATGCTGGCCGGCCACCTGGAGGGCTGGCTGCCCGACCCGACCCGCCTGCTGTTCGTCGAGAACGTCGGCAACCTGGTCTGCCCCGCCTCCTACGACCTCGGCGAGACAGTGCGGGTCGCCCTCGCGTCGGTGACCGAGGGGGAGGACAAGCCGCTGAAGTACCCGAGCGCGTTCGGCCTCGCGCACCTGGTCGTGGTCACCAAGGCCGACCTCGCGGAGGCGGTCGAGTTCGACCGGGAGGGCTTCCTGGCGAACGTGCGGCAGGTCAATCCGGGTGTGGAGGTGGTCTTCACCTCCGCCCGGCGCGGACAGGGCGTGGGCGAGCTCCTCGACCGCGCCCTCGCCGCCCACGAGGCGGGCGGCCCCGCCCACCGCCCCGTCATGGCGAGCGCGCCGCAGGCGCTCGGCCACCATCACCACGGCTCCCAGCACGCCCACGCGCACTCCCACTGAGGCCGCCATGACCGCTCCCGCCGCCGCCCCGGCCGAACGCCGCCGGGTGACCGTGCAGGGCGTGGTGCAGGGCGTCGGCTTCCGCCCCTACGTCTTCGGCCTCGCCAACGAGCTGCGCCTGACCGGCTACGTCACCAACACCGCCGAGGGCGTGATCGCCGAGGTCGAGGGCGCGGGTGGGGCGGTCGCCGCGTTCTGCGCGCGGCTCGCGCCCGAGGCGCCGCCGCTGGCGGTCGTGCAGTCGGTCAGCCATGAGCCGGTCGCGGTGCGCGGGGACGCCGCGTTCACCATCGAAGCCTCGCGGGAGGGCGGCGCGCGCCGCACGCTCGTCTCGCCCGACACCGCCACCTGCGACGCCTGCCTGGCCGAGCTGCGCGACCCGGACGACCCCCGCCACCGGCACCCGTTCGTCACCTGCACGCACTGCGGGCCGCGGTTCACCATCGTCACCGGCCTGCCCTACGACCGCGCCAACACGACGATGGCGGGCTTCCCGATGTGCCCGCGCTGCGCCGGCGAGTACCAGGACCCGGCCGACCGGCGCTTCCACGCCCAGCCGGTGGCCTGCCACGCCTGCGGCCCCCGGTTGCGGCTGCTGGTGAATTCGCCCGGCGGTCCGGTGGAGCGCGAGGGGGAGCCCGTCGCCGCGGCACGGCGGTTGCTGGCGCAGGGCGCGATCGTCGCGGTCAAGGGGCTGGGCGGCTACCACCTCGCGTGCGATGCCGCCGACGCGCGGGCCGTCGCCGAGCTGCGACGGCGCAAGGCGCGCGGCGCCAAGCCGTTCGCGCTGATGGCCGCCGACCCGGACGAGATCGCGACGCTGGTCCGGATCGGACCGGAGGAGCGGGCGCTGCTGACCGGCGCCCGCCGGCCGATCGTGCTGCTGCGCCGCCGCCGTGACGCGGACGCTTCGGGAGCGCGGGCCCGCGCCCTGGTCGCGGACGCCGTCGCGCCCGGCAGCCCCGACCTCGGCGTGATGCTGCCCTACACGCCCGTGCACCACCTGCTGCTCGGCCTGCCCGGCGATCCCCCGGGGCCGCGTCTGCTGGTGATGACCAGCGGCAACCTGGGCGGTGAGCCGATCGTCACCGACGAGGCCGACGCGCTCGGGCGGCTCGCGCCGCTGGCCGACGCCTGGCTCACCCACGACCGCCCGATCCACGTGCCCTGCGACGACTCCGTGGTGCGCGTCGTCGACGGCGAGGAGCTGCTGGTACGCCGCTCACGCGGCTACGCGCCCTTCCCTGTCGCGCTGCCGTTCGCCGTCGCGCCGACCCTCGCCGTCGGCGGCGACCTGAAGAATGCCTTCTGCCTCGGACGCGACCGCCACGCCTGGCTCTCCGCGCACATCGGCGACATGGACGACCTCGCCACCGTCGCCGCGTTCGAGGGCGCGGAACGGCAGTTGGAGTCCATCAGCGGTGTCGCGCCGGAGCGGCTCGCCGCCGACCTCCACCCCGGCTACCGCTCGGCCACCTGGGCACGCCGCAACGCGCAGGGGCGGCCGCTGCGCACCGTGCAGCACCACCACGCCCACATCGCCTCCGTGCTGGCCGAGAACGGCTGGCAGGAGAGTGCGGGCCCGGTCCTCGGGGTCGCCTTCGACGGCACCGGCTACGGCGAGGACGGCACGGTGTGGGGCGGGGAGGTGCTGCTCGCGGACTACGACGGCTTCCGCCGCCTCGCCCACCTCGCCGAGGCGCCGCTGCCGGGCGGCGATGCCGCCGTCCACCGCCCCTACCGGATGGCGCTCGCCCACCTGTACGCCGCCGGGCTGCCGTGGACTCCCGGACTGCCGTGCGTCGAGGCCTGCGGCGAGGTCGAGCGCCGAGTGCTGGCTCGGCAGTTGGAGCGCGGTCTGAACTGCGTGCCGACCTCCAGCGCCGGGCGTCTCTTCGACGCCGTCTCGGCGCTGGCCGGGGTGTGCCAGGAGGCGCGGTACGAGGCGCAGGCCGCGATCGAGCTGGAGGCCGCCGCCTGCGCCTGGGACGGTCCCGTCACCGAGCCCTACCGGTTCGACCTGCGGCCCGTCCCCGACGCGCCGCTGCGGATCGACGCCGCCCCCGTGCTGCGGGCCGTCGTCGCCGACGTGACGACCGGCGTCGACGCGCGGCTGGTCGCGGCCCGGTTCCACGCGGGGTTGGCGGCCTCGGTCCGCGAGGTCTGCCGCCTGCTGCGCGAGCGGACCGGTGTCGGCGCCGTCGCGCTCAGCGGCGGCGTCTTCGCCAACGCGCTGCTGCTGACGGCCTCCCTGAACGGTCTGCGCGAGGACGGCTTCACCGTACTGCGGCACCGCCTGGTGCCGCCCAACGACGGCGGACTGGCCCTCGGCCAGCTCGCCGTCGCGGCCCGACCCTGAACAGCCGGAAGCGACACGAAGCAAGGAGAACAGCCCATGTGCCTGGCGGTGCCCGGCAAGGTCATGTCGATCGAGGAGAAGGAGGGGACCAGGATGGCCGTCGTCGATTTCGGCGGCGTCGTCAAGGACGTGTGCCTGGAGTACCTGCCGGACCTCCAGGTCGGCGAGTACACCATCGTCCACGTCGGCTTCGCGCTGCAGCGCCTGGACGAGGAGTCCGCGCGGCAGACGCTGGCCCTGTTCGAGGGACTCGGCCTGCTGGAGGAGGAGTTCGGCGACCAGTGGGAGCTCGCGGCCAAGGCCGCCGGAGCGGACGGGCCCGCCGAGGAGCCGCACGCGAAGGAGGCGCGGGCGTGAAGTACCTCGAGGAGTTCCAGAACCCGGTGCTCGCCCGCCGCCTGCTGGACGAGATCCACGCCGTGACGACCCGTCCGTGGGCGCTGATGGAGGTCTGCGGCGGCCAGACGCACTCCATCATCCGGCACGGCATCGACCAACTGCTGCCCGAGCAGGTCGAGCTGATCCACGGCCCCGGCTGCCCGGTCTGCGTCACCCCGCTGGAGACCATCGACAAGGCCCTGGAGATCGCCTCCCGGCCCGGGGTGATCTTCTGCTCCTTCGGCGACATGCTGCGCGTGCCCGGCACCGACCGCGACCTGTTCCAGGTCCGCAGTCAGGGCGGCGACGTGCGCGTCGTCTACTCCCCGTTGGACGCGCTGCGCATCGCCCAGCAGAACCCCGGGCGCGAGGTCGTCTTCTTCGGCATCGGCTTCGAGACCACGGCCCCGCCCAACGCCATGACGGTCTACCAGGCGCAGAAGCTGGGCGTGCGGAACTTCAGCATGCTGGTCTCCCACGTCCGGGTGCCCCCGGCGATCGAGGGGCTGATGACCTCGCCCGACTGCCGGGTGCAGGCCTTTCTCGCCGCCGGGCACGTGTGCAGCGTCATGGGCACCGAGGAGTACCCCGAGCTGGCCGAGCGCTTCAAGGTGCCGATCGTCGTCACCGGCTTCGAGCCGTTGGACATCCTGGAGGGCGTGCGGCGCGCCGTGCTCCAGCTGGAGCGCGGCGAGCACCGGGTCGACAACGCGTACGCGCGTGTGGTGCGCCCCGAGGGCAACCCGGCGGCGCGGCGGATGCTCGCGGACGTCTTCGAGGTCACCGATCGTCCCTGGCGCGGCATCGGCGTCATCCCCGCGAGCGGCTGGCGACTGTCCGAGCGCTACCGCGCCTTCGACGCCGAGCACCGCTTCGAGGTCGGCGACATCGCCACCGTGGAGCCGGCCGCCTGCCGCGCGGGCGAGGTGCTGCAGGGGCTGCTCAAGCCGCACGAGTGCGAGGCATTCGGCACGACCTGCACCCCGCGCACGCCGCTCGGCGCGACCATGGTCTCCAGCGAGGGCGCCTGCGCCGCCTACTACCTCTACCGCCGTCTCGGCGGCACGAGCGCGACGAGCACGAGGGCGACGAGCACGACCGCGGCGAGCACGACGGCCGCGACCGCGACCGCGTCGACCGGCAAGGAGGCGAGCCCCGTTGGCTGACATCGTCGACACCCTCGCGACCGGCGCCGAGCGCCCCGACTTCTCCGGCTTCAGCTGCCCCGCGCCGCTGCGCGGCGGCGAGCGGGTCGTCATGGGCCACGGCGGAGGCGGGATGCTCTCGGCCGAGCTGGTCCGCGACGTCTTCGCCCCCGCCTTCGGCGGCGAGCACCTGGCCCAGCTCGGCGACTCCGCCGTGCTGAGCCTCGGCGGGGCCCAAATCGCCTTCTCCACGGACACCTTCGTCGTGCGGCCACTGTTCTTCCCCGGCGGCAGCATCGGCGACCTGGCGGTCAACGGCACCGTCAACGACCTTGCCATGAGCGGCGCCGTGCCCGCCTACCTCGCCTGCGGCTTCGTGCTGGAGGAGGGCGTGGAGCTGGACACCGTGCACCGCGTCGCCCAGGCGCTCGGCGCGGCCGCGCGGCGCGCCGGGGTGGAGGTCGTCACCGGCGACACCAAGGTCGTCGAGTCCGGCCACGGCGACGGCGTCTACCTCAACACCTCCGGCGTCGGACTGATCGCCCCCGGCGTCGACATCCGCCCGCAGCGGGCGCGGCCCGGCGACGTCGTGATCGTCAGCGGCGCGCTGGGCGAGCACGGCGTCGCCGTGATGAGCATGCGCGAGGGGCTGGAGTTCGGCGTCGAGATCGTCAGCGACTGCGCGCCGCTGGGCGATCTGGTCCGCGCGCTGCTCGCCGCCGTCCCCGACGTCCACGTGCTGCGCGACCCCACCCGCGGCGGGCTGGCCGCCGCGCTCAACGAGATCGCGGCGGCGGCCGGAGTCGGCGTCACCGTCGACGAGCGTGCCGTGCCGGTGCCCGCGGAGGTGGCCAACGCCTGCGCGATGCTCGGCCTGGACCCCTGGTACGTGGCCAACGAGGGCAAGCTGGTGGCCTTCGTGCCGCGCGAGCACGCGGACGCGGCCCTGGCCGCGCTGCGCGCGCACCCGCTCGGCGCAGGGGCCGCCGTCATCGGCGAGTGCACCGACCAGCACCCGGGCATCGTCGTGGCCCGCACCGGGCTCGGCGGCACCCGTGTCGTCGACCTGCCGCTGGGAGAGCAGTTGCCGCGCATCTGCTGAGTCCCCGTCGCCTCCGGCGACGGGGAGCAGGGGCCGCCGCTCCCCGTCGCGCGCACCGGCATGCCGTCGCACCGCAAGGCCGTGCGGAGGTTTGAACACCGGCGTGGTGGTCAGGCGCGCATCCGGAAACAGGGACACCGGGCTCTCGATCGTAAGACCTCCTACGAGGGGTCGGACACCCGGGCGTCGAGGCGGTGACAGTTGGTGGATCTGACCCGAGTGGTCCAGATCATGGGAAACGCGATCGCGGAGGAGGACGCGGACGCACTGCCCGGACGGCTGTGCCTCGCGCTCGACGAGGTGCTGGAGGGTGACGGCACGGTGCTGGTGTTGATGGCACACCTGTCCCACCACCGGGTGCTCGCCGCGAGCGACAAGCACACCGCCAGGCTGGGCGAGCTCGAGTTCTCCCTCGGCGAGGGGCCGGGACTCGACGCCGTCGCACGCTCCGCGGCCGTCCTGGCGGGCGACCTGACCGGAGGCGACGGGGACCGCTGGCCGGCGCTGGCCGTCACGCTCGCCGGCTCAGGTCTGCCGGTCCGCGCCGTGTTCGCGTTCCCGCTCCAGCTGAGCGGCGTGAGCTTCGGCGTGCTGGAGGTCTCCCGGCACCGGCCCGGAGAGCTGGACGAGCGCGAGAGCGCCAACGGGCGCATCGCCGCCGATCTGGCCAGCGTCGCGCTGGCGCGCTCCTTCGAGGCCGCGGGGCAGCCCCTGGGCGCGCCGACCTGGCCGGAGGAGTCCGGCGTCGACGGGGTGGAGGTCGACCAGGCCGTCGGCATGGTCATGGCGCAGCTCCGCGCACCGGCCGACGTGGCGCTGTCGACCCTGCGCGCCCGCGCCTTCGCCGAGGGCCGCACCGTGGGCGAACTCGCCCTTGACGTGCTGGGACGGCGGGTGAGCTTCAAGCCGTGAGCGGAGAGAAGAGGGGTACCGTTGGACTCGACTAGGGAGGTGTGGGCCGCTCCGAGCAGGTGAACCAGCCGAGCTGCGGAGACCCTGGTCAGCGCGTTCGATCTGGCCGAGACGCTCGAGCGCGTCCTCGCCTCCGGCATGGACGCCTGCGGAGCGGCCGGCGCCGGCATCGTGATCGAGGACGGGCACGGCAACCTGCGCGACATCGCCTACTCCGACGACCGGGTCCGCCGTCTGGAGCGGCTCCAGGTGCAGACGGCCGAGGGGCCCTGCGTCGAGTGCGTCCAGCTCGGGCAGCCGGTGGTGGTCAAGGACCTGGTCGCCGTCTACGAGCGCTGGCCCCGGTTCGCCGAGGCGGCGACGGAGTCCGGCTTCCTGGCCGTCCGCGCCTTGCCGCTGCGGTTCTACGGGCGCACGGTCGGCGCGCTCAACCTGTTCAGCTACGACGGCGCCGACTGCGCCCCCGACCGGCTTCCGACGGCGCAGGCCTTCGCCGATCTGGCGATGGTGGCCATCGTGCAGCACTCGCGCGCCCACGAGAGCGCGGCCGTCCACATCACCCGCGCGCTCGCGGCCCGCTCCGCCATCGAGCAGGCCAAGGGCATGCTGGTGGAGGACGGCCACCTGACCGTCGAGGAGGGGCTGGAGGCCTTGCGCATCCATGCCGCCCGCACCGGTGTCGGCATCAGCCGCCTGGCCGGCGGCTGGTGCGTGGCGAGGCCACCACGCGGGAGGTGCTGGGCGCGGGCAACCGCGAGCCCAGCTGAGCTCCCCCTAGGGGGAGGGCCGCCGCCGCGAAAACGTCTGCGCGTACAGTGGTGTGATGGGCAGTGACACCTGGGCCGATCTTGCCGACCCGTTCGCCGACGGCGCGTACGCCACGGTGAAGGGGCGCGTGCGCACCTATGTGATGCACCAGCAGTTGCTGGAGCAGCTGCCGCCGCCCTCGGCCTCCGTGCTCGACGTCGGCGGCGGCGCGGGCCACCAGTCGTTCCCGCTGGCGCTGGCCGGCTACGAGGTGACGCTGCTCGACCCGTCCGCCGCGATGCTCGACAAGGCCAGGGAGCGGCTCGCGCGCCTTCCCGCCGAGGCGCGGGCGCGGGTGACGCTGGTGCAGGCCGACGGCGAGCGGGCCGAGGAGGCCGTGCACGGGAGGCGCTTCGACGCCGTGCTCTGCCACGGCGTGCTCGGCTACATGGAGGACCCGGCGCCGCTGGTGGAGCAGCTGTGCCGGTGCGCGGCCGACGGCGGCATCGTGTCGATCATGGCCGGCAACGCCCACGCGATGGCGGTGCGCCCGGCCCTGGAACAGCGCTGGGAGGACGCGCTGGCGTCCTTCGACGCCACCTCGGAGACGGGCGTGCTCGGCGTGCCGACGTGGCCCACCACGGTGGAGGAGATCAGCGCCCTGCTGCGCGGACGCGGCGTGGCGCCGGTGCGCTGGTACGGGGTGTGGCTGTTCGTCGACTGGCTCGACTTCGGCGGGACCGAGCTGGACCCGACCGACCAGAAGCAGGTGGAGGCCGCGGCGGCCGTCGAACTCGAGGCGAGCCGACGCGACCCCTACCGTGCCATGAGCCGGGTCTTCCACCTCGTGGGGCGCAAGCCGTCCGCCTGAGCCCGTCCGGCCGCGTGTGTCACTTGGCGTAGACCGCGACGAAGTCGCGGGTGGCCTGGGTGTAGTAGCGGTCCGCGGCCTCGCCGAAGTCGAGGATGTTGGTCGGCTTGGGGTTGGCCGGGTCGGCGCTCGCGTCGTAGCTCATGAAGGACGGCCACGCGCCGTTCATGTCGAGCGGCATCGCGCGCACCGCGCCCGCGTGCTGCATGAGCTCGGCCAGCGTGCGGGCCGACAGCGCCTGGCCGACCACCATGATGATGTCGCCGTTCGCGGTGACGCCGACGCCCGAGCGCTCGACGTACTTCTTGCCCTGGTAGGCCCAGCCGTAGGCGTAGGGCACGTCGATGTTCGGGGCGAGGCGGCCGTTGTCGACCATCAGCTGCAGGCACTGGCGCACCCCGACCACGTCCGGCGTCATGGTGACGTCGTGTCCCCAGGTTCCGATGCGGATGGAGCCGTCCTTGTAGAAGACCTCGGAGGCGGCGCCGTCGCGCAGGGTTCCGTCGGTGCGCCCGTCGAGGTAGAAGCCGCCCTTGGAGGTGCCGTCGGTGATCCGGAAGCCGCCGTTCCAGGTGGCGATGAGGCCGGTGCGCTGTCCGACGGGGATGGTCGGCGGGACGGCGAAGTCGCCGCCCGGCTCCCGGAACCCCGGGTGCAGGAAGAACTTGGCGTGGGAGGCGCTGATCCAGGCGACCGCGGCCTCGTAGGAGGAGTGCTCGGCGTCCGGGCGGACGTAGGTGCCCTGCACCAGCGGGAGGCCGTGAAAGGTGACCAGCGCGCGCCAGACGCCCTCGCCCGGCAGGCTCGGGCTGATGCTGGTCGGCATCGGGGCGCGCAGCGGCACGGCCCCTCCCCCCGGAGCCGCGCTCTGGGTCGCCTTCATCCGGGCGAGCTCGGCGGCCGAGAGCGAGCCGCCGACGCGCGGCGGGTTCAGCTCGTACTGCCAGTCCTCCAACTGGTTGATCACCAGGCCCAGGTGGTGGTCGCGGCCCCACTCGGCCAGCCGCGCCTCGACGCCGTCGCGGCCGGGGTAGGTCAGCGCCTGCCCGATCGACCAGCCCAGCCAGCTGACGCCGAGCAGGGTGGCGGCCAGCCCGCAGCGGGTGGTGATCTGACGGCGGCGGCGCTGGGCGGGCGTCAGGTCCCTGCGGTGCTTCCACGGCAGCAGCCGACGGCGGCGACGTCGGGGCGCGGCCGTGGCGCCGTCGGCTCGGGCGGCGCCGTCGGACGTGTCGGCACCGGTCGTCTCGCGGAGGACGTCCGCGTCGTGGTCGGTCATGGCGATTCCCTCAGGGCGTGCGCGAGCGGCGTGCGGATCATCGGATGATGTGTATGCATCACCGCGGCTCAGGCTCCGTCACGCGCGACGGGGGTGAATCACCCGCACGCGCGGGCCGATCCGCTCAACGGCCGGGCGTGGGCTTGGCCTGGAGTACCGGCGAGTCCTTCCCGAACACCGGGTGGACGCTGGACTGCTGGATCCGGGCGGCATCCTGGCGGATCCCCGCGAGCGCGCCGTAGAGCGTCGAGCCGGGGCACAGGGTGCAGTCGGCGTCGGTGTGGCCGGAGAGCACCGCGAAGTTCGCCCGGCTGCCCACCTTGTAGCGGCTCTCGGAGTCGGTACAGGTCAGCGTCGTCGAGGAGAGGGCGTCGACGCCGTGCAGGCTCAGCTTCCAGGCGACCAGCGCCCCGATGGCCTTCAGCATGGCGGCGGTCGGCGTCGCGCCGTCGGTGAAGGTGCCGATCGCGGCGATGCCCGCGGTGTTGATGTTGAAGCCGCTGCAGTGGGCGCCGATCACGGGCCTGTCGACCCCGCCGTGGCGTCCCTCGTAGATCGTGCCGAAGCGGTCGACCAGGAAGTTGTAGCCGATGTCGTCCCAGCCGCGCCGGCCCGTCTGGTCGTCGTGGATGCTCCAGATGATGCTCGGCACCTCGCTGAGCGCGTACTCGTTGCCGCTGTCGGTGTGGTGCACGAAAACGGCCTTCACCGCCTGCGCGTAGCGCGGTGGGGGCAGCGGACGGGTGGGGGCGACGGTGTCCCAGTCGGCGCGGCGCACGATGGCGGGCTGGTCGGCGACCCAGTGCAGGTCCGCCGGTTGGGCCCAGGTGCGGGCGGGTGCGGTGTCCGGACCGGCCGCGGCGGAGGCGCGCGCCACCACCGCGGTGACGCCGGCGACCAGGGTGGCCTGCGCGGCCCGACGAAGGATCAGACGCCGTTCGACGTGCATGGAAATGACGATAAGCAGATGATCGGCCTGCTCGCATCGGCGCGCACGGTCACCGGCGTGTCGTGTCCGCGCCCGCCATCCGACGTACCTTGCCCGTGCCGAGCGCGACGTAAGCCCGCGGCCGCATCGGATCCTCGGCGCCGCGCCGCGACAGCAGCGCCAGCTCGATCACCCGCGCGGAGTACGCGCCGAGGCGGACGGCGCACTCGGCGGCCACCCGTCGCGGATCGCCGGTCCGGCCGAGGGACAGATGCGGGGTGAAGACCTCGAAGCGCCCGCGACAGCGTGGGAACCGCTCGGCCAGCTCCGCGTGCAGCGCCCGCCACCCGCCCGCGCCCGACGCAGCCGGGTCGAGCCAGATGGTGCTGGACCCGCGGTGCCGGAAGGTGCGGATCCCGGCGAGCCGGACCGGGAACGGAGCCACTCCGCCGAGCGCCTCGGCGACCAGGGGAGCGGCCAGCTCGAAGTCGGACTCGGGCACGAACCCGAAGAGCACGTTGACGTGCGGCGGCCAGCGCCGGATCTGCGGGTCGTGTTCGCGGCGCACCGCCTGGACCGGCGGCCACAGCTCGTCGGGTGGGAGCCAGGCCAGGGCCGTCCGCGGCGTCGGCGCCACGTCGAGGACGCCTCCGGCCGGTGTGGGCCGGGCGTTCGGATCGGTCATCGGCCCGCCGTTCCCCGCGGCGGCTGCGGCGGCTCGCGGCGGTGGTGTCACGCGGCCGCGTGGTCCCGGGATGCCGGAGTACCCACGTTCCCGGCATCCCGGGTGAGGAGCCGCGAGGAAACCTGTCCATGCCCTCGCGACACGGGGCTCCGGCCGCTCAAAGCGGAGTCCCCGCAGAGGCCACGTACCCACGCTGGCCTGCGCAAATCATGTCGCTGTGCGTGGCGGACCGGGCCGCGAGGGTCACCTCGGCGACCTGGGTCACCTGCCGAAGTGGCCCGGCGCCCAGCCGGAGACCAGATGGACGCCCAGCAGCGCGACCGCGAGCCCCGCGCCCAGGGCCGCCGCGAGCAGCGTCCAGCGCAGACCGCGTCCGGCCACCGCGTCGCGGCGCAGCTCCGAGCCGAGCAGCCGTGGCAGCCGCCACAGGTACACCAGCACGTGGATCCCGGCCAGGCCGACCCAGAGGACGAACGAGGCCTTGTGCAGGAACAGCACCTGGTCGGCCGTGCGGCCGCGGCCCAGCAGGGCCAGCGTGATGCCGGTGGCCAGCACGGCCGCCGACGTCAGCACCAGCAGCGGGCCGAGCAGGCGCAGCGGCATCGCGGGCGCGCCCTTGCGCCGGTAGGCGTCCGCGCCGGTGTAGTACCGGAAGGTCCGGTAGCAGGTCGAGCCGATCTTCAGCGCGACCGGGCCGGTCAGCATCAGACCGACGAAGAAGTGCACCGTGAGCAGCTGCGTCAGCGACAGGATGGTGAATCCCTGCACGGCGAAGAGCACCAGCAGCACCGTGCCGGTGGCGGCCGTCAGCCGTTCGTTGCCCTCGGGGCCGCGCGCTCGGCGGTGCTCCTGACGGGTGGCGGCGGCGGGAGCAGTGGTCACCGTGCATCCTTCCGGGGGCGCGTGCAGCGGACCTGCGCGCAGGACTCGGACTCGTGCGGCGAGTCTGCCGGACCGGTGACTAAGAACTCGTTCAGTTCGTTCGCCGTGCACCGCCCCTGACGTCAGGGGCGGGCTCGCTCCAGACGCAGCGCCAGTACCGGGCAGGCGGCGACGGCGCGGCGGGCGTGCGCGGCGAGCTCGGGCGGGACGGTCGCGGAGTGGACGATCGGGAAACCCCACTCGTCCAGCGACAGGAGCTCCGGCAGCAGCTCGGCGCAGGCCCCGTGGCCCTCGCACGCGATGCGGTCCAGACGCAGCGACTGTTCGTTCGATCGGGTCAGCGCCATGCCCGTCACCTCCACTCGTCCGGGCCGGGGACGGAGCCCGTCGGCACGTGCAGGACGGGCTCGTGGTGCACCGCCGGGCAGGGGCCGTGGTGCAGATGGCGCTCCACGTCCGCGGCGAAGGTGCGCAGCGCGGTCGCGGCGAAGCGGGAAGCGCCGTCCGGGTGGCGGCAGGCCCCGCGTCCCGCCAGCAGGCCGACGCGGCGCTCCAGGCGCCTCAGCCCGTCCGGGTCGAGCCGGCCGAAGGCGAGCGCGGCGAAGTCCTCCGCGACGGCCGGGAGGCCGAAGCGGCACGGACCGCACTGCTGCGCGCCGTTGCGCGCCAGGAACGCCAGCACGGACGCGGTCTCCGCGAGGCCGCAGGCGCGCTGCGGCAGCGCGACCAGCACACCCGCGCCCGGGCCCGCGCCCAAGGCGGCGAGGTCCTGCTTGGTGAACGGCGTCGGCAGCGCCTGCTCCGCCGGGAGCCAGCTGCCGAAGAAGCCGCCGACCAGCACCGCGGACAGCGGCTCGCTCGGCCCGCCGCCGTGGGCGAGCAGGCGGCCGATCGGCGCGCCCATCGGCGCCTCGTAGACGCCGGGGTGCCGCACCGCCCCGCCGAGGGTGACCAGCGTGGTGCCGGGCGCGTCCGGGGTGCCCGCCTCGCGGTACCAGGCCGGGCCGTAGCGGGCGATCAGAGCCAGGTGCGCCAGCGTCTCGACGTTGTCGATCAGGGTCGGGCGCTTGCCGACGCCCTTCTCGAACGGGCGCGGCGGCGTGGACAGCGGCCGGGCGTCGCCGCCGTTCAGCCAGCGCACCAGCGCGCTCTCCTCGCTGGAGACGTAGTGGTGCGGCAGCTCGTGCAGGCGCACCGGCAGCGGGTCGACGCGGCGGCGCTCGCGCTCGGCCAGGGCCGCGTGCAGCTCGTGTACCTGGTGCTGCCGGGTGCGGGCCACGCACAGGTGTGCCTCGCGCGCGCCGACCGCCCGCGCGGCCAGCGCGATCCCGTCCAGGACCAGGTGCGGCGCGAGTTCGAGCAGGGTCGCGTCCTTGGCGCTCGCGGGCTCGCTCTCCATGGCGTTGGCGACCACCACGGCCGCGCCGCGGCCGTCCGCGACGGCCTGCAGTTTGCGCGCGGTGGGGAACGCCGCGCCGCCGCGGCCGGTCAGACCGGCCTCCTCGACGGCGTTGATCAGCGGCGACGCGTGTCCGCGGCGGGCGCGGTCGAGCGGGAGCGGGCCGTAGCGGTCCAGGTGGTCGGTCAGGTCGGCTGCCCGTCCGGTGGTGAACCAGCCCGACAGCAGCCGGGTGCCGTGCGGTCCCGGCGCGGAGCCGTCGGCGGGGACGGCGGGCATCGGCCGCGTGGACTCGTGGACGCTCTCGGCGGTCATCGGGTCGCCTCCTTCGTCGGTGTGGGCGGCGTGGCGAGCGCGGCCGTCGCTGTTCCGGGGGTGGTCGTTCCGGGCGTGGTCGTCCCGGGTGTGGTGGTTCCGGGTGTGGTGGTTTCTGGGAGCGGCGACGCCGCGGCCGGTGCCGGGCCCTCGGCGCGGTGCGACCAGCCGGGCGCCAGCGGGCCGACGTGCAGGAAGGTGACCAGCGCGAGCGGGACGGCGAGGGTGGCCGCGCCCGCCGCCACGCGGACGAGGGCGTGTCCCGGTCCGGCGCGGAACAGCCGCCACCACACGGCCAGCACGACCACGCCCAGGCAGAGCGCGTACAGGGCGAGCTGCAGGGTGTCCTTGGTGTCCGTGCCCGTGCCGGCGGCGTGGAAGACGGCGATCGGCCACGAGCCGTAGGCCAGCCAGTGGATCGCCTTCCAGCGCCGCTGCCCGATCCGCAGGCGCAGGCCGGCGGTCGCGCTGGTCAGCGTGACGGCCAGGAGCAGGTCGAAGGCGACCGTGCCGAGGCCCAGCCAGAGCGTGCGGTAGCCGGAGGTGAAGGGCACCAGCGTGATCCACCAGCCGAGGTGGACGAAGGAGTCCATGACGGCCGTGACGATGTGCAGGGCGAGGAAGACCAGCGTCAGAAACGCCAGGTTCCGGTGCAGGTTGGTGACCTCGAACCGGGCGACGGTGCGGGGCGCGTGCCGTCCGCCCACGGCGATGCCGAGGGCGACGGTGGCCGTGAGCAGCACCAGGGCGACGGTGCCGCCCGCGCGGGTGGCGTACCAGAGCGGGCTGGGTGCGGTGCTCGCGGCGAGCAGAGCGGTGGTGGGGGTCATGCCGCGCCTCGCTGGTTCGGGGTGTCGGTCGGCGCGTCGGCCGGGGCGTCGTGCTCGGCGTGGTGCGGGGCCTCGCCGGGCACGTCCTCGGGCCAGCCGCCGACGCGGAGCACGGTGCCGTCCTCGTTGACCAGGCGGGCGGGCAGGCCCGCGTGGCGGAGAGCTGTGGGGGCCTCGGGGCCGAGGATCATCGCGGCCGTGGCGGCTGTGTTCGCCGCGACGCACGAGGGCGCCGCGACGGTGACGGTACGCCAGCAGACGGCCGGGTTGCGGCCGGTGCGGGGGTCGACGATGTGGTGCAGGCGCTGCCCGCCGCGCTGCCAGGCGCGCACGGCGGAGCCGGAGGTGGCCAGGCCGCCGGTGTGCACGGCGACGACGGGGGAGTCGGGCGCGGGCGCGCGGTGGTCGTCGGCGATCGAGACACGCCAGCCGCCGGCCGGGGTCCCGCCCGCGACGGACAGGTCGCCGCCGAGGTTGACCAGCACGCCGCAGCGCAGTGCGGCGGCGATCCGTTGTGCGGCCCGGTCGGCGGCCCACGCCTTGGCGGTCGCGCCGAGGTCCAGCGCGGCCCCGGCGGGCAGGCGCACGCGCCTGCGGGCGGCGTCCCACACGACGTTCCGCCAGCCGGGCGCGGGCGAGGTCGCGGGCCCGCCGAGCTGCTCGGGGCGCAGCGAGGCGAAGGTGCGGTCGTAGCCCAGGCCGATGACGGACGCGCCGACGGTCGGGTCGACCAGGCCGCCGCTCTCCGCCGCCGCCTGCCACGCCACGTCCAGCGCCTCGGCGAGCAGCGGTCCGACGACCACGGCCGCGCCGTCGGCCGCGTTGACGCGGGACAGCTCGGAGTCGGTGCGGAACCGGCTGCAGGCGGTGTCGATCGCCGCGAGCTCGGCGTGCAGCAGGCGCAGGGCGGGCGCGAGTCGCGTCGGGTCGGTCACCAGCAGGTGGGCGGTCGTCCCGAAGACGGGGAAGCTCGCCTGGCCCGGAGGCTGGTCCTGATCATGGGAGGGGGTGCTCATGAGCCACCCGTGGTCGTGTGGGTCGGCTGCGGCGCCGACGGGGGAGCGACGCTCGTCGGGGGCGGCGCGACGGGGGTCGGCGGGACGTAGGGCGCGGCCGAGCTGTGCACCGGCGCCGGCACCGGGGAGACGCTGTGGGTGCGCTTCGGCGTCGCCGAGTGCGTGGCCGGAGTCTGGGTGTGCGTGGGCGTCGGCTTGGGCGCGGCGGTCGCACTCGTGCTCGGGGACGCGGAGGGGGTGGCCGAGGACGTCGAGGGTGAGGGACTCGGCGTCGTCGCGGCGCCGGTCGAGCCGCCGCCCGTGGTGGAGGCCTGGGCGTAGCCCGTGGCCAGCGCGACCGAACCGACCGCGGCGGCTGCGGTCACCCAGCGCGTGGTGTTTCCGACGCGGCGTACCGACCGGTCGCGGCGGTGGGCCCGGGCGCGGGCGGCGGGCTGCTCGGGGGCGTCCATCGGGGCGTCTCCTCGGGTTCGGCGGGCGGCTACCGCACCAGCCTGCACACCCGGCACCCGGGATTTCGGTTCAGGAAGTCTTAAGAACCGGTAAACATCCGTTTTTGTACGGAGATCATCCGGTGGGCGTCCCGGTGCCACCGCCGTTCGCGCCCGAGTCGCCGCGCTCGGCCCGCTCGCCGCGTTCGCCCCGCTCGGTCCGCTCGCCGCGCGGGGGGCGGCGGTCGCGGCGGACGGGACGGGCGGTGCGTGCCTCGGAGGGGCCGGCCGGAAGGGAGAGGCGCACGGTGAGCCCGCCGCCGGGCGTCTCCTCCAGCGTCGCCTGACCGCCGTTCGCGGTGACCAGCCGGTGCACGATGGCCAGGCCGAGCCCGGTCCCGCTCTCGCGCCCCGTGTCGAAGCGCCGGAACGCCCGCTCGCGCGCGGACTCGTCCATCCCGGGCCCGTGGTCGATCACCGCGAGGGTGACCGTGCCGCCCTCCGCCGGGCGGCTGGTGCGGATCTCCACCTGGCCGCCCGCCGGGGCCGCCTCCAGCGCGTTGGCGAAGAGGTTGTCCAGCGCCTGCTCCAGATCGCCCGGCCCCATCGACGCGGTCAGCTCGGCCGGTCCGCTCGCGGTGAAGCGCACCTCGCGTTCGGCTGCCACCGGCTCCCACGCGGTGATCCGGTCGGCGACGACGCGGTCCAGGCGCACCGGGGTCGCCCGGGGCACCGAGTTCTCGGCGCGGGCGACCGCGAGCAGGCCGTCGACCATCCGGGACAGGCGCGCGATCTCCTCCTGCGCGCCCGCCAGCTCCACGGCGAGGTCGTCCTCCACGTCGGCGGCCAGCAGGTCCAGCCGCAGGCGCAGCGCGGTGAGCGGGGTGCGCAACTGGTGCGAGACGTCGGCGATCACCGCGCGGTGGCCGTGGATCAGGTTCTCGGTCCGGGCCGCCATGGCGTTGAAGGTGGCCGCGAGCCGGCGCACCTCCGGTGGGCCGTTCGTGACCGCGGCCCGCGCGCCGAGGTCGCCCTCGCCCAGCCGTGTGGCCGCGTCGTCGAGCTCGACCAGCGGTCGCCCGACCCAGCGGGCCAGCCGGGTGGCCACGAACAGGGCGGCGGCCAGCGCGCCGAGCGCGCAGAGGCTGAGCCAGCCCCAGACCGTCAGCAGCTGGTGGTTCAGGTCGTCGGTCGGCCGGGAGTAGACCAGCGCGCCTGAGGCCGGGACGGTGTCGTCGACCGGGATCGCCATGGTCAGCCACCCGTCGTTCTGCCGGGTCTGTGCCTTGCCGGTGCGGAGCACGTCCGCGACGGCGGAGGGCGGCAGGGCGGAGGCGTGGCACGGGGTGGAGAGGATCAGCGTGCCGTGCTTGTCGTAGACCAGGGCGCAGTCGCCGTGCCGGCCGGCGTTCGCGACCTGATCGGCGGCCTCGGTGTCGGGGTGGTTGTCGGAGAGGTGCTCCTCGGCGGCGGAGGCGACGGCGCGGGCACGCGCGGCGGTCTCCTCGCGGAACGAGTCGTGCTCGCGGTCGGTGATGGAGATGCCGAGCGGCACCACGGCCAGCACCAGCAGGGCGACGATCAGCGCCCCCACGCTGAGGGCGATCCGTCGGGTCACGACCGGACGTCCGGCGCGGGGGAGCCGGAGCCGCGGTGCTCCTCGCCCTCGTCCTCCGCGGCCTCGTCCTCCGTGGCGTCCGCGCCCGCGGCGTCGGCGTCTGCTGCGGCGTCCGCGAGCTCGGAGAGGTCGCCCAGGCGGAAGCCGCGCCCGTAGACGGTCTCGACCAGGCCCGGCGCGCCGAGCTTGCGGCGCAGTGCGGCGATGTGGACGTCGAGCACCTTGGTCGGTCCGTACCAGTGGGCGTCCCAGGCGCGTTCGAGTATCTCCTGCCGGGTGACCACGCGGCCTGGGTCGACCGCGAGACAGTGCAGGATGTCGAACTCCTTGGGGGTGAGCGCGGTCTCCTGGCCGCCGACGGTGACGCGCCGGGTGCGCGGGTCCACCGTGAGCGGCCCGTGCACGATCAGCTCCACGCCGCTCGGGCGGGTGCGCCGCAGCACCGCGCGCAGCCGGGCCAGCAGCTCGGCCAGGCCGAAAGGCTTGACCAGGTAGTCGTCCGCGCCCTCGTCGAGGGCGGCGACGCGGTCCGCCTCCTCACCGCGCGCGGTGACCACGATGATCGCCGCGTCGGACTGGCGGCGCATGCGGCGGCAGACCTCCACGCCGTCGACGTCGGGCAGGCCCAGGTCGAGCAGGACGACGTCGGGGACGGGCCGCGCGCCGAGCGCCTCCGCCCCCGTCCCGGCGCAGCGGACGGCGTAGCCGGCGCGGGTCAGCCCGCGCACGAGGGAGTCAGCGATGCCCTGGTCGTCCTCGACGACCAGCACGGACAGCGCGGCGCTCGCCACTGCGGTGTCGGTGACCTGTGCCATTGGCCCAGCGTAGAGCCTGACCCGAGGTGCTCCGGGCCGATGCGGGGGACGGCCCGGGATCTTAACCGGATTTGAAGACGTTCCGTACCGTCGGTTGACGGGGCTTCACGCACACTGGAGACATGAGCGGGAAGCCCGCCTTCCGTGCTTCCCGGCGTTCCGCGCTCCAGGGGGAGGAGGCCGCATTGTCCGCCGCCCATCCGTACCGACCGCCCGCCCCGCCCGGTCCCTCCGAGCGCCGCAGCGCCGGGCTGCTCCGCGTCCGGCGGGTGACCCGGTGGACCCTGGTCGGCTCCGCCGCCTCGGCCCTGGTGCTGGGGCTCGGCTACGCCCACGCCCTGCCCGACCTCGCCTCCCTGCTCCCGTCGCACGCCTCCGACGGCGGCGGCACCAGCGACTTCACCGGCGGCTCCGGCGCGAACTCCGGCGGCGGGGCCCAGGCCCCCAGCCTGCCGGGCGCGGGCTCCGGCGGCAGCCACACCTCCACCGGCGCGTCCTGACCCGCCGTCCGTCCACCGCGCTTCGTCCGTCCACCGCGTCTCGTCCGCCCATCGCGCTTCGTCCACCGCAAGCCACCTCCCCGGCCCCGGACGGGGGCTTCGCCGCGGCAGCCCCCGGCAAAGCCCGGTCCGGGGCCTCACCTTGCGGGGTCGTCATGCCGGGTCGTCCGGCTGCGGGTCCCGGCCCTGGATCTCGGCGGCGGCGCGGTGCAGCGCGGCGAGGACGGTGCGGACGGCGCGTCGCGCCGTGCGCTCCGGCCGGTGCAGGACGTCGATGTGGCGTCGGGCGTGGACGGCGCCGAGCGGCCGCAGGACCAGGTCCTGGTGTGCGCGCGCGGTCCAGCGCGGCATCAGCGCCAGGCCGCCCCCGGCGGCCACGATCTCCGCCGCGACGGCGAAGTCGTTGACGCGGTGCGCGATGCCGAGGCGACGGTTGGCGACACTGCCGATGGCCTCGATGGTGGACATGAGCGGGAAGCCGTCGTGGACGGTGATCCAGGGCTGCTCGGCCACGTCCTGGGGCAGCAGCACCGCCAGGGCGGCGAGCGGGTGGCCCGCCGGCAGGGCGACGTCGAGCGGCTCCCGCAGCAGGGTGCCGGCGGTCACGCCGCGGGGCCAGGGCGCGCTGTGGTCGAGGCGGTGGGCGAGGACGAGGTCGTAGTCCCGGGTCAGGGCGGGGAAGCGGTCCTGGGCTACGTCCTCGTCGGCGAGCGCCAGGCGCGGCCGGCCCGGGCCGGTGAGGTCGCGCAGCAGCAGGGGGAAGAACGCCGAGGCCGCGCTGTGGAACGCCGCCAGTGAGACGTCGCCGTCCGGCTGCTCGGCGAAGTCGGCGACGGTGTGCCGCGCCCGGGCGAGGGCGCTCTCCACCTCGACGGCCGCGCGGGCCAGGGCCTGCCCGGCGTCGGTCAGCACCACCCGGCGCCCGGCGCGCTCGGTGAGCGGGACCGGGATCGAGCGCTGTAGGAGGCGCAGCTGTTGGGAGATCGCGGAGGGCGTCACGTGCAGCGCCTCGGCCACGGCGCTCACACTTCCCAGTTCTCCCAGCTCGCGCAGGATCCGTAGCTGCCGCTCGTCCATGCCGACAGTGTAGGCCTGCTACAGCTTGGGTTTAGAAAGCTGGTGATTGTCTTCAACATGCCGCTGGTCCAGCGTGGGGGCATGCCTGTCGCGCGCCGTACCGATGCCGTGCTGTTCCTGATCGCCCTCGTCTGGGGTTCCAGCTACCTGGCGGCCAAGACGGCCACGGGCACGCTCCCCGTCCCCACCGTGCTGTTCGCCCGCTACGCGATCTCCGCGCTCGCGTGCGTCGCGTTGGTCGCCTTCCGCCGCCGGGGACGCCCCTGGACGCGCGCGGAGGTGCGCGCCGGGTCGCTGCTGGGGGTCACGCAGGCGGCAGTGCTGGCGTTGGAGACCTACGGAGTCGCGCACACCAGCGCCGCGAACGCCGGGTTGATCATCAGCCTGACTATCGTGCTCACGCCGCTGCTGGACCGGACGGCGAGCGGCCGCCGACTGCCCTGGACGTTCTTCGCCGCCGCTGGCCTGTGCGTGCTGGCAGTCGGTCTGCTGACCTCGAGCACCGGGCTGCACACGCTGCGGCTCGGTGACGCCCTGGTGCTCGCTGCGGCGGTCGTGCGGGCAGGGCACGTCGCGTTCGTCGGACGGCTCACCGCCCACCGCCCCATGGACCCGCTGCACCTGACGACGGCCCAGACCGTCGTCGGCTCGGCGCTGTTCCTGCCGCTCGCCCTGGTTCACGTGCCCGCCCTGGCCCACAGCAGCGCCGCCACCTGGTCGCAGCTCGTCTATCTCGCCCTGTTCTGCAGCGTGTTCGCCTTCGTGGCGCAGACCTGGGCGGTGCAGCGCACCTCCGCAAGCCGGGCCAGTCTGCTGCTGGGCACCGAACCGATCTGGGCCGTCGTGGTCGGCATCAGCCTCGGTGGCGAACGCCTCACGGTGCCGGCCTCGCTCGGAGCCGTGCTGATGATCGTGGGAACGTACTGGGGCCAGGCCGTCGAACGCGTCCACCGCACCGCTGTGACGCAGTCCGTGGCCACGCAGTCCATTTGAATCCTCTTCGTCGACGAGCCGACCTCGGGCCTCGAGGCGCTATGCGTCGGCATCATGAACACCACGCTGCGCACCATCGGCCGCCCCGACGAGCTGCGCGAGCAGCTGTTCGCCAAGACGCTGCAGGTCGCCACCCCCGAGCCGCTCCTGACGCTGCCCCTCCCTACCTCCAGCGGCGACGCCGCCGGCCGAAGAACCACCCCGCCGGCGGCTTGTCCGCCCGCCACGGCTGCGGCTCCGGCGCCTCCTGCCGCCACCGTGCCGCCAGCATCCGCGCCCGCCCCGACGGCTCACTGACCTCCGCGCCCCGCACGAACGCCTCGTCGAGGACGACGGAATCCCAGCCGTCGGCGGTCTCACCGTCCTCCCGCATGTGCCCTCCCGCTCCGTCGTCGAGGGTCGACGATGCGCCAAGTCTGCAACATCGCCCGTCAAGTCCACGTGAGGGCCCGATCGCCGACTCAGACCGGGGGCTGCCACGGAATTCGGTCGCGGTCGGCGGCGTCCGGACCGGAGGATGGCGCCGATGCCTCCTTCGACGCCTTCCTCGACGCCCTCCTCGATCCGTGACTCCCTGACCGGCCTCGCCGTCGGCGACGCCTTCGGCGCCCAGTTCTTCGTCCCCGACAACCTGCCGGCCCTGCGGGCTCGGCGGCTGCCGCCCGGCACCTGGCCGTGGACCGACGACACGGAGATGGCCTGCTCCGTGGTCGAGGTGCTGACCCGCTGCGGAGCTGTGGAGCAGGACGCGCTGGCTCGGGCCTTCGCCGAGCGGCACGACTTCGACCGCGGCTACGGGCCCGCGATGAACCGGATGCTGCGGCTGGTGCGGCAGGGCGGGGACTGGCGCGGGCTGGCCGCCGGGCTGTTCGACGGGCAGGGCTCGTGGGGCAACGGCGCGGCCATGCGGGTCGCGCCGCTCGGCGCGTGGTTCGCCGGGGATCTCGGACTGGTGGCCGAGCAGGCGCGGCTGTCCGCCGCGGTGACGCACACCCATCCCGAGGCCGCCGCGGGGGCGGTCGCCGTCGCCGTCGCGGCGGCGGTGGCCGCGCGGGGCGGGGGCGGGGCGGAGCTGCTGGAGGCCGCGACGGAGCTGACGCCGCGGACGCGGGTGCGCGACGGGCTCGTGGAGGCGTGGACGCTGCTGTCGCAGCCGCACGCCGCGTACGCCGCGCACCGGCTCGGCAACGGACGGCAGGTCAGCGCCGCCGACACGGTGCCGTTCGCGCTCTGGTGCGCCGCCCGGCACCTGGGCCGGTACGAGGACGCGCTGTGGGCGTGCGCCTCCGTCGGCGGCGACGTCGACACCACCTGCGCGATCGTCGGCGGGATCGTCGCGGCGGG
>NZ_BBPO01000004.1:164336-194216 GCF_000787815.1 Streptacidiphilus neutrinimicus
GGGATCGTCGCGGCGGGCGTCGGCGCGGACGGCGTCCCGCAGGCGTGGCGGGAGGCGACGGAGGCGCTGCCGGGGTGGGTCTGACCGGGAGTCAGACCGCGGAGCAGTCGGGGTCGGCCGGGACGGGGGAGTGGGGCGTCGGGACGGACACCTGCGGGGCAGGGTTGCGCAGCGGGATGCACAAGGCGACCGCCGCGGCCGCGAGGGAGACGCCGCAGCCGACGAGCATGCCCGTGCGGAACCCGTTCAGGGAGGGCAGGGCGTACGGGCCGAAGCGGGTCGTCATGTGGGAGAGGACGACGCCGACGACGGCGGCGGACAAGGTGGTGCCGATGGAACGCATCAGCGTGTTGAAGCTGTTGGCCGAGCCCGTCTCCGAGAGCGGGACCGCGCCCATGATCAGGGCGGGCATCGCGCCGTAGGCGAGGGCGACGCCGCTGTTGATGACGATCGAGGCGGCCAGCAGCCCCCACACCGAGCCCATCAGCGCGACCGACGACCCGTACCCCACGGCGATGACGAGGCTGCCGACGACCAGCGTCGTCTTCGGGGTGCGCGCGGCGGAGAGCTTCGCGCCCAGCGGGGAGACGAGCATCATCATCAGGCCCGCCGGGGCCATCCACAGGCCCGCCGCCTGCATGGACTGGCCGAGGCCGTATCCGGCGGCCTTGGGCAGCTGCAGCAGCTGGGGGGCGATCAGGGCGGAGGCGTACATCGCGAAGCCCACCACGATGGAGGCTGCGTTCGTCAGCAGCACCTGGCCGCGCGCGGTGACCCGGAGGTCGACCAGCGGGGAGGCGGAGCGCAGCTCCCACCGGGCCCAGGCGAGCAGGACGACGACGGCCGCGCCGACCAGGCCGAGGGTGGTGCCGCTCGCCCAACCCCAGTCGGCGCCCTTGGAGATGGCCAGGAGCAGGCAGACCAGCCCGGTGCCGAGCCCGAGCGCGCCGGGGCCGTCGAAGCCGCCCTCGGCCCGCGCCGGAACGGCGGGGATCAGAACCCAGATCAGTGCGCCGACCAGGACGCTGAGGGCTCCGGCGGCCCAGAACAGCACGTGCCAGTTGGCGTGCTGGGCGACGGCGGCGGAGATGGGCAGGCCGAGCGCGCCGCCGATGCCGAGCGAGGAGCTGATCAGCGCGATCGCGGAGCCCATCTTCTGCGGCGGCAGCAGGTCGCGCAGTGTGCTGATGCCGATGGGCACCAGGCCCGCGCCGATGCCCTGCAGGCCGCGACCGATGATCATGGGTGCGAGTGATCCCGCCGTCGCGCACACGACCGAGCCCGCGATCACCGGGGCCAGGCACAGGAGCAGCATCGGCTTCTTGCCGTGGAGGTCCGCCAGGCGCCCGATCGCCGGCGTGGTGACGGCGGCGGCGAGCAGCGTCGCCGTGACGGCCCAGGACGCGTTGCCCGCGGTGGTGTGCAGCAGCGTCGGCAGCTCGCCGATCAGCGGGACGATCAGGGTCTGCATCAGTGAGACGACGATTCCTGCGACGGCCAGCACGCCGACGACGACGCCGGTGCGGGGAGCCGGCTGCGAGCCGTCCATTGGGAATCTCCTTGCGATGACTGCGAGCGTGAAGCGTGCGAAGGGGGCCGTTATGCACAGTACATATGATGTGCGCTATGCACAATCAATGCACCGTGAATGCCGCTGCGCGTGATCGTCCGGTGGATCGCCCGCCGCCTGGTCGCACCGGCCTTGACGGCTTCGTGCGGACGCGGTGAAGGATTGCGGGAGCTTGTATAACAATGCAGCGGGTGGCCGTTATCGATCTTGTGGCGCGGCGCGGTGGGCCCTAAGTTCCCGTGGCGTGTCCAGCTCACCATTGATCACTGTCATCGTCGCCGCGTACGACCTCCAGGGCACCCTGGGGACCTGCCTTCAGTCGGTGCTCGGGCAGTCCTTCCGGGACATCGAGGTCGTCGTCGCGGCCGACCCGTCCCCCGAGTGCCCGCCGGACGTCGTCGGCGCCGTGGAGCTGGAGGACCATCGGGTGTCGGCCGTGCGCCTGGACGCCGTCGCCTCCGTCGGAGCGGCCCGCAACGCCGGCGCGGCGCGTGCGACCGGCGAGTACCTGCTCTTCCTCGACGCCGACCACGTCCTGTGGGACGGCACGCTCCAGGCCATGGCCGACCGGCTGCGCGCGTGCGACAGGCCGGACGTGCTGCTCTTCGGCCACACCCGGCTGCACCGCGGCCGCTCGTGGCCCGGCGGCGCCGCCGAGCTCCTGGCCGGGCAGGGCGCGGGGACCTTCGCCCCCGCCGACCAACCCCAACTCTTCGGCGCGCCCGCCTACATGTGGGACCGGCTGGTCCGCCGCGACCTGTGGGTACGTGTCGGCGCGTCCTTCCCCGACGGCCTGCACGAGGAGATCTCCGTCCAGCACCGCCTGATGCTCGCCGCCTCCACGGCGGCCGTGCTCAAGTGGGACTGCGCGCAGCTGCGCCGCCGCCACACCGCCCACCCGGCGGGCGGCCCCGACGGCACCCACTTCGATGTGTTCGACCGCTACGAGGAGAGCTTCGGCCTGCTGGAGGCCCAGGGCCGCACGGACGTCGTGCCCCACCTCTTCACCCGGATGGTCCGCCAGTACCTCTTCCTGCTGGCCCTGTCGGACTGCCTGCCACGCAGCCGGCGCCAGGACTTCTTCCAGCGGGCCGCCGCCCACTACCAGCGCTACGTCCCCGACGGCTACGAGCGCCCGGCCGGCAAGGAGGGCGTCAAGTTCCAGCTCCTGGGCAACGGCGGCTATGCGGCCTTCCAGACCGCGCGCATGCCCGCCGTCGCCAGGGTCGTGCTGTCGCGCTCGTAGTCGTCAGGTTCGTCAGGCCCTGGACGCTGACGCCGCTACTGGGCCAGGCGGCAGTTGCTCAGCTCCATGCCGAAGAGGCTCGGCATGACGGCCTGCGCGCCGTTGATGTCCGTCGTCTGGACCGTGGCCGTGGAGCCCGAGTCGCCGACATCGCAGAGGTAGGTCTGCGACTGGGGGCTATTGCTGCCGGTGTCGGCGGACGCTGCGGTCGGCAGCGTCGTCAGACCGACGATCGTCAACAGCAGGCCGCCCGCCAGCACGGTTCCAAGACGACGGATCATGACCTCAGACCTCTCAGGAGTGAAGGAAGAAACGCGAGGAATTCGGTCAAATCCTCCAGGCAGGACACGCGGAATCACTCGTGCGACACGAGTGAACCTGTCTCGGACGGTGTTGACGCCGCCGATTCGGGCACGCTGCCGCCATGCTCCTGTCGGGTGATCGGATCAGCGCCACCGGGTCCGCGCGTCGAGCCGGGCGCTCACGCCGAGGCGGTCGCCGTCGGGTCGCTCTGCGTCGGATCGCTCTGCGTCGGGTCGCTCTCGGCGTCCGCTGACGTGTCGGTGTCGGTGTCCCTGTGCGGCTCCGGGTCCGCGAGGGCCTCGGCCTCGGGCGCGGGCTCGGCGCCGGGGGTCTCCCGGCTCACGAGCGCGGCGCGGATCCGCTGCAGCAGCGCCTCGTCCACGGGGGACGAGGCGCGCAGGGACGCGGCCTCGGCGGGGGACATCGGGCGGTGTCGTCTCTCGTGCATCCGCGCACTCTACCCAAGCAAACCTGCTGATCAGCGCCCCGGGGTGGGAAGGGAGCGTACACCGGTTGTGGAGATGCTGCGCACGCGCACGGAACCTCCCGCGAGAGCTGCTACCGGGCTCGCCTCCACCCCGCCCCACGTTCCGCCCGACGAGCCGGACTTCAGGACTCCGGCACCAGGACGCGGTCCAGGAACGGGCTGCCGAAGACCCCGTTCGGGTCCAGTGCGGTGAAGGTCGCCACCGCCGCGTTCCAGCCGTCGCCCGCCGCCTGGCCGTCGGTGTAGGAGGCGGGGATGGCCCCGCCGATCGCGGCGGTGTCCGTCCACGCGCCGGAGGGGCTGTTGGCCCACTCCTTCGGCCACTCGTTGTGCACCGCGCCGTACGAGCCGGTGTAGTGCGAGCGGACCCAGCTTTCCATCTCGCCCATGAACTGGTGGCAGCCGGGCGTGATCGGCACCGTCGTCATGTCGAACCACACGGAGGTGTCCCACTCCGGGTGGTCGGGGCGGGTGCGCAGCGGGGAGAGCTGCGCGCCCAGCGCGCCGGGGACGGCGCAGTCGCCGGGCTGGTCGAGGCCGGTGACGCGGATCTCCAGCGGGGCGTTCATCGGGTACTGGCCCTGCGCCGCGCACGCGGCCAGCTTCGCGCTGTACTGGGCGTAGAAGTCGCTCACCACCTGCTGCACGTTCGCCCGCGAGGTGACCACGTTGCAGCAGGTGGAGGTGATGCGCAGCGTCGTCGGGCGGACGTAGAGCAGGACGTCGCTGGACCAGCCCCAGATGTCCCAGGTGCCGGTCGCGATCAGGCCGGCGCTGATCGCGTCCATCTGCGCGGCGGTGAACTGCGGCGTCGCCGCCGCGTCCCCGGCGACGATCTGGGAGAGCAGGTCCGAGACGCTCTTGGGGACGATGTCGTTGAAGGTGAAGTCGTACGGTCCGGTGACCGCGCGCGACACCCACGGCTGGCTCGGCGTCGGCGTGAACACCCGCAGCCAGGGCGAGGTCGTGAACGGGAACCAGATGCACACCACGCGCCCGCACCGGTCGACGTAGGAGGCCAGCGACTTCGAGCCGGCCGAGGCCGGGGGCGCGAACAGGTCGGTGGCCGCGACGTTGAACCAGCTCTGGCAGCGTAGGCGCTGGTCGGGGCCGACGCGCAGGGTGGCCTCGGTGACGAAGACCCGGCCGAGGTTCACCAGCAGCGCCTGGATCTGCGGGTCGGTCCGCTGGAAGGTGCGCAGCGTGTACGCCCCTTGTGCGGGGTCCCAGGCGACGGCGGTCAGGCTGAGGACCAGGTTGCTGAGCGAGCCGTAGGTGTGCCCGGGGAGCCTGGTCTCGCCGACGGCCGGGACGCCGGTGCCGCGGCCGCCGGTCGCCAGCGCGCCGCCCACCGTCCCGGCGCCGATCACCGGGAAGCCGGTGAAGCCGAGGCCGGCCGACTTGAGCGTGCCGAGCAGGGTGTCCATCGTCGCGCCGGGCTGGACGGTGACGCTGGCGCCGCCGCTCGCGGCCCCGGCGCCGTTGACGCTGACGGCCGTCAGGTTCGAGGAGTCGACCAGCAGCACGTTGGCGGGCGTCCCGGCGGGGGCGACCAGCGGAGACCAGCTGTAGCCGCCGCCGCGCGGCCGCAGCCGCCACCCGTTGGCGTGCGCCCAGTTGGCGAGGGTCACCACGTCCGCGGGGGAGGCGGGGGAGGCGCTCCACAGACCCTCGACCACGACCTCCTCGGACCAGTTCTGGAATGTCTGCTGGTAGAGCGCGATCCCGGACGGGAACTGCGGTGGCGCGGCGAGGGTGCTGGCCGCGCTCGCTGCGGCGATGCGCCCGAGCGGCGTCCACTGCGCGGTGGTCACCGCCAGCGCCGCCGCGCCCGCGCCGAGCAGGGCGCGTCGCGACAGCACGGGGGAGGCCGAGCGGTTCCCGGCCTCGGATGCTCGGGAGTGTTCGGAGTCCTTGCGCACGTGTCCCATGGCTTGCGTAGCCGTCCCTCCTGACGGGCCGCGCCGGGCTGCGTGCGGTCAGCTGACAGCGGTAGCTGATGGATCGTCAGATTGTACGGTGGGGTGGGTTGGGCGAGAAGTCAAGCGTCGCTCGTTGGTGGGGTGATCGTGGGTGTCGGTCATGGGTTCGCGGGCGACGGGGAAGACTGTTCGCATGCGTGTGGCACTGATGACGGCGGGCTCGCGAGGCGACGTCGCGCCCTACACCGGCCTCGGGCACGCCCTGGCGCGCGCCGGGCACGAGGTGACGCTGGTGACCCACGGCCGGTTCGAGGGCCTGGCCAAGGAGGCGGGCCTCGGCTTCCATGGGCTCCCGGTGGATCCGCGTGCGGAGCTGGAGTCCGGCGCGGGCCGGGGCCTGCACCGAGCCACGACCGGCGCGGGCAAGCTCGCGCGCATGATCGCGCTGGCACGCTCCCACGTCGCCGACCTCGCGGACGCCATGGTGGCCCCCGCCTGCCAGGCGGACGTGCTGCTGCTCTCCGCCGTCCTGGCTCCCATCGGGCACGTCCTGGCCGAGGGCCTCGCCCTGCCCAGCCTCGGCGTCTACCTCCAGCCCCTCGCCCCGACGGGCGAGTTCCTCGCCCCCGTCGTCGGCGTCCGGTCCCTGGGGCGCACCGGCAACCGGCTCAGCGCGCAGGCCGTCAACGCCGCCCTGGATCTGATCTTCGTCGAGGCCGCCCGCGGCATGCGCCGACGCCTCGCCCTCCCGCCCGCGGGCGTCCGTGCCACCCGGCATGCGCGGGAACGCGAGGAGTGGCCGGTCCTGCACGGCTTCAGCCCGCTGGTCGTGCCGCGTCCCCGCGACTGGCGCGCCGGGCTGGACGTCTGCGGCTACTGGTGGCCGCACTGCCCGCCGACCGCGCAACTCCCGGAGCCGGTCCGGGACTTCCTCCTGGCCGGGCCGCCACCGGTCTTCGTCGGCCTCGGCAGCGCGACGGTGCCCGACCCCGAGCGCACCTCGGCCGCCCTCGTCGCCGCGCTGCGCGCGGCGGGCCTGCGCGGCATCGTCCAACGCGGCTGGGCGGGCCTGCACGCCGAGGGCGACGACATGCTCACCGTCGACGAACTCCCGCACGCGCTGGTCTTCCCCCACACCGCCGCCGTCGTCCACCACGCGGGCGCGGGCACCACCGCCGCCGCGCTCCGGGCCGGTGTGCCCTCCGTGCCCGTCCCGGTCCAGTTCGACGCGGCCTTCTGGGCCTCCCGCCTCCGGGCCCTCGGCGTCTCCCCGGGCGCGGTCCCGCTGCGCGGCCTCGACGCCCGCGCCCTCACCCCGCTGCTCACCCGGGCCGCCCGCGCCGACGGCCACCGCGACCGCGCCCGCCACCTCGGCGCCCTCATCCGCGCCGAGGACGGCTGCGGCCCGGTGGTCTCCTGGTTGGAGCGGCTGGAATGAGCAGGGCGGGCAGAGCCGACGCGCTCACGTCTGCGGCTCCGGAGCCCGAGGCCGGGCACGCGCTCCCGGACATCACCTGGTCCGGTGCCCCCGGCGTCGCCCTCCCGGGCGCCTGGGAGGCGGGCATGGACGACGCTCTGGACGCTGCCGTCTCCGACACCCCCGACACCACGCCCCTCCGCGCTCTCCTCGCCGCCGCCGACCAGGTGCCGGTGTAACGCTCCCGCGGTGGCGGTTCAGGCCGTCGACGCGATCGCTCGGGTGACGGCGATGACCGCCGGGGTGGGGTGGCCGGGGAGGCGTGCCACGAGCACCCGGCGGATCTCGGGGGGTGCTCCCTCGACGCGCACCAGGTTCACCCCGGGCGGCAGCACCGGTGAGAGGCGGGACGGCACCGTGGTCACGCCGAAACCGCCGGCGACCAGGTGGAGCTTGGTCAGCCAGTCGCGTGCGGAGTGGACGACGCGCGGCCGTCCGGGCAGGCCGGGCCAGACGCCGAGCAGCGGCTCGGAGGTCGACGACGGGGTGGCGATCCATGCGGCGTCGACCAGGTCGGCGAGGTGCACCGTGCTGCGTCCGGCGAAGTCCCCCGTCGAGGACACGGCCACGACCAGTTCGGCGTCGGCGACAGCCTCGAGGTGCAGACGCGGCGACTCGCTGTCGAAGGGTCGGTGGGGTGGGCGGGAGGTCAGCACGGCGAGGTCGAGCGAGCCCGCGCGCAGCGCCCGGAGCAAGGAGGGCGTGGTGCCCTCGCGGGTGGTGACCGTGATCTGCGGGTCGGCCTGCGCGAGGTGCGTGAGTGCGGCGGGCAGCATCACCGAGCCCGCGCTCAGGACCGCTCCGAGCCGCACGAGTTGGGTGCGCGGGTCGGCGCCGGTGAGTTCACGCTCGGCCGCGGTGAGCGAGGCGAGGATGGTGTGGGCGTGCCGCAGCAGGGTCAGGCCCGCGGGAGTGAGCCGCACGCCGTCCGGGCGGCGTTCGAACAGGGTGGTACCGGCACTGTGTTCGAGGGCGGCGGCCTGGCGTGACACGGCCGACTGCGTGTAGCCGAGTTTGGCGGCCGCCGCGGTGAAGCTGCCGGACTCGGCGATCTGCCGCAGGACCCGCAGTCCCGTGCTGGAGATGTCCATGCGTCCTACGCATACCAGAGGTGCTGGATCATCGCTTCCCGCATGCTCGTCCCGCTCCTAGTGTCGACCTGGAGAGCACGGACGAACACGGAGGTCATCACATGCGAGCGGCAGTTCTGACGCGGTTCGGCGCCCCACTCGTGGTGCGGGAGGCGCCGGACCCCGAGGCCGGCGGTGGTGAGGTGCTGGTCGAGGTCCTCGCCGCCGCCGTGGCGCCCTACGCGGCCGAGGTCTTCAGCGGCGAGCGGAGGTACCCGCTCGTCCCGCCTGTCGTGCCCGGTGTCGGCGCGGTCGGGCGGATCGTCCACGTCGGGCCCGACGCCACCCGGCTGCGGGTCGGCGACCTGGTGTGGTGCGACCCGACGGTGCGTTCGCGGGACGACGCCCTGACGCCCGACATCACACTCCAGGGCTGGAGTTCGCGCGGCGAGGGCGGCGCGCGGCTCGCTGAGCACCTGCACGACGGCGCGTTCGCCGAGCTCATGCGGGTCCCGACGGAGAACGTCTTCCCGCTGCCCGCCGCGGCCGGGGAGGATCCGGCCCGCTGGGCCGCGCTCACCGTGCACACCATCTCCTACGGCGGGCTGCTGGCCGGCGGGCTCGCGGCCGGCGAGACGCTGCTCGTCAGCGGGGCCACCGGGAACCTCGGCAGCAGCGCGGTCGCGGTGGCGCTCGCGATGGGCGCAGGCCGGGTGGTCGCCCCCGGCCGCAACAAGGCCGTGCTCGACCTTCTCGCCGACCGGTTCGGTCCGCGTCTGCGCCCGGTCCCGCTGAGTGGGGACGAGGCTGCCGACCGGGCGGCGATGTCCGCGGCGGCCGACGGCCCGATCGACATGGTGATCGACCTGCTCCCGCCGAGCGCCCCCAGCACGGCCTCGCGCGCGGCGGCCATGACCGTGCGCGAGTACGGCCGGGTCGTCCTCATGGGCGGGGTCGGCATGCTCGGTGGCGACGACCTCGCCCTCCCGTACCCCTGGATCATGCGCAACTCGATCACCGTGCGCGGGCAGTGGATGTACCCGCGCACCGCCAATGTCGGCGTCATCCGGCTCCTCGCCTCGGGCGCCTTGGAGCTCGCCCCCGAGCGGGTGCGGTCGTTCGACCTCGATGCAGTCAACGACGCCGTCGCCTACGCCGCCGCGCACGGCGGCCCGTTCGACCGCACCAGCCTCACCCCGTCGACCCGGTGACCAGGCCCGCTGTTCGTCAAACCGGTTCCAACAGACCATGGATGACGTGGCGTCAGTGACCGGCCGGTAACGCCTGCCGGTGATCTTCGTCTGTTACGCTCGGCCGGTCGGCAGCATCCAGGGGTGCACGGGGAGGGTTGGCGCATGGCGGTTCCTCAGCTCGACGCCGCGACGGTGGTCGCCCGGAACGAGCGCGACAGCAGCACGTTCGACGTGCTGCCCGCGGGGTCGGACACGCCCGCTGTGCGGCTGTACAAGCCGTACTTCTACGGCTCACCGCATCCCCTGGAGGCGTTCGTCGGGCCGCGGCTCGACCAGCCGGTGGGGTCGGTCACCACCGTAGGGGCCAGGGCGGCCGACGGCACGAAGCACGGGACCGTCAGTCACTACCAGGACTCGCAGTTCCGCACCGAGTCCTGGACCGTCGAGCAGCCCGGGCTGCCGCCGCTGACCGGCACGCCCCACGGCAAGGGGGCGCGCTTACGCCACGCCCCCGCGCTCGCCGTCCTGCCCTTCGCGGGCGGTGCGGTCGATCTCGTCCTCGACTACCGCATCTCCTTCGAGGGGCCCGGCAGTGACGGTTTCGAACTCGCGCGGCTGAAGGGCGTGCACGCACGCTACGCGTTGCGCCTGCACGACCGGCGGGTGAGCCTGCTGCTGGCTCTCGCCGCGGTCGTGCGCTACGACTGGCTGCTCGCGCCGGACCCGAAGAAGGGTCTGCTGGACCTGACGTTCCCCAAGCGCGGCTGAGCCGGGCGGGAGCCGTCGCGGTCCGAGGCACCGGTGCGCCGGTGGGGCCGGGTGTGACATGGTCGGGGAATGAGCGCGAGTGACGAGGTGGGGCGTCCCGACGTGGTGGTGGTCGGGGCGGGAGTCATCGGGTTGACCACGGCGGTGGTGCTGGCCGAGGCCGGGCTGCGGGTGCGGGTGGACGCGGAACGGCCGCCCGGTGCGACGACGTCCGCGGCCGCCGGGGCCACCTGGGGGCCGTTCATGATCGGTCCGGAGGACCGGGTCGCGGCCTGGGCGGCGACCAGCATGCCGATCTTCGAGGAGCTCGCCGCGGGCCCGGACGAGACGGGCGTGGCCGTGATCGAGGGCACACACCAGTCGTTGACGCCCACCCAGGCGCCGCGCTGGGCCGTCGCGGCCGGCGCCCGGCCCTGCACGGAGGCGGAGCTGCGGCCCGGGTACGTCGTCGGCTGGCGGCGGCGGTCCCCCGTGCTCGACATGCCCCGTTACCTCGCCTGGCTGGAGCGGCGGTTCACCCACGCCGGCGGCGCGGTGCGCGCCCACGCCTATCGCTCGCTGGACGAGGCGGCGCGGGAGGCGTCCGTCGTCGTGAACTGCTCCGGGATCGGCGCCGCGTCGCTCGTCCCCGATCCCGGCGTCACGCCCGTGCGCGGGCAGGTGGTCGTGGTCCGGCACGGCGGGGCGCTGCGTGAGTTCTTCGGCGACGAGACGCCCGACGCCCCTGAGCTGACGTACGCGTTCCCGCACGGCGACACCGCCGTCCTCGGCGGCACCGTGCAGCGCGGCGACGGGAGCCTCGAACCGTCACCGGCCGTCAGCGAGGCGATCCTGCGCCGCTGTACGGCCGTCCTGCCCGAGCTGCGCGGTGCGGAGGTGCTCGGCACGCGCGTGGGTCTGCGCCCGGCCCGCGAGCAGGTGCGGCTGGAGACGGCGGAGCGCCCCGCCGGGACGGACGGAACCTACGGGCCGGCCCGGACGGGCGGAACGGGCGGAGCGGTCCTGATCCACAACTACGGGCACGGTGGCGCGGGCGTCACCGTCTCCTGGGGCTGCGCCGCCGAGGTGCTGGACCTGGTCAAGCAGGCCGGGGCGCCCGGCTGCTGAGTCGGCGCCCGGGGGAGGGGCCGGTGCGCGGCCCCTGCCGGTCGGAGCACCGGCCCTCGGCGCGCGTTCCGAGACGTCCCCATGGGGGCGCCCGGACCGGTACGTTGGTGGAAGCACCCGGGCGACCCAGGAGGCACGCGTGAGCGCACAGCCGGTCCACCGAGCCGACGACGACCCGCGCGTCCCGGCCATCGCGCGCAGCATCCAGGGCGTCGGCAACGCGCTCAGCAACGAGAAGCGCCTCGCCTTCTACGCCGAGGTGCTCGGCGCGGAGGCGGGGGAGCCGATCAACCTGGTGATCGAGACCTGGTGGCGCGAGGCCATGCTCGACCAGCTCCCGGGCCGTGCCGAGCGCCTGGCCGACGCGCTGGCGCGCCGCGGCGGCCTGACGCTGGACGAGCTCGCCGCCCGCACCGGCGGGCTGGATTGACCGGTACCGACCCGATGCCGGACGGGTGGAGCCTGGTCACCGGACCGGGTGTGGACGACGAGTTGCTCGACATGCTGAAGTCCGGCGACGCGGGCGAGGCGCTGTGCCGCTCCGTCCTGCGCTTCCTGCGCGCACTCGCGCTGGAAGCGGGCGCGGCGGTCGACGCGGGCCGCGAGTCCCCGGGCATGCGGCTCTCCGACGGGCGGCTCTCCCTGGTGATACCGCGTGAGCCGGTGCTCGTCTCCTACGTCGTCCTGCCCGACCACCGCGAACTGCGCGTCACCGACGTGGTCTGGATGGCCTGAGCGGGCAGCGGCCCGTCCGCCCCGGCCCGTCCGCCCCAGCCCGAGCCGCGGCGCCCCAGCTGCAGCCCGGAGGCTCAGGGCTCCAGGACGGCCGCCATGCGCGGCAGCATCCGGCCCGGGACGGACGCGGACGGGGACGCGCCGACCACCTCGGCGCCCATGGCTCGATAGAACGCCTCTGCGTTCGGGTCCGCGTCCAGCTCCAGCCGCGTGCAGCCGAGCCCCCGCGCGGTCGACGCCACGTGCCGGTAGAGCGCCCCGCCGACGCCGTGCCCGATCGCCTCGGGCGCGACGAAAAGCATCCCGAGCTCGCCGACAGGCGGCTCGCCCTCCAGCGTCGCCAGCCCCAGCAGGCGCCCGTCCTCCTCGGCGACCACGGCCCGCTTCGCCGCGAGCTCCTCGCCGTGCAGCGTCAGCTCCTCCCGACACGCCGCCAGGAACGCCTCGTCGTACCCCCAGTGACCCTTGGACCGCAGCGCGAGCTCGCTGAGCGCGGCCGCCTCCGAGGGCAGCGCAGGCCTGATCCGGATCACCGGCCGACCTGCTGCGACGTGACCGGCGCGACGCGCTCGGTCTCGGCACCGAAGGCGAGTTGGACCGTGCGGACGGCGATCAGCCAGCGGCCGTCGACCTTGCGCAACGTGTCCTCGTAGTGGCCGACGTTGGCGGGCAGCCGGGGCTCGATCATGCCGCCGGTGTAGCCGTCGACCCGGTACGTCGTCAGATACGAGACGGCGCGGGCCGTCGTCGGCGACTCGACGGTGACCAGGATGTTCGTCATCAGCCGCCGCGACAGCCGATCCGCCGGCCGCCCGGCGAAGTAGGCGCGCAGCGCCTCACGCCCCTCGACCCGCCGCTCCCCGTCCGGCCAGTGCCACGCCCCGTCCTCGGTGAACAGCTCCGCGACCGAACCCGGCTCCCCGAGGTCGAGGCGGTGGACGAACTCGACGACGACCCGTTCACAGGCCAGCTCGGCGAGCATCGTCGTCAGCGCGTGGGTCTGGTCGTCGTGCTCGGCGTGCGTGGTCATGGCTCTTCCTACCAAAGCGTCCGTGCGCCGACCAACTGGTTTCCCGGGACGCGCCGGGCGCGGCGCGCGCCCGGCGCGTCCCGCGCGGGTCAGCCCATCCAGTCGAAGGTGTCCGGGTCCGGGCCGATGCGGCCGCCGCGGTCGAGTTCGGCGATGGCGGCCAGGTCCTCGGCATCGAGGGTGAAGTCGAAGACGTCGAAGTTCTGCCGGATCCGCTCCGGGGTCACCGACTTGGGGATGACGATGTTCCCCAGCTGCAGGTGCCAGCGCAGGACGACCTGAGCCGCGGTCTTGCCGTGCTTCTTGCCGATCGCGACCAGCGAGGCGTCCTCCAGCAGGCCGCGGCCCTGGCCGAGGGGGCTCCAGGCCTCCGTGGCGATGCCGTGCTTCTCGTGCAGGGCACGCAGCTCGGTCTGGGGGAAGTACGGGTGCAGCTCCACCTGGTTGACGGCCGGGACGAGGCCGGTCTCGGCGAAGAGCCGCTCGAGGTGCTTGGCGTTGAAGTTCGACACGCCGACGGCCTTCGCCCGTCCGCCGGCGGCGATCTTCTCCAGCGCGCGCCACGCGTCCACGTAGCGGTCCCGCGAGGGCACCGGCCAGTGGATCAGGTACAGGTCGACGTAGTCGAGGCCCAGCCGGTTCAGGCTCGCGTCGAAGGCGCGCAGCGCGTCGTCGTGGGCGTGCTCGGTGTTCCACAGCTTCGTGGTGACGAACAGGTCCTCGCGCGGCACGCCGCTCTCTCGCAGCGCGAGCCCGACGCCCTCCTCGTTCCCGTAGATGGCGGCGGTGTCGATGCTCCGGTAACCGGCGCGCAGCGCCTCCGCGACGACGCTGCGGGCCTCCGCGTCCGGCACCTGCCAGACGCCGAAGCCCAGCTGGGGCATGGTCAGACCGTTGTTCAGCGTGATCGTCTGCATGGAGGCCAGTCTGCCAGCCGCGACCCCGGACGCCCGCCAGGCACGGCCCGTGCCGCAACACGAGCGGCGGCGGAAGCGGTGACACACGGGGTGGGGAAGGCGGCCCGCCTTCCGGGACGCATATTCAGCGGCTGTCGGACAGGCCGCAGTTGGAGGGAGAGGGCCCTCCTCGGGGTGTCCACCCGGGCGTTCGCCTTCCATTCGTCTGTGCGCTGCCGACCGGCCCTTGCCTGTTCCCGCGCGCCTGCAGAGAATCCTCCCGGTGGTGCGCAACTTGTTCAGACAGGTTGTGCCCAGCCCCGAGTCCCGTAGCCGGCAGCACCAACACACCGGAGCCGACATGTCCTCGCTGAACCGACGCCGCTTCCTCCAGCTCGCGGGTGGTACGGCAGCCGCCACCGCGCTTTCGACCAGCATCGCGCGCGCCGCCTCGATCCCCGCGAACCGCGCCAGCGGGAGCCTGCGCGATGTCGAGCACATCGTCGTGCTGATGCAGGAGAACCGCTCGTTCGACCACTACTTCGGCACGCTGCGCGGCGTGCGCGGCTTCGGGGACCCGAACCCGGTCACGCTGCCGTCCGGCAAGGCCGTCTGGTACCAGAACGACGGCGGCGCGAACGGCGGCAAGGACGTGCTGCCGTTCCACCCCGACGCGCCCGACATGGGCCTGCAGTTCCTCGAGGACCTCCCGCACGACTGGAACTCCACGCACGGCGCGCTCAACCACGGCCGCTACGACCGCTGGGTGCCCACCAAGAGCGCGACCTCGATGGCGCACCTGACCCGTGACGACATCCCGTTCCACTACGCCCTCGCCGACGCCTTCACCGTCTGCGACGCCTACCACTGCTCGCTGCTCGGCCCGACCGACCCGAACCGCTACTACATGTGGACGGGCTACTGCGGCAACGACGGCAAGGGCGGCGGCCCGGTCATCTCCAACGCCGAGGCCGGCTACGCCTGGACCACCTATCCCGAGCGCCTGGAGGCGGCCGGGGTCTCCTGGAAGGTCTACCAGGACGTCGGCACCGGCCTGGACGGCAACGGCTACTGGGGCTGGACCAGCGACGCGTACATCGGCAACTACGGCGACAACTCGCTGCTCTACTTCGACCAGTACCGCAACGCCCAGCCCGGCGACCCGCTGTACGACAAGGCCCGCACCGGCACCAACGTGAGCGCCGGCGACGGCTTCTTCGACGTGCTGCGCGCCGACGTCAAGGCGGGCAAGCTGCCGCAGGTCTCCTGGATCGTCGCGCCGGAGGCCTTCACCGAGCACCCCAACTGGCCCGTCAACTACGGCGCCTGGTACCTCTCGCAGGTCCTGGACGCGCTGACGGCCGACCCCGAGGTGTGGAGCCGCACCGCGCTGCTGATCACCTACGACGAGAACGACGGCTTCTTCGACCACGTCGTCCCGCCGTTCGCGCCCGAGAGCGCGGCGCAGGGCGCGTCGACCGCCGATATCACCCAGGAGCTGTACACCGGCAGCGGCGGGGTGTCCGGACCCTACGGCCTCGGGCCGCGCGTGCCCATGCTGGTGGTCTCACCCTGGAGCACCGGCGGCTACGTCTGTTCCCAGACCTTCGACCACACCTCGATCATCCAGTTCATCGAGCAGCGCTTCGGTGTGCACGAGCCCAACATCTCGCCCTGGCGCCGCGCGGTCTGCGGCGACCTGACCGCCGCGTTCGACTTCCGCCGCCACCACACGGCCACGCCGAAGCTGCCGTCCACGGCCGCCTACGTGCCAAAGGACGCCAACCGCCACCCCGACTACGTGCCGACGCTGCCCGCCGACCCGGCGCTGCCGAAGCAGGAGCCGGGCACCCGTCCGGCCCGCCCGCTCCCGTACGACCTGCGCGTGGACGGCAGCGTGGACGCCAAGGGCGCGCTGACCGTGCAGTTCGCCAGCCAGTGCGGCGTGGGCGCGCAGTTCCTGGCCACCTCCACCACCCGCACCGACGGCCCGTGGAGCTTCACCGTCGAGGCGGGCCGCGAGCTCGCGAACACGTGGACGGCCCCTGCCAGCGGCCCCTACGAGCTGACCGTGCACGGCCCCGCCGGCTTCGTGCGCCAGTTCCGCGGCGACGCGGGCGAGCGCGGCGTCGAGGTGACGGCCCGCCACGAGGGCGACTCCGGACACCTGCTGCTCACGCTGACCAACCACGCCGCGACCGCGCTGCGCGTCGCCCTCGTCGACGCCTACGGCGCGCAGCACCCGGCCTCGGTGCAGCTGCGCCCGGGAGCCAAGGTCGAGCACCGCATCGACACCGGCCGCACCTCCGGCTGGTACGACGTCTCGGTCCTGACCGAGCAGCACCCGTCGGCGCTGCGCCGCCTCGCCGGTCACGTGGAGACGGGCCGGGCGGGCACCAGCGACCCGGCCATCGGCCGCCGCTGACCGTCCGGTCGTACTCCGGCCTGCGGCCCCGGCGGATCACCGCCGGGGCCGCAGGCGTACCCGGGGCCGGGCCTCAGCTCCGGCAGAAGGCGGTCCTCCAGCGGAGCCGGCAGCTGGTAGACGCGCTCCGGCGGCAGCAGCCGCTGCGCCTTGGCCGTCTGCCCGCCCTGCGCCAGCGCGGCGGCCCTGCGGGCCAGCGGGTGAGGTCGAACTGAGGCGTCATGCGCCGCACCCTGGCACTTGCGCGACCCTCCCCGCCAGCCGTTTTCGTGCGAAAAGGGGCAGCTGACGGCCAATCAGGCGGACCGTGTCACGGATGGCGTCGTGTCTCTTGCCCTCTCATGAACCAGTGGGTAACTTCCCGGTCGGTAACTTAGCGGAAACATCGACGACACCTGATCTCTCCCCGGGTGCCGTCGATTTTTCTCCTGTCACGGCCCCACCCCCGGTTCAAGGAGACCCCGCATGTCGCTCCGTGCCCGCTCCCGTCGTCTCGCCGCGGCCGCCGTGGCCGTCTCCGCCGTCGCGGGGATGTGCCTCACCGTCCCCGCCCAGGCGCAGGCGTCCTCCGCGCTCGACTACGTCGCCATGGGCGACAGCTACAGCGCCGGCTCCGGCGTGCTGCCGCTCGACCTGAGCGCGCCGCTGGAGTGCGCCCGGTCGGCCGTCAACTACCCCCACGACCTGGCGAGCAGACTCGGGCTCGACCTCACCGACGTCACCTGCGGCGGCGCGAAGACGCAGGACTACGCAGGCTCGCAGTACCCCGGCGTCGCCCCGCAGCTGGACGCGCTGAACGACAGCACCGACCTGGTCACCATGACCATCGGCGGCAACGACAGCAACACCTTCATCGACGCGGTCCTCGCCTGCGGCTCGGCGGGCGTGGCCACGCTCGGATTCGGCCACCCGTGCCGGTCGATCTACGGGGACAGCTTCGACAACACCATCGACACCACGACCTACCAGTCCCTGGACGCCACGCTCGCCGCGGTCAAGGCCAAGGCCCCCAACGCGCGGATCGCGATCGTCGGCTACCCCTGGATCGTCCCCGCGCAGGCCGTGCCCGGCTGCTTCGCCAAGATGCCGATCGCCTCCGGAGACATCCCCTACCTGCGGGATCTCGAGGCCCACCTGAACGCCGCCGTCCAGCGCGCGGCCGCCGACAACGGTGTCACCTACGTCGACATGTCCGCCGTCTCCGACGGTCACGACGCGTGCGAGCCCTCCGGCACCCGCTGGATCGAACCCATCCTCTTCGGCACCAACTACGTGCCCGTCCACCCCAACGCGACCGGTGAGTCCGCGATGGCCGACCAGATCGCCGCCACCCTCGGCCTCGGCTGACTCCCGCGCGCGGCGCCGGCCCCACCGCACCGGGGCCGGCCCGCGCCGGTTCGGACGCAAGGCCTGCAGTCGCCATGCCCTCGACCGTGAGCCGTGCCCCCTTCCATCCCGGCCTGGGCCGGTGACGGCCGTGCGACGGCGCGGGGCACGGCTGGAACGGGATCGTGCCGCCGCGCCGCTCGGCGCGCCGGAAAAGGCCCGGGTCAGGCCTACTGCAGGCAGGTGCGGGAGGAGGTCGTCGCGCCCGTGCTGCCTGGGACGTCCTGGTGGCCCGCCACGCCCCGGAGCTGCTCGGCTGACGCACGACCGCTCCGGCCCGCTCCCGGCCCGTGGCAGCGGACGCGGCGCGGACGTCGCGCGGGACGACACACGTTCACCGACTCGCCGTTCAGTGCTCATCCGAAACGGGACGGGAGGACTCCGGATCTCGCCTAGGGTACGGCGCGAGACGTGAGGCCGCGCCCGACCGGCGACGGCCCGCGTCCGCCGTGCCTCCCCGGGCACCGTCCAGGCGTCATCGTCGTCGTCGAGCGGAAGATCCATGCAGGCTGTGCAGACCCCCGCGCCCCCGGCCGCCGCCCCCGCGTCCCTCCACGTCCCCGCGCAGGCCACCCGGCCGCGCCGCGCCCGGCGCGGCGACGACGGGTGCGAGCGGCACCCCGCCTCGGCCGACCGGCCGCCGCGCGTGCTGGTCGTCACCGGCAGCGTCGGCGCCGGACACAACGGAGCCGCCAACGAGCTGACGCGCCGTCTGACCGACCTCGGCCTGGAGGTCAGCTGCCGCGACTACCTCGACACGCTGCCGCGCCGCTACCGCCGGCTGCTCCAGGACGGTTACGAGTTCAGCGCCGGGAAGATGCCCTGGTTCTTCGAGTGGCTCTTCCAGAACGAGGAGCACGACTCGGTGGTGCGCTCCCTCACCCTCTACCTGTGCCGGATGGCCTCGCGCGAGCTCGGCCGCTGGGTGGACGAGGGCTGGGACACGGTCGTCACCACCTTCCCCTTCGCCGCGCAGAGCATGGGCCTGCTGACGGAGGAGGGCGCGCTCACCGTCCCCACCGTCTGCTACCTCACCGACCCTGCCCCGCACCGGCTCTGGGTCCACCCCCGGGTGCAGGTCCACCTCACCGTCACCGAGGCCACCGCGGCCGAGGGCAGCGAGCGCTACGGCGTCCCGATGGCCGCCGCCGGGCCGCTGGCCTGCGACAGCTTCGCCGTCCCGCTCCCCGTCGCCGAGCGCGCCGCGCTGCGCGCCGAACTCGGCGTGCCGGAGGCCCGGTTGATGGCCCTGCTGATGACCGGCTCGATGGGCCTGGGCGACGTCACCTCCAGCGTCGAGGCGCTGCGCGCCGTCGACGGCGTGACGCCCGTCGTCCTTTGCGGCCGCAACGAGCGGCTGCGACAGCGGCTGTCCGCGCTGCCGGACGTGATCGCGCTCGGCTGGCGCACCGACGTGCCGGCGCTGATGGGCGCTGCGGACGTGCTGGTCCACAACGCGGGCGGGCTCTCCTTCACCGAGGCCCTGGTCGCGGGCCTCCCGGCGGTCAGCTACGAGGTCATCTCCGGCCACGGCCGCGCCAACGCCGCCACGCTGGCCGCCTCCGGCCTCGCCCCCTGGCCGCGCGACCCGCAGGCCCTCGCCGACGCGCTGGCGGAACAGGCCGGGCGCGGCCGCGTCCACCTCGCCCCCCTGCCCGAACACCGCCAGGCCGCCCACGTCGTGGCGGACCTCGCCCGCGACTGGCACGCGAAGCATGCGACGTCGCACGCCACGGCGGGGACGGCACGTGCGGGGTCCCGCGCCGCGCGGCTGCTCACCGCGGGCGCCGAACGCCTTCACCTGCGGCGCCCCGCCCCGCTCACCGAACCGGCGGCCACGGTCCCGCGGCGCGCCTGAGCGCCCCGCGCCGGGCGACCTCGCGCCGGGCGACTCCGCCGCGCCGCGCCGGGGTCCCGGACGCGTGACCACGCGTACGAGAGCGGCGCATGGTCACAGTGCCGGGGCGTTCCGTCAGCGCGCTCAGTAGACGAAGGGAATCAGCCGCTTCGTGCGGAGCCGGTAGCCCGCGTAGGCGGGGCCGAGGGCGGCGAGCAGGAGCTGCTCCTCGGCCGTGATGCGCCAGATGTACGCGGCGCCGAGGATCACGGCCGTGAGGACCGTCGCGGGCCAGCTGCCCAGCCCGAACGCGTAGCCGATCCACACCAGCAGGCTTCCGCAGTAGCCGGGGTGGCGGATCAGACGGTAGGGGCCCTCCTGGACGACGCGCTGGTCGTCGACGGTGCGCAGGGTGCGGGTGTAGTACGCGGACAGCGTGCGCATGCCCCAGGCGCGCAGGACCAGTCCGCCGACCAGGACGGCGACGCCGATCCAGCGCACGGCATCCGGGACCATGCCGACCGAGGCCGAGCCGCAAGCGATGTTCACCAGGGCGGCGGCGAGACAGCACCCGATCAGGAGCCGAGTGGATCCCCGGTCGCGCTCGTCGGTCTCCCAGGTCGCCGCGTCCGCGTCCTCGCGGCGGCGCAGCAGCACCTCGTAGCCGATCCAGCACAGCAGGCCCAGCACGGAGAAGAGACTCGGCAGATCCACGGCGGCGCTCCCCACAGTCGACGGCGGAATGCCTCCACGGTCTCCCACCACCCGACTCGCGCACACCCCACCACGGGTGGACACCCCGCACTCCACCCGCAGGTGGACGAGCCCCGGCTCGCGCCCCGCCTCCGGCGAATCGCACAGACGTTTTGGCGGGCGGCCAAGAAGGTGAACCTGGTCAACCCGCGGGCGGGAAAGGCAGCAGACGGTGCGGGGGAGGAGTCTGATGGTACGCGAACAACTCTGGCGGTCGGCCCGGCGCACGTCTGCCTTGATGCCGTCGCAAGGCCGTCCGCCTCCCCGCCGGTAACCGAACCGAGGAGCAGACACCACGATGGCATCCGATCCCGCAGTCGCCCAGGTGACCATGACCCTGGCCGCCCTCGCGGCCACCGCGAACACCCCGCGTCCGTCCGGGGAGAAGCTGGAGCAGCAGGCCGCACGCATCATCCGCGGCATCGACGCGCAGCTGGGCGATCCCAGCCTTGCCACGCAGGGCGCATGGGAACTGGCGTGGCTCGCCCTGAGCGACGCCAACGCCAACATGGCCTACATCGCACGCAGCACCGACGGCTCGAACCAGTTCGCCGTGGTCGCCCGCGGCACGGACGCCGATCTGACCGACATCCTCGAGGACCTCGAGGTCGGCATCGTCGTCCCGTTCCCCGAGAGCAAACCGCCGAAGCCCATCGACGTGTCCCTCGGGGCGAAGCAGGCGTTCGACCGGGTCGTCGGCGCCTACTCGACCGCCGCCTCGCCCATCCCGAACCGCAGGCTCTTCGATGCGCTCGCCATCGCGCTGACCGCGGCGCCCCAGTCGCCGCGGCCGACGGTCTGTCTGACCGGTCACAGCCTGGGCGGCTGCATCGCCAGCATGCTCGCCCTGTACCTGCAGGCGAACCCGCTGCCGAAGAATCCGCAGTTCGCGGTGATGACCTTCGCCGCTCCCACCGCCGGCCTGCAGAACTTCGCCGACTTCTTCGGCACCCGGCAGTGGGTCGTCGACGAGCGCCAGAACAACGCCTACGACCTCGTGCCGCACGCCTGGGCCGACCTCGACGTCACCAAGGACTGGTACCCGAGCCCGGGACCGCAGGCCACCGACGAGGTCAAAAGCAAGATCGACAACATCTCCAAGCGCACCAAGGGCCACGTCTACGTCCAGCCCGGCACGCTCTGCCTGATGAACCCCGGATACACGGTCCTCGACGAGGACCTGGTCAACAAGACCACCCAGGACTTCCTCGGCCAGGTCGCCTTCCAGCACGCGAACGACACCTACCTGGGGCTGGTGGGGGCGCCTCTCGTCCCGGCCGGGCCGAAGGTGGAGTACGTGACCCCGACCTTCGGCGGGCCGGGCCAGGAGGTGACCATCTACGGCAGCGGCTTCAGTCAGGACTGCGTGGTCGACTTCGGCCCCTTCGCCTGCAAGGACAAGGAGCCCGTCATCGACCCCTCGGGCACCAAGATCACCGCACGGGCGCCCATCGGTTTCGGCGTCGTCCACGTCCGCGTCACCAACGACCTCGCCACCTCGCCCGCTGTCGCGATGGGGCAGTTCGCCTATGGCGGGCCCGCACCCGTGGTGGTCAACAAGGTCGGCCCGCGCAGAGGCAACGTCGGCACCTCCGTCACCGTCGGCGGCTCGGGCTTCGCGGACGGCGCCACCGTGCACTTCGGGAACCAGGTGTCCGACTCGGTCAAGTTCGTCTCCACCGGCCAGCTCATCGCCACCGCCCCCGACCAGCCCGACGTGTCGCAGACGGTGGACATCACCGTGACGGTCGGCGAACACACCTCTCCCACCAGCCCTGCCGACGAGTTCACCTACACCGGCCGGTAGCGTTCGCCCGCCCCGCTCCCCGGGGCGGCCCGTAGACGGAGCGCGCGGTCGTCCCCGGGCGGCCGGCAGGCGGGGCGGCGACTGGGTCACAGTCGCCGCCTCGCCGGCCTGACCTGGCGTCAACCGTACCGGGCGCGCAGCTCCCGCTTCAGCACCTTGTGGCTCGGCCCGAGCGGGTAGGAGTCGGTGAACTCCACCCGGCGCGGGTACTTGTGCTTGGCCAGGTGCTCCTTGGACCAGTCGACGATGTCCTGCGCCGACGGGGCGGGGGAGTAGGCCGGGTCCAGCACCAGGACCGCGCAGACCTCCTCGCCGTGGGTCTCGTCGGGGAGGCCGATCACGGCGGCCTCCGCGACGGCGGGGTGGCGCAGCAGCGTCTCCTCGACCTCGCGGGGGTAGACGTTGAAGCCGCCGCGGATGACGACGTCCTTCTTGCGGTCCACGATCGAGACGAAGCCGTCGGCGTCCTTGACGCCGAGGTCGCCGGTGCGGAACCAGCCGTCGACCAGGGCCTGTTCGGTCGCCTCGGGGCGGTTCAGGTAGCCCTGGAAGACGTTGTGGCCGCGCACGACCACCTCGCCCAGCTCGCCCGCGGGCAGCAGCTCGACGCTCTCCTCGAGCTCCGCCCGGGCGATCTCCACGTCCACGCCCCACACCGGGTGGCCGACCGTCCCGGCCCGGGTGCCGAAGTCGGGCTGGTTCACCGACGCGGTCGGCGAGGTCTCCGACAGGCCGTAGCCCTCGAAGACGTTGGCGTCGAACGCCTCGTTGAACCGCTCCAGCACCGGCACCGGCAGGGACGCGCCGCCCGAGATGCACAGCCGCAGCCTGGGCAGCGGGCCGTCCGTGCCCTTGGCCGCCTCCAGCAGCGCGATGTACATCGTCGGCACGCCGTGGAAGGTGTTGACGCCCTCACGCAGCATCAGCTCGATCGCCTGCCCGGCGTGGAAGCGCGGCAGCAGCACCAGCGCCGCCCCCGCGCGCCAGGTGGAGTTCATGCTGACGGTCTGCCCGAAGGTGTGGAAGAGCGGCAGCGAGCCGAGCACCACGTCGTCCGCCTCGACACGGTTGGCGTCGAAGGCGTTGACCGTCGCGTTCATCACCAGGTTCAGATGGGACAGGACCGCGCCCTTGGGTTGCCCCGTCGTCCCGCTGGTGTAGAAGACGACGGCCGGATCCTCGGGCGAACGGCTGACGAAGTGCGGCAGCGGCTGCTTCAGGGCCGCGAAGTCCTCCAGCCGCCCCAGCGCGCCCGGGGCCTCCGCCTCCGCCGCCGGGCCCAGCGTCACCAGCGGCACCCCGGCGTCGGCCGCCGCGCCCACCGCGACGGGCGCGTTCGCGGCGTGCGCCAGCAGCAGCGTCGCGCCGGAGTCGCGCAGCACGTACGCGACCTCCTCGCCCGTCAGCAGCAGGTGCACCGGCACGACCACGCCGCCCGCCGCGAGGATCGCGTAGTACGCGCGCGGGAACTCGGTGACGTTGGGCGCCATCAGGGCGACCCGGTCGCCGGGCCGGACGCCGAGCTCGACCAGCGCGGCGGCCTGGCCGAGCGCCTGCCGCCAGAGCTCCGCGAAGCTCAGCCGGGTCTCGCCCTCGACCAGCGCGAGCCGGTCCGGACGCCGCCGCGCGTTCTCCGCGAGGACGGAGGCGAGCGACAGCGTCGTCACCGGGCGCCGCCGTTGACGTACAGCGTCTGGCCGCTGACGTAGGAGGCGTCCTCGGAGGCGAGGAACGCGACCACGGCCGCGATGTCCTCCGGCTGCCCGACGCGGCGCAGCGGGGTGCGTCCCGCGACCTCCGCCTGGTGGTCCTCGGCGGAGGCGCCGACGCGCTCGGCGGTGGCGGCGGTCATCGAGGTGGCGATGTAGCCGGGGGCGACGGCGTTGACGTTGATGTTGAACGGGCCCAGCTCGATCGCCAGGGTCGCGGTGAAGCCCTGGATGCCGGCCTTGGCGGCGGCGTAGTTGGCCTGGCCGCGGTTGCCCAGCGCGGAGCGGGAGGACAGCGAGACGATCTTGCCCCACTTCTGCGCGCACATGTACTTCTGCGCCACGTGCGAGCAGTTGTAGACACTGGTCAGGTTGACCGTGATGACGGCGTCCCAGTCGGTCTTCGGCATCTTGAAGAACAGGTTGTCGCGGGTGATCCCGGCGTTGTTGACCAGGATGTGGATCGCGCCGAAGTCCTCGGCGATCTGCGCGAAGACGGCCTCGACGGCCTCGTAGTCGGTCACGTCGCAGCCGTAGGCGCGGGCGACGCCGCCCTTGGCGGTGATCGCGTCGACGGTGGCCTGCGCGCGCTCGGCGGTCAGGTCGACGACGGCGACGCTCGCGCCCTCCTCAGCCAGGCGCTGCGCGGTGGCGGCGCCGATGCCCTGGGCTGCGCCGGTGACGACGGCGATGCGGTCGGTGAAACGGCTCATGGTCGGAAGGCTCCTCAACTGGGTGCGTTCAGCGAAGGTTCGAAGCGGGGAGGTCGCGTCGGTGGGGAGGGAGGATCAGTCGCGGTCGACGAGGACGGCGGTGCCCTGGCCGACGCCGACACACATGGTGGCCAGGCCGCGGCTCTCGCCGGTGCGGGCCATGCGGTGCAGCAGGGTGGTGAGGATGCGCGCGCCGGAGGCGCCCAGCGGGTGGCCGATCGCGATCGCGCCGCCCTGGGGGTTCACCAGGCCCGGGTCGATGCCCAGTTCGCGCACACAGGCCAGTGCCTGCGCGGCGAACGCCTCGTTGAACTCGGCCGTCTGCACCGACTCCAGCGTCCGGCCGGTGCGGGCCAGCACCCGCTGGACAGCCGGGACCGGGCCGATGCCCATGACGTCCGGGTGGACGCCCGCGCTCGCGCCGCCGACGTAGCGGCCCAGGGGCTCGACGTCCAGCGACGCCAGCGCCTCCTCGCTGCACAGCACCAACGCGGCCGCGCCGTCGTTCATCGGCGAGGCGTTGCCCGCGGTCACCGTGCCGCCTTGGCGGAAGACGGCCTTGAGCGTGGCGAGCTTCTCCAGGCTGGTGTCGGGGCGGATCGACTCGTCCTGGGTGACGACGGTGCCGTCCTTGAGGGTGACCGGCACCGTCTCGGCGTCGAACAACCCGTCCTTGCGCGCGGCGGCGGCCGCCTGGTGGGAGCGGAACGCGAAGGCGTCCTGGTCCTCGCGGCTGACGCCGTAGCGGGCGGCGACCTCCTCGGCGGTCTCGCCCATGGAGAGCAGGCCGTGCAGCTCCTTCATCCTCGGGTTGGTCAGCCGCCACCCGAGCTTGGTGTCGAAGATCTCCTGGCCGTGCGGCAGCGCCTCCTCGGCCCGGGGCAGCACGAACGGCGCGCGGCTCATCGACTCCGAGCCGCCCGCGACGACGATGTCCGCCTCACCGGCCGCGATGGCGCGGGCGGCGGTGGTGACGGCCTCCAGGCCGGAGGCGCACAGCCGGTTCAGCGTCGCGCCGGGGACGGTCTCGGGCACGCCGGCCAGCAGCACCGCCATGCGGGCGATGTTGCGGTTGTCCTCACCGGCCTGGTTGGCGGCGCCCCAGTAGACGTCGTCGATCCGGGCGGGGTCCAGGGCGGGCACGGCGTCCAGCGCGGCGCGCAGCGCGGTCGCGGCGAGGTCGTCGGGGCGGACGCCGGACAGCACGCCGCGCAGACGGCCGATCGGGGTCCGCTTGGCGGCGGCGAAGTACACGGGGCGCATCGTCGGGCTCCTATGCGGGGGGCGGGTGGTGCGGAGACGGGTGGTGCGGAGAAGAGGGGTGGAAAGGAGGAGGAGAGGTCAGAAGGCGTTGAGGCCGGTCAGGGCACGGCCGATGAGGAGCTTCTGGATCTGGCTGGTGCCCTCGTACAAGGTCATCACGCGGGCGTCGCGGACGTACTTGCCGACGGGGTACTCGTCGATGAAGCCGTAGCCGCCGAAGACCTGAAGCGCGGTGTTGGCGGCCTTGACCGCCGCCTCGGAGGCGTAGAGCTTGGCGACCGAGGACTCCGTCTGGAACGGCTCGCCGCGCTCGATCAGGTCGGCGACCCGCCACACCAGCAGCCGGGCGGCGTCCAGCTCGACCTTGATGTCGGCGAGCATCTCCTGGACCAGTTGGTGGGCGGCGATCGGCTTGGCGAACTGCTCGCGCTGCGTGGCGTAGGCGACGGCGGCGTCCAGGGAGGCCTGGATGATGCCGACGCATCCGGCGGCGACCGACATGCGGCCCTTGGCCAGCGCCGACATGGCGACGTTGAAGCCCTTGCCCTCGGGGCCGAGCATGGCGTCGGCGGGCACCCGCACGTCCTCGAAGACCAGCTCGGCCGTCGGCTGGCCGCGCAGGCCCAGCTTGCCGTGGACGGTGGTGCGGGTCAGCCCCGGGGTGTCGGTGGGGACGAGGAAGGCGCTGACGCCCTTGTGCCCCGCCTGCTCGGGATCGCCGGGCTCGCCGGTGCGCGCGAAGACCAGGGCGACCTCGGCCCAGGTGCCGTTGGTGATGAACATCTTCGCGCCGTTGATCACCCACTCCCCGCCGTCGCGGACGGCGCGGGTGGTGAGGTTGCCCGCGTCGGACCCGGTGCCGGGCTCGGTGAGCGCGAAGCAGCCCAGCGCGTCGCCCGCGCACAGGCGCGGCAGCCAGCGCTGCTTCTGCTCCTCGCTGCCCCAGTGGTTGATCGACTTCGCGACCAGGCCGAGGGAGACCGAGAGCAGCCCGCGCACCGAGGAGTCGCCGCGGCCCAGCTCCTCGGTGACCAGCACGTAGGAGAGGTGGTCACCGCCCGAGCCGCCGTACTCCTCGGGGATGGTCAGGCCCAGGAAACCGAGCGCGCCGAGCTTCTTCACGATGCCCCGGTCGACCTGCTCGGCCCGGTCCCAGGCGGCGGCGTGCGGGGCGACCTCGCGGTCGACGAAGTCGGCGGCCAGCTCGCGGACGGCGGCCTGTTCCTCGGTGAGCTCCAGGTTCACGGCATCTCCCCTAGCTGGTGGCGCCCCTGCGGTCGTCGGTGACGGCAGTTAAACTAGCACTGCAAGTTTTTAGACCGTAACCCCATACGGCAGGCTTGGGGAAGTGCGTCGCCCGGCACGCGCGAGACCGACCGCGTCACCGGCACGACACAGACCCGCGTCACAGACCCCCAGGTGAGGAGGGCCGGAGCCCGATGGCCAGGCCGCGCAACCCGCTGCTCAGCCACGAGCGCATCGTCGAGGCCGCGCTGCGCCTGGTGGACGACGAGGGGCTGGACGCGCTCTCCACCCGCCGCCTGGCCGCGGAGCTCGGCGTGAGCGGGCCCTCGCTCTACCACCACTTCGCCACCAAGGACGCGCTGCTGGACGCCGTCGTGGACGCCGTGGTCGGCGAGGTCCGCCTCGACATGCTCGGCCGCGACCCCTGGCCCGACGCGTTGCGCGCCTGGGCGCGCTCCTACCGCGCCGCGCTCGCCGCGCACCCCAACCTGGTGCCGGTCCTCGCCCACGGCCCCGGCCGCCGCCCCAACGCGCTCAGGCTCGCCGACGCCGTCTTCGGGGCCCTGGTCGACGCCGGCTGGCCGAGCGGCGACGCGACGCGCATCGGCGCCCTCATGCGCTACCTCGTCTTCGGCTCGGCGCTGGGCTCCTTCGCCGGCGGGTTCGTCGACGACGCCGGCCTCTACGCCGACCAGTACCCCCACCTCGGCCAGGCCCATCTGCTGGCCGACCGTCAGCGAGCCGTGGACGAGGGCGCGTTCGAGCTCGGCCTGGACTCGGTCCTGCTCGGCCTGGAGGCCCGCTTCGCCCGCGTCGGCGCGTAGATTCGGCGGATGACCTCGACCTCCTCGCTCCGCCTGGAAAAGATCACGCCGGACAACGTCGCCGCCGCCTGCCGACTGGACGTGCGCCCCGACCAGCAGGACCTGGTGGCCCCGGTGGCCTGGTCGCTGGCCGAGGCCTACGCGAACCCGGAGACCGCCTGGCCCCGGCTGGTCTTCGACGGTGACGCGCTCGTGGGCTTCGTGATGGCCGGGTTCGACCCGCAGAGCCCGGTCGAGGTGTTCCGCTGCGGGATCTGGCGGCTGAACATCGCGGCCGACCACCAGGGCCGCGGTTACGGCAGGTTCGCGGTGGCGGCGGTACTGGCCGAGGCGCGGCGACGCGGCCAGTCGCGGGCGACCGTGTCGTGGGTGCCCGGCGACCACGGACCGGAGAAGTTCTACCTGAAGCTCGGCTTCCGCCCCACCGGTGAGGTGGTTCACGGCGAGGTCGTCGGCGCGATCCTGCTCTCGGGGCTCCAGGACTGACCGGCGGGCGCGGTACCCCGGCCCGCCGGGGTGCTGACTCTCGGTGAGTTCAAATCGTTATCCGCCGGGCTCCTGAATCAACATTCTCCAACAACCTCGCAAAGGCCCGCTCAGAAGCGCTTTCCCCGAGGCCGGCCCCGCACATGCCCGCCGTGGCCGGTAAACCCCGTGCTGGGCTGCCACTTTGTCCCGTCAGGGGCCTTGACAGGGCGTCACGCTGTTGGTGGTATCTGAACGCTCACGTTCGTTTGTGTGTTCATTAGCGTTTCTTGTACGGCACTTGCACCCCACGGGAGGGGACATGGCAACGCCCGGACCGCACGACCGCACCACCAGCACCAGCCCCACCAGAAGGTCGGTCCTGCGCGCCGCCGCGATCGGCGCCGGGGCTGTCACGCTTCCCTCCGTCCTCGCCGCCTGCGCCAGCGGGTCCGGCGCGGGAGGAGCAGGCGGAAAGACCGTCACCCTCGGCTCCAACTGGTCGGACCCGGTGCCCAAGAAGGGCATCGCCACGGCGATAGCCGACTTCCAGACCAGCAGCGGCTACACCGTCAAGACGAACACCGTCGACCACAACTCGTTCCAGCAGAACATCAACCGCTACCTCCAGGGCAACCCGGACGACGTCTTCGGCTGGTTCGCCGGTTACCGCATGCAGTACTTCGCCCAGAAGGGCCTGCTCGGCGACATCAGCGACGTCTGGTCGGGCTTCACCGGCATGTCCGACGCCATCAAGGCGCAGTCCACGGGCCTGGACGGCAAGCAGTACTTCGTCCCGCTCTACTACTACCCATGGGCCGTCTTCTACCGGAAGTCCGTCTTCGCCCAGCACGGCTACCAGCTCCCCACCACCTGGGACCAGTACATCTCCCTGGCCAAGCAGATGCAGAAGGACGGCCTCGTCCCCATCTCCTTCTCGGACAAGGACGGCTGGCCGGCCATGGGGACGTTCGACTACATCAACATGCGACTCAACGGCTACGACTTCCACAAGTCGCTGATGGGCGGTCACGAGGACTGGTCGGACCCGAAGGTGAAGAAGGTCTTCGACACCTGGCGCGAACTGCTGCCCTACTACCAGCAGGGCGCGCTCGGGCTCACCTGGCAGGAGTCCGCGCAGGCCCTGCAGCAGAAGAAGACCGGCATGATGACCCTCGGCATGTTCCTCGGCCAGCAGTTCGGCACGGACGTGTCCGACCTCGACTTCTTCGCCTACCCGGCGATCGACCCGGCCAACGGCCAGGACGCCGTCGAGGCGCCCATCGACGGCTTCCTGCTGTCGCGCAAGGCCAAGAACGTGACCGCCGCCAAGAAGTTGCTCGGCTTCCTCGGCACCGCGAAGGCCGAGAACGACTACCTGTCCATCGACCCGACCGAACTGGGCGTCAACTCCTCGGTCGTCACCACGGGTTACTCGCCGCTTCAGCAGTCCGGCGCCAAGCTCGTCTCCACGGCCAAGAGCATCTCGCAGTTCATGGACCGCGACTGCCGCCCGGACTTCGTCTCCACCGTGATGATCCAGGCGCTGCAGACCTTCCTCAACAACCCGAGCGACGTCGACGGGCTGTGCAACTCCATCCAGCGGCAGAAGACGGCCATCTATGCGACCGAAGGCTGACCTCGAACCC
>NZ_BBPO01000004.1:194439-223694 GCF_000787815.1 Streptacidiphilus neutrinimicus
AAACCCCGCCGTGACCGCCGGCGCGCCCGCCGCCGTCGCGCCCGCCGCCGCCCCCGAGCAGGGGCGGCGGCGCCCGCGCGCCGGACGGCGCAGGATTCGCCGGCTGACCACGCGCGACCGCCTCGTCATCACCGTGCTGCTCGGCCTGCCGCTGCTGTTCACCTTCGTGCTGGTGTGGGCGACCACGCTCGCCTCGATCGGCCTGTCCTTCACCAACTGGGACGGGATCGGCTCGGCCAAGTTCATCGGGATCGACAACTACAAGGAACTGTTCACCAACTACCCGCCGTTCGCGACCGCGATCTGGCACAACCTGCTCTGGCTCGGCTTCCTGGCGCTGGTCGCCACCCCGCTCGGCCTGCTCTTCGCGGTGCTGCTGGACCGCAAGGTCCGGTTCGGGCGCTTCTACCAGAGCGCGCTCTACCTGCCCGTCGTGCTCTCGCTCGCGGTGATCGGCTTCATCTCGCAGCTGATCTTCGCCCGCGACGACGGCATCCTCAACACCCTGCTCGGCGCCACCGGCCAGGGCCAGCACCCCGTCGACTGGATCGGCGACCCGCACATCAACATCTGGGTCGTGCTGGTCATGGCCGGGTGGCGCCACGCCGGTTACGTCATGGTGCTCTACCTGGCCGGCCTCAAGGGCGTGGACCCGTCGCTCAAGGAGGCCGCCGCCATCGACGGCGCCAACGCGCGGCAGACCTTCTTCCGCGTCGTCTTCCCGGTGATGCGGCCGGTCAACATCATCGTCGGCGTGATCACGGTGATCGAGGCGCTGCGCGCCTTCGACATCGTCTACGCGATCAACGGCGGCACCAACGGCTTGGAACTGCTCAGCGTGCTCATCACCGACAACATCATCGGCGAGGCCAGCCGCATCGGCTTCGGCTCCGCCATCGCGGTCGTGCTGCTGCTGATCTCCGTCGGCTGCATCGTCGCCTACTGCATGACCGAACTGCGTGAGGAGAAAACGTGACCGCGATCGCCGCCGGCCCCGCGCCGAAGGCCACCGGCGCGAAAGACCCCCGTGCGGCCGTGGCCTCGCGCCGCGTCGGCCTGCACGTCTTCCTCGCGGCCGTCTCGCTGCTGTGGCTGGCGCCGCTGCTGCTCGCCGTCTACGCCTCGCTGCGGCCGTACCAGGAGACGGCGAAATACGGCTACTTCTCCTGGCCGCACCACCTCAGCTTCGCCTACTACCGCGAGGCGTTCACCCAGTCGGGGATGGCGCAGCACTTCCTGAACACGCTGCTCATCGCGGTCCCGGCCGTGCTGCTGACGCTGTTCTTCGCGTCCTTCGTCGCGTTCTGCATCGCCCGGGTCCGCATCCGCGGCGGGTTCTTCATCCTGATCCTGTTCACCGCCGGCAACCTGCTTCCCCCGCAGGTCATGGTGACCCCGGTGTACGAGCTGTTCACCCGGATCCCGCTGCCGTACTGGATGTCGGACTCGCTGACGATGTACGACTCGTACTGGGGGGTCATCGCCATCCACATCGCCTTCCAGACCGGTTTCTGCGTCTTCGTGATGACCAACTTCATGAAGGCGTTGCCCGAGGAGCTGCGCGAGGCGGCGATCGTCGACGGCGCGGGCGTGTGGACCCAGTTCTGGCGGATCACGCTGCCGCTGTGCCGTCCGGCCCTCGCGGCCCTGGCCACGCTGGAGTTCGCCTGGATCTACAACGACTTCCTGTGGGCGCTGGTGCTGATGTCCTCGGGCGACAAGATGCCGGTCACCAGCGCGCTCAACAACCTGAAGGGACAGTACTTCCAGGACTACAACCTGCTGGCGGCGGGATCCGTGCTGGTCGCCCTGCCGACCGTGATCCTCTTCTTCATCCTGCAGCGCCACTTCATCGCGGGTCTGACCCTGGGCGCGACCAAGGGCTGAGGCGGACGCCCGAGAGCCGGGGGATTCCTGCGACATCCCCCGGCTTCGGCGCGCTCACCCGCCGTCCTGCTCGCCCCCCAGCGCCTTGCGCCCGGTGAAGTACGCGAACGCCCTCGGGGCGTCCTCATTGGCCGCGAGCTGCTCGTCGGGCGTCTCCCTTGGCTGCTCGTAGCACTCCCACGAGCAGCGCCCCCAGGGGGTCCACTCCGTCACCGCACCGCACCCGCCGCAGACCATCACGTTGACGCCGGGCGGTCCTGGATACTGCCATTCGCCCATGTCACCGATGGTCCCACCGGGGGATCGCCCCCGCTACCGAGCCGGGCGGCGGGACCCGGTCCGAACGAGCAGCCGCTGGGCGACCGGCAGGTCGATCGGCCAGGAGAGCCACGCTCCGCTCAGCTACGCCCGGTCGAAGGGGAGGCCGAAGCCCGCGAGGACCGCCGGCCGGAGGCGGAAGGTGACCGCCGCGAAGATCAGGGCGTAGGACCGCACCATCCAGATCCGGTGCTCGGCGACCGCCCCGCGGCGGATCGCCGCGAACGCCCGGCCGGACGCGGCCGCAGCGCCGTCGCCCGTCCGGCGAACCCGAGCGGCGCCACCGGCCAGTACAGCCCCTTCGGCGACCGCAGCAGGCCGCCGATCCCGGCTGCCACCGCGCCGCCTCCGCGCTCACCAAGTCCAGCCCCATCGAACTGCTCTTCGGCGGCAGCCGCACCGTGCACGTGGTCTGCGTGCCCGGTGCGGTCGCGCTGATGTTCCAGCCGGCCGCCAACGCCTGGTTCCGTGAGCGGCACGGCCGTCGCGGACGCGGTGGACGGCCCGGGACCGGTCAGTCGCCGTGAGGTTCGCCCCAGGCGCCGTCGCGGCGCAGGAACGCGGGGCGGGCGTGCGGGTCGGGCGGGTCGTAGTAGCGGTGGAACACCGCCGTCGCGCCCCCGGAGAGCGGCGGCACGATCCACGACCAGTCCGTCGGCACCGCGCGGCCGTGCCGCTGCTCGCGCTCGACGTGCGTGACGAAGCGCTGCGACTCGGTGTGGTGGTCGGCCACGGTGACGCCCGCCCGGGCGAAGGAGTGCAGCACCGCCGCGTTCAGCTCGACCAGCGCGCGGTCCCGCCACAGTGTCCGCTCGCTGGAGGTGTCCAGGTCGAAGACCTCGGCGACCGCGCGCAGCCGGTCGTAGCGGTCGCGGTCGGCGAGGTTGCGCGAGCCGATCTCGGTGCCCATGTACCAGCCGTTGAACGGCGAGCAGGGGTACTGGATCCCGCCGATCTCCAGCGTCATGTCGCACACCGCCGGGACGGAGTACCAGCGCAGCCCGAGGTCCGCGAAGCCCGGCTCGGTCGGATGCGTGAGCCGCACCTCGTGGACGGCGTCGTCGGGCAGCTCGTAGCAGTCCGGAGGCCGCTCGGGCGAGGACTGCACCAGCAGCGGCAGCGTCTCGAAGGGGCCCTCGCCGCCCTTCCAGCCGAGCTCGCGGGCCAGCGCCGCCCGCTCCGCGCTGCGCGGGTCGCACGCGTACCGCACCAGTTGCTCATTGAGCAGCCGCGGAGCCGGCCGGCCCGGCAGGTCGGGACCGAGGATGCTGACGACGGGCCGGATCCGGCCCCCGTTGGCCGCCACGCGCAGATGCTCGAAGCACTGCTCGGCGACGTCGTCCGGGCGGCGCAGGTGCCGCAGGTCGCGGACGACGAGGCTGCGCCAGTACAGCCGCCCGATGCAGCGTGACGCGTTGCGCCAGGCGACGCGTGCGCCGAAGGCCAGCTCCTGCGGGGTGTGCGTGTAGGTGCCGTGCGCGGTCAACTCCGCACGGATCTCGCCGAGCCGGGCCTCCACGTCGAGCGGCTGCGCCGACTCGGCGGCGAAGCGGCGGACGAACTCCTCGGCAGCGAGGAGCAGCGGTGGCGGCGGGCCGAGCGGCGGCGGCCCCGGTGTCGGTGAGTCGGGTGTCGCCGGGCGTGACGGCTCGGGCGGGGGCTGGTGGGCCACCGGACAACCGCGCGGCGCGGGTGCGTGGGGCGCGGCCTGGGTCGGCGGCAGCTGCTTGCGATGGCGAGTGAGACGAGTGAACAGCAAGGACATCCCTCCCCGCACCATGGGTACCGTAGGTGTGAGCCCTGCACGCAGAGTGCCGGATTCGGGGGACAGGCGGTCGAGGGTGCGGCTATGCTCGCGCCCGATCGAACGAGTTCGCGGCCGTCCGACCAGCCAGGGACCGGAATCCGTAGACTCGCCGCATGCTCAAGGCCGACCGCTTCGCCCGCATCCTCGACCACGTCGCCCGCGCCGGGAGTGCCGACGTGCACCAGCTCGCGGAGCTGCTCGACGTCTCCGGCGCCACCATCCGCCGCGACCTGCAGGCGCTCGACGAGCAGGGCCTGCTGCGGCGCACCCACGGCGGCGCGGTCACCGGCACGGTCAACCTGGAGCTGCCGCTGCGTCACCGTGCGGGCCGCAGGCAGGAGGAGAAGCGGCGCATCGCCGAGGCGGCGGCCGAGCTGGTCCCCGACGGCGCGGTCGTCGGCCTGACCGGCGGCAGCACGGTCAGCGAGCTCGCGCACGTCCTGGCCGAGCGCGTCGGCGGCGGCCAGGGGAGCCTGACGGTGGTCACCAACGCGGTCAACATCGCGGCGGATCTGATCGTGCGCCCCGAGATCCGCCTCGTCGTGATCGGCGGTCAGGCCCGCAGCGCCAGCTACGAGCTGGTCGGCCCGGCTGCCGACCAGCACCTCGCCCGCTACCGCCTCGACTTCGCCTTCATCGGCGTCGACGGCCTCAGCGCGGCGGCGGGCTGCACCACCCACGACGAGATGGAGGCCCACACCGACCGCTCCTTCCTGCGCGTCGCCGCCCACCGCGTCGTCCTTGCCGACGCCAGCAAGCTCGGCCGGGCCACCTTCGCCTCCATCTGCCCCCTGGAGGAGATCGACACCCTCGTCACGGACGCGGCGCCGGCCGAACCGGAGCACGCCGCCCTGGCCGCGGCGGACGTCCGTGTCCGGGGCGTCGACGGCGACACGACCTGAGGCGGAGCCTGATTGCGTGCGCGGCCTCCGCGGTGGGCACGGTGCTGCTCCGGTGCGCGGCCGCCTGGGCCGCGCCCTGCGCGGTCCGGCTGCTCGTCGGCGGGTTCGAGCCGAGGAGCAGCCGGGAGCGCCGGGACGGGCCGTCAGGCGGCGGCGGTCAGTAGGCCGAGCAGGCGGGCGACCTCGTCGGCGACGGCGGTCCGGCCCGGGGCGAGCCACTTGCGCGGGTCGACGAGCGTCGGGTCGGAGGCGAGGGCGTCGCGGACCGCCTCGGTGAAGAGGCGGTTGAGGTGGGTGGAGACGTTTATCTTGCGCATCCCCGCCCCCACGGCAGCGACCAGCGTCGCGTCCGGCACGCCCGAGCTGCCGTGCAGGACCAGCGGCACCGGGACGGCGTCGCGCAGACGGGTGATCAGGTCCAGGTCGAGCGAGGCGGTGCGGGCGGTCATCGCGTGCTCGCTGCCGACCGCGACGGCCAGCGCGTCCACTCCGGTGCGGGCGACGAACTCGGCCGCCTCGGCGGGGTCGGTGCGCACGCCCGGCGCGTGCGCGCCGTCCTTGCCGCCGACCTCGCCCAGCTCCGCCTCGATCGCCAGCCCGTTGGCGTGGCACCAGGCGGCGATCTCGGCGGTCGTCCTGAGGTTCTCCGCCCACGGCAGCGTCGAGCCGTCGTACATCACCGAGCCGAAGCCGCAGTCGGCGGCCTCGTGGATCAGGCGCGGCTCGGTCGCGTGGTCCAGGTGCAGCGCGGCGCGGGCCCCGCTGCGCTCCGCGGCGAGCCGCGACGCGGCGGCGAGCGGCGCCAGCGCGCCGTGGTAGCGCACGGCGTTCTCGCTGATCTGCAGCACGACGGCCGCCTTGGCCTGCTCCGCGCCCGCGAGGATCGCCTCGGCGTGCTCGATCTGGATGACGTTGAAGGCGAAGACCGGCCGGTCGGCCAGCAGGTGGGGGAGGGGCACGAGAGGCACGGCGGGTGGCTCCAGGGTTCGGTGTCGGTGGATCAGGTTCGCGGTCGGTTCGCGGTCAGGTCGCGGTCAGGTGGCGTCGCGAACGGCGACGCGTGGCTCCAGCTCGGCGAGCACGTCGGGGTCGACGTCCCCCGCGAGGGGAGCGGCGACGGCGGCCGCGGACAGCGCGACGGCGCGCCGCAGCGCGTCCTCGGGCGGCAGGCCCCGCGCGAGCGCGACCGCGAGCGCCGCGGAGGCGGCGTCCCCGGCTCCGGTCGGGTTCCCGACCACCACCCGTGGCGGCGCGACGGCGAGCAGCCGCCCGCCCCACCACGCCACCAACCCCTCCGCCCCGGCGGACACCACCGCGGCCCCGGCCCCGGCGGAGACCAGCCGCCGCGCGAGGGAGGCGGGCAGCGCTTCCGGCGTGTCCGCCCGCATCCCCCTGGTGCTCCTCGGGGGCGCTGGGGCGTCGGAGGGCGGGGGTCCGTCGGGGCCGGGGCCGGGTGGCTGTCGGGTCGGCCGGGCGGTGACGGCCTCGCGGTCGGCGGTGGGTGCGTCGAGGGCCTGTTGCGGGCCCAGAGCGCGGAGGGCCTCCTCCGCGTTGGGTTTGACCAGGGTCGGGCGGGCGCGGAGCGCTTCGCGGAGCGCGTCCGCGTCGGCGTCGACGAGGGTGGGGACGCCGGCGTCGGAGGCGAGGTGGACCAGTTCGGCGTAGGCGTCGCGGGGGACGCCCGGGGGGAGGCTGCCGGAGAGGACGACCGCCCGTGCGGCGGGCAGCGCCGCACGGAAGTCGGCCAGGAAGCGGGTCCACTCCGCCGCGGTGACCTGGGGCCCCGGCTCCCAGAAGCCCGTCACCCCGCCCGTCGCCGTGCCGTCCGCCGTGGCGTCCACGACCGCGACCGTACGGCGGGTCGCGCCCGCGATCGCGGTGAGGCGGTGCGGGACGCCGGCGTCGTCCAGCTCCTCCCGCAGCTCCGCGCCGGACGCGCCGCCCGCGAAGCCCAGGGCGAGGACGGGCTCGCCCTGCGAGGCCAGCACGCGCGCGGTGTTGACGCCCTTGCCGCCCGCCCGCGCGGCGACGGAGCCGACGCGGTGGGTCGCGCCGGGGCGCACGCCGCCCGCGACGACGTAGGTGACGTCGAGGGCGGCGTTCAGGGTGACGGTGACGATCACGCGGAGAGCACCACCGAACGCGTCAGGTGCTGCGGGTTGTCCACGTCCCGGCCGAGGCGCGCGGCCAGCGCGACGCCGAGCCGCTGCACCTTGACGAGCTCCGCCAGCGGGTCGTGACGGGCCGTCACCAGATGCGCGCCGGTCGCCCGGACCTGCTCGGCGAGGCCGTCCGGGAGCGCGCCGAGGCTCCAGACCGCGCGGCCGGGGCGGGCGACGCTGATCGGGCCGTGGCGGTACTCCATCGCGGGGTAGGACTCGGTCCACCACGCCGCGGTCTCGCGGACCTTGAGTGCGGCCTCGCGCGCCACGCCGTAGCTCCAGCCACGGCCGAGGAAGGAGATCTGCTCGGCGTCGACCAGCTCGGGCGCGAGCTCGGCCTCCAGCGCCTGCTGGGCCTGCGCGGGCAGGTGGGCGACGGACTCGCCGAGGTGGGCGCGGAGCAGCACCAGCTGCGAAGTGGGGAAGCGGGTCTGCACGACGGAGCGCTCGTCGGCCCACTCGAGGACGACGAGGTCCTCGGCGAGGTCGGCGACGGGCGTGGCCGGGTCCGCGGTGATCGCGGTCGTGGCGACCTTTCCGCGCACGCCGTCCAGCAGGCTGAGCACCTCCGTGGTCGTGCCGGAGCGGGTGAGCGCGAGCACGCGGTCGTAGCGGCGGGTGAAGCCGTCGCCCAGCGGGGCCTCGGACGCGGCGAACGCGTCCGTCTCGCCGACGCCCGCGCCCTCGCGCAGCGCGGCGTAGGCCTGGGCCATGAACCACGAGGTGCCGCAGCCGACGACGGCGACACGCTCGCCGGGGCGCGGCAGCAGGGCGGAGACCGACGGCAGCAGGTCCAGCGCGCGCTGCCAGCACGCGGGCTGGGACTCGATTTCCGACGAGGTCTGCGAGGCGGCGGTCACCGGCGGCACCTTCTCTCGATTCAGTTGCGCACGTGCGCACTAATGCTCACTTGAGCGTACAGATGAACAAGTCCGAGCATAGCGAGCCACGCCGGAAAGCGAAACGCCCCGCCCGGCGAAAGCCGGACGAGGCGCTGCGTCTGCGGGGTGAGGCGGCTACTCCTCCTCGACGAGCCCGGTCTCCTCGAGGTCGAGCGCGCGCTGGAGCCGCCGCCGGGTCCCGTCGGTGATGCGGCGCTCCTCGTACAGGCGTGCCAGCTCCGCCGACTCGGCGCGGATCAGCTCGTGGCGCAGGTCGCGGTGCGCGGACATGAGCGTGGAGTCGGGGTCGACCTCCTCGTCGAGCTGCGCTCGCGCGTGGTCCAGGCGTGCCTGGAGGCTGCGACGCAACTGCTCGACGACGACCTGCGGCGCGGCCTCGACGTCCGCGACCTGCTCCAGCCGGGCCAGGCCCGCGCGGGCGAGGCGGTCGCGCGCCTCGGCCTCCTCCCGGGCGGTCGCCGCCGGCTCCAACGCGATGCCGGAGGCGCGCACGACCGGGGCGAGCGTGAAGCCCTGGAGCACCAGCGTCAGCACCACCACGCCCGTGGTCAGCACCAGCACCAGCGAACGGTGCGGCAGCGGTCGCCCGTCGTCCGCGAGCAGCGGGATCGACAGCGCCGCCGCCAGCGGCATGACGCCGCGCGTCCCGGCCCAGGAGATGACGGCCGGCACCCGCCAGGAGACCGTCGCCGCACCGCGCCTGCGCTGCATTGCCGCGGACATCGGGAAGACCCAGAGCATCCGGGTGGCGATCAGCAGCGCCGCGATGGCCAGGACGTCGAGCGGCCACGTCTTCGCGTCCGCGCCCAGACCGTGGATCAGGGAGGGCAGTTCGAGGCCGATGACGGCGAAGACGACGCTCTCCAGCAGGAAGACGACGGTCTGGTAGACGGCGTGCACCTGCAGCCGGATCCGGGCGCCGGTCAGCCGGTGGCCCATCGAGCCCAGCGTCACGCCCGCGACCACGACGGCGGTGACGCCGGAGGTGTGCGCGTCCTCGGCCAGGACGTAGGCGGCGTACGGGGTGACCAACGCGATCACCGTCTCCAGCACCGGGTCCTCGGTGCGCTTGCGGATCTGCGCGACCGCGAGCGCGACGAGCCACCCGACCACCGCCCCGCCGCCGCCGAGCAGCACGAACTCGCCTGCCGCGCGCGGCAGGGAGAAGGACCCGGCCGCGACCGCCGTCCCTACGGCGACCTTGAACAGCACAAGGCTGGTCGCGTCGTTGAACAGGCTCTCCGCCTGCACCATGACCTGGATCCGCGGCGGCAACGAGAGCCTGCGTCCCAGCGCGGTCACCGCGACGGGGTCGGTGCTGGCCAGCACCGCGCCGAGGACGAAGGCCATGGGCCCGGAGAGCGGCGTGAGCGCCCCCGCGAGCAGGCCGACGGCCGCGGCCGAGGCGAGCACCAGCCCGAAGGCGAGCACGGCCACCGGCCGCCAGACGAGCCGCAGCTCGCGCAGGGATATCTCCTCCGCGGAGGCGTAGAGCAGCGGCGGTAGCACGCCGATGCTGATGACCTGCGGCGGCACGTGCAGATCCGGGGTGAAGGGCATCACGCCGATCACGACGCCGGCGACCACGAGCAGCGAGGGTGCGGGCAGGCTCCACCGCCGGGCCCCGGTGGCCACCAGGGTCGCCAGGCCCACCAGGAGCAGAACGGCGGTCAGATCGGTCATCGGCGCGGGGCTTCCGGTCTCTCGTGCGGCCACGGACGGGTCCCGGGGCGTTTCGGCCCCGGCTCGCCGACCAGGCTTCCCGGCTCACCTCGCGCGGGTCCGGCACGCGCGGGCGCGCACGGACTCCGTAAAGATCCTGTCAAGGCGGAGTGGTCGAACGCAAGCCCGAACGGGTGAGAGTGCTGGTGGGAGTCGGGACGCGAGCCGCCCCCGGCGCGCGGGGCGCCGGGGGCGGTCGTGACGGACTGCGGGGAGTCCGCCGGGCGGAGCGGCGGGGTCGGTCAGCCCTTGACCGATCCGTACGGCGCCGAGCCGTCGCCGGTCGCGACGCGCGGCGCGTCGGAGCCCGGCTGCGCCAGCGGCTCCTGCAGCGCGCGCGGCGACGGCGCGCCGCCGGCGGTGCTGGAGATGGAGCCCAGGTCGTGGTGGACCTGGAGCGCCACGCGCTCGATGGTCGTGATGCCGTACTCCATGGTCGACTGGTTGTCGGTCAGCACGACCATGCGGTAGTCACGGCCGGAGCCGTTGAAGATGCCCAGGCTGTTCACCCGCCAGCCGAGCGTGGCCCGCGGCAGCCAGCCGTTCTTGACGTGCGCGGTGACGCCCTTCGGGGTCCCGTACGGGGTGCCCCAGCGCTGGTCGCTCTCCACGCTCGCCATCAGGCTCTGCGCGAAGGCCTTCCCGTTCGGGGTGAGCACGTCGGTGCGGTCCGTCAGGGCGTCCAGCAGCTTCATCTCGTCGTGCGCGGTGATCTGGGTCAGACCCCAGTAGGGGCCCTCGCCGAGCACGGTGTGGGTCATGCCGACCTTCCGGAGGAAGGCGTAGATCTCGGCGCGGCCCAGGTAGTTCCACAGGTTGGTGGCGGCCTGGTTGTCCGAGTTCCGGATCATCGGATACAGGTTGTCGAGCTCGTACGAGTTGAGGTACTTGCCCTTCTCCTTCCACAGCACCGTTCCCATGATCGCCGCCTTGACGACGCTCGCGGAGTCGAAGTGGTAGGAGGAGTGCAGGGCGCAGGACACCCCCGTGTGCGGATCCCACACGTCGAGCGCGTAGGTGTCCGTGCGGCCGCGCAGTGCTGACGTGATGTCACGCGACAGCTTGGCGGCCAGCGAGGGATGGCTGGTGGAGATGCAGACGGGGGTGGTCGCCGCGGCGGCCGGCTGGGCGAGGCCCAGCGGGACCAGGGTGGCGACGGCGACGGCGCCGAGCCCCCCGGCCAGCGCGCGCTGGGCGCGCGCCTTGAAGGATGATGCCACCGAAATGGATCCTTCCGACGTCGGATACGGTCGCTTGTGCTAGACGAGTGTGCGAGTTGACGACTCGTCTGCACTGCAGACTTTCCGAAAGTCGGATCGGGTTCCGCCAAAAGGGTAACGATCAGGTGATCAGTTCGCGCTCGGACCGACGGTCCGTGAGGGGCTCCTTCTGCTCCTGGTCGGCCGGACCGCTCCCGTCGCGGGCCACCAGGGCCGCGTAGTGGCCGCCGAGGGCCAACAGCTTCTCGTGCGTGCCGCGTTCGACGATCCGTCCCGCGTCCAGCACGACGATCTCGTCCGCGTCGCGGACGGTGGAGAGCCGGTGCGCGATGGTGATGGTGGTCCGGCCGGCGGTGAGGTGGTCCAGCGCCTGCTGGACGGCCTGCTCGGTCTGGGTGTCCAGTGCGCTCGTCGCCTCGTCCAGGACCAGGACCGGCGGGTCGCGCAGGATCGTGCGGGCGATGGCGAGCCGCTGCTTCTCGCCGCCGGAGAAGCGGTAGCCGCGCTCGCCGACCAGCGTCGCGTAGCCGTCCGGCAGTGAGGCGATGTGGTCGTGGATCTGCGCGGCGCGGGCGGCGGCCTCCAGCTCCGCGTCGGTCGCGTCCGGCTTGGCGAAACGGAGGTTCTCCGCGACGGACGCGTGGAAGAGGTACGTCTCCTGCGAGACCACGCCGACCGCGTCCGCGAGCGCGGCGAAGCTGAGGTCGCGCACGTCCGTCCCGTCGATGGTGACCCGGCCCTGGGTCACGTCGTACAGACGCGGCACCAGGTAGCTGAGCGTCGTCTTGCCGGAGCCGGTCTCGCCGACCACGGCGAGGCTGCCGCCGGGCGGGACCGTCAGGTCGACGTCCTCCAGTGTCGGGCGCTCCTGGCGGCTCTCGTAGCGGAAGCCCACGTTCTCGAAGCGGACCTCGCCGCGGGCGCGTCCGGCCGGACTGACCGCGTCCGGACTCTCGGTGATGTCCGGCACCAGGTCCAGGTACTCGAAGATGCGCTGGAACAGCGCCAGCGAGACCTGTACCGCGACGCCGACCTGCAGCAGCGAGACGGTCGGGCGGAACAGGCTCTGCTGCAGCGAGGTGAACGCGACCAGCGTGCCCAGCGAGATCGAAGCGCCGTGGGCGCCGGCGATGCCGGCGGCCCAGTAGATGACGGCCGGCATCGCGGCCATGACGATCTGGATCGTCGACTGCCGCCAGCGCCCGGCCATGTCGGCGCGCACCTCGAGGTCGGCCAGCGAGGCCGACTCGCGGGCGAAGTCGTCGCTGAGGGCGCGGGAGCGTCCCATGGTGCGGCCCAGCAGGATGCCGGAGACCGAAAGCGACTCCTGCATGATCGAGGAGATGGAGGCGAGCTTGCGCTGGCGCTCGCCCGCTATCCGTCGCCGCTCGTTGCCGACCCGGCGGCTGATCCAGACGAACGCGGGCAGCAGGCAGAGCGAGACGATCGTCAGCTGCCAGTCCAGCGCCGCCATGGCGACCACCGTCGCCACGACGGAGGTCGAGTTGGAGACCAGCGAGGTGGCCGTGGAGGTCACCGTCGCCTGCATGCCGCCGATGTCGTTGGCGATCCGCGACTGCACCTCGCCGGTGCGGGTGCGGGTGAAGAACGCCAGCGGCATCCGCTGCAGGTGCGCGTAGACGGCGGTGCGCAGGTCGTGCATCACGTGCTGGCCGACGCTGGTGGACAGGTAGGTCTGCCAGACGTTGAACACGGAGTTGGCCACGGCCACCGCGATCATCCCGACCGCGAGGATCGCGAGCAGGCCCGTGCGCCGCTCGGGGATCGCCACGTCCAGGACCGCCCGCAGCAGGAACGGCGAGGCGACCGACACCAGGGACGACAGGCCCACCAGCACCGCGACCACGGCGAGCCGCCCCCGGTAGGCGCGGAACAGCCGCAGGATGCGCCGCAGCTGCCGGGGAGGCTTCGGCGCATCGGGATCGCGCGGCGGGGGAGTCCAGTCGGGAACCGGAGGTTTCATGCCATCGAGCATAGCTCATTATTGCCAACGCTAATAGTGAGCTTTGCTCACTACATCCCGTGCCCCTTCGGTGGCGGTCAGTGCCGCAGGCTGTCCGCGCCCCGGTATCCCTCCGGCACCCCGGGGATAAGGATCACGTCCGCAACCATGTGCCGCGTGCGCAGCTCCAGGATGTCCCGGTAGGCCGGGGAGTCGTACCAGGTCCGCGCCCGCTCGATGTCGGGGAACTCGATCAGGATCAGGTCACCGGCCCAGCTGCCCTCCCTCGCCTCGGCGGAGTTGCCGTGGATCAGGAACCGGCCCCCGAACGGGTCGAGCGTGGCGTCGATCCGCTCGAGGTACGCGACGATGTCCGGGCCGAACTCGACGGAGTGGACGTGGGCCATGGCGTAGGCGGTCATCTCGCTGCTCCTCAGCGCTCTGCGGTGCTCCTGCTTCGATGACTCCACCCTCCCGGAGACGGCCGGGCGCCGAATCCGTCGCGCTTAGGTACTCGGCCCGGTCGGCGAGATCGCCCGGGTCAGGTCCATGGCGAGCGATCTACGCTGGTAGGGAGGGCAAGCGAGCCGACCCGGAGCGGCGTCATGGTCTTCACGGATCGCCGGCAGGCGGGGAGGAGGCTCGCCGCGCGCCTGGAGCATCTGCGCGGCGAGGACGTGGTCGTGCTCGGGCTGCCGCGCGGGGGCGTGCCCGTGGCGGCGGAGGTCGCGGCGGCGCTCGGATCCCCGCTGGATGTCGTCGTGGTGCGCAAGCTCGGCGTTCCCTACCAGCCCGAACTCGGCATGGGCGCGATCGGCGAGGGCGGCGTGCGGGTGCTGAACGACGAGGTGATCGGCATGGCCGGGGCCGGCGAGGAGGCGATAGGGCGCGTCGAGCGCGAGGAGCGCGCCGAGTTGGAGCGCCGGGTGCGCCGCTACCGCGGCGAGCGGCCGCCGGTCGACGTCTCGGGACGGACCGCCGTCGTGGTCGACGACGGCATCGCCACCGGGTCGACGGCGAAGGCCGCCTGTCGGATCGTCCGCGCCCAGGGCGCGGCGCGGGTCGTCCTCGCGGTGCCCGTCGCACCCCACGGGATCTCGTCGGAGTTCCGGGGGCTCGTCGACGAGGTGGTCGTCGTCGACACCCCGGTGTGGTTCGCGGCCATCGGCCAGTTCTACGACGACTTCGAGCAGACCTCCGACGCCGAGGTGCTGGACTGCCTGGAGCGGGCGGCGTCCCGCTGAGACCGCGCCGGGAGCCCCGTCGGTAGCTGCGCTTTCTGAGAAGTTGGCCGCGTTGTGCCCCCCGGCTTTTCGGCGGGGCGCGACAGGCGCATGGTGGTGGAATACGCCTGTTCGCGATCCGAGGACGGTGAGCGCAGATGGCGGACGAACAGAGCCCGGGCACGGGGGCGAGTCCGGGGGGCAACAGACGGCCCGGGGGCATCAGGCGGGGCAGGATCGTGGCTGTGGTCGCCGGGGCCGCCGTCGTCGGAGCGGGGATCTGGTTCGCGGTGGCCGGGGGCGGAGGCAGCCCCCCGCCCCCGCCTCCCTCGCCGACCGCCTCGTCGCCCTCGCTGCCGCCACGACCCTCACCGTCCCCCACGCCGACGGTGAACCCGCTGACCGGCCAGGGGAAGCCCGGCGGGCACGTGATCGCGGTGAAGATCGACAACGTCGGCGACGCGCAGTTCCAGCAGGCCGGGCTCAACTCCGCCGACCTCGTCTACGTGATCCAGGTCGAGGGCGGGCTCAGCCGCTACCTCGTCGTCTTCGACAACAGCAATCCTCCCGTGCGCGTGGGTCCGGTCCGCAGCGCACGGCAGACGGACATCCCGCTGCTGGCCCCCTACGGGCGCGTCGGCCTCGTCTACTCGGGCGCGATATCCGGCCTCAAGCCCGACCTGGCCGCGGCCAACCTGCAGACCATCAACCCCATCCAGCACAACAACCTGTTCAGCAACGGCGGCAGCTCGCCGACCTACGTCCACACCGACCAGATCTTCGCAGCCTTCCCCGACCTCGCGCAGACCAAGGACGTCGGCTTCCGCTTCGGCCCCGAGCCCGCCGGCGGCGCGGCCGCGTCGACGGCCCACGCCAAGATGCCGGCCGCAGCCTTCACCTTCACCGCCTCGGGCGCGAAGTGGCTGGTCACGGTGGACGGGCACGCCCTCAACACGATCGACGCCGGGCAGGCGAACGCCGACAACGTGATCATCCAGCACGTCCACGTCGTCCAGGGCAAGTACACCGACCACAACGCCGGGCACGCCGACAACGAGGTCTTCTCCCAGACCACCGGTTCGGGCAGCGCGGACTTCTACCGGGACGGCAAGGTCTGGCACGGCCAGTGGTCCAAGCCGAACGACAACGCGCCCACCAGCTACACCGTGGGCGGCCAGCCGATGAACCTGGCCCCGGGCCGCAGCTGGATCGTCCTCCAGCCCTGACGCCGGACCGGTCGGCCGACCGCTACCTCGCGGCCGGACCGGCGAGATAGGCGAAGTCGTGCGAGGCCATGTCGTGCAGCCGCTGCGAGAGGTCCTCCAGCGCGCGGCTGACCGCGAGCTCGTCGCCGATGTCCGGCACCGAGCGGTCGGCGGGGTTGCGGCGCGCCACCCCGCGCCCGGTCGCCATCGGCGCGCCCGCGTCCGTCATCACGGCACGCGCCTCGGTGCGAGCGTCGTCCTCGTCGATGGTCACGGCGACGGTCCAGTGCTTGGTCTTCATGAGATCACCCGTTCCTGCCTCTCCCACCAGTGCGCCACGCCTGTGCCCAACCGTCCACTCCAACGGCCGCCGGGCCGGGGAGCCGAGGGCGGACAGCCGGCCCCGGGTGCCGAGCGGGGCGGTAACTCCGGTGCGGGCGACCGCCCGCGGGTGCCAGCATGGCCGCATGTCCTCCACGCCGCCGAGCCGGCCCTCGACCCCGACGCCGATCCCGTTCCCCCTCCCCGTCGCCGCGCACGACTCGCTGGAGGGTCTCGCGCTCGGCGACTCCTTCGGTGAGCGCTGGTTCGGCCTGTTCCGCTCGCCCCAGGAGGCCGCCGCGCAGATCCGGGACCGGATCGCCCCGCCCGAGTCGCCCTGGCACTGGACGGACGACACCGCGATGGCGCTGGCGCTGACGCGTGTGCTGGTCTTCCAGGACGCGGTGCACCAGGAGGACCTGGCGCTGTCCTTCGGGGCGACCTTCCTCGCCGACCCTGCCCGCGGCTACGGCCGCGGCATGCGCGCGCTGCTGCCGGTCCTCGCCGACCGCCCCGCCGACTGGCGGACGGAGAGCCGGACCCTCTTCCGGGGCGAGGGCAGTCTCGGCAACGGCGCGGCGATGCGGGTCGCGCCGCTGGGGGCCTGGTTCGGCGACGACCTGGACGAGGCCGTCGCCCAGGCCGCGTTCTCCGCCCAGGTCACCCACGCGCACCCGGAGGCCGTCGCGGGCGCCGTCGCGGTCGCGGCGGCCTCGGCGCTGGCCGCCGCGAGTCGCGGCGCCGAGGCTCCGGCCTCCGCCGAACTGCTGGCGCAGGTCGTGGAGGTGACGCCGGAGGGCGCGGTCCGCGAGGGGTTGCTGTGTGCCGCCGGCCTCGCGCCCGGGGTGGAGGCGTGGCAGGCGGCGGACGTGCTCGGCAGCGGACAGGGGCTGCGCGCGAGCGACACCGTGCCGTTCGCGCTGTGGTCGGCGGCGCACCACCTGGACGACCTTCCCGGCGCCCTGTGGTCCACGGCGGCCGGGCTCGGGGATGTCGACACGACCTGCGCGATCACGGGTGGGGTGGTCGCCGCGCGGACCGGTCTCGACGCGGTCCCAGCGGAGTGGATGTCACGCCGTGAGCCGCTGCCGGAGTGGGTGGGTCAGGCTGCCGCCTCGACGGCGGTGGGGCAGCAACTGTCAAGCTGAGCTTGAGCGTGAGGGTTCGTTCCCTCTCGGGCGCGGGTGCCCTGGTACGAGCGCTGGGGCGTGGTCGTCACGCCGCCGAGGTGAAGGGTGTCGCCCGGGCCCAGAGCCGGTCGAAGTTCTCCTCGAGCTCCGCCACCGTGTGCGCGTCGTCGACCATCAGTACGGGCCCTGGCAGCGCCCTCGGGTCCGGGTCGGCCGAGGGGAGCGTCAGCAGCGCGCGTTCGCGGTCGGTGAGGATCATGCGGGTCTCCACCGCCGCCGTCACCCGCGCCTCCTCGCCCGCCGCGGCGAACCGCTCGGCCCGCGCCACCAGTTGAGGGTTGCTCAGCAGATCGGCGTGGTAGACGCAGCGCACGGTGCCGCCGCCGCGGGTGATGGTCTGGACGCGGTGGACCCAGCCCTCGTCGCCCAGGCCGTCGAACGGTGGCCGGGCGGTGGCCAGCACCGAGTGCTGGGCGTACTCGCGCCAGTGGTCCATGCGCGCGACGCCGCTGCGCTCCAGGCGCCGGGTGCAGGGCCGGTGGCCGTTGCGCGCGGTCAGCCAGTCGGTGCGCAGCTCGGCGACCAGGTCGGTCGCGACGACCTCGAGCCGGGCCAGGCTGTCGCGGTGGAGGCGCATCAGGGCGGCCGCGGCGTTGGCCGGGTCGACCGCCCGGTAGGCGGCGGGTTTGCCGGGGGTCTTCGCGACGAGCCCCTGGTCGATCAGCGAGCCGAGAACGTCGTAGATGCGCTGGCGCGGAACGCGGGTGGCGTCGGCCAGATCGGGGGCCGTCGCCTGGGGGAGCCGGGCCAGAGCGACATAGGCGCGCGAGGAGTACGACGTCAGTCCGAGGGTTTCGAGCGCCCGTTCGCTAAAACATGCTGCCGGTGTCATGCACCACTCATATCAGAGGGATGGCCCTGGTTGCGAGCAGTGATGCTTCAACTACTGATCGCGCAAGTGGCCTGTTCCCGCACTGGGGGACGGGCCACTTGCGCGCAGGCGTCCACCAGATGACGATCATGCATCATCCGGTGCCCGCGGGTCGGCGGTTCTCGAGTTGCGCTCGAAAGCCTCCGCGGACGCGGCGGACTACACCGGGGCGAACCCCGCCGGACGCGCGGTGAACGTCCCCCGCCCCTGCGTCCGGCTGCGCAGCCGGGTCGCGTAGCCGAACAGCTCCGCGAGCGGCACCGTCGCGCAGAGGGTGCTGGTCGCGCCGCGTGTCGTCTGGTCGGTGATCCGGCCGCGACGCGCCGCGAGGTCGCCCAGGACCGAGCCCACGGCCTCCTCCGGCACCGTCACCGCGACCTCCGCCACCGGCTCCAGCAGCACCATCGCACAGGAGCGCAGCGCCTGACGCAGCGCCAGTCGGCCCGCCGTGCGGAAGGCCAGGTCCGAGGAGTCCTTCACGTGCGTCGCCCCGTCCGTGAGCGTCACCTTGACGCCTGTCACTCGGTGCCCGCCGAGCGGGCCCTCGACGAGCGCGTCCCGGCAGCCCGCCTCGACCGCGCGGATCCACTCCTGCGGCACCCGGCCGCCGGTGACGGTGGAGGCGAACACGAACTCCTCGCCCCCGCCGCCCGTTCCGGGCGCCGCCGTCAGCGGCTCGACGTCGAGCACGACCTGGGCGAACTGGCCCGAGCCGCCGTCCTGCTTGACGTGACGGAACAGCACACCCGACACCCCGCGCAGCACCGTCTCGCGGTAGCCGACCTGCGGACGGCCGACCCGCAGCTCCAGCCCGTCGGCGCGGCGCAGCTTCTCCACCGCCACCTCCAGATGCAGCTCGCCCATGCCGGACAGCAGGGTCTGACCCGTCTCCGGATCGGTCCGCACTGACAGCGACGGGTCCTCCTCGGCCAGCCGGGCCAGCAGGCCCGTCAGACGCGCGGAGTCCGTGCCGCGCACGGCCTCGACCGCGACCGACACCACCGGCTCCGCCGTCCCCGGCGGTTCCAGCAGCAGCGGCGCGCCCGGCGCGCACAGCGTCGCACCGGCACGGGCCGTCTTGGGCCCGATCACGGCGACGATGTCGCCGGCCACGGCCGTGTCGACGTCCGCGTGCCGGTCCGCCTGCACCCGCAGGATGCGGCCGACCCGCTCGGTGCGACCGGTCCCGGCGTCCAGGACCGGGTCGCCCTTGCGGAGCGTTCCCGCGTACAGGCGCAGGAAGGTCAGCCGCCCGGTCGGCGCCTGGGCGACCTTGAAGACCAGGGCCGCCAGCGGCGCTGCGGGGTCGGCGGCGCGCTCGACCTCGGCGCGGGCGACGCCGTCACGAGACGTCGGGACCGACATCCCCCTCGCCGGAGGGACGTCCAGCGGCGAAGGCAGGTACGAGACCACCGCGTCCAGCAGCGGCTCGATCCCACGATTGCGATAGGCGGATCCACATAGCACCACCACCCCCTCTCCGGTGCGGGTCAGGTCTCGGAGCGCCGCGGCCAGCGACTGGTCGCCCAGCCGGCCGTCGGCGCAGAACTCGTCCAGCGCCCGCGGATGCAGCTCCGCGACCGCCTCTTCCAGCAGTCGGCGCCGGTGCAGCGCCTCGTCCCGCAACGCGTGCGGGATCTCCTCCACGTGCACCCCCGACGCCGCGTCGGGCCAGGTCAGCGCGCGCAGCGCGACCAGGTCCACGACGCCGGTGAAGTGCTCCTCCGCGCCGATCGGCAGCTGCACCACGAGCGGTGCCGTGTGCAGCCGGGACCGGATCGAGGCCACGGCCGCGTCCAGGTCCGCCCCGGCGCGGTCGAGTTTGTTCACGAAGGCGAGACGTGGCACGCAGTGCCGGTCCGCCTGGCGCCACACCGCCTCGCTCTGCGGCTCGACGCCCGCCACCGCGTCGAAGACGGCGACCGCTCCGTCGAGCACGCGCAGGGCGCGCTCGACCTCGTCGGCGAAGTCGACGTGGCCGGGGGTGTCGATCAGGTTGATCCGGTGCCCGCCCCACTCGCAGCTGACGGCCGCGGCGAAGATCGTGATGCCGCGGTCGCGTTCCTGCGGGTCGAAGTCGGTGACGGTGGTGCCGTCGTGGACCTCGCCGCGCTTGTGCGTGGCGCCGGTGGCGAAGAGGATCCGCTCGGTGACGGTCGTCTTCCCGGCGTCGACATGCGCGAGGATGCCCAGGTTCCGGACACGCGCCAGGACGGCGTCCGCGACGGCGGGCAGGGCAGGGCTGATGAAGGGAGGGATGGTACGCACGGCCGAAGGCCTTTCAGGGTGATCCCGGCAAGGAAGGCGCGATTACCCCGCGGCGGCGCGAGAGTTCAGTGTCCTACGAGGGAGCCGAAGGGCTCCGCGACGTCAGGCGCGCACCGCGGCAGTCCGGTTCCGGCCGCGCAGCCGGCACCGGAGGGCCCGGGACACCAGGATCACCTCGAACCGCGACAGGGGAGCCGCGACAGCGGCGTTGTGGTCACGCATGGCCCGGCTCCCCTCGGTTCGTCGATCGGTCGAACAGTCGAACAGTCAGTTGGTCAGTCAGTGGATCGGTGCGCCCCGTTACTGGTGGGGCGCTCGGTACGAGACGAGTCTGTCAGCGCGCCGACTCGTCCCGCACCTCAATTTCCGTTCTCAGAGCTTCAGTTCGTCCGGGACGGCGGCCAGCGCCTCCTGGATCGCGGCGACCAGCGCCCGCGCCGACTCCGCGGTCAGCTCCAGCGCGACCCGGCGGGCCGGGTCGCCGTCCGGGTCGGTGAGGTCGATGTTGAGCGTGTGCTCCGCCATGGCGTGCACGGGGTGGTCGAAGTACACCGTCGCGCGGCCGGCGTGGAACCAGGCGCTGCCCGGCCCCTTGGCGCTGCCGTCCATGTCGGCGTGCACCGTCGTGTAGGTGCACATGGTCAGGCTCCCAGGTGGGTGCCGAAGAACCGCTCGATGCGCTCCCAACCGTCGTTCGCCGCCGCCACGTTGTAGCTCGGGCGCTCGTTGGCGAAGAACGCGTGCCCCGCGCCCTCGTAGCGGTGGAACTCGAACGGCTTGCCCTCGGCGGTCAGGATCCGCTCGAGCTCGTCCACCTGGTCCGGGCTCGGGTAGCGGTCCTCCGCGCCGAACAGGCCGAGCAGCGGTGCGCGCAGGTTCGGCAGTTGGTCGACCAGGTTCGTGATCTTGAGCGGGAACTCCGTCGGCACCTCACCGGTGACGAACGCGCCGTAGCAGTCCACGGCGGCGTCGACGTCGGTGTTGCAGGCTGCGAGGACGGACTGGCGTCCGCCCGAGCAGTAGCCGATCACGCCGACCTTGCCGTTCGAGGTCGGCAGCGCCCGCAGGTACGCGGCCGCCGCGGCGACGTCGCCGATCAGGCGCTCGTCCGGCACGCCGCCCTGGGCGCGCGCGACCGCGGCCGCGTCGTCCGGGGACGCGCCCGGGGCCTCACGCGTGTACAGGTTCGGGCAGACGGCGTCGTAGCCCAGCTCGGCGAACCGGCGGGTGATCTCCTTCGAGCCGCGGTCCCAGCCGGGCATGTGGTGGATGACGACGACCCCGCCGCGACGGAACTCCGCCTCGGGGCGGGCCACGTAGGCCTCGATCTCGTCACCGGCGTGGCCCGGGATGCGGACCAGCGTTGCGATCATGGATTCGTACATGCCGCCAGCTATATCACGCACGGCTGAGCGTCCCTTCCGCCGAACGCACGCCCGCCGGACCGGGGCCGTTCCGGCAGCCGGCCGCCGCTCGATCGGGCGTCAGGCCCGGCGGCCCGCAGGCGCGTCCCGCGGGGTCGGGCCGGGCTGGCAGCGGGGGCACCAGTACACGACGCGGTCCTGCGGGGGCGCTCCCAGGCGCGACTGGCGCACCGGCGCGCCGCAGCGGCGGCAGGGCCGGTGCGGACGGCCGTAGACCCAGTGCTGGCGGTCGCGCCGGCCGTCGCCCGTCGTGACGTGGCCGTGCCGGAGCTTGTTCGCCAGCAGCAGGTGGTGCGCGGCGCGCAGCACCCGCGGCAGCTCCCCGACCTCGGCGACCGGCGTCCACGGGGAGACCCCGGCCATGAAGCACAGCTCGTTCGCGTACACGTTGCCGATCCCCGCGAGGTTGCGCTGGTCCAGCAGCGCCTCGCCGATGCCGCGGCCGGGCACGGCCGCCAGGCGGCGCAGCGCCTCCGCCTCGTCCCAGTCGGGGCCGAGCAGGTCCGGCCCGAGATGCCCGACCACCCGCGCCTCGGCGGCCGTCGGCAGCAGCTCCACCACCCCTAGGCGGTACCCGACCGCCGTCCGCTCGGCGTTCCCCAGCACGGCCCGGATCTGGTGCTGCGCCCCGCCGGTCCACCGCTCACCGGCACGGAAGACCTGCCAGCGCCCCTCCATCCGCAGATGCGTGTGGAGCGTCAGTCCGCCCTCGATCCGCGTCAGCAGATGCTTGCCGCGCGGCGTCACGTCCAGGACCTCGCGCCCCACCAGATCCGCCGTGGCGTGCGCCGGCACCCGCAGCTCGGCCACGCTCAGCACCTGCCCGGCCAGCGCCCGCTGCAGCTCCCACGCCGTCCGATACACCGAATCACCCTCGGGCACCGGGCTCCTCTCCACTGCTCGTCCCCACCTGCGCCCATCCTCGCACCCGCCTCCGACAGCCGTCGCGCGCGTGTTCCGACGGCGCCCGCCGGTAGCGTGCCTCGGGTGATGCTCGGGGACCGCGAGCGTGTGCAGGCTTCCTGGTTCCGGGCGCAGGCTAAGGCGCTCGGCGGCCGGTCGCTCGGGCGGCCTGCTCTACCGCAGCTGCGGGTTCACCAGCGTGGGCGAAGGCGTCACGAGGTGGCTTCACCTGCGGTGACCCGGCCGATCGACCCTCAGGTGCGGACCGGGGTGACCCGCAGTTCCTCCCAGGCGGCGCCGGAGTGGGCCGTGGCCGAGACGCGGTCGGTGCCCGCGGCCCACAGGGCGAGCCAGAAGCGGCCGGCCACGATGCGTGGGGCCGGGGTGTCCGCGGGGACCGTGATCGGGAGGCGGCCGGAGCGGAGCAGGGGAGCGGCGCCGTTCGCGGGGAGAAGGCCCCAGGCGAGGACCGACACGCCCGCCGGGGCGCGGCGGGCGCCGCGCAGCAGCTCGGCGGCCAGGGCGCTCTCGACCACGACGTCCAGCAGGGTGTCGTCGGCGTAGACCTCGAGCGCGAGACGACCGCGCGAGCCCTGGGCGAGGCGAACCGCCCAGCCGTCCCCGAGCTCCAGGGCCCCGTCGATCCGCCCGGTCTCCGTCGCCACGCCGTCGTCGCGCTCCAGCACAGTCATGGCCTCTCCCGTTCACGTTCCGTCGTTCTGCCCGCACGCTAGGCACCGATCTTGTGGTTTTCCTGGGAGACCCGGTCACCCGCCCGGCGGCGGCTTCTGGCGGGGGGCGCGAGGGGGAGCGAAGGTGGACCTACCGGCGGCGCGGAGGAGGTGATCGGGGGACGTGGCCGACGAGGAGCACCAGCACCGCAAGCCCTGGACCACGAACGCCTACTGGGGCGCCTACTTCCGGCGGCTGTGGGACCACGGCCGCCATGTGGAGATCATGCAGCGCTCTCTCGCCTTCGCCGCGCTCTTCTTCGTCACGCTCGTCCCGCTGCTGGTGGTCATCGCGGCGGCGGAGGGCTCGCGCGGGAACGGGATCGCGCAGTGGGTCAGCGACGCGCTCGGCCTCTCCGGCAAGGGCGCGGAGGCCGTCAAAGGGCTCTTCGCCACGCGCCGCCAGACGCTCAGCACCACCACGGGCGTCAGTCTCGCCGCCCTCGCCGTCTTCGGGATCTCGCTGATGGCGTCGGTCCAGGCCGCCTACGAGCGGATCTGGAACCTGCCGCGCGGCCCCTGGCACACCACCTGGCGCCAGACCGTCGGCCTGGCCGGCCTGATCGGCTACATCCTGCTGGTCGAGTGGAGCGGCACGCCGGGCCAGCACACCGCGGCTCAGCCCGCGCTGCGCGTCGGCGCGTCGGTGCTCGGCGGCATCGCGCTGTTCTGGTGGCTCCAGTGGCTGCTGCTCGGCTCGCGGATCCCGTGGTCGCGGCTGCTGCCGGGCGCGGTGGCGACCGTCACGGCCCTCGCCGGGCTGCGGCTGTTCTCACGCTTCGTCCTCGCGCCGCTGGTGGTCGTGAACGCCGTCTCCTACGGCACCGTCGGGACGGTCCTGATCGTGCAGTCCTTCCTCATCGGCGTCGGCTACACCCTGTACGCCGGCTGCCTCGCCGGCCAGGCGCTGACCCCGCCCGCCGACGCGCCGCCCCCCTCGGGCGTGCCGCCGCCCGCGCCCGCGGCCCCGCCGCCGGAACCCTGACGGTCGGCGGTGCGGGGGACAGGACGGACCGGGCCCGCGCGAGATGTCGCGCGGGCCCGGCCCGTTGATCCGGCAGGCCTCGGTCAGCCCGCGTTCGCGCAGCCGTTGCCGAAGGCCGGGTTCAGCGCGCCGACGACGTTCACGGTGTTGCCGCAGACGTTGACCGGCACGTGGAGCGGAACCTGAACCAGGTTGCCGGAGATCGCACCGGGGGAGTTGGTGGCCGCGCCGGTCGCGCTGCTGCTGGCAGTCGCCATACCGGCGGCCGCCGCGACAAGACCGGCTGCCGCCGCCGTCACCGCGAGGCCACGCTGGGTGCTGCTCATGTGAGGTCGTCCCTTCGGGAACTGAGAATCGATCAGGTCCTGCCGGCGCCGCTGGCCGCCGCGTCGACTTCTTGCCAACGCGCGGCCGCGGCCCCAGGACATGCGGCTCGGTCCCCTTTCACCCGGTCGGCTGACGTCAGTGGGTGTAGGGCTCCCAGGTGTGGCTGAAGTACCAGGTCGACTGGCTGACGCCGGAGCAGGAGTCGGACCCGCCCGTGCCGGGGCAGCCGCCGTTGTCGCGTTCGGAGGCCCACATGGAGATCTCGTCGACGCCCTTGCCGAGCGCCCAGGTGTAGACCGTCTTGGCGTCGGCGGTGGTGAACGTCTCCGGCTTGCCGTAGTCGTCGATGCCGGGCATCTCGGTCACCCCGACCATGGCCCAGCGCTGGGCGGAGGTCTTGGTCGGGTAGAGCGTGCCGAGCTCGTTGACCAGCCCCTGCGCGGCGGTCTCGGTGGCGGTCGCCATCTCGTGGGACGAGCCGGTGTAGTAGTCGAAGGTCATGATGTTCACGACGTCGATCCGGGTGTGGTTGGCCACCGCGTTCTTCAGCACGGCGGTGCCGCCGGAGTCGAGGCCGTTGTCGTTGGTCGGCAGCGTGTAGGAGAACTGGACGTGCCGACCGTTGCTCGCGGCCCAGGACTCGACCGCGGTGATGGCCTTGTTGCGGCGGTCGATGCCGGCGCTGTTGGTGAGCGAGTTCTGCTCGACGTCGAAGTCCACCCGGGACAGGTCGTAGGTGGAGATCAGCTTCTCCAGCTGGGAGGCGATGGAGCTGACGCTGGTGCAACTGTCGGCGAGCTCGGTGCCGGTGGTGTCCGCGGTGTAGCCGCCCAGCGAGGGTATGCCGTCTCCGCCGGCGGCGCGCAGCTTGGTGAAGGACGAGCCGTAGACCGAGGACGAGATCGGCTGCGAGCCGCTGCCGTTCCAGTACAGGGTGCAGGAGCCCTTCTTGGTGGTCTGCAGGAACGCCAGCGACACCCACTTGGCGCCCGACTCGGCCGCGACGGTGGCCGGGTCGTCGCCGGTGTAGGTCTCGACGTAGGGCGCGAAGACGTGGGTGGGGACGGTCGTCGCGGGGTGGCTCGCAGCGGGGGCGTTCGCGGTCGGGTGGGTGGTCGACGCGCCGGCGGGGGCGGCGGTGGCCGCGAGCGCGGCCAGGAGGGCCAGCGAGGTGGCGGCGGTGGCACACAGGGGAGCGGTGGGGCGCACGTGGGGCCTCCGAAATCCGAATGGTTAGGAAACTTTACTTCCTGACATGTGCCCGTAGAGATATAGCGGGCGGCCGACGGGTCGTCAACAGTGCTGGCGTGGTGGGGTGTCCGGCGCGTGCTCAGAGCGGGGGCGCGCGCCCCGGCCGTGCGCTCCGTCGAATCCGAGAAAGGCTGGAACGCATCTACATCTACGCGTAGGTTGACGTCCCGCCGGGCCCCCTCCCGGCCCCTCACGGACCGATCGAAGGACCGTCAGATGTCCCAACCCGTTTTCAGCCCCTTGGAAGCACCCACGTCAGACCCGTTCCCCGCCCAGGCGCTGCACGCCTGCCAGGTGCTCGCCCACCTGCTCCAGCGCGTCCCACGCCCCGAGAGCGTGCAGCTGTTCACCGCCGAGCACTGGTCGGCGCCCTGGCTGCAGATCCACCTCTACCCCGATCCCGACGACGCGCAGCTCCGCGCCTACCAGCAGGCCTTCGGCGGGCTCGTCACCCGCAGCCGCCGCGACGGCGACTCCCGGGCCGTGGTCTACAGCGAGCTCGCCACCGAGGTCGAGCGCGTCCGCGTGCAGGTCTGGAACGTCAACGAGTCCCCGCTGGCGATGCCCTCCCCGAGGCCGCCGGAGCCGATTGCCGACCCCCCGGCCCCGGCCGTCGAGTCCGCTGACGCCTCCGACACCGTCTCCGCCGCGGACACCGCCCCCGCCGCCGAGCCCGCTGAGGACGCGTCTGCGGCGGAGGCCTGCGTGTCCGTCGACGACGCCCGGCCCGGCGCGCCGGCCGGGTCCGACGAGCGGTTCGAGCCCACCGACCCCGCGGACGCGTCATGAACGAGCTGCTCGCCCGGCTGCTCGTCGTCCTGACGGCGCTCTCCGTACTCGGTTGGCTCACCTGGGCCCTCTCCGCCTGGCACCTCTACCGGATGCGGACGCGCCGCTTCGCCCGCGACGTCGAGCTGCTGCGTCCCGCCGCGGCCGCGCGCGACCGCGACTGGTTCGCCACCTGTCTGGAGGAGCTGCACGCCTCCGTGGAACGCGACCTCGCCACCTCAGTCGGCATCCGCGTGGGCGCCGAGCTCTGGCGGCAGGACGACCGGCTCTCCGCAGAAGCAGCGGAAGCCCGACCAGGTCCGCCGCGCCCCGAGGTCCCCGAGGACGGCCGCGACCTGAGTGAGCGTCAGCGCGGGGTCGGGGCCGTCGCGCACCAGCACGCAGACCTCGAGCGGGTCCCAGGCGACGGCATGGGCCGCGAGATCCACCACGCGAATGCGGATACACATGCGAGGGCTCCTCACGAGGAGCAGGACGCGCGGGCAGGACGCGGTGGCGCCGGATGCCGCGTCCCGGGGGACGGAACCGGGGGAAAGACGCTACTCCCACCCGAGTGACCTGTGTGGGACCCGTGAAGGGCGAGGCGGGACAATCGGGAGCGAACGCCCGGTCCGCGCGCCCCGCTGTCCGGCGGACCCGCAGCGGTCTCCCCTGGCCGCCCTGCGCGGAACCCGGTGGCGGCGAGCCGCCGCCGGCCCTCGCAGGCCCGTGCCGTCCGCGCTAGCCCGCGCGGCGGCCCCGGGGCAGCTTGGCGAGGGCCCGGGCCATCTCCACCAGGGCGCGCTGCTGGTCGGTGTCCAGGTCGCGGTAGATCTCCAGCAGCCGCGCCTCCCGCTCCGCGTCGAGATCCGCCGGGGTGCGGCGTCCCGCCGCGGCGAAGACGCGGGCGGGCGGGTAGCCGGCGGGCAGGGCGTCCGCGAGCGCCCGGAGGTCGTCCGTGGCTATTCGGCCGCCGGAGCCGCGACGGCCCGTCACCCAGGCGTTCAGCGTGGCGTAGGGGATGCCGGCCCGCTCGGCGATCCGCTTCTGCGTCAGCCCCGGGTTCTCGGCCAGGACGTGGCGCAGCAGCGCGCCGAGGTCCTCGCCCACCCGTCCCGCCGGGGTCTGCATCGGTTCCACGCCGTCATTATCGAGGCAGCGTCGATGCGATTCCTATGGTCGGTACATGTCGGGTGCGACTGTCAGGAGCACGGCGCGGCGCGCGCCCCCGCTGCCGCGCCCTGAGCTGGCACCTCTTCTGCACCCGTGCGGCGCTGCCGCGTCGGTCTCGCCGATCCGGCAACGCCGCACGGGTGTTGATGCTAAGGTGCCGCGCTGTCGGTGGCCCTGACGGCGGATCGGCCCGAGGACAGCGCGTGCTGGGCGGCTCCGTCGCGGCGCAGCAGGGCGCGCAGCCGCAGCGCGGCCAGTGTCAGCAGCACCACCTCGACGGCGACGGAGACGAGCCCGAGCGGCTCGGTCCAGTTGCCGCGGTCGTCGTCGTAGTTCGGCAGCCCGGGGCCGCGCGAGAGCACGAAGCCGAGCAGCGGCCCGACGGCGACCCCGGCCGCGATGACCCAGACGAGCGCCCGCTCGCCCAGCTCGCTGCGCGAGGTGAGCACCACGGCGCTGAGGACGCCGGCCGCCTCCAGCAGGTAGTATCCGACGCCGACGTAGCCGGGCGACTTGTCGCCCGGGAAGCCGCCCTGGTCCTGGACGTGGATCCAGGCGACGGCCAGGCACAGCACCGCGGCCCAGGCGCGGACCCAGGACTGCGCCGTCGATCTGTCGTTCATGACGTCCTCCTCGTACTCGCGAGCATGCGGGCATAGGCACCCCATCCAGTGGTGGCGGTGCCCGCCTCCCACTCTCGTTGATGACGCCATGTCATGCACGTGTTCGGGTCCGACCCTGAGGCAACCCAAAGCCCGTTCAGAACGAACTCGGAAACTCCTCCGGTTTCGCGTGGGTTGTCCGGGGCCAGGATCACCCACATGGTGAATACCGTGCCGCAAGCGTCCGCCGAGGTGCGCGAGGCGTTGGAGCAGGGCAGGCCCGTCGTCGCCCTGGAGTCCACGATCATCAGCCACGGGCTGCCCCGCCCCGACAACCTGCGCCTCGCCTTCGAGCTCGAGGAGATCGTCCGCGACGGCGGAGCCGTCCCCGCCACCGTCGCCGTGCTCGACGGCGTCGCCCGCGTCGGCCTGGACAAGGTGGAGCTGGAGCGGCTCGGCACCCAGGACGGCCTGCGCAAGCTCGGTGTGCGCGACCTCGCCCCGGCCCTCGCGCTCGGGGCGAGCGGCGCGACGACGGTCTCCGCGACCGCGCACCTCGCCGCCCGCGCGGGCGTGCGGGTCTTCGCGACCGGGGGCCTCGGCGGCGTGCACCGCGACTGGGTCAACGAGCAGGACGAGTCGGCCGACCTCTGCCTGCTCGCCCGCACCGCGATCACGGTCGTGTGCGCGGGCGTCAAGTCCATCCTGGACGTGCCCGCGACGCTGCAGCGGCTGGAGACGCTCAGCGTGGCCGTGGTCGGCTACCGCACGGCCGAGTTCCCGGGCTTCTACCTCACCGGCTCCGGCCTGCCGGTCGACTGGACCGTGGAGACCCCGGAGCAGGCCGCGCGGCTGATGCGCGCTCAGGAGGCCCTCGGCACGGACCGCTCGGCGCTCGTCGTCGCCAACCCGGTGCCCCCCGGGCAGCAACTCGACCCTGCCCTGCACGACCGCGTCCTCGCCGACGCCCTCGCCGCCGCCCGCCGCGAGGGCGTGACCGGACAGGCCGTCACCCCGTTCCTCCTCGCCCACCTCGTCCAGCACACCGGCGGCGCCTCGCTCCAGGCCAACCTCGCCGCGGTCCGCGGCAACGCGGCCCTCGCGGCGCGGATCGCCGTCGCCTACGCGGC
>NZ_BBPO01000003.1:0-2744 GCF_000787815.1 Streptacidiphilus neutrinimicus
CGCGCGAAAGGTGCGTGTGAGGCGCGTGAAGTGCGCGAGGCGTAAGCTGTAGGACCCTCCTCCCGACCTGGTCGGGAGGATCCCAGGGCCGGTCACCCTTCAGGGTGGTCGGCCCGAACCGTCCTCCGTCGGAAGACGGCGCCGAGAAAGACGCAGCCGCCCGTGACCACTCTCGCTTCCCACACCCTGCAGGCCGTTCTGATCGACATGGACGGCACTCTGGTCGACACCGAGGACTTCTGGTGGGAGGCCGAGAGCACTCTGCTGGCCGAGCTGGGCCACCCGATCGGCCTCGAGGAGCGCGAGATCGTCGTCGGCGGGCCGATGAGCCGGGTTGTCGACCATCTGCTGAAGGTGTCCGGCGCTCCGCTGACCCCGGCCGCACTGGGGCACGCGGTCAACGACCGGTTCGTGGAGCTGATCGGCCAGGGAGTGCCGGTGCGGCCCGGCGCCAAGGCGCTGCTGGTGGACCTGGCCGCGCAGGGTGTGCCTGCGGCGCTGGTCTCCGCGTCGCACCGGCGGATCATCGACCAGGTGCTGAAGACCCTGGGGGCGCACTTCTTCGGCTTCACCGTGGCCGGGGACGAGGTCGAGCGGACGAAGCCCCACCCGGACCCGTACCTGCTCGCAGCCGCGCGGCTGGGCGCGGACCCGGCGCGCTGCGTCGTCATCGAGGACGCCCCGACGGGCGTGCGCGCAGGCCAGGCGGCAGGCTGCCATGTGCTGGCGGTGCCGTCCGTCGCCGCCATCGAGCCGGGACCGCGCACGACCGTGCGCACCACCTTGGAGGGTGTGGACACGGCGCTGCTCAGGGGCCTGTTGGCGGGCGAACTCGATCTGACGTGAGCAGGAAAAAGTAACTACCTGCTAACGCCAAATCGGACATTCTCGGATACAGCCCCTCAAATCTCTGGCCAATTGCGGGCTTTGGGCGAACCCTCGGTGAGTGCCGAGTGCGTATTTCGTGCGATCGTATGGCAGGCTACCGACCACTCGACCTCACGCGAGCCCGGGCTGCACCCCAGCGAGTGGTGCCCGGCGTCGTGGCGCGGCGGCGACACCCCTCAGCGCCGGCAAGGAGATTAGAACTGATGTCAGCTCTCAAGCGGCTGGCAGCGCTCAGCTGCGTAGGCCTCATCGCCACGACCACCGCCTGCGGCTCCTCCAAGTCGGCCGGTCCCGTGGCGGGCGTCCCGAGCGTGATCATCAAGGTCGGCTCGGCCAACCCGTACTCGACGCTCGACCCCGCGCAGGCGTACGACGTCGGCGCGTGGGCGGTGTTCTACAACATCTACCAGGGCCTGCTGAGCTACCCGGCGGGCGCGAACCAGCCGGCACCCGACGCCGCCCAGTCGTGTGCGTTCACGGACTCCGTGACCTACAAGTGCACGCTGCGCCCGAACCTGAAGTTCTCCAACGGGGACCCGCTGGACGCCGCCGCGGTCAAGTTCTCCATCGAGCGCGTGCAGAAGATCAACGACCCGAACGGCGCCGTCTCGATCCTCAGCACCATCAAGTCGGTCGAGACCTCGGGCACGAACCAGGTCATCTTCCACCTGACCGGCCCCGACGCGACCCTGCCGGACCGTCTCACCTCCGGTGTCGCCTCGATCGTGGACCCGAAGGTCTTCTCCGGCACCAAGGAGGAGGCGACGGACTTCACCGGTGTCATCGGTTCCGGCCGCTACAAGCTCGACTCGGTCAGCTTCACCGGCTCCGGCGCGAACAAGACCCCCGCCGAGGTCAAGCTCTCGCTGAACCCGAACTACCAGGGCAACCCGCAGTACCAGGGCGCCGCGAGCACCGCGCGCAACTCCGGGGTCGACCTCAAGTACTACGCCAGCCAGGCCGAGGCCAAGACGGCGCTCGACAACAAGGACGTCGACGTCGTCATCCAGGACCTCAACGCGTCCGACATCGTCACGATGCAGGCGGGCCAGCAGCTCGGCACCGGCCTGCAGGTCTCCAGTGGCGCCGGCGGCACCGTCCGCGTCATGTCGCTGAACACCGTCTCCGGCCCGCTGTCGAACCCGGCGGTCCGGCGCGCCATCGCCGCCCTGATCGACCGGAACGCCATCGCGGACAGCGACTTCCAGCACACGGTCTCCCCGGCCTACACGATCGTCCCGTCCAGCATCACCAATGCGACGGCCTCGTTCGCCAACCTGTACGGCCGGAACCCGGAGTCCGCGTCCCACGTCAAGGCGGAGCTGGAGAGCGCGGGTATCTCGCTGCCGGTCAAGTTCACCCTCTCGTACGGTAAGGGTGACTCGGCCAAGGAGCGGGAGGTGGCCATGATCAAGCAGCAGCTCGAGCAGAGCGGGCTGTTCCAGGTCACCCTCAAGGGCTACGCCAGCTACACCGCGATGCAGAACGCGGTGCTGAAGACGCACAACTTCGACGCGTTCATGGTCGCCTGGTCCGCGGACTACCAGGACATCGACGACTTCATCAACCCGCTGGTCGGTCCGAACAACGCCCTGTACAACGGCTGGCGCGGCTCCGACGCCCAGACTGTGGCGGGGCTGATCACGACCGGTCTGACCTTCCAGGACCGCGAGACCGCCGCGGCCACCTACAAGAAGATCCAGAACTACGTGGCCAAGGACGTCCCGATCATCCCGATCTGGGAGAACAGCCAGTTCGCCGCCGCGCAGTCGGACGTCACCGGGGTACCGCTGACCCTGGACAGCTCCGGCATCTCGCGCTGGTGGATGATCGGCAAGACCTCCTCCTGACCGCCT
>NZ_BBPO01000003.1:3100-31583 GCF_000787815.1 Streptacidiphilus neutrinimicus
GCAGGAGGTGCGGCGGGACGCGTGGGAGGTCAGCTGCCGCCGGGGCGGACCAGACCGCTCTCGTAGGCGAACACCGCCGCCTGGACCCGGTCGCGCAGGCCCAGCTTGGTCAGCACATGGCCCACGTGCGTCTTGACCGTCGTCTCGCTGACGAACAGCTCGCCGGCCACCTCCGCGTTGGACAGGCCCTTGGCGACCAGCTTCAGCACCTCGACCTCCCGCTCGGTCAGGGTGCCCAGGGAGGGCGGCGGCGCCTCGTCCCCCGAGGGCAGCCGGCCGGCGTACATGTCGAGCAGGCGGCGGGTCACGCTCGGGGCCAGCATCGCGGCGCCCTCGGCGATCACCCGGATCGCCTGCACCAGCTCCTCCGCCGGGACGTCCTTGAGCAGGAAGCCGCTGGCGCCCGCCCGCAGCGCCTCCACGACGTACTCGTCGAGGTCGAAGGTGGTCAACACCAGCACCTTGGCCGGGCCGTCACGCCCCGGGCCGGCGATGCGACGGGTGGCCTCCACGCCGTCCATCCGCGGCATCCGGATGTCCATCAGGACCACGTCCGGCTGGAGCGCGCGGACCTGGTCGAGCGCCTGCTGCCCGTCCCCGGCCTCGCCCACCACGGCGATGTCGGATTCGGCCTCCAGAATCATCCGGAAACCGGTGCGCAGCAGCGGCTGGTCGTCGACCAGCAGCACGCGGATCGTCACGGAACGCTCCATTGATCAGTTGACGCTTTCAGCCAAAGGGTACGCAGGCGGGGTGCCGCCCCACGCGGGGCACAGGGATTTGTGCGCGCACCAGTCGCACAGACGGTTGGGACTGGCCGGCCAGTCACCCGTCTCCAGCGCCCGCTCGATGGCCCGCCACAGCGCCTGGAGCTTGCGCTCCACGGCCAGCAGATCCGCCTCGTCCGGGTCGTAGCTGACGATCTGGCCGCCGCCGCCCAGGTAGAGCAGCTGGAGCCGCTTGGGCACGACGCCCCGCGCACGCCAGATCACCAGCGCGTAGAACTTCATCTGGAACATCGCCTTGCCCTCGAAATCCCGCGAGGGCGCACGGCCGGTCTTGTAGTCCACCACGCGGACCTCGCCGGTGGGTGCGACGTCGACGCGGTCCACGTAGCCGCGCAGCGTCAGGCCCGACTCCAGCGTCGTCTGCACCAGCAGCTCCCGCTCGGCGGGCTGGAGCCGGTTCGGGTCCTCGACGCGGAAGTAGGACTCCAGCAGCTGTTCCGCGTCGGCGAGCCAGGCCGCGAGCTCCTCGGCGCCCGTCTCGGCGGGGAACAGCTGCGCGACCTCGGGCCGCTCCTCCAGCAGGCGCTCCCACTGCGGACGCAGCAGCGCGCGGGCGGTGTCCGGGGTCCGCTCGCCGGCGGGGGAGTCGAACAGCCGCTCCAGCACGGAGTGGATCAGCGTGCCACGCGTCGCCGCCGGGCTGGGCGGCTCCGGCAGCCGGTCGATCACCCGCAGCCGGTACAGCAGCGGGCACGTCATGAAATCCGACGCGCGCGAGGGCGACAGGGAGACCGGACGCGAGGGCCCGACGGGCGCCTGTGGCGCCTCCGGATGCGCGGGGGTCTCCAGGGGCTCGGTCTCCGCCTGCCCGGCCTCCGCGGGGCGGGGCCCGGGAGGGACGGGGCTGTCGGTCGTCGTCGGGTCGGCGGCTTGCATGGTCCGACCCTATGGCCTGGCGCCGACATCCCGCGGCCAAGCGGCTAAGACCGCCGAGAGGGTAAGACGGCCGAGAGGCTAAGACGGCCAAGCGGCTAAGACGGCCGAGGGGGTAAGACGGCCGAGAGGGTAAGACGGCCAAGCGGGTAAGAAGGGAAGGAACGGGCTGTCGGCCCGCCGCACAGGTGGTCGTCCCGACGATCGCGTAGCGTGTGGCGCGCGGGCGAAGCCGCGGGCGCACCATGGGGCGGGCCCGGGTTCGGCCAGGTGAAGGGGCGGACGGACAGTGAGCGAGGAGCACGGCGAGGCCAAGCAGCGCCGAGCCCCCGTCAAGGACGCGGAGCGTCCTGCGGGGGCCCTGCGGATGGGGCGTCCCTTCGGCGTGCCCGTCTACGTCACGCCCAGCTGGTTCCTGGTCGCCGCGCTGATCACCTGGCTCTTCGGCGGCCAGATCGACACCGTGCTGCCGGGCCTCGGCGGCGCCCGCTACCTGGTCTCGCTCTTCTTCGCGGTCGCCTTCTACGGCTCCGTCCTGGTGCACGAGCTGGCGCACACGGTGGTGGCGCTGCGCTTCGGGCTGCCGGTGCTCCGCATCCAGCTGCAGTTCTTCGGCGGCGTCTCGGAGATCACCAAGGAGGCGCAGAGCGCCGGGCGGGAGTTCTGGCTGGCCTTCGCCGGACCGCTGCTCTCGCTGGTGCTCGGCGGGGTCTTCCTCGGGGCGATGCAGTTCGTCACCCCGGCCACCGTGCCGGGCGTGCTGCTGACCTCGCTGATGCTGAGCAACTTCGTCGTCGCCGCCTTCAACCTGTTGCCCGGCCTGCCGCTGGACGGCGGCCGGATGCTGCGCGCCCTGGTCTGGAAGGCGACGGGCCGGCCGATGGCCGGCACCGTCGCCGCGGCCTGGGCCGGACGGCTGCTGGCGGTGGCCGTGCTGGTCCTGCTGCCCGCGTGGTCGGCCGCGCAGGCCCCCGGGCTGGGCCTGGCCTCGCTGCTGACCGACGCGGTGCTGGGCGCGATCCTCGCCGCGATCATCTGGAACGGCGCGGGCGGCAGCCTGCGCACCGCGCGGCTGCGGGAGCGCCTTCCGCAGCTCAGCGCCACCGCGCTGACGCGTCCCGCGGTCAGCGTCACCGGGGACACCCCCCTCGCGGAGGCCCTGCGCCGTCTGGAGGCCGCGGGCGCCCTCGGCATCATCGTCACCGACTCGGCGGGCACGCCCATCGCCCTCGTCCGCGAGCGCGCGGTCCGCGCGGTACCGGAGCACCGGCGGCCGTGGATGCAGGTCGCCGAGGTCTCCGCTCCGCTCGGCCCCGGCAGCAGGATCGCGGCCGCGCTGTCGGGCGAGGACCTCCTTGACGCCCTCCGTGCCGCCCCCGCCGCGGAGTACCTGGTCACCGCCCCCGACGACACCCCGCTCGGTGTTCTCGCCGCGGTCGACGTCGAACGCGCCTTCGCCCGCGCCATGTCCGGCGAGGACCCGGTCCCGGTGCCCGCAGCGCATTAGGGGCGCGGCCCGGACTGATGCCCGCCGGTCGTTGCACCTTCCGGCGGCGGGCCATCCGCACGCCGCTGTTTTCTTGCGCAGTTCCTCGCGCCCCTGTCTCGTGCGACATCCCGTGCCGGGGATCCTCGGGGTTCTCGCGCCCGCGCGGCGGAGCCGCGGATCGGCAGGAGCCTCGCGCCCGTTACGGAGCCCGCCGGTGCATACCTGTTCAGGCCCTAAAATGATCCGCATGACTCAACCGACCGGCGCCGCCCGCCGTCGCGGGCCCTTCCAGGTCGGGGACCAGGTCCAGCTCACCGACCCCAAGGGACGCCACCACACCATCACGCTCGAAGCCGGGAAGATGTTCCACACCCACAAGGGTGCGTTCTCCCATGACGAGCTGATCGGGGCCCCCGAGGGGTCCGTCGTGCGCACCACCGGGAACACCCAGTACCTCGCGCTGCGCCCCCTGCTCCCCGACTACGTCCTCTCCATGCCGCGCGGCGCCGCGGTCGTCTACCCCAAGGACGCGGGGCAGATTGTCACCATGGCCGACATCTTCCCGGGCGCCCGGGTCGTCGAGGCCGGTGTCGGGTCCGGCGCGCTCAGCATGAGCCTGCTGCGCGCCGTCGGCGACGACGGCGCGCTCTTCTCCTACGAGCGTCGCGAGGACTTCGCCGAGATCGCCCGCAGCAACGTCGAGCGCTACTTCGGCGGGCCGCACCCGGCCTGGAAGCTGACGCTGGGCGACCTGCAGGACAACCTGGTCGAGTCGGACGTCGACCGCGTCGTCCTGGACATGCTCGCGCCGTGGGAGTGCCTGGACGCCGTCGCCAAGGCGCTGGTGCCGGGTGGCGTGATCTGCTGCTACGTGGCCACCACGACCCAGCTCTCGCGCACCGTCGAGTCGCTGCGGGAGCACGGCAGCTTCACCGAGCCGCAGGCGTGGGAGTCGATGGTGCGCAACTGGCACCTCGAGGGCCTGGCCGTGCGCCCCGACCACAGGATGATCGGCCACACCGGCTTCCTGCTCACCTCCCGTCGGCTCGCGGACGGCGTCGAGCCGCCGCTGCGCCGCCGTCGCCCGTCCAAGGGCGCCTACGGCGAGTCGATCGTGCCGGAGAAGACCAAGGCGGGCCGCTACCTGCGCCTGGCCGAGTCCCGCTCGGACGCCTCCGGCGAGGACTACGTCGAGGACTTCGACCGCGACGGCGACGAGGGCTGACGCGCGCTGACGAGGGGGCCGAGGGCCTTCACGAATCGACCACCGGGAAGCGACCGAACAGTCGCTTCCCGGTGGTTCTTTCGTTGTTCGCACTGTGGGACGATGCTGCCCACACATCGCGCGTGCACTGCGGGAAAAGAGGTAGCCCTGGTGGTCCAGGTGGTGGCGGGGTCGGGCAGCGCCGAGGTGACCGACGGGGACCAGGAGGCACCGACGACGACCGCGCCGCGGCTGCCCGCCCATGCGCGCAGCAAACCCCTGCACTGGATCGCCACCGCCGCCGGCCTCTGCGGGGTCGTCGGGCTCGCGCTCGCGGTCGGTCCGGCGGGAGCAGTGCAGACCGGCGCCGCGCAGAGCGGTGCGGGGCAGCCCGGCGCCGCCCACCCGCTGGCCGGCGGCGCGGCGGCCACGGCGCCGGATCCGGCCAAGGCCAAGCTGCCGATCGACTGCGGCCCGCTCCCGGTCCACATCGACCAGCACTTCGCGGCCGCGCTGCCGGGCGCCGGCGCCCCGGTGACGGTGATCGCCGCCCGCTGCGACGCGGGCGCGGGCTCCCCGCCGGACGGCCTCTACGTCCTGGAGGCGGGCCACGCGGCCCCGATCCAACTGCTGGATCCGGCCAAACGTCTGACCGTCCGCAGCATGGCGATGCGCAGCGACGGCTCGATCCACGCCGTCGTCATCGGCTACTCCTCGGCCTCCGTCCCGAGCTGCTGCCCGGACCTCTCGGAGACCCTGAACTGGACCCTCGGGGCCGACGGCGCCTGGGGCGCGCCCGCGGTCACGGCCAACTCGGCCCAGGTGTGAACCGGCGCGGTCCGAACTGACGCGAAAACACCTCACCCCCCGTCATGTGACCTTCGTCACGTGGCGGGGGGTGTTTGCGCGGAGGCTTCCTACTCCGCGTCAGGTCCGTACACCTCGACCCCGTCGCGCGCGCGGCGGACATGGATGCAGTCGCCGGGGCAGTCCTTGGCCGAATCCGCCACGTCCTGAAGGAGCGTCAAGGGGACCGGCACACAGGCCCCGGGCTCCGTCCGCAGCTCGTCGTCGTCGCCCTTGACGTACGCCAGGCCGTCGATGTCGAGCTCGAACACCTCGGGTGCGTACTGGACGCAGATCCCGTCGCCGGTGCACAGGTCCTGGTCGATCCAGACTTCCAGGGCCTCTGCGGCCCCCGTCTCGGTGCTGGTGGACATCTCCGCCGCCCGTTCCGCGTTCTCGATGGTGCTGACCTCGTCAGCCTACCCCCGCCCGCTTTCGAGCAACGTGGAGGTGGGTATGTGCACTACCAGAGGGGACGTGCGCAAGGGTGAAGATCGGACACACCCCTTCGGAGTTTCGATCAAGGGGTTTCAACACTCCCAGGCGCAGGTAGGGTCTGGAAGCGTCAGCTCCCCCCGGAGGAGGTGAGGACCGTGGCAGCCCACGATGACGACTACGCCCGAGGCGGCAGGCCCGCACGGGGTTCTGAAGATGCACAGGCACAGATCTCGATGCTCGAGCAGGAGATCGCAGTCCTGCGCCGCAAGATCGCCGAGCCCACGCGGCACACGAGGATCCTGGAAGAGCGGATCGTCGAGCTGCAGACCAACCTGAACGGGGTCACCGCCCAGAACGAGCGGCTCGCCTCTACGTTGCGCGAGGCGCGGGACCAGATCCTGGCGCTGAAGGAGGAGGTCGACCGGCTCGCCCAGCCGCCCGCCGGCTTCGGCACGTTCCTGAGCGCCAACGAGGACGAGACCGCGGACATCTTCACCGGCGGCCGCAAGCTGCGGGTCAACGTCAGCCCGAGCGTCCCGCTCGCCGAGCTGCGCCGCGGCCAGGAGGTCATGCTCAACGAGGCGCTGAACATCGTCGCGGCGATGACCTTCGAGAGCATCGGCGACATCGTGACCCTCAAGGAGGTGCTGGAGGACGGCGAGCGCGCGCTCGTCACCGGCCACACCGACGAGGAGAAGGTGGTCCGCCTCGCCGAGCCGCTGCGGGACATCGTGCTCCGCCCCGGCGACGCGCTGCTGATGGAGCCGCGCTCCGGCTACGTCTACGAGGTCGTGCCGAAGAGCGAGGTCGAGGAGCTGGTCCTGGAGGAGGTCCCGGACACGGACTACTCCAAGATCGGTGGCCTGGGTCAGCAGATCGAACAGATCCGCGACGCGGTCGAGCTCCCGTACCTGCACGCGGACCTGTTCCGCGAGTTCGAGCTGCGGCCGCCCAAGGGCGTGCTGCTCTACGGCCCGCCCGGCTGCGGCAAGACGATGATCGCCAAGGCGGTCGCGAACTCGCTGGCCAAGAAGGTCGCCGAGGTCACCGGCCAGCCCCAGGGGAAGAGCTACTTCCTCAACATCAAGGGCCCGGAGCTGCTCAACAAGTACGTCGGCGAGACCGAGCGGCAGATCCGCCTGGTCTTCCAGCGGGCCAGGGAGAAGGCGAGCGAGGGCACGCCCGTCATCGTCTTCTTCGACGAGATGGAGTCGCTCTTCCGCACCCGCGGCTCGGGTGTCAGCTCGGACGTGGAGAACACCATCGTCCCGCAGCTGCTGGCCGAGATCGACGGCGTGGAGGGCCTGGAGAACGTCATCGTCATCGGCGCCTCCAACCGCGAGGACATGATCGACCCGGCGATCCTGCGGCCCGGCCGCCTGGACGTCAAGATCAAGATCGAGCGGCCGGACGCCGAGGGTGCGAAGGACATCTTCTCCAAGTACCTGAAGACCTCGCTGCCGCTGCACCCGGACGACGTCAAGGAGCACGACGACTCGTCGGACGCCGCCGTCGCCGCCATGATCCAGGCGGTCGTCGAGCGGATGTACACCGAGTCCGAGGAGAACCGCTTCCTGGAGGTCACCTACGCCAACGGTGACAAGGAAGTCCTGTACTTCAAGGACTTCAACTCCGGCGCCATGATCCAGAACATCGTGGACCGGGCCAAGAAGATGGCGATCAAGGACTTCCTGGACCACGGCCAGCGCGGTCTGCGCGTCTCCCACCTGCTCTCCGCCTGCGTGGACGAGTTCAAGGAGAACGAGGACCTGCCCAACACCACCAACCCGGACGACTGGGCCCGCATCTCCGGCAAGAAGGGCGAGCGGATCGTCTTCATCCGCACGCTGGTCACCGGGAAGCAGGGCGCCGAGTCCGGCCGCTCCATCGACACCGTGGCCAACACGGGTCAGTACCTGTAACACCTGTAGGACAACAGCACCACCTCTCGACGTCCGGCTGCGGGAGCCCGTGGGCCCTCGCGGCCGGACGTTCGTGTCAGCGATCTCCCGGTTGTCACCGGGTGGATCTAGTCTCGGGTTACCGCACCGGCTCGGGTGACCGCACCGGTTCGTCCGCGGTAACGCGAAGGAGGGCCGCATGTCTGTACGGCGCGTCATGGGCATCGAGACGGAGTACGGGATCTCCGTCCCGGGGCACCCCAACGCCAACGCCATGCTCACCTCGTCCCAGATCGTCAACGCGTACGCGGCGGCGATGCACCGGGCCCGCAGAGCCCGCTGGGACTTCGAGGAGGAGAACCCGCTGCGCGACGCGCGCGGCTTCGACCTGGCTCGTGACGCGGCGGACGCCAGCCAGCTGACCGACGAGGACATCGGCCTCGCCAACATCATCCTGACCAACGGCGCGCGGTTCTACGTCGACCACGCCCACCCCGAGTACTCCTCGCCCGAGGTCACGAACCCGCGCGACGCCGTGCTCTGGGACAAGGCCGGCGAGCGGATCATGGAGGAGGCGGCCAGCCGCGCCCTGCAGCTGCCCGGCGCGCAGCCCATCCACCTGTACAAGAACAACACCGACAACAAGGGCGCCTCCTACGGCACCCACGAGAACTACCTGATGAAGCGGGCGACGCCGTTCGCCGACATCGTCAAGCACCTCACCCCGTTCTTCGTCTCCCGCCAGGTGGTCACCGGCGCCGGCCGCGTGGGCCTGCACCAGGACGGCTCGGCGCACGGCTTCCAGCTCAGCCAGCGCGCCGACTACTTCGAGGTCGAGGTCGGCCTGGAGACGACCCTCAAGCGGCCCATCATCAACACCCGCGACGAGCCGCACGCCGATGCCGAGAAGTACCGCCGGCTGCACGTGATCATCGGCGACGCCAACCTGTCGGAGATCTCCACCTACCTCAAGCTCGGCACGACCGCCCTGGTCCTGTCGATGATCGAGGACGCCTTCATCACCGTCGACCTGGTCGTCGACCAGCCCGTGCGCACCCTGCACCGGGTCTCCCACGACCCGTCGCTGGAGTACCTGATCCAGCTGCGGAGCGGGCGCAAGCTGACCGCCGTGCAGCTCCAGATGGAGTACTGCGAGCTGGCCCGCAAGTACGTCGAGGACCGCTACGGCCAGGACGCCGACGAGCAGACCCGCGACGTGCTGGACCGCTGGGAGGACGTGCTCGGCAAGCTGGAGCGCGACCCGATGTCCCTCTCGCGCCAGCTGGACTGGGTGGCCAAGAAGGAGATCCTCGAGGGCTACCGGCGCCGCGACCACCTCGAGTGGGACGACGCCCGGCTGCACCTGGTCGACCTGCAGTACGCCGACGTGCGGGCCGAGAAGGGCCTGTACAACCGCCTGGTGGCGCGTGGACGGATGGACCGCCTGCTGGACGAGCAGGAGGTGCTGCGCGCGGCACACCAGCCCCCGGAGGACACCCGCGCCTACTTCCGCGGCCGCTGCCTGGAGCAGTACGCGGACCACGTGGCCGCGGCCTCGTGGGATTCGGTGATCTTCGACATCCCGGGCCGGGACTCGCTCCAGCGCGTGCCCACTCTGGAGCCGCTGCGCGGCACCAGGAACCATGTGAAAGCCCTGCTCGACCGCTGTCGGACCGCCGAGGAGCTCGTGCGCGTGCTGAGCGGCGGCTGAACGTCTGTACGCGCTGAGCGTAACCGTACGAGGGCGTCTGTTCACCATGGGTGAACTGGATGCCGATGGGCATCATCCGGGCAACGATCGACGTTCATCGACTACAAGCCGTAGGGTCAGGATCAGCTGATCCACTCAAGAGCGGGGTGAGGGCAATGGCGACCAAGGACACCGGCGGCGGCCAGCAGCGTGCGAATCGTTCCTCCGAGGAGGTCGAGGAGACCGAGGTCGAGGCGAACGAGGCCTCGGACCTCAAGGAGCGCAAGGAGAAGCTGGACGACGACGTCGACGCGGTCCTCGACGAGATCGACGAGGTCCTGGAATCGAACGCGGAGGACTTCGTTCGGGGGTTCGTCCAGAAGGGTGGAGAGTAGATTCTCTCCTTGATCGACTCACGCACTGGAAGGAAAGCTGTGGAAGCCTCATTCTCTGGCACCGGGCGTCTGCCGGCTGCCTTCCTGACGCCGGGCTCGTCCTCGTTCCTGGACTTCCTGGCCAGCCACCAGCCCGAACTGCTGCCCGGTCGGCGCGACCTGCCGGCCGGGGTGCAGCCGCTGGAGGCGCCGCACGGCACCACCATCGTGGCGGCCACCTACGACGGCGGCGTGGTCCTGGCCGGTGACCGCCGCGCCACCATGGGCAACATCATCGCCCAGCGCGACATCGAGAAGGTCTTCCCGGCCGACGAGTACTCCGCGGTCGGCATCGCCGGCGCCGCCGGTCTCGCGGTCGAGATGGTGCGCCTGTTCCAGTTGGAGCTGGAGCACTACGAGAAGATCGAGGGCACCTCGCTCTCCCTCGAGGGCAAGGCCAACCGCCTGACCACCATGATCCGGGGCAACCTGGGGATGGCCATGCAGGGCCTGGCCGTGGTCCCCATGTTCGCTGGTTACGACCTCGAACAGGGCAAGGGCCGCATCTTCACCTACGACGTCACCGGCGGCCGCTCCGAGGAGACGGGCTTCGCGACGGTGGGCTCCGGCTCGCTGTTCGCCAAGGGCTCGCTCAAGAAGCTGTACCGCTCCGACCTGACCGCCGAGGGCGCGGCCACCGTCGTCATCCAGGCGCTCTACGACGCCGCCGACGACGACTCCGCCACCGGTGGCCCCGACCTCACCCGCCGGATCTTCCCGATCGTCTCGGTCATCTCCGAGGAGGGTTTCCGCCGCCTTGCCGACTCGGAGGTCGGTGAGCTGGCCGAGGCCGTCCTCGGGCACCGCCTGGAGCAGCCGGACGGCCCCCAGGCACCGCTCCTCTGAGCCCACCTCACCTGACCGTTCGACAAGCCGAGAAAATCCGAAGAGAAGGGGCGACCGGTGTCGACGCCGTTCTACGTCTCACCCCAGCAGGCCATGGCCGACCGCGCCGAGTACGCCCGCAAGGGCATCGCGCGGGGGCGGTCCGTGGTCGTGCTCACCTACGCCGACGGCATCGTCTTCGTCGCGGAGAACACCTCCCGCGCGCTGCACAAGGTCTCGGAGATCTACGACCGCATCGCCTTCGCCGCCGTCGGCCGCTACAACGAGTTCGAGAACCTGCGCATCGGCGGCGTCCGCTACGCCGACCTGCGCGGCTACTCCTACGACCGTGCCGACGTCAACGCGCGCGGCCTGGCCAACGTCTACGCCCAGACCCTGGGCACCATCTTCTCGTCCACCGGCGAGAAGCCCTACGAGGTCGAGCTGATCGTGGCCGAGGTGGGCAAGAACCCCGGCGACGACCAGATCTACCGGTTGACCCCGGACGGCTCGGTGGTCGACGAGCACGGCAGCGTCGCCGTCGGCGGCAACGCCGAGTCGATCGCCAGCTACCTGGACCAGCGGCACGAGGAGGGCCTGAGTCTGCCGGAGGCGCTCAAGCTCGCCGTCGACAGCCTGGCCAGGGACCCGAACGGCGGCGCGGCCCGCGCCATGACGCCGGATCAGCTGGAGGTCGCGGTGCTGGACCGCGGCCGCTGGCAGCAGCGCAAGTTCAAGCGGCTGCTCGGCACCCAGCTCGCCCGGCTGCTCGAGGGCGACGCCAGTGCCGCAGTGGACGACGAGGCCGCTCCGGCGGCAGGCGAGGAGGCCGCCCCCGACGCCGAGTAGTCGGCGTCGGGGGGCGTCTCCCCGACAGCACAGCTTTTCCCACGGTTTCGAGACTGGGCGGGAAGGTGAACAAGTAGGCATGGACCGCCGAATCTTCGGGCTGGAGAACGAGTACGGCGTCACCTGCACGTTCCGGGGGCAGCGGCGACTGTCCCCGGACGAGGTGGCGCGCTACCTCTTCCGCCGTGTCGTGTCATGGGGCCGCAGCAGCAACGTGTTCCTGCGCAACGGGGCCCGCCTCTACCTCGACGTGGGCTCGCACCCCGAGTACGCCACCCCTGAGTGCGACGACGTCGCCGAGCTGGTGACGCACGACAAGGCGGGGGAGCGGATCTTGGAGGGCCTCCTCGTGGACGCCGAGCGGCGCCTGCACGAGGAGGGAATCGCCGGGGACGTCTACCTGTTCAAGAACAACACCGACTCCGCCGGCAACTCCTACGGCTGCCACGAGAACTACCTGGTCGCCCGCCACGGCGAGTTCTCCCGGCTCGCCGACATACTGATCCCGTTCCTGGTCACCCGGCAGCTCATCTGCGGCGCCGGCAAGGTGCTGCAGACCCCCCGCGGCGCGGTCTACTGCGTGAGCCAGCGCGCGGAGCACATCTGGGAGGGCGTCAGCTCGGCCACGACGCGCTCGCGCCCGATCATCAACACCCGCGACGAGCCGCACGCGGACGCCGAGCGCTACCGCCGCCTGCACGTCATCGTGGGCGACTCCAACATGTCGGAGACCACCACGCTGCTCAAGGTCGGCGCGACCGACCTGGTGCTGCGGATGATCGAGGCCGGCACGGTGCTGCGCGACCTCACCCTGGAGAACCCGATCCGGGCCATCCGGGAGGTCTCCCACGACCTGACCGGCTCCCGGCTGGTCCGGCTCGCCAACGGCCGTGAGGCCAGCGCCCTGGAGATCCAGCAGGAGTACTTCAACAAGGCCTCCGACTTCGCCGACAACCGCGGCATCCGCACCGGCAACGTCGCCCGCGTGCTGGACCTGTGGGGCCGCACCCTGGAGGCGGTGCGCACGGAGGACTACTCCAAGGTGGACCGCGAGATCGACTGGATCATGAAGTACCAGCTGATCGAGCGGTACCGGTCCAAGAACGGCATCTCCATGTCGCACCCGCGGGTCGCCCAGATCGACCTCGCGTACCACGACATCCACCGCCGCCGGGGCCTGTACTACCTGCTGCAGAACCGCGGCCAGGCCGAGCGGGTCAGCGACGACCTGAAGATCTTCGAGGCCAAGTCGGTGCCCCCGCAGACCACCCGGGCGCGCCTGCGCGGCGATTTCATCCGCCGCGCGCAGGAACAGCGACGGGACTTCACCGTCGACTGGGTGCACCTCAAGCTGAACGACCAGGCGCAGCGCACCGTGCTGTGCAAGGACCCGTTCCGTTCCGTGGACGAGCGAGTGGAGAAGCTGATCGCCGGGATGTGATCAGTGAGGTGATCAGTTCGGTCACGCAGCGTGTCGGCATGTACGTGCCGAAAATGTGACCCGTGTTGTGTCGTCGGTCCCAGCGCGGAGTCGGCGCAAGGCCATAGAGTGGCGCGGACCATCGGATTCGCGACCACCCTAAGGATCACCGTGCGCCGACTCGCCGCCGCGCTGCTTCTCGCGCCCACGCTGCTGCTCACCGGCTGTGGGAGCAGCGCCAAGCAGGCCTCGGCCGACGCCTCGACGACCGGCCCCTGCCCGTCCGGCAGCGCCGCGGCGTCGCCCATGGCCACGCCCGCACCGGTCAGCGACGACAGCACGCTGCCCACCGTCTCCGGGTCCTTCGGCAAGGCGGCGAAGATCACCCCCGCCAAGGGCGACCCGGACGGCAAGTTCGTGGTGAAGACCCTCTCCGAGGGCACCGGCCAGGTCGTCGGCAAGCAGGACTTCGTCGGCTTCAACCTGGTCGCCGACACCTGGACCGGCCGCAACTGGCAGAACTCCTACGCGGACGGCGGCCCGGCCGCGCTGGTGGACCAGTCCCAGACGCAGATGATGCCGATGTTCGCCGACGCCGTGCAGGGCCACAAGGTCGGCAGCCGGGTCCTGGTGGTCGCGCCCCCGGCCGCCGGCTTCCAGAACGCCGGTTACTCGAAGTACAACATCACCTGCCACGACACCAACGTGCTGGTCGTCGACATCACCATGGCCATCGCCCACGACGCGCAGGCCTCGGGCACCGCGGAGACCCCGGCGGCCGGCCTGCCGCAGGTCACCATGGGCGACAAGGCGGCGGCGAAGTTCACCATCACCGACGCCGAGCGGAACCCGAAGAAGCTGGGCATCGGCGTGCTGATCAAGGGCAAGGGCCCGGTGGTCAAGCCCGGCCAGCAGCTGTTCGCGCAGTACACCGGGGCCCTGCTCAAGGACGGCTCGGTCTTCGACTCCTCCTGGAGCCACGGCGGCGCGACCCAGTTCCAGATCGGCGCCGGCAAGGTCATCCCGGGCTGGGACAAGGGCCTGGTCGGCCAGACCGTCGGCTCGCGGGTGGTGCTCACCATCCCGTCCGCCGACGCCTACGGCTCCCAGGGCAACCAGGGCATCCCGGCCAACTCCAACCTGGTCTTCGTCGTGGACATCCTCGGCGCCGCGTAACGTAGGGCCTGAGCAGTCCGTCCAGGGCTGCGTCAGACAGTCCCGTGCCGAGGGCCCAGCGCCGTCGGACACGTCCGTACTGAGGAGAGCACTACCTTGAGCATCGAGAAGCCGGAGATCGACTTCCCGGGTGGCGAGCCGCCGGCGGATCTGCAGATCCGCGACCTCTGGGAGGGCGACGGCGAGGTCGCCGCGGCCGGTGACTTCGTGAAGGTCCACTACGTCGGCGTGTCCTTCAGCTCGGGCGAGGAGTTCGACGCCAGCTGGAACCGCGGCGCCCCGCTCGACTTCCAGCTGGGTGTCGGCCAGGTCATCGCGGGCTGGGACCAGGGCGTCCAGGGCATGAAGGTCGGGGGCCGCCGCGAGCTGGTCATCCCGTCCAAGCTTGCCTACGGCGAGCGCGGCGCGGGCGGCAAGATCGCCCCGGGCGAGACGCTGATCTTCGTCTGCGACCTCGTGGGCGTCGCCAAGCGCTGACGCGCAGACGTTCGCTCCTCGCACCCCCGTCCGAGGCGCCGTGCTACCACAGCCGGCCTTCGGGCGGGGGTGCGCTTTGTGGCGCAGGTGCCTACCGGTACGGTCAGTTGATGCGTGGTCCGAGTGGCCCGCCGCGGCCGGAGCCGCGCGTAGAGAAGGGTGAGCGATGCCCATCGCCAAGTCCGAGCGCCTGATGAACCTCGCGCTGTGCCTGATGAACACCAAGCGCCCGCTGAGCAAGCGGGAGCTGCGGGAGTCCATCGAGGCGTACCGCGAGGCCGGGGCGGCGGGGGAGCAGGCCAGCGAGGACGCCTTCAACCGCATGTTCGAGCGCGACAAGGACGATCTGCGCGAACTCGGGCTGCTCATCGACGTGGTGGAGAACCCGCTCGACGGCGAGCTGGGCTACCTGGCCCGACGCGACGTCAATCGCCTGCCGGAGATCCACCTGGACGCGGAGGAGGCCGCCGCGCTGAGCCTCGCCGCGGGCGTCTGGGAGCAGGCACGGCTCGCCGGTGCCGCCAGCGGCGCCCTGCAGAAGCTGCGCGCGGCCGGCTCGCTCGCCGAGGACGACGCCGAGGGCCGCACCGCCCTCCAGCCGCGCATCCCGGCCCGCGAGGCCGCGTTCGAACCGCTGTTGGTCGCCGCCCGCGACCGCCGTCCGGTCGGCTTCGACTACCGCAAGAGCGGCTCCGCCGTCGCCGAGCCGCGCACGGTCGAGCCCTGGGCGCTGGAGTTCTGGCACGGCCACTGGTACCTGGCCGGCTGGGACCGCGACCGCGAGGACGTCCGCGTCTTCCGGCTGAGCCGGATCATGGGGAAGGTCCGCAGCAAGGGCGGACGGTTCCTCGCCGAGGTCCCCGACCACGTGGACGTGCGTCAGGCCGTCGCCCGGTTCGCCGGGGAGGGCGCGACGGAGCGGGCCCGCGTCCGGGTTCGCCGCAAGGCCGGCTTCCCGCTGCGCGCCAAGGCCGTCTCGGCCCAGCCCACCGACGCCGAGTGGGACGAGCTGGAGATCCCCTACGGCCTCGGGCTGGCGGCGGACCTGGTCGAGTACGGCCCCGACGTGGTCGTGCTGGAGCCCGCGGAGCTGCGGGCGGACGTCATCGCGCGGCTGCGCGCGGTGGCGGCGGCTGTCACGAACGAGAGTGAGGTGGGCGCATGAGCAGCGCCATCGACCAGACCCGTCGGATGCTCTCGCTCGTCACCTATCTGCGCGAACGCCCCGGCGCCCGGGTCAGCGAGGTCGCCCGCGCCTTCGGCGTCACCGAGCGTGAGCTGATCCGCGACCTCAGCGTCCTGCCGATGTGCGGCACCAGCTTCCGCGGCGGCGACCTGCTCGACATCGACACCGACGGCGAGCAGATCTGGTGGCACAACGCCGACGACGTGGCCCAGCCGCTGCGCCTCGCGGCGGACGAGGCGACCTCGCTGCTGGTCGCCGCGCGCGCGGTGGCCGGCATGCCCGGCCTGCGCGAGCGCGACCGCCAGGCGCTGACGCGCGCCGTCGCCAAGCTGGAGGCCGCCGCCGGGGACGTCGCCGAGGGCAGCACCCGCGTCGGCGTCACCTTCGAGGCCGAGGGCGACGTCTTCGCCGAGATCGACCGGGCGTTCACCGAGCGCAAGCGCCTGTGGCTGAACTACTGGTCCTCCGGACGCGGCGAGCTGACCGAGCGCGAGGTCGACCCGATCCGCCTGATCACCGAGGGGCACACCTACCTCGAGGCCTGGTGCCGGCTCTCCGAGGACCGCCGGATGTTCCGGCTGGACCGGATCGCCGAGATCAAGGTCCTGGACACCCCCTCGGACCCGCCGCCGCTGGAGCTGCGCGACCTGTCCGAGGGCCTGGTCCACCCGTCCAGCGAGGACCCGCAGGTCGTCCTGGAGGTCGCCCCCGGCGGCCGCTGGGTCGCGGAGTACTACCCGCACGAGTCGGCGGAGGAGCTCCCCGACGGCGGCCTGCGGATCGTGCTGCGCACGCCGGACCCCTCCTCCTTGCTGCGCCTGGTGCTGCGCCTCGGCCCCGACGGTCGCGTCCTCGCCCCCGCGTCCCTCGCCGAGCAGGCCCGCAAGGCGGCGGGCGCGGCGTTGGCCCGGTACGACGCATGAGCGCGGTCGCTTTCCCGACCCGCTTTCGGGCCTCCTGCCCGGACTGCCGCGCCACGGCGGAGCTCGAGGCCCGCGCCTTCCGCCTGGCCCTGGGCCGTACGAAGGAACGCACCTTCTACTCCTTCACCTGCCCGGCCTGCGGCGTCGCCGTCCGCAAGCCCGCCGGCGAACGCATCATCGACGCCCTCACCGGCGCCGGCGTCCCGACGATGCGTCTCCACGTCGGCATCTGAGCTGGTTGCACTGTCCAGGGACGCGAGGAACTGCGGGAGGAACCACCGGCGTGCGGACGGCCCTGCGCGGAGGGGGAGTGTCCGCTCATCGGTGGCTTGTCGCGCAGTTCCTCGCGCCCCTGGGGAGATGCAACGTCCCGTCTCATTAGACTGGCCCTGTGATCTGGATGATCGTCGGCCTCACCACCGCGGGGCTCATGGTGCTGGGAATATTCGCCGTTCTCGCCTACCGTGAGGTGGTTCTGCTCGGTAGGGCGCTGTCCCGCAGCGCGGAGCGACTCGCGCGGGCGGGTGCAGGGGTCGAACGCGAGGCGGAGCTGCTCGCCCGACACGGCGGGGAACTCGCGTTCACCGCCCTCACACCGTCTGTTCAAGGCACAAACTGACCCGCGTAGTATCGAAGATGCGTCGAAGCGGCAAGATCTGCGGCGACGCTCTGGACGCCCGTGACGTCACGGTGCGTATCATCGGCGCAGACACGACGACGAAGAGGGAACCCCGATGCTCGAAAACCGCGCTCTCGAAATCATCATCATTGCGGTCATCGTGCTGCTGCTCTTCGGGGCCAAGCGGCTCCCCGACTCGGCGCGTGCCCTGGGCAAGTCGCTGCGCATCCTGAAGTCCGAGGTCGGCGCCATGAAGGACGACGGCAAGAAGGACGCGTCCGTCAGCAACGTGCAGACCTCCTCCGAGCAGCAGGCCGAGGCCGCCGCTCCGAAGACGATCCAGGCCGCCCCCGGCGACACCGCCTCCGCTCGCCCCGTCGAGGACAAGCAGCCCACCACCCAGGGCTGAGCCGCACCTCCTCCCCTTTCTTCCTTTCGCGCAGGGACACAGCCGCACGGTGAGCGACACAAAGACGAGGCAGAGTCCTCCGAAGAACGACGAAGGCCGGATGCCCCTCGCGGACCACCTCCGCGAGCTGCGCTACCGGCTGATCGTCTGCGTACTCGCCCTGCTGGTGACCACGGTTCTCGGCTGGCTCCTGCACACCTGGGCGATCAACGAGCTGGTCACTCCCGCCTGCCACATCACGGGCGTCCACGGGTACGGCGAGAAGACCAAGGCGTGTCCCAACGGTCTGCTGGTGAACAACGGTGTGCTCTCGCCGCTGACCTTCACCTTCAAGATCTCGATGATGATCGGCTTCATCCTGGCCGCGCCGGTGTGGAGCTACCAGCTGTGGGCGTTCGTCGCGCCCGGGCTGTACAAGAAGGAGAAGAAGTACGGCCTGGGCTTCGTGGCCGCCGCCGTTCCCCTCTTCGCGGGCGGCGCCTACCTGGCCTACACCATCTTCCCCAAGGCCCTGCAGATCCTGGCGAGCTTCAACCCCGCCAACTTCTCGTTGGCCTTCTCCGGCGCCGAGTTCCTGGACTTCTTCATCCGGATGGTGCTGGTCTTCGGGCTCTCCTTCGAGATCCCGCTGCTGCTGGTGATGCTGAACTTCCTCGGCGTGGTGAGCGCCGCCAAGCTGCGCGGCTGGTGGCGCGGTGCGGTGTTCGGGATCTTCGTCTTCTCCGCGATCGCCGTTCCCACCGGCGACCCGGTCACCATGACCGTGCTCGCCGTGCCGATGTGCCTGCTCTACTTCGCCGCCGTCGGCGTGGCCACGCTGCGAGACAAGGCCGTGGCCCGGCGCAGGGCCGAGGACCCGGACAGCCAGTTGGACGACGACGAGGCCTCCTCGCTCGACCTGCGGCCCTCCGCCCTCGGCGCGGACGACCTGCCGATCCCGGAGCCCGTCAACGCGACCGAGCTGGCCGCCGGCGAGCCGATGATCTACCACCCCGACGACGTCACCTGAGACGTCACCCGAGCGGTCACCTGAAGGCGTTAACCAGTCGGTAAACAATCTTCAGGTGGACTGTCGGTCCGGACGGGTACGCTCCTAGGCGAGATGACAGATCAGAACCTCTCCGCCGCCGACGAGACCCTGAGCCCCTCCGAGCGCTACGCCGCCGCGCGCCAGCGTGCCAAGGAGGAGGCCAGCGCCCTGCACGCCTTCCGCCAGCTGTACGACTTCCCGCTGGACGCCTTCCAGGTGGAGGCATGCCAGGCACTGGAGGCGGGCGAGGGCGTGCTCGTCGCCGCCCCGACGGGCTCGGGCAAGACGATCGTCGGCGAGTTCGCCGTGCACCTGGCGCTGAACCAGGGCCGCAAGTGCTTCTACACGACGCCCATCAAGGCGCTGTCGAACCAGAAGTACCAGGACCTGGTCAAGCGCTACGGTCCCGACCGGGTCGGCCTGCTGACCGGTGACAACACCATCAACAGCGAGGCGTCCGTCGTCGTCATGACGACGGAGGTGCTGCGCAACATGCTCTACGCGGGGTCCTCCACCCTCGCCGGGCTCGGCTACGTGGTCATGGACGAGGTGCACTACCTCGCCGACCGCTTCCGCGGCGCGGTGTGGGAGGAGGTCATCATCCACCTTCCCGAGTCGGTCACCCTGGTCTCCCTCTCCGCCACGGTGTCGAACGCCGAGGAGTTCGGCGACTGGCTGGACACCGTCCGCGGCGGGACCAAGGTCATCGTCTCCGAGCACCGTCCGGTGCCGCTGTGGCAGCACGTGCTGGCCGGGCACCGGATGTACGACCTGTTCACCTCCCGCGTGGCCGAGGAGCGCGCCTCCGGGCGCAAGCGCGAGGGCGGTGCGGGGCGCGGGGGAGAGGCCGACGTCAACCCGGAGCTGGTGCGCCTCGCGCGCGCCGAGCAGGACCGGCGCGGGGCCGGGCGGGACCGCTTCGACCGGCGCGGCCGCGGCCGATCGATGTCGAACGGCAGACCGGGCCGCGCCTGGACGCCGAGCCGCGTCGAGGTCATCGACCGCCTGGACGCCGAGGGCCTGCTCCCGGCGATCACCTTCATCTTCAGCCGGGCCGGCTGCGAGGCCGCCGTCCAGCAGTGCCTCCACGCGGGTCTGCGGCTCAACAACGACGCCGAGCGCGCCGAGGTGCGCGCGCTGGTCGAGTCCCGGACGGAGAACATCCCGCCCGAGGACCTGCACGTGCTCGGCTACTTCGAGTGGCTCGACGCGCTGGAGCGCGGCATCGCCGCGCACCACGCGGGCATGCTGCCGACCTTCAAGGAGGTCGTCGAGGAGCTGTTCCAGCGCGGGCTGGTCAAGGCGGTCTTCGCGACGGAGACGCTGGCGCTCGGCATCAACATGCCGGCCCGCTCGGTCGTGATGGAGAAGCTGGTCAAGTGGAACGGCGAGACCCACGCCGATGTGACGCCGGGTGAGTACACCCAGCTGACCGGTCGCGCCGGGCGGCGCGGCATCGACATCGAGGGCCACGCCGTCGTGCTGTGGCAGCCCGGCCTGGACCCGGCCGCGCTCGCCGGGCTCGCGGGCACGCGTACCTATCCGCTGCGCTCCTCGTTCAAGCCCTCGTACAACATGGCCGTCAACCTCGTCTCCCAGTACGGGCGGCACACCGCCCGCGAGCTGCTGGAGACCTCCTTCGCGCAGTTCCAGGCGGACCGGTCCGTCGTCGGCATCGCCCGGCAGGTGCAGCGCAACGAGGAGGGCCTGGCAGGCTACCGCGAGGCGGTCACCTGTCACCTCGGCGACTTCGACGAGTACATGGGCCTGCGCCGCGCGCTCAAGGACCGCGAGCAGCTGCTCGCCCGCGAGGGGCAGGCGCAGCGCCGGGCCAGCGCGGCCGACTCGCTGGAGCGGCTGCGCCCCGGCGACGTCATCCACGTGCCGACCGGCCGCTTCGCCGGGCTCGCGCTGGTGCTGGATCCGGGCCTGCCGCCGGTCTCCCGGCACGGCACCCGCGGATACGGCAACGGCCGCGGCCACGAGTACCAGGACGGGCCGCGCCCGGTGGTGCTGACCGCCGAGCGTCAGGTCAAGCGTCTCGCGATGATCGACTTCCCGGTGCCGGTCGAGCCGATCGAGCGGCTGCGCATCCCCAAGTCCTTCAACCCGCGCAGCCCGCAGTCCCGTCGCGACCTCGCTTCCGCGCTGCGCAGCAAGGCGGGGCACATCGATCCGGGCCGGGTCCGCAAGGGCCGCGCTGCCGCCGCCGACGATCCCGAGATCGCGCGGCTCCGCGCCGAGCTGCGGCAGCATCCGTGCCACGGCTGCGACGAGCGCGAGGACCACGCCCGCTGGGGCGAGCGCTACGACCGGCTCAAGCGCGACACCGAGCAGCTCGAACGCCGGATGCGCTCGCGCACCCACACCATCGCCCGCACCTTCGACCGGGTCTGCGCGCTGCTGACGGATCTGGACTACCTGAACGCCGACAGCGTCACCGACCACGGCAAGCGCCTGGGCCGCCTCTACGGCGACCTCGACCTGCTGGCCTCGGAGTGCCTGCGTGAGGGCGTCTGGAACGGTCTCGCCCCGGCCGAGCTGGCTGCCTGTGCCTCGGCGCTGGTCTACGAGTCCCGGCGCGGCGACGAGGAGGCCGGCGCGGTCAAGGTGCCGGAGGGCAAGGCCCGTCCGGCGCTGGAGTCGATGGTCCGGATCTGGGGCCACCTGGACGCGCTGGAGGAGCAGCACAAGCTCTCCACCATGGAGGGCTGGGTGCGCCGCGAGCCCGATCTCGGCTTCGCCTGGACGGCCTTCCGCTGGGCCTCGGGCGACTCGCTGGACAAGGTGCTGCGCGAGGCCGACATGCCGGCCGGTGACTTCGTCCGCTGGACGCGCCAGCTGATCGACGTGCTGGGCCAGATCCAGAACGCCGCCTCGGCCGACGGCGAGGTCCGTACGGCCGCGCGCAAGGCCGTGGACTCCGTCCGACGCGGCATCATCGCCTACTCCTCGGTGGGGTGACGGCGCGGTGGCCCGGGGGAGGGCGGAGCGCAGGCGTTCGGCCTGGGGGGCGTGGCTGGCCATCGCCGTGGCGGGGGTGCTCGTCTGGGTGGCGATGCACGGTCACGGTGGTGCGTCCGGTGACGCGGCGGCGGCGCCGTCCAGCTCCGCCTCGGGTTCGCCGTCGGCGGGCGGCGCCTCCGCCGGCGGCCCGTCACCGAGTACCTCGGGGACAGGCGGCAGCTGGTACCACGGCAGCTACGACCCGTCCCAGTTCGCCGCCCAGGCGCGCGACCGCGCGCACGAGGCGGGCGTGGACCCGCAGTTGGTCATGGCCGTGCTGTACGACGAGGACTACAAGCCGCACGACCCGTCCTTCGAGAAGGCCTGGCTCAAGCTGAAGCCGACCGCCGCGCTCGGCCTCGCCAACATGCACCAGGCCACCTTCGACCAGGTGAAGCAGGGCCGTCCGTTCGCCGACCGCTCCTGGCTGGACCTGCCCGACGACCCGGACCTGGCCATCCGCGCCGAGGCCTGGTACCTGCACGACCTCGCCGACGAGCTGCCGGCGCACCACGTCGCCTCGCTGACCACGGACGAGCTGCTGGCCCTCGGCTACAACACGGGCCCCGGCAACATGCTCGCCTTCGCGCGCGGCGTCGCCCTCGGGCCGCAGGCGCAGCAGTATCTCGACACCACCCGCTCCAACTGGGAGAAGGCCGGGAAGGCTATCGCGATATAGCGTATTGACACGCGCTATACCCGCGCTCATATACTCGTCTACGAGTAAGAGTGATCGGGAGGTGCGAGGCATGGCGCAGCGCCGCATCAAGCAGCGCAAGCTCAGCAACCCGCTGGCGCTGGCGGTGCTCTCGATGTGCGCGGAGACCCCGCGCCACCCCTACGAGATGGCTCAGGTGCTGCGCCAGCGTGGCAAGCAGGCCAGCATCAAGATCAATTTTGGCTCGCTCTACACCGTGGTCCAGAACCTGGAGAAGCACGGCTTCATCGCGGCGGAGGGCACCGAGCGCGACGGCCGCAGGCCCGAGCGCACGGTCTACGGCATCACCGAGACCGGCCGCGCCGAGATGCGCGACTGGCTCTCGGAGCTGCTCAGCGTCCCGGTGAAGGAGTATCCGCAGTTCGAGGCCGGCCTCTCGCTGGCGGGCTCGCTCCCGCCGGACGAGGTCGAGGCGCTGCTGCGCAAGCGGCTCGCCGCGCTGGACGACGGCGTGTCGGTGCAGGCCGAGGTCCTGGAGGAGTGCCGGGCCGTGCTGCCCGAGATCTTCCTGGTCGAGGCCGACTACGCGCTCACCATGCAGCGGGCCGAAGCCGAGTGGCTCCGCGGGCTGCTGCGGCGGATGGAGACGAACACCCTGACCGGCATGGACGGCTGGCGTGAGTTCTATGTCACCGGCGCGCCGCCGCAGGAGTGGGTCGACCTGGACGAGCGGACGAGCGGGCTCCCGCGCCCGGACTGACGCTCACCCACGCACGCGCACCCACGCACGCGCACCCACGCACGCGCACCCACGAACGCTCACCCACGAACGCTCACCCACGAGAAGAACAGAAAAGCCCCCGCCCGGTGCGGCAACACCAGCGGGGGCCGGAACCTCGCGACCGGCCTGCGGCAACAGGATTCGGCGCTTACGAGGAACACGCAGCTCCATCGTAGCTCCGGATCCCCCGTCGTAGATCGGCAGCGATCAATCGCACCGCCGTGACGACCGGAGGGAATCCCCCGTCATGAACACCGAGACCAGGACGACGCCGCGCGGCGTCGTCCCCGACCCAGGCGTCCCGGACGCCACCGACGCCGCCGTGCACGCGGTCGACCTGGTCAAGACCTACCACCCCAAGGGCGGCGGCAGGGCCCAGCCCGAGGGCGTGCGCGCCCTCGACGGGCTCAGTATCAGCGTCGAGCCGGGCAGTGTCTTCGGCCTGCTCGGCCCGAACGGCGCGGGCAAGTCCACCACGGTCAAGATCCTCACCACCCTCGCCGCCGCCGACTCCGGCAGCGCGACGGTGGCCGGGTACGACGTCGCGCGCGAGCCGGACCAGGTGCGCCGCGCCATCGGCGTCGTCGCCCAGCGCTCCGGCGCGGACCCGGTCGCGACCGGCCGGGACAACCTGGTGCTCCAGGGCCGCCTGTACGGCATGCGCGGCGTGCAGCTGACCCGCCGCATCGACGAGCTGCTGGCGCGCTTCGAGCTCGCGGACGCGGCCGGTCGGCAGGTGAAGACGTACTCCGGCGGCATGCTGCGCCGACTGGACGTCGCCATCGGGCTGGTCCACCGCCCGCGGGTGCTGTTCCTGGACGAGCCGACCACCGGCCTGGACCCGGAGGCCCGCACGGCGATGTGGGAGGAGATCGAGCGCCTGGCCGGCGCCGAGGGCCTGACCATCCTGCTGACCACGCACTACCTGGAGGAGGCGGACAAGCTCGCCGCCCGGCTCGCCATCGTCGACCGGGGCCGGGTCGTGGTCCAGGGCACGCCCGACGAGCTCAAGGGCGAGCTGCGCGGGGACGCGCTGGCCGTCGAGCTGTCCGGCCCCGCCGCGGACGAGCTGCGCGTCGTCGGTGCGCTCGGCTCCGTCGACGGCGTCCGCGACATCACTCTCGCCGGCCGCCGCGTCGCGGCCCGCGCCGACGACGGCGCGGCGGCGGTGCCCGCGGTGCTCGCCGCGCTGGACCGGATCGGCCTCGGCGTCGCCGCCGTCACCGTCTCCCGCCCGTCGCTGGACGACGTCTACCTCCGCTACGCGGGCCGCAGCTTCTCCTCGGCCCACTCCTCCGCCCCGGAAGGAGCGAACCGATGAGCACCGCCGTCGTCAGCGACACCTGGTACATGACGCAGCGCCAGTTCATGGCCTTCCTGCGGCAGCCCGCGTATCTCATCATCACCCTGATCCAACCGGTGATCTGGCTGTTCCTCTTCGGGGCGCTGTTCCGCAAGGTCGCTACGATTCCCGGCTTCGGGTCCGGCTCCTACCTGGACTACCTGGTGCCCGGCGTCATCGTGATGAGCGCCGTCTCCTCCAACATGTGGGCCGGCATGGGCACGCTGGAGGAGATCGAGCGCGGGACCCTGAACCGCTTCCTCATCACGCCGGTGCGCCGCAGCGCGCTGATGAACGCCAACGTGGTGATGCAGTCGCTCACCACGGCGTTCCAGTCGGTGGTCATCGTGCTGCTGGGCTGGATCGGCGGCGCGCACTACCCCGGCGGCGCGCCGGGCCTGATCGTGCTGATCGTCGCCTCGTCCGTGCTCGGCACGATCTTCGGCGCCTTCTCCAACGCGCTCGGCATGCTGGTCCGTGAGCGGGAGTCGATCATCGGCATCAACACCTTTCTTCTGCTGCCGCTCACCTTCCTCTCCTCCGCGTTCATGGCCACCACCCTGATGCCGCACTGGATGCAGGTCGTGGCGCGGTTCAACCCGGTCAACTGGGCGCTGGAGGCGGGTCGCTCGGCGATGTCCGCGCACGCCGACTGGTGGTCGGTGCTCAGCCACGGCGGGTGGCTGGTGCTGCTGTCCGCCGCGGCGGTCTGGCTGTCGATGCGGACCTTCCGCAGCTACCAGAAGTCGGTCTGATCCCTCCTTCCGGCGGCGCGGGCGGCAGAATCGGGGTGTGTCCGACACCCGATCCGCCGCCCGCGCCCGCTACCACCACGGCGACCTCGCCAACGCCCTCACCCGCGAGGCCGTCGCCCTCGCCCGCGAGGGCGGCCCCGAGGCTGTCGTCCTGCGCGAGGCGGCCCGCCGCGCGGGCGTCTCCGCGGCGGCGGCCTACCGGCACTTCTCCTCCCACGAGGAGCTGCTGCGGGTGGCGAAGGAGCGCGGCCACGAGCTGCTGGCGGACGCCCTGGAGGCGGCGATGCCGCCCGAGGCCGGCCCGCGCGAGCGCCTGCGCGCCCTGGGCGCGGCGTACGTCGGCTTCGCCGAGGCGGAACCGGGCCTCTTCCGCACCGCCTTCTGCCACGGCGCCCGCGAACTCGCGGTCGGTCCCGAGGCCCTGGGGGAGTACCGCGCCTTCCGGATCGTCGCCGCCGCCCTCGACGCCCTCCTCGCCGCCGGCCTCATGCCCGCCTCGCGCCGCCCGGACGCGGAGTTCCCCGCCTGGGCCGCCCTCCACGGCCTCGCCCTCCTCACCATCGACGGCCCCCTCGCCGTCTGCGACCCCGCGACCCGCACCGCCATGCTGGAGGCGACGCTCGACCTGGTCGAGCGGGGGCTCACGAGCTGAGCTTTCCGGGGATGGTGCGCCCAGGACGAGGCGCGAGGTGCGATGGGCGGCCAGGAAGCCGTCCGGGCGGTCGGAGGTGACATCGACCTGCTGCACGAGGTGGACCGGGTGCGGCGACAGGCCGGCCGCCGCAGCGCCGACGACGGTGACCGCGGCTGCCTCGACAGGCTGAGACTACGGCGAGAACGCTGGCGCGGGGCAACCGATTTCAGGCGCGGGGCCGCCACCCCACCAGCACTGCGTAGGTCAGCACGCCGCCCACGGCGAAGGAACAGGCGACGACGGCCATCGGCATCGCGGTGCCGCTGCCGCCGAGGCCGACGAGGGGGGCGGCCAGGCCGCCGGCGCCGTACTGGAGGAGGCCGACGAGGGCGCTGGCGGCGCCCCGGCGGCCGCTGTGACCCTCCATGGCGCGGGCGGTGCCGTTGGGGCCGATCAGGCCGATGCTGGAGACCAGGACGAAGAGACCGGCCAGCACCCCGGCCAAGCCCCAGCCGAAGTGGACGGAGGCGAGCAGCAGCAGGCCGCCCACCGCGCTGAGGGCCAGGCCCGTCCGCAGCAGGGTCTCCACCGGAAAGCGGCGCAGCAGCACGGTGTTGAGCTGGCCCAGGGCCACGATGCCGAGCGCGTTCGTGCCGAAGACGAGCGAGAAGGTCTGCGCGCTCAGCCCGTAGACGCTCTGGAGCACGAACGAGGACCCGGAGATGTAGGCGAACATCGCCGCCAGCGCGAAGCCGCCGCTCAACGCGTAGCCGACGAAGGCGCGGTCGCGCAGCAGCGCGCCCATGCCGCGCAGGGTGTCGGGGAGGCCGCCCGGGCGGCGTTCGGTCGTCGGCAGCGTCTCGCGCAGCCCGAGGGCCGCGGCGGCCGTCAGCGCGCAGCCGATCAGCGCGAGGGCGACGAAGACGCCGCGCCAGTCGGTGATCCGCAGCAACTGGCCGCCGAAGAGCGGGGCGAGGATCGGGGCGGCGCCGTTGACGAGCATGAGCAGGGAGAAGAACCGCGCTGCCGCGACGCCCTCGAACAGGTCGGAGACGATCGCCCGGGATATGACGATCCCGGCCCCGCCCGCGAGCCCCTGCACCAGACGCAGCGCCGTCAGCGTCGAGGCGGAGGGCGAGAGCGCGCACAACACCGAGGCGACGGCGTAGGCGCCGAGCCCGACGAGCAGCGGGCGGCGGCGTCCCCACTTGTCGGCGAGCGGACCGGCCAGCAACTGGCCCAGCGAGAGGCCGATCAGACAGCTCGTCAGAGTCAGCTGGGCGGCGGAGTCCGAGACGTGGAGGTCCCCGGCCAGCTGCGGCAGGCCGGGGAGGTACATGTCCAGGCAGAGCGGCCCGAAGGCGGAGAGCGCGCCGAGGATCAGGACCAGGCGTAGCCGGCCCCGGCGGCCGGTGCGGTCGGCGGCGTCGGTTCTCTGGTCGAGGGTTGCGGAGTCCACGGCGGTCGGCTCCTCGGGGTCGGGGCGGGGGCAGCAGGGCACACGATACCTTCCCAGGAAGGTAGTGCGCTCAGGTGTCCACCGCTATCCGCCGGGCTGGGCGTGTAGATCACGAAACGATAACGAGTCTGGTCCAAACAGTAGGCTCCGCTTCATGTCCCTGCCACCTTGGACCGGGATCCGCGTCACTTGCGGGCCCGATAGTCCCCAGGTCGAACTCTCGAGCTCCGGAGGACCCAGTGGCGCCTGTCACCCGCCGTACCTTCCTCGGATCCGCCGCCGCTCTCGGCGCGGCTCTGGGTCTGGAAGCCATGCCCGGTTCCACGCCGCGTGCGGCCGCGGCCACCACCGGCACGATCAGGGACGTCCAGCACGTCGTCGTGCTGATGCAGGAGAACCGCAGCTTCGACCACTACTTCGGCACGCTGAAGGGCGTGCGCGGCTTCGGCGACCGCGCCACCGTCCAGCTGTCCGGCGGCTACAGCGTCTTCGACCAGCCGAACGGCAGCGGTCGCCAGTACCCGTGGCAGATGAGCACCACCGCTCCGGCTGCCGGGCAGACCTCGGAGCAGATCGCCCAGTGCGACGGCTCGCTCGACCACTCCTGGTCGACGCAGCACTCCGCATGGAACAACGGCAAGATGGACAACTGGGTCTCCGCCAAGGGCACCGTCCGCACGATGGGCTACCTGAACCGCTCGGACGTCCCGTTCCACTACGCGCTGGCCGACGCCTACACCATCTGCGACGCGTACCACTGCTCGATCCTGTCGGCGACCGGCCCCAACCGCACCTACCTGTGGTCGGGTTGGATCGACCCCTCCGGCACCGCGGGCGGCCCGGCGTACGACGGCGGCTCCGAGTCCGGCCTCAAGTGGCAGACCTACGCCGAGGCGCTGCAGAACGCCGGCGTGAGCTGGAAGGTCTACCAGAACGCGAACGACAACTACGGCGACAACGCGCTGGCCTACTTCAACCAGTTCACCAGCGCGCCGAGTTCGAGCCCGCTGGCGCAGAACGGCATGGGCTCCGTGCCGGCCAGGACCGGCTCCACGCCGGACGACATCGCCGCCGCCATCGCGGCCGACGCCGCCGCGGGCACGCTGCCGCAGGTGAGCTGGGTCGTGGCCAACCAGGCCTTCTCCGAGCACCCCGACTGCCCGCCCAACGACGGCGCGCACTTCGTCAACCTGGTCATCCAGGCGCTCGCCGCCACGCCGGACGTGTTCAACTCCACCGTCCTGTTCCTCAACTACGACGAGAACGACGGG
>NZ_BBPO01000003.1:32095-35835 GCF_000787815.1 Streptacidiphilus neutrinimicus
GGCGCGCCGACCCTGCCGAGCACCAGCGTGGTCTTCGGCCAAGCCAAGTGCGACCCGCTGCCCAACCCCAGCCCGACGACCAACGCCCTGCCCGCGCAGGAGGCCGGCACCCGCCCGGCCCGCGCACTGCCCTACCAGCCCAACGCCTGGGTGGACCACCTCGAGTTCGACTCCGGCGGCAAGACGCTGGTGTGGATCCGGATGGCCAACCAGGGCGCGCAGGCCACGTCCTACGCGCACTACTCGATCTACGCCAACGCCTACCGCAGCGGCGGCCCGTGGCAGTACACCGTCGCCCCCTTCAGCAACGGCACCGACGGCACCACCATCGACTACTTCAACGTCGGCACCGGCTACGGCAACGGCAAGTACGACCTCACCTGCGTCGGCCCGAACCGCTTCCTGCGCCGGTTCACCGGCAACACCACGGCGGCCGGCAAGACCTGCGAGGCGACCACCACCTACGCCGCCGCGCCGGACACCGGCAAGGAGGCGCTCTGGGTGCACATGACCAACACCGGCACCAGCACGGTCACGTTCACCGTCACCTCCACCAACTACCGCACCGACGGCCCCTGGACCTACCAGGTCGCGGCCGGCCAGACGGTGTCGGACTACTTCAACGCGGTGGCGTACCAGAACGGCTGGTACGACTTCAACGTCACCGTCAGCTCCGACTCCAGCTGGAGCCGTCGCGTGACCGGCCACATCGAGACCGGCGCGGCGAGCGTCAGCGGCTGACCTCGCGGCCCAGGCCGCGGAGGTGGCGGAGGGAGCGGCTCAGGACCGGTTCGGCGGCGCGTCGAGCCCGCAGCTGTGCTGCGGGGCCGCCGGGCCGGGCTCCTGCTTCGGCGCCTTGGCCGGGTTGCGGATCAGCGCCGCCGCCATCAGCCCGCTCAGCACGCACAGCGCGCCGGAGAACAGCACGGCCCTGTGGAAGCCCGACGAGAACGTGGCCGGGTGCAGGTAGGCGGAGCCGGTGATCCCGGCGATCGCCGGAAGGACGGCCACCGCGATCAGGCCGGCGGCCCGGGCCACGTCGTTGTTCACCGCCGAGGCCATGCCCGCGTGCTGCGCGGGCGCGGAGGACAGCGCGGTCGAGGTGAGCGGCGCGACGGTCGTGGCCAGCCCGAGTCCGAGCACCACGACGGCCGGCAGCACCTCGGTGAGATAGGAGCCCGAGCTGCCCACCATGCTCAGCAGCGCGATCCCGACCCCCGCCAGGCACGGCCCGACGCTCATCTGCAACCGCGGACCGATCCGGCCGGCGAGCTGGCCGGATCGGGCGGAGAGCGTCAGCATGATCAGGGTCACCGGCAGCAGTGACACCCCGGCCTCCAGCGCGCTGTAGCCGGAGACCTGCTGCAGTTGGATGGGCAGCAGGAAGAGCACCCCGCCCAGCGCGCCGTACAGCACGAAGGTCACCGCGTTGGTCGCGGTGAACTGGCGTGAGGAGAAGAGCGACAGCGGCAGCATCGGGTGCGGCGTCCGGTTCTCCCACCAGACGAACGCGCCGAGCAGGGCGAGGCCGCCGAGGAGCGAGGTCAGTACGGCGGCGCTCTGCCAGCCCCGCGAGGGTCCCTCGATCAGCCCGTAGGTCAGTCCCACCAGCCCCAGCGTGATCAGCGCCCCGCCCGTCACGTCCACGCTCCCCTCCGCCGCGGCCGGATCCCGCGACTCGGGGACGTGCCGGATGCCGAGCACCACGACGACCACGGCCAGCGGCAGGTTGATCGCGAAGATCAGCCGCCAGGAGACGGCCTGCACCAGCCACCCGCCGACGAACGGCCCGATGGCCGTCGCCACCCCGCTCAGCCCCGACCAGGCGCCGATGGCTCGCCCCCGGTCCTCCGGGACGAACGAGGCCTCGATGATGGCCAGGCTCCCCGGGGTGAGCAGCGCCGCGCCGACGCCCTGGAGCGCGCGGGCCCCGATCAGCGTCGCCGAGTTGGGGGCGAACCCGCAGATCAGGCTCGCCAGCGCGAACCACACCACGCCGATCAGGAAGACCTTCTTCCGTCCGAACCGGTCCCCGAGCGAGCCCCCGACCAGCAGCAGACCCGCCAGGGTCAGCGTGTAGGCGGTGACCACCCACTGCAGGTCGGCGAGCCCGACATGGAAATCCCGCCCGATCGCGGGAAGCGCGATCCCCACGACGGTGGCGTCGATCGACGCGAGGCCGGAACCGAGGACCGTCGCGGCGAGGACCCAGCGCCCCGGGCCCGACCCGTACCGCAGGGAAGGCGTCATATACGCAGGTTATGTTGCGGTGGCCCGGCGGGCGCGAGGAACGGCGCGAATCCCGGCCGGTCGGAGCGCGGGAGTCCCGGCCCGCCGGGCCACGGCGCCGGGACGGCGTCCGGGACCTGCCCGGGACCTAGGTCCCGCGGCGGGACGCCTTTCGGCGCCCTGGGCGGGGCCCAACGCCGCACTGATCCGGGGGCTCCGCAGCCGTAGCGTGGGAGATGAGGACGCGGTGCCGGCGTGTGGAGCCTGGCCGCAGCGTCCGCCGCCAGGCCCGCAGAGGAGCGATCGAGATGCACGCCCGCGCACGTGACCACCGCACGCCGGCCGCCGTCCTCACGCTGCCGCGGCACGCACGCGCGGCCGCGCAGGCGCGGCACACCGTCGCGGCGCTCGCCCCCGACGACGAGGACGTCACCGACCGCGGCAAGCTGCTCGTCACCGAGGCCGTCGCGAACGCGGTCGAGCACACCGACGGCCCGTGGGTGACGGTCGAGATGTGCGTGGACCACCGGTCCGGGGGCATGTTCTGCGCCGTCTTCGACGGCGACCCGGCCACGCCGCTGCCGGTGCGGCCGGGTGTCGCCGCCCGCGCCGCCGAGTCGGGGCGCGGGCTAAGGCTGATCAAGGACCTCAGCGACGACTGGGGGTACTTCCGGGTGCGGGACGGAAAGTGGGTCTGGTTCCACCTCCGCCCCGCACCGGGGTCGGCTGCCGCGGCCTGAGTGGCGTCAGCCGCCGCGTCAGCCGCCGCGTCAGCCGCTGACGCTCGCCGCGCCGGTCTCGATGTGGCCGGTGGCCCGGCGGCTCCACGAGGAGTCGGCGTCGACGGTGACCGTGAAGTCGTACCAGCCGTTGTCGTACGCCACCGCGTTGAAGTAGTCCGACACCGTCGCCCCCGGGGCGACCTGGTAGGTCCAGGGGCCGTCGGTGCGGTAGTTGGTGGAGGTGATGGTGTAGGTGACCGTGCTGGAGCCGGTGTTGGTCATCTTGAACCACACGGCCTCCTGGCCGGTGTTCGGCGCGGGGGCGTAGTACGTGCTGGCCTCGCAGCCCTTGCCCGCGCCGTTCGCGTTGCCCTGGAAACGGCGCAGGAAGCGGTTCGGGCCGACGCAGGTGAGGTCGTACTGACCGTTGCCGTAGTTCGTGCCGATGTTGAAGTAGTCGTTGGCCGTGCCGTCCTTGCCGTTGGCGTACGGCGCGACGGTGTACTGCCACGGGCCGCCGCTGCGGTAGTTGTTGGCATAGATGGAGTAGTGCGCGTAGGCGGTGGCCTGCGGGCCCTGGTTCGCCATGTCGATCCAGAGCAGGATCTGGCCGTTCGCGTCGTACTCGATGTGGTCGACCCAGGCGTTGGGCTGGTAGGGCAGTGCCCGGGCCGGGCGGGTGCCGGCCTCCTGCGTGGGCATCGAGTTGGTGCCGGGGGCCGGATTGATCTGCACGTTGGCCGTGGCCTGGCTGATGGTGGCGCTGGTGTCGGGAAGCGAGGGCAGCCC
>NZ_BBPO01000003.1:36398-96995 GCF_000787815.1 Streptacidiphilus neutrinimicus
GCCGTCGTTCTCGTCGTAGTTGAGGAACAGGACGGTGGAGTTGAACACGTCCGGGTTCGCGGCGAGGGCCTGGATGACCAGGTTGACGAAGTGCGCGCCGTTCTCCGGCGGCCCGTCGGGGTGCTCGGAGAAGAGTTGGTTCGAGACCACCCAGCTGACCTGCGGGAGCGTGTTGTTGAGCGAGTCGGACTTGATCGCGTTGGCGATGTCGTCCGGCGTCGAGCCGGTCGACGGCACCGACCCCATGCCGTTCTGCGCCAGCGGGCTCGAACTCGGCGCGCTGGTGAACTGGTTGAAGTAGGCCAGCGCGTTGTCGCCGAAGTTGTCGCTGGCGTTCTGGTAGACCTTCCAGCTCACGCCGGCGTTCTGCAGCGCCTCGGCGTAGGTCTGCCACTTGAGGCCGGACTCGGAGCCGCCGTCGTAGGCGGCGCCGCCCGCGGTGCCGGAGGGGTCGATCCAACCCGACCAGAGGTAGGTGCGGTTGGGGCCGGTGGCCGACAGGATCGAGCAGTGGTACGCGTCGCAGATGGTGTAGGCGTCGGCCAGCGCGTAGTGGAACGGGATGTCCGAGCGGTTCATGAAGCCCAGGGTCCGCACGGAGTTCTTGGCGGAGACCCAGTTGTCCATCTTGCCGTTGTTCCAGGCGGAGTGCTGCGTCGACCAGGAGTGGTCGAGCGAGCCGTCGCACTGGGCCAGCGTCTCGCCGCTGCTGCCCCACCACCAGGTGCTGGTGGCGCTGAGCTGCCACGGGTACTGGCGACCGCTGCCGTTCGGCTGGTCGAAGACGTTGTAGCCGCCGGGCAGCTGGATCGTCGCGCGGTCGCCGAACCCGCGGACACCCTTGAGCGCGCCGAAGTAGTGGTCGAAGCTGCGGTTCTCCTGCATGAGCACGACGACGTGCTTGACGTCGGTGATGGTGCCTGTGGTGGCTGCGGCCGCGTTGGTCGCGGTGCCGGGCAGCGAGTCCAGGCCCAGCGCCGCGCCGAGGGCGGCGGCGGAGCCGAGGAAGGTACGGCGAGTGACGGGCGCCACGTGAGTCCTCCGGGGCGAGAAGGTTCGACGAGGGGACTGTCCGGCAGTCGGATGACGACTGGCGGGTAACAAAGTGGCAGGGGGGTGAAACAAAGCGAACGGTTGGACCAGACTCGTTATCGAACGGTGATGTTCAGGTCCGGTCCTGCCTCCGTGCTCCGAGGTATCGCAGCCCCTGGAGCAGCGCCGCGCGCGGGCCCGGATGCAGGGAGCCCGCCCATGCGGGCGGGGCCGTCTCGGCGCGCAGACGGCACCGACAGGCGAGGACGAACCCCAGCTCAGTCGCCGTCAGATAGCCGACCGTGCTGCGCTCTTCGCGGGTCGAGGCGCTCAGGGGCTCCGCGAGGTGCTCCACCCGCGCCCGCCTGGGCGCGTCGCTCGGCTGCCCGTTCCACCACGCCCGGAATCCACCTGCCATGTCGTCCCCCCACGACACCTGACGGCCCGTCGCGCACCGACGGGTCACGTGCTTCACCGTCGTTGTGCGACGGACGAGGAAGGCGTCTCCGGGTTCGGCGTCTCGGGGTTCGGCAGGTTGGGACCCGCCGTCTCACGGGGACGGCGTGAGGTGCGCCCCCCGCTCGAACTGTGCGACGGCCAGGGGCATCAGCGACGCGACGGCGGCGCTGTCCGGGCGCGACACCGGAAACGTGGACAGCACGACCAGGAAGTGCCCCACTCGCACGACGCTCGCGTCCGCGAACCGTTCCACGCCCGGCTCGGCCTTGTACGTCTGGCGCGCGTGCACGACCAGGCTGTCGTCGCCGAGGGAGGGGCCGCTCGTGACGGAGAACAGCGTCGTGGTCCCGTCCGCGGACGCCTGCCTCGCACAGCGGCGGGCGAGCGCGCGGATCGTGGAGACGGCCGAGACGGCGTCATGGCCGGCGAAGGCGTAGAGCGTCTCGGTGGCGCTCGCGCCGCGGCTCTGCGCGACCCGAGCCGAGGCGGAGGCGCCCGCGGCGGTCGCGCTGTCGTCGACGACGTCCTCCCCGAGCAGCACTTGGCAGCCCGGCGGCGGCGTCACCCCGGCAGGGCTGCCGGGCGCGGGGTTCACGGCCGCCTGCTGGACGGTCCAGCCGTGCGGGAGTTTCCCGGGCAGCAGTCCGCCGCGCAGGGACGCGGCGGAGAGCGGCGGGGTGGCCCGCGACTTCGCCACCGCCACCGGCCCGGTGGGCCCGCCACCGCATCCGGCGAGCGCGCCGAGCGCCCCCAGCGCCAGCACGGCAGTTCCGGCCGTGATCCCTCTGGCTCCCGTGCCTGCGGCCATCCCGCCTCCCGGTCGAAGAATCCGGGCAGGTTACCAGGCCCGGCCCGCACCCACTCCCTCCGCCGGCGGTCGCACCGGGCGCCGGACCGCGCGGTGCGGGCCCCCGCCTTTGCGGCGCGGCCCGGATTCTCAGGAAGTTCCTGCGGAGCCGGAGGGGAGGCTCGCTGTCCCTTCCCTGGAAGGTTTGCGATACTCCGAAGGATGGACGGTCAAGGGCTGAGGCTCCTGCGCGCGGCGGTGTTCGCCGCGCTGTCCGTCATGCTTCCGATCGGGGCGCGGCTCGTGGTGACCGGTGAGCCGGTGCCCGTGGACGTCGCGCTGCTGGCCTTCGGCGGGTGTCTGCTCGCCGCGCTGGTCGTCTTCAGGGGCGAGCGGCGCTACTGGGCGATCGCCCTGACGCTCGTCCCCCTGCAGGTCGCGATGAATGCCCTGTTCAACGCGGGACAGCAGAGCTGTCCGCCCGGCCCCGGCGCGGCGCCGGGGCTGCCGGGGTGGGGCGTGATCGCCTGTGGCGGCGGCAACATCCGTCCCGGCCTGCTCGGCATCACCGAGCAGGCGCCACGCGCGTTGATCGCGCTCACCGGCGGGCAGGCGCTGCTGCTGCTGGCCCTGCACCTGCTGCTCGCGCTCGCCGCCGCCTGGTGGCTGCGACGCGGCGAGGCCGCGCTGTTCGGCCTGCTCGCCACCGTCGCGCTCACGATCCGCCCGCGCGTCCGCGCGCTCCTGCTCCGCCTCGCCGCTCCGCTGTTCGCGCCGGCCGCGCCCCCGTGCCCACCGGCGGTCAGTCGCCGGCCCAAGGTGCTCGGCCCGCAGGAGTCGCTGCCCCGGACGGCTCCGCGTCGCGGCCCGCCGTCCCTGGCCTGGGCCCGCTGAGCCGCAGCACACCCCACCGAGCCTGAGAGCTCCCGGCCGCTCGACGCGGCCATGCCGTGCTGTCCGCCCCTCCGGGCCCGTTCCCTCACCTCTCTTCTCCCTGCAGCACGACCCGTGTGAGGACGGCCATGAGCACCAGCAAGAACAACACCAGGAACCAGAACCAGAACGCGAGCAGGAACCAGGCCGACGCCCGTGAGCGGATGCGCTCCGCCCGTGCGGCCGAGGAGGAGCGCCGCCAGCGGCTGCGTCGCGTGGGCATCGGCGCGGGCGTCGCGGCGGCGATCGCCGTGATCGCGGTCGGTGCGGTCGTCGTGAGCAACCTCGGCGGCTCGTCCTCCGGCAAGAGCGGGGCCTCCGGCGGCAACGCCGCCGCTGCCGGGCAGAAGCTCGTCGTGCCCGCGCACGTCTCCGGCAGCGACGACACCGTGATCGTCTACGGCAACCCGAGCGCCAAGCACACCCTGGACGTCTACGAGGACTTCCGCTGCCCGATCTGCGACAAGCTGGAGAAGACCGACGGTCCGACCATCCAGCAGCTCGCCGACAACGGCACGTACAAGATCCAGTACCACATGGCGACGTTCCTGGACGACAACCTCCGCGGCACCGGCTCGATGGACGCGCTCCAGGTCGCGGGCGCCGCCCTGAACGACGGCGGTGTGGCCAAGTTCAAGGCGTTCCACGACGTCCTCTACGCCAACCAGCCGGAGGAGACCACGGACGGCTTCGGCAACCTGAACACCCTGCTGGACCTGGCGAAGAAGGTGCCGGGCCTGGTCACCCCGCAGTTCACCAAGGACGTGCAGGACCGCGTCTACGCCCCTTGGGCGCAGAAGGTCTCCGACGCGTTCAACGCCAGCGGCGTCCAGGGCACGCCGACGCTGAAGCTCGACGGCAAGCAGATCAACGTCTTCGACAGCCAGGGCAGCCCGATCAGCCCGAACGCCTACACCGCGCTGATCCAGCAGACCACCGGGGCGAAGTGATGGCCGACAAGGGGGTGTTGGACCCGATGATCCCGCCGGACGCACAGGCGGCCGTGGAGCCGGAGCCGGAGTCGGCCCAGGGCTGGGCGGCGACCCGCGTCGCCGCCTCGCGCGGCTACGCGCTGCTGCTGGTCATCGCCGGAGCGATCGCCCTGGCGGCGGCGACGGTGCTGACCGTCGAGAAGATCAAGCTGCTGGAGAACCCGCACTACAACCCCAGCTGCAACATCAACCCGATCATCAGCTGCGGCTCCGTCATGCGCACCGCCCAGGCCTCGGCCTTCGGCTTCCCCAACTCCCTGATCGGACTGGGCGCCTTCTCGGTCGTGGTCACGATCGGCGTGGTGGCGCTGACCGGCGTCCGCTTGCCCCGCTGGTTCTGGCTCGGCCTGCAGGCGGGCACCGTCTTCGGGATCTGCTTCATCGGCTGGCTGATCGACCAGACGCTCTACTCCATCGGCGCGGTCTGCCCGTACTGCATGGTCGTCTGGACGACGATGATCCTGCTCTTCTGGTACACCACCGTCCACAACCTCCGCACCGGCACCATCCCCCTCCCACCCGGCGGCCGCGACCGCGTCACCGCCCTTTCCGGCTGGTACTGGCTGCTCCCCTTCGCGGGCTACCTCACCATCGCCCTGCTGGTCCTGGACCGCTTCTGGTACTACTGGCACACCCTGCTCTGACAGCAGTTCTGCGCCCGCCTTCCCGGTCCTCTTCTTCGGCGGACCAGGAAGGCGGTCACCGGAAGCGGAGGCAGCCGGTGGAGTGACGAGTTGGAGCCTGAGGACGGGGGACTCATGATCGATAGGTGGGTGATCCGACGGGTGGAAGGCGGCTGAGGGATGGTGCAGGGCGAGGTCCTGGGGGGAGATGTGGGGGAGCATCCCGGGGTCGGGTTTCTGCGGCAGGCGCACGCGGAGGCGGTGGAGCGGGCGCGGGCGGCGAGTGAGCCGGCGTTGCTGCTGTGGCCCACGCATCCGGTGGAGTTCCTGTTGGCCGGGCAGGAGGTGACCACGCCGGAGACGCGGGCCGCCGAGGCGCACATCCGGTTGCACATGCCGGAGGCGGCGCTACGGCGGGTGGAGGCGGAGCGCGCGATCCTCGCGGACCACGCGGACGTCGACGGCCGCTGTGCCGTCTGCGCGGAGCCGGGCGCGGGCGGGCGGCTCGGGTGGCCGTGTCCGACGGTGCTCGGGTTGGCGCGGGCGTGGGGTTGGCCCGGGGCGGACGCGCCGACTGCCTGAGCTCAGCCGGTGGGTGCGTCCAGGAAGTTCAGCACGAGCGGGCCGGCGACCTCGTGGAACTCCTCGAAGTACGCGTGGCGCGCGTCGGGGATCAGGTGCATCCGGGCGTTCGGGATGCGCTCCGCGAGGAGCGGGGCGTTGGCGGTCGGATTGAAGGCGTCCGCCGTGCCGTGGACGACGAGCGTGGGCGCGGTGATGTCCGGCAGTACGTCCCAGGCGTCGTGGCGGCGGCTCGCGGTGAGGTGGCGGCCGCGGGCGTACGCGGGCATCCGAGAATCGCCCGTCGTGCCGTAGGGGCCGGGGTGGGTGGCGAGCCAGGCGGGCGTGTACATCAGGTCGAGCAAGGCGGCGCGGGCCGCGCGGTGGTCGCGCGAGGCGAGCGCCGTGCTGACGGACCGGTCTCGCTCGAAGCCGTGCAGGCCGCCCGGCGAGGTGCAGCCCAGCACGAGTCGGCGCACCCGCTCCGGGTGCCGCGCCGCGAGCCACTGGGCGACCCGGCCGCCCATCGAGGTGCCGTAGACGTCCGCGCGGTCGATCCCGAGCGCGTCCAGGACGGCCACGACGTCCTCGGCGAAGCCCGGCGTGCTGTAGGGCACGTCGGGCTTGTCGCTGTCCCCGGTGCCGCGGTAGTCGAGCGTGACGGTCGTCCGCGCGGCGTCGAAGTCCGCGCGGACGCTGTCCCACCAGTGGTGGCTGTTCGACTGGCCGGAGAGCAGGACGAGCGGGACGCGCTCGCCCGCCTGCTCCGCGCCGTCGCCGTGGACCTGGTAGGCGATGCGGGTCCCGTCGGGCGCGGTCGCGTGCGGCATGGGTGGGGGCTCTCCGGGCTCGGGTCGGACGCGGGGCGGGCTCGGGCTCGGGCTCAGACGGTCTTCGGGGCGGCCTGCTGGACGACCTCGAAGGACCAGAGGGTGGAGCCGGTCGCGGCGGGCCTCGGCGCGCCGCCGCCCTCGCCCTGCGGACGGCCGCCCTGACCGCCCCCGGCGTGCGCGGCCTGCATCGGACCGGACATCCAGTTCTGGTAGTCCTCCTCGCTCCGCCAACGCGTGTACACCAGGTACTGGTCGGTGCCCTCGACGGGGCGCAGCAGCTCGAACCACTCGAAGCCGTCGGAGCTCTCCACCGCGCCCGCGCGGGACGCGAATCGCTGCTCCAGGGTGGCGCGCATCTCCGTCGGGACGGTGAGCGCGTTGATCTTGACGATGCTCATGGCCCCATCTTGCCAGGCCGGTCCGGCCGAACCGCCGAGGCCGACGCCTGGCGGGGCGTCACCCCAGGCCTTGTCAGGCCGGGCGGACGTCCCGCCTGTTGGACGTACGAGAAGCCGGGCCGGTTCCCGTCGCGCGTGACGCGCGTGACGCGCGTCACGCCTTCGCGGCGGAGGCCGCTGCGGCCCCGAGCCGGGCCGCTAGAGTCCTGAGCCGTGGCAACTGGTCTTCCTCAGGACCACGCCGCGCTGCTGGCTCGGTCGACCGCGCGGCCGTGGCGAGGGCCGCGAAGGCGGTGAGGCCGTCGCCGACCTGGTCACGGACGGGCCGCCACCGAGGCTGCCGCCGTGGCCGCAGCCGCCGGTTCCGGGGTGGGGCTGAGCGGGGCCTCCTCCGCCGTCGGCACGCGCAGCGCGAGACGGCCGCGCGGGCCGTGCCGCAGCATCGTCCCCGCCTGAACGAGCGTCAGCACCGTGAGCGCCTGCAACAGGCCGCTCTGCGCCCAGGCGGGCCAGTGCACGGCGGGCAGCGACTCGTGGGCGAGCAGGACCAGCAGCAGTCCGCGTCCCACGATCGCGGCGGCGCTGATGCGCAGCGCTTCCCGACGCGGGTGGTCGTTGCGCGCGATCCCGTGCAGCAGCCACAGCGTCACCGCCAGAAGGGTTGACGTCACGGCGACCAGCGTGCCGGTGCGGTGCGGTGCGCCCGCGAGCAGCAGAGCGGCGCCCGCCGTCCAGCAGGCCGCGCTGAACCGGCAGGTCCAGACGCGTCCGTGCCGCACCAGGAAGGTGCGCTTGCCGAAGAGCGCGTCGCCGCGCACGTCGCGGAAGTCCTTCAGCAGGATCCGGCCGACGAAGCCGACGTAGAGGCCGGCGAGGAGCAGGCCGTCGCCGAAGTGGGCCGTCGGGTGCGCGGCCAGCCGTCCGACGAGGTAGGGCACCGCGACGTAGCAGGCCGGCAGCACCAGGGCGGCGACCGCGCCGCGCGCGGAGAGCCGGACCGGCGGCAGCGAGTACGCGGCGCTGACCGCGAGCCCGGCCGCCACCGCGAGGCCGGGCCCCCACCCGAGCGACGCCGCCGACCCGAGGGCCATGACGCTCGCGACAACGGCCACCGCCGTCAACTCCCGCCGCAGGCCCCGCCCGTCGCCGATGCCTGCTCCGGGTCGCTCGCTGCGGACGAGGCCGTCGGCCAGTGGGCGGCTCGGGTCGCCGGCCAGGTTCACCCGGTCGATGCGCTCGTCGGCCAGGTCGTTGACCGCCACCGAGAAGAGCAGGAACGCCGCGACCGGCACCAGGACCCGGCCGAGCAGCAGCCGGTCCTCGCCGTGCCCGGTCGCGGTCAGGCCGAGCGCGGCGTAGACGGCGAGGAGGACGAAGACGGGCGGACGGCTCAGGGCGAACAGCAGCCGCAGCCGGGCCGTCAGGTCGGCGCGCGTCAACGCCGGGCGCGTCAGATCCCGCCGGGCCCTCATTTGTTCGCCGCCCACTGGTGCATGCCGACGTAGACCAGCACGATCCAGCCGACCACGGCCAGACCGCCGACGACCAACGCCACCGTGAGGAGCACCCCCATCACGATCCCGAAGACCTCCCAGCCCGAGCGCGGGGAGGAGTTCCGGACGGGCTTGCCCGGGTCGGTGTGCCAGCCGGAGACGGGCCGTGGGTCTTGGCTGCCCGGTGGGGGTAGGTGATCGTGCATCAGCGCCTCCCGTGTCGATATCCCGGGCAGCATGGCGTGGATCCTCCAGATGGCGCATGAGTACGGGTACTCACCTTTTCGGAGCGGCACGGCAGCACGGGCAGCCGGGGCAGGCCCGGCACGCCCGCTCAGCCGAGCGCGTCGACGCGGCGGGTCGGGCGGCCTGCGACGACGGTGGGCAGGACCACGCCGGTCGACGGGCGCCCCGCTGCGGGCTCGGGTGGATGGCGGCCTTCTCCCGCCTGGAGTCTCCGCGCGTTGACTGGGCGGTTACTGACTGGACATCAGGAGTTTCGCAGGGCCGCCTTCTAGTCCCCACGGGCTGGTGGTGTCATGTACGCAACTCGCCACCATCACAGCCATCCCACAGGGAAACGGAGTCCCCCATGCCCGCCGCCATCCGCCGCCTGCTCATATCCTCCGCCGCACTCGCCCTCACCGCGGGCGGGTTCGTCTTCGGAACCGGCTCCGCCCACGCCGCGGCCACCTGCTCCCAGGCGTACCTGCCGCTGCCGGACCCGAGCTGCACGCCGGGCGCGACCAACCCGGACGTCACGCAGGCCACCATCGGCTCCACCATCTGCGTCTCCGGCTGGACGGCGACCATCCGTCCGTCGACCTCGTACACCAACGCGCTGAAGAAGCAGCAGATCGCCGAGTACGGCTACAGCGACACCAGCATGGCCGACTACGAGGAGGACCACTTCATCCCGCTGGAGCTCGGCGGCGACCCGCGCGACCCGAACAACCTCTGGCCCGAGCCGCGCTACGCCACCGGAGGCACCAGCGAGACGTCCTTCAGCAAGGACTCGGTGGAGACCAGGCTCAAGACGGCGGTCTGCCACGGGACCGTCAGCCTCGCGGCTGCGCAGGACGCCATCGCCACGGACTGGACCACGGCCCTGCAGAGCCTCGGTCTCGGCTGAACCCGAGGTCTGAACCCGGTTCCACCGGTCGGCCGCGTCAGCAGCCGGGGGCCCTCGTCTGGCCGGGCTGGGGGCTCTGCAGCAGTGGAACTCCGCCCGGCCAGGTGAGCTGGACGGTCGACGTGGTGCCGTCCCCGTTCACGCGGACGACCGGCACCGGCCGGTCGAGGGGGTTGCCGCCGGGGCCGAGGGCGATCCACCCGCTGGCGCCGGGGATCATGTGCGTGCAGTTCATCTGGTCCAGGACGCCGACCTGGGACTCCGGATCGGTCAGCAGCATCGCGTCGTTGCGCGCCGCCGACACGGCCGCGGCCACGGCGTCGTGGGTCAGCATGGCGTGACCGCTGCTCAGGTCGTTCGCGTCGAAGGCGAGCGGCGTCGCGTGGTCGTCCGGGGCGAGCCGCTGATGCGTGCAGCCGTCGGGCTGCCCGGTGAAGGCCGCCCGGAACTGGTCGAAGTTCTGCGTGGCGGCCGCAGAGCAGCCGATCTGCTGCCACTCGTCGGGGCTCGACAGGGCCGTGTAGAAGAGGGAGATCTTCTGGGCGGCGATCGCCTGGTCGACCGTCGGGTCGCCGATCTCCGTCGCGGCGTCGTCGCCGGAGATGACGGCCAGGTTCCTCAGGCCGCACGTCCCCTGCTGCACCCAGGTCTCCACGAAGGCGTCGAGGTCGTCCCCGCGGCCCGCGAAGTAGACGAGCGAGGGCGCGGCCTGGCACAGGTTGGCGTGCATGAGCGTGAACTGCTGGACGAGGTAGTCGTGTCGGCTCACCCCCGATGAGAGGTTCCGGTCGGTCGGGGGCGGCGAGGTGAAGGGCAGCTTCGTGAGGGTCCGGCCCGGGGCCGGAAGGTCCCTCCCGGCGGCCGTCACCAGAGTGGAGACGTAGTCGTCCTGCGAGGCGTTGTCCTCGACGATCGCGATCGAGGCGGGCGAGGGGCGCATCCCGGCCACGAAGGCGGCCGCCGCCTTCACCGACTCGGAGTTGGTGGTGGACACCCGGAAGAAGTCGCGGGTCGGGCCGCCCCCCATGTCCTGCGGCTGGGTGTTCATGTCGTCGCCGGTGACCGTCGCCCCGATGACGGGCAGGTGCGCGTTGTCGGAGAGCCAGGCGGCGGCGGCCCGCGTCTCGTCGGTGCTCTGCCCGAGACCGGTGACCGCGGTGATGTGCTGGGCCTTGGCGTTGGCGGCGATCAGCCGCACCGCGCTCGGCCAGGAGCCGTACTGGCTGCCCATGTTGCCCAGGACGAGCTTGACGGGGAGGTCGCGGCTGCCGAAGGCGGCGGTGTGGTTCGCCCGCCACGCCGCGGTGAGCGCCCCCTCGACGACGGGGTAGAGGGCGTCGTAGGTGACGGTGTCGACCCCCGCCACCGGCGAGAAGTCGAGCAGCAGCACCACGGTCACGTACGACGAGCCGGTCACCTGCGCGTCGGCCTGGTTCACCTGGGCCCGCAGGGCCTGCAGCCGCGCGGGCTCCTGCTTCGCGAACGGGCCGCCGTCCAGGTCGACGCCGACGCACGAGAGCGGCGAGTTCACCAGCTCCATGCCGCGGCCGCAGGCGATCGGGGCCGAGTCCACGGCGTCGGCGATCCGCAGCCCGGCGAAGACCAGGGCGGCCGTCGCCAGCAGCGCGACGACGGCGGACAGGACGGGGTGCTTCCAGATGATCGGTAAGCGGGGCTGCACGGGAGGCATGAGGGGCTCCGTAACGACGGGAGGTTCGGCCGCGCACAGGCGTCGACCGGGGTGACCGGAAAGGGACCGAGCGAGGGCCAAGCGGGGACCGAGCGAGGGCCAAGCGGGGACCGGGCCAGGACCGGGCCAGGACCGGTCAGTGCGAGAACCGGGCGGCCGCCTGCAGCAGCGCGTCCACGTCGGACTGGGTCGACCGGCCGGCGAGACCGCGGAAGGCCTGGGCGATCTGCTCGTCCCAGTAGCCGTCGGCCTCGGTCAGCGGGTCGTTGTAGAGCCAGAGCAGCAGCACCAGCTTCGCCGTCGGCGCCTCGACGTCGCTGCGCCAGCGCGGTTGGTCCACCAGCCGTTCGTAGGACGACCGCAGCGTCTCGTGGAGCGGCAGCGCCGTGGGCGCCGAGGTGACGTACCACAGCCGCTCGACCCAGGCGGAGTGCCGGTCCTGGTCGAAGGTGGCGGCCATGACGCGCGCCACCGCGTCGAACTGATGCAGCGCCAGGTCGTGAAAGAGCTGTCTGTCGGGGGTCGGGTCCTGTGGTCGCAGCCGCTGGAACGCGCGCCGCCAGGTGTCGTTCGGGGCGGACGGCCAAGTGGCGGCGCCCGGAGGGTTCGGGCCTGGCGGGCTGTCGGCGGCGGCGAGCCCGGTCAGCAGGCACGCGCGCAGCCACGGATGGAGGACGGGACGCCGGACGTGGCGCGTGCGCGACTCCGTCGCCGTCGGCGTGACCGCGCTGATCCATAGGTGCTTCCGCAGCGACTGCAGGGTGCCGTTCAGGCCGGGGACCTCGGCCGGCAGCCGGGTGTCCTCCACCGCGCGCGGGTCCGTCAGGTAGACCGCGGCGGCCACTGTGTCCGGCAGGTTGACCCAGTGCCGGTCCGGGACGTCGATCTCGCCGGAGAGGTGCGCCAGCCCGTGCCGCCACAGCGGCGCGACGGCGCCCTCGTGGTCGGTGTTCCGCAGCATCAGCGCCCCGAAAGGGCGTGAGCTGAGCGGGCGGGAGTGCGCTGCAGCGTGCAGCTCGGCGTCCTGGGCCAGCGCGTTCTCGAAGGCGTCCTGTCCGCGCTGGTGGCCCGCGCACAGAAGGTCGGCCGCCTCCTCCGCGGTGCCGCCGGCCCGGCCGGCCCGCTGAGCTCCCGGCGCTCCGGCGTGGTGCGCGCCGTCGAGCCACACCGGCAGCCAGGCGCCGACGCCGGAGCCCGGTCCGGAGCGGCGTCCGTCACCGGCGCCGCTCGCGGCAGGGGATTCCCAGTGGGAGCGGCTGACCTCGGAGAAGGTCGGGATTGCGGCGCGGTGGGCGCCGGGGGAGGCCGCGGTCCACGGCTCGAGCCAGTGGTGCCGCCACTCGTCCTGCCACTGGTTGAAGGCGGCGACCACCAGCAGCGGGTCGTGGCCCGCAGGGGTGGTCGCGTTGTCTGCTGTGGAGGCGGAGGAGGCCTGGGCGCGCCGCTGCCGGGCGGCGCCGAGCGCCGCGAGGAAGGCGCGGCCGGACTCGGTCTGGGCGTTGTCGACGAGCAGGACCCAGGCGTGCTCGTGCCGGATCCGTCCGTGCCGTTCGGACGGCTCGGCCGGGATGCGGCAGTGGCAGCTGACCGGGATGGTGCCCTTGCCCGCGTTGGCCTCCAGATCGGCGAGCAGCGCGTCCATCAGCTCCGCCGCGGCGTCCTTGGGCCTTGCCTGGCTGAGCGCGATCAGCGCGTCGATCGGGTCGGCGGACTCCGCCGAGCGGGTGCGGCCGTGGTAGCCGATCCCCTTGCGCACCCCGAGGAGTGACGCCTTCTGGGAGAGCAGCCTGGTGAGGGCCTTGGCGGTGTCGCGGGCGGGCGGCACGACCTTGGCGAGCCCGGGCAGCGTGGACGAGGTGAGGTCGGCCGCGACGTCCAGCCCCTGCTGGGCGGTCTGGGCGGTGCGGGCGGCGGCCCGCCCGGCCCGGGTGCTGTCCGCGTACTCCTGGATCCGGGTGCTCATCTCCGCCAGGGCCCGCGTGCGGTCCGCGGGCAGCGCCGGCAAGTCGCGTGCGAGATAGGCGAGTCGAAAGCGGTGGAAGCTCGGTGGCTGCTTCAGGTGCTGCCAGGCGCGGGTCATGTCGAAGGCGATCCTGTTGGCCGCCACCGGAATGACGTCGTCGCCCTTCGGCAGCGTGGCGCAGTCGAGGATGCTGTGCACGACGCTGCCGCCGCACTCCCGCGAGAGCGTCCGTAACACGGCGGTCTTGCCGGAGCCGCGCGGGGCGAGCAGGGCGACGAACGGATCCGGCCGTTGTCGCCCCTCCCGCTGCCACATCGTCCGGTTGAGGAACTCCTCCGCAGCGCGCTGCGCGGTGACGCTCACCCTGGCTCTCCCCCTCGTCGGCAGATCGGCCGACGCTGCGATCTCAGCGGTGCATCGCGCGCGAAGTTAGCACGGGCCAAAGGCATCTGACAGGTCATTGGCCAAGATCGAGGGAGCGGCCGATGATCTCCTTCATGATCTCCGTGGTGCCGGCGTAGATCCGGGTGACCCGGCTGTCCTGCCAGGCCCGGGCGATCGGATACTCGAGCATGTAGCCGTAGCCACCGTGGAGTTGGACGCACGCGTCGACGACCCGCCCCTGCAGCTCGGTGCACCACCACTTGGCCTTGGCCGCGTCCACGACGGTCAGCTCACCGTCGCCGAGCGCGAGGACGCAGCGGTCGAGGTAGTGCTGGGCGATCTCGATCTCGGTGGCGATCTCCGCCAGGCGGTGCTTGACCACCTGCTGGGCGCCGATCGGCTTGCCGAAGGCCTTGCGCTCGCGGACGTAGGCAACCGTCCACTCGAACGCCGCGGTCGCCTGGGCCAGGCCGGAGACGGCCACGGAGATCCGCTCCTGCGGCAGGTTGCGGGTGAGACCGAAGAAGCCCTCGCCCTCGCGGCCGATCAGGTTGGCCACGGGCACGCGGGCGCCGGTGAAGACCAGCTCCGCGGTGTCCTGGGCGTGCAGGCCGACCTTCTCCAGTTTCCGGCCGCGCTCGAAGCCGGGGGCGCCGCGCTCGACGACGATCAGGCTGAGGCCCCGGTGCGGGTGCTCGCCGGTGCGGACGGCGACGACGACGAGGTCGGCGTTGACGCCGTTGGTGATGAACGTCTTCGCGCCGTCGATCACGTAGTGGTCGCCGTCGCGGACCGCCTTGGTGCGGATGCCCGCGAGGTCCGACCCGGTGCCTGGCTCGGTCATGGCGACGGCGGTGACGAGCTCGCCGGCGGCGATGCCCGGCAGCCAACGGGCCTTCTGCTCCTCGGTGGTGAGGTCCAGGAAGTAGGGCATGCAGACGTCGGCGTGCAGCGCCGGACCGAGGATCGCGGGGGAGACCCCGAGCCGGGCGGCCTCCTCCTGCAGCACCACGTTGTAGCGGAAGTCGGCGACGCCCGCCCCGCCGAACCGCTCGGGCACCGCGATCCCGAACGCGCCCAGGGCGCCGAGGCCGGTGAACAGTTCGCGCGGCACGATGCCGGCCCGGTCCCACTCGGCGTAACGCGGCACGACCTCCTTGTCCAGGAAGGCGCGCACGCTCTCGCGGTAGGCCTGGTGCTCGTCGTCGAACAGGATGCGCTTCATGCTCTCTCCGGGCGGTCGTCTGTCGTTCGGCGGGGACGGACAGGGTGGTGGGACGCCGGGTCGGTGCGGGCCCCGGCGATACGCAGCGCGAAGCGCGCGTACTGGTCGGCGACCTGTTCGCGCCCGTAGCTCTGGTCCGGGCCGAACCAGTGCGCGACCTGCACGCCGAGGGCGCTGATCGCGGTGGCGGCCAGCGGGAGGTCCTCGACCGCGAACTCGCCTCGCCGAGACCCGCGCTCGAGGACGTCCAGCAGCAGGCGACGACAGTCGGCGCGCAACTGGAGTGACGGTGCGGCCAGTTCGGGCGAGAGCGCGTGCAGCTCGCTGTTGGTGACTACGGCCAGCAGCGGGAAGTCGGTGTGCAGCAGCACGTGGGCGCGCACCAGTGCAGTCAGGCCGGCGGCGGCGTCCTCGTCCCCGGTCCGGACGACGGCCTCGGTCAGGCGGTCGTGCAGCTCCTGGTGCCCGATCCGGACCAGCTCGGCCAGCACGTGCTCCTTGGAGGGGTAGTGCGCGTACAGGGTGGCCGAGTTGATGCCCACGACGCACGCGATCTGCCGGATCGAGGTGCCGGCGAAGCCGGCCTTGGCGAAGAGCTCCAGGCCGGCCCGGAGGACGCGTCCCTTGGTGCCCGGCGGCGTGACGCCGGCCGGCAGCACGGCCGCCACCGCGACCACGCGCCGGTACTCCCAGCCGGGAGAGTCCACGTCGTCTCCGTTCCCACCGATCGATCGGTTGACACGGTAGCGCGGAAGTCGGATGGTAACGGGCGAACAGCAGAACCAATCAATCGATTGGTTGGAACGCGTCCACGGGAACCGCGACGAAGGAGTCCGCGTGCCAAGGAAGCTCCGCTCTCTGCTCCGCCCCTCGCTCCGCCCCTTGCTCCGCCCCGCGCGCCACCCCCGCTTCCGCTCCTTGGGGAGAGGCATGCGGGGGGCGGCCGCCGTCCTCGCGGCGGCGGCCCTCGCCACGCTCGGCCTGGCCGCGCCCGCGCGGGCCGAGGCGCCGCCGTTGCCGCGACTGAACATCACCGCCGACTACGCCACCGGCGTCTCCTCCGGCGGCTTCATGGCCACGCAGCTCCAGGTCGCCTACTCGGGCACCTTCCGCGGCGTCGGCGTGATCGCCGCCGGTCCCTACGACTGCGGCCAGGGCAACGTCATCCGGTTCGCCACCTGCGACCTCGGACTCGGCGTCGGCACGCTCGAACAGCAGGCCGAGACGTGGGCGTCGCAGGGCCTGATCGATCCGCTCGCCAACCTCGACGGGCTGCCCGTCTACACCTACCACGGCGTCCTGGACCCGATCGTCAACCCGCTGGTCTCCGCGGCGGGCGTCGACTTCTACCGGCACTTCGGTGCGGTGACGACCACCCACGACTGGGACCCGGCCGGCCACTCCTGGCCCACCCCCGACGGCGTCGTGCCCTGCCCGCTGACCTCTCCGCCGTTCCTCAACGACTGCGGCGACGACCCGGAGGGCGAGATGCTCACCGCCTGGCTCGGCCAGGTGAACCCGCCCAACACCGGCGCCCCGCGCGGGACGCTCGTGCACTTCGACCAGAACGCCTACGTACCCGGCGGCTACGGTCCCTTCCTGTCCATGGACACGACCGGCCAGCTCTACGTCCCGCCCCCGTGCGCCTCCGGCGCGCCGTGCCGTCTGGTCGTCGCGCTGCACGGCTGCCTCTCCGCGCAGCAACTGCTCGGCACGGCCTTCGCCGACCGCGGGAACCTGGACACCTACGCCGACACCAACGACCTGGTGATCCTCTACCCGCAGGCGATCTCGAGCCTCCTGCCCGTCAACCCGCAGGGCTGCTGGGACTGGTTCGGCTACGACGGCTCGGACTACGCGGTCAAGTCCGCCCCGCAGATGCGCGCCGTCGTTGCGATGGTCCACGCCCTCGGCGGCTGAGGCGCGCCGTCGTCACCTGTCGGAGGGGTGCGGACCGGCGGCGCGCGGTCGGCCGCGGGCAGTTGAACGGTGACCCGTATCAACGCTCCACCGACGATCGCGCCCTCGCCGGCCTCACCTCCCACCTGCGCTCGGTCCAGTCCACCGCCGGCGCCGGCTTCGGCTTCACCTGGCCCGCGGCCCTCCCCATGGTCCGGATCGACCAGATCCTGGTCCGCGGCGTGACACCGTACAGCTCCCGGGTCCTCCCGGCCGACGGCAGCGACCACCTCCCGGTGACGGCGTCCATCGGCCTGTGAACCCGCCGCGGGGCGCCACCGCTAGCGACTCCAGGTGACGACGTCGTCGAGGTCGGCGCGGGAGGTGCGGAAGGAGTTGACGGGGGCGGTGGGGTCGGCGTAGCCGAAGGAGATGCCCAGGACGACGCGGCGGTTGTCCGGGATACCGAAGTGCTCGCGGATGAAGGGGGAGTAGGACGCGAGCGCGGCCTGCGGGGCGGCGGCCAGGCCGAGGCTCTGGGCGCCGAGGAGGAAGGTGTTGACGTAGAGGCCGCAGTCGACCGCGCCGTAGACGCCGAGGTCGGCCTCGGTGGTGACGACGGCGACGTGGGGGGCGTCGAAGAACGTGAAGTTGCGCAGCATCTGCTGCACGCGTCCCTCGGCGTCCTCCTTGGTGATCCCGACGCTGTCGTAGAGCTGGAAACCGCACGCGCGGCGGCGGTCGCGGTAGACGCCCGCGTACTGCGCCGGGAAGGCGAAGTCCGCGGCGGGCTGTTGGGACAGGACGTGCTCGCTCAGGGCCGCTCGGAACCGCTCCGTGCTCCGGCCGCTGGTGACGACGACCTGCCAGGGCTGCGTGTTGCACCACGAGGGGGTGCGCTGGGCCAAGGTCAGCAGGCGTTCGATCCGCTCCTGCGGGACCTCCTCGGCGAGGAACTTCCGACAGGTCCAGCGGTCGTCGAGCAGACGGGACAGAATCGCGAACGCCTCGGTCGTGGACGCCTCCGACATCGACGCGTCGGCGGAGGGGTGGCTCATGTCTTCTCCACGTGGTCTCGGTGCGAGCCCCGGCCTCGGGACGTCCGGTCGCACCGGGACTGTACCGGGACCCGTGAAGGACGGCTCCGACCGCAACGGCCTACGGCTGCACGCTCGATCGGGACCGGCCCGCACGAGCGGCGAGGGTGTCGACGAGGCGTTGGAGCGAGCTGCCGAGGCCCCAGCGGGAGGCGAGGGACTCCAGGGCCATCGGATCGAGCGGCTCGGCGGGGAGGGCCGGGTCGACGTCCGGGAGGGGGAGGTCGGTGGCGACCCGGACGACCTGGGGGGCGACGGCGAGGTAGGCGGTGGCGTCGACGATGCGCTTGCGCTGCGTGGGGGTGAGCTTGGCGGCCGGGTCGACGGCGGCGGCCTGGATGCCGGCGAGGTCGCCGAACTCGGCGAGCAGCTTGGCGGCCGTCTTCTCGCCGACGCCGGGGACGCCGGGGAGGCCGTCGCTCGGGTCGCCGCGCAGCGCGGCGAGATCGGCGTACTGCGCGCCGTTGACCGCGTACTTCTCCATCAGCAGGGTGTCGTCGGTCAGTTGCAGGGTGCCGACGCCCTTGAGCGGATACAGGACGCGCACCTGGCGGGCGTCGTCGACGAGCTGGAAGAGGTCCCGGTCGCCGGTGACGACGTCGACGGGGCCGGTGGCGTGTGCGGCGAAGGAGCCGATGACGTCGTCGGCCTCGTAGCCGGGGACGCCGACCCGGGCGATGCCGAGGGCGTCCAGGACGGCGGAGATGACGGGGATCTGCGGCGAGAGGCTGTCGGGCGTCTCCTCCTCGCCGGCCTCCGCGAGGGCCGGGTCCTCGGCGACGCGGTGGGTCTTGTAGCTGGGGATGAGGTCGACCCGCCACTGGGGGCGCCAGTCGGCGTCCATGCAGGCCACGAGCTGGTCGGGGGCGTGGTCGGCGACCAGCCGGGCGATGAAGTCGAGCAGACCGCGCACCGCGTTGACCGGCTCGCCCTGCGGTGACTGGACCGAGTCCGGCACGCCGAAGTAGGCGCGGTAGTAGAGGCTCGCGGAGTCCAGCAGCATCAGCGTGGGGGCGGTGGTGGCGCCGGGCGCGGTTCGGCTCATGGGCTTCATCTTGCCGCACCCCACCGACAGGACCGTGTCGGACGCGGCCTGAGCCGCTGATGGGCGACCGTCGCGCCGCCGCCGAGCCGCCGCCGAGCCGCCGCTGGCCGCCGCAGAGCCGCTGAGCCGTCGAGTCGTCGAGTCGTCGAGCCGCCGCGCGGCTGTCGCTGAGCTCGCCCGCTTGACACCGTGCGGAGGCCGGAGCACTATCGGGCGCATCGCAGTGTAAACAGTGTTCACTTTGTCGCATCCCGAATCCGGAGGGCCCGCGATGGCCTGGAACGCAGCCGACGTCCCCGACCAGACCGGCAGGGTGGCCGTCGTCACCGGTGCCAACAGCGGCCTGGGGCTGGAGACGGCCAAGGTGCTGGCGGCCCGTGGCGCCACGGTCGTGCTCGCCTGCCGCGACCCGAAGCGCGCCGCCGCCGCGGCCGAGGTCGTCGGCGCGCAGGGCGGCGGCAAGGCGCAGCTGCTCGCACTCGACCTGGCCTCTCTGGCCTCCGTCCGTGACGCGGCCGCCGAGCTGCGCGAGCGCTTCGACCGGATCGACCTGCTCGTCGACAACGCCGGGGTGATGTTCCCGCCCTACGGCAGGACCGCCGACGGCTTCGAGCTCCAGCTCGGCACCAACCACCTGGGCCACTTCGCCTTTACCGGCCTGGTGCTGGACCGGCTGCTGGAGGTGCCCGGCTCGCGCGTCGTCGTCGTGGCGAGCCTCGCGCACCAGTTCGCGCGCGGCGGGGTGAACTTCGACGACCTGCAGTCCGAGCGCGGCTACAACCGCATCACCGCCTACGGCCGGTCCAAGCTGGCCAACCTGCTCTTCGCCTACGAGCTGCAGCGCCGCCTCGACGCCGCGGGCGCACGGACCGTCGCCGTCGCCGCGCACCCCGGCTACTCCAGCACCGAGCTGACCCGCCATCTGCCCGTGTGGATGCAGCCCGCCAACCGGGTCCTGGTTGAGCCGTTCCTCGCACAGCCCGCCGAGCAGGGCGCGCTGCCGCCCCTGCGCGCCGCGACGGACCCGCAGGCGCAGGGCGGGCAGTACTACGGCCCGAGCGGCTTCCAGCAGATGCGCGGCGCGCCGAAGCTGGTGCGCTCCACCCCCGCCTCCTACGACACCGCCGCACAGCGGCGGCTGTGGGCGGTGTCGCAGGAGCTCACCGGGGTCGCCTTACCGGTCTGACCCGCCTCGGGTGGAGGGCCGGGTGGAGCGCCAGGTGGACGGCCGGGTGAACGGCCGTCAGACCAGCTCGGGGCGCTGCCACTCCTCGCCCAGCACGTGGTGGGCGAGGAAGGCCAGCACCGTGCTGTACCAGACCTTGGCGTTGTTGGGCTTGAGCACCCAGTGGCCCTCGTCGGGGAAGTACAGGAACTTCGCCGGGACCTCGAACCGGGTCAGGTCGCTCCAGAGCGCGATCCCCTCGTTGATCGGGACCCGGTAGTCCTTGTCGCCGTGCACCACCAGCATCGGCGTGCGGATCTTCGCGGCGGGGCGGTGCGGCGAGGAGTCCTCGTAGCGCTGACGCCGCGTCAGCGGATCGCCGAAGTGACGCCGCCAGTAGAAGGGCGCGTCGGTGGTGCCGGCGAAGCCGTCCAGGTTCCACAGGCTCGCGTGGGTCACGATGGCCTTGAACCGGTCCGTCTGCGTGGCGATCCAGTTGGCCATGTAGCCGCCGAACGAGCCGCCCATCATCGCCGTGCGGCTCGCGTCCACGTCCTCGCGCGCGAGGGCCGCGTCGGTCAGCGTCATGACGTCCCGGTAGGGGACGCCGCCCCAGTCGCCCCAGCCGCGGGCGTGCATCCGCGGGCCGTAGCCGGTGGACAGGGCCGGGTCCGGCAGCAGCACCGCGTAACCGGCCGCGGCGGCGACCCACGGGTTCCAGCGCCAGGTCCAGGCGTTCCAGCTCATCTGCGGGCCACCGTGGACCCAGAGCAGGAACGGCGCGGGTTCCTCGGCACGGGCCCGCTCCGGCAGGACGAGCCAGGCGCGCAGCGGGTGCCCGTCCTCGGCCGTGGTCTCCACCTCGACCAGGCGTCCCGGCACGGTGCCGACGTCGCCCGGCGCGCGCAGCGTCGTCGGGGTCTGGTCCTGCAGGGCGGCGTCCAGACGCACCGGCGTCGGCGGGGAGTCGATCGCGCTGCGCAGCGCGAACAGGGTCGAACCGTCGGGGGAGACGCGGAGGTTGGTGTAGGCCCCGGACGTGTCCGTGGCGGTCAGCCGGGTGAGCGCGCCGTCGGCGGTGTCGAGCCGGAAGATCGGCGAGCGGCCCAGCTCGTCGGCGACGAAGTACACGACCGTGTCGCCCGGGACGGGCGAGACGGTGACGCCGGCGGGCCAGTTGTCGAAGCCCGGCGCGGCGTCGCGGCCGAGGTCCTGCGCGTCGGTCACGTCCGGGACGAGCCAGAGGGTGCCGTCGCTGCTGACGTCCCAGCCGCCGGGCGTGAAGCGTCGGCACAACAGCGAACGGGAGTCGGCGGTGAAGACCGGGTCGGCGAACTCCACGTCGGGGGAGCCGATCCGGCGCAGCTCCTTGCCGGTGGCCGCGTCGGCGACCACGATCGACTGGCAGAACTCGCCGGCCGGGTAGGGCGTCAGGACGGTGTAGGCGACCAGCGACCCGTCGGGCGAGACGGTCACACTCGGCTCGTAGGGCTCCGTGGGACCGCAGTCGACGACGGGCACGGCGACGGTCCCGGACGCGTCGGCGGCGGCGTCGAGGTCGGCGCCGGAGAGCGCGAAGGCGTGCGGGGTGTCCGGACCGAGGTCGTGGTCCCAGTAGCGCACCTGCGCGGTCTCGTGCAGGACCGCCGAGACCTTCGCCTCCGTGCGCGCCTTGCGCAGCTTCGCGTCGCCCTCGGCGTCCGCGGCGCCCGGCAGCAGACCGGAGACGACGGCGAGCCGGTCGGCCGCGCGGGCGGCGGCGAAGGCGGCGACGCCGCCCGGGCGGGTCAACAGCCGGCGTGCCTCGCCGCCGTCCGAGGGCAGCGCCCACAGCGCCGCCTCGCCGTCCTCCGGCTCGTCCTTGCCGGGATCCGAGACGGGCCGCGCGGAGAGAAAGAGCAGCGCGCCGTCGGCGCGGAAGGCCGGCGCGGACTCGCCCTTCGCCGACCTGGTCAGCCGCCGCGCGGGCCGCTCGCCCTGCGGGTCGACCTCCCACAGCGCGGAGACGGAGCGGGTGCGGTCGGCGGAGAGCTCGGCGACGGAGACGACGAGCCGGCTCCCGTCGGGCGAGAGGTCGAACCCGCCGACGCGGGGGACGGCGAGGAAGGCGTCGAGCGAGTGGAACGGCGTGGCGGGGCCGGTCGGGCTGGACGGTGACTGCGACTGCGTCGTCGCACGGTCGGTGCTGTTGGTCGTCGGCATGCGGACAGTCTCGTCCGCCCGGACCGGCCTGGCGAGGGGGTGGGCGACGATCAGCGTCCGGTGGCCGCGGCTCTGGCCGCGGCCACCAGGGCCTGGGCGAGTCGCGGGTCGTCGTCCTGCTCCGGGTGCCACTGGACGGCGAGGAGGAAGGGCCCGTCGGGGGCGGTGGACTCCAGGGCCTCGACGGTGCCGTCCGGGGCGTGGGCGGAGACCCGCAGGCCCGTGCCGAGCGTCGCGACGCTCTGGTGGTGGTAGGTCGGGACGTCGAGCTTCTCGGTGCCGAGGATCTCGGCGGTCAGGGTGCCGGGAACGGCGGAGACGATGTGGCGGCCGTACACGCCGGGGACGGGCGAGTGGTCCTTGCTGCCGCCCAGCACGTCGGGCAGATGCTGCGTCAGGGTTCCGCCGAGCGCGACGTTGAGCAGCTGCATGCCTCGGCAGATGCCGAGCAGCGGCACGCGCTGGTCGATGGCGGCGTGGATCAGCGCGGACTCCCAGGCGTCACGGGCGAGGGAGTCGGCGTCCGGAGTCTGCGTGTGCGGATCGGCGACGGCGCGGTAGCGCGCGGGCGCGACGTCCGGTCCGCCGGCGATGACGACTCCGTCGAGCCGTGAGACCGCCTCGGCTGCGGCGTCAGGCGCCTCGTCCGGCGGCAGCATCGCCACGAGCCCCCCTCCCGCCCGCACCAGCGCGGCGTACTGCCGCGGCAGCAGCTCCGCGGGGGCGTCGTGCCAGACGCCCCAGGAGGCGTGCGAGACATACGTGGTGACACCGATCAGGGGGCGTGACACGAGAGGACCTCCGAGGTCGGGAGTGTGCGGTCGGGACGTTGCAACCTGTCAGGGGCGCGGGGGTGTGCCCCTGAGGAAGTGCGACTGGCCGCGGGTCATGACAGGAACCCGCGGAGCAGAGCGGCGGTGCCGGCGAGGTGTTCGTGCATGGCGGCGCGGGCGCGGGGTGCGTCGCCGGAGAGGATGGCGTCGACGAGTTCCTCGTGCTGGAGCTGGGAGTGCTGGAGGTTCGGGGGCAGCAGGGGGATGCAGTCCAGCAGGTCGTTGACGGTCGCGCGGACGGCCGCGTACTGCGCGGCGACGGACGGGCTGCCGCTGAGCTCGGCGATGGCGAGGTGGAGGCGGGTGTCCAGGCGGCGGTACTCCTCCAGGGTCGCCGCGCCGGTCTCGGCGAGGAGCTGCCGCAGGCGGTCCGCCTCCGCGCCGCCGGGCGTCCGCTCCGCGCAGAGTTCGGCCGCGCCCAGCTCCAGGACCTGACGGAACAGCAGCGTGTCCTCCAGGCGGTCGCCGAGCTCCTCCACCCGGCGGCGCAGCTCCTCGCCCCCGCTCGCCGCCGCGGGCGAGGGCGCGGGGGCGAGGACGAACGCGCCGCCGTAGCGGCCGCGACGGACCTCCAGGACGCCTGCGTCCTGCAGCACCTTGAGGGCTTCGCGCAGCGTCACCCGGCTGATCTGGAGGCGATCGGCGAGCTCGCGCTCGGGCGGCAGGCGGTCGCCGACCGGCACCAGGCCGAGCCGGATCAGCTGCAGCACCTTCTCGACCGTCTCCTCGAAGGTGTTGCCGGAGCGGACCGGGCGCAGCACCGCGGCGTACGGATCGGCGTGCAGATCCGCCTCGCCGCCCGTCCCGGCGCCAGCCTCGTTCGACGCGCCATTTTCGATCATGGCACCCCCTTCCCTTCCAATGGTACAAGGCCATACCTTTAAAGCGCCCGACCCGGTCCAGATGCACCCGGAGGCACTACTCATGACTTCTCACGCGCCCGCCCGCCGGGGACTGCTGAGCCTCGACGCGCTGCGCGATCTCATCGCGTCAGGAGAGATCCACACCGTAGCCGTGGCCTTCACGGACATGCAGGGCAGGCTGCAGGGCAAGCGGTTCGCGGCCGGCCACTTCCTCGACGAGGTGGTCGCGCACGGCACTGAGGGCTGCGCCTACCTGCTCGCCGTCGACGTGGAGCTCAACACCGTCGACGGCTACGCGATGGCCTCCTGGGAGAGCGGCTACGGCGACTTCGTCCTCCAGCCCGACTTCCGCACGCTGCGCCGCCTGCCCTGGCAGCCGGGCACCGCGCTGGTCACAGCCGATCTGGCCTGGGAGGACGGCACGCCCGTGCCCGCCTCGCCGCGTCAGATCCTGCGGCAGCAGCTGGACCGGCTCGCCGAGCTCGGGCTGACCGCGTGGGCCGGGACGGAGCTCGAGTTCATCGTCTTCCGCGACACCTACGAGGAGGCCTGGGAGCGCGGCTACCGCGGGCTGACCCCGGCCAACCAGTACAACGCCGACTACTCACTGCTCGCCACCGCCCGGATCGAGCCGCTGCTGGCCCGGATCCGCAACGAGATGGGCGCCGCCGGGATGGTCGTCGAGTCGGCGAAGGGGGAGTGCAACCTCGGCCAGCACGAGATCGCCTTCCGCTACGACGACGCGCTGACCACCTGCGACCAGCACAGCGTCTACAAGACCGGCGCCAAGGAGATCGCCTCCCAGGAGGGCGTGGCGCTGACCTTCATGGCGAAGTACAACGAGCGCGAGGGCAACAGCTGCCACGTCCACCTCTCGCTGCGCGACGCCGAGGGCCGTGCCGCCTTCGCCGACGGACAGGGCCACATGAGCGACCTCATGCGGCACTTCCTGGCCGGCCAGCTTGCCGCCATGCGCGAGCTGACGCTGCTGTACGCGCCCAACATCAACTCCTACAAGCGGTTCCGCCCCGGCTCCTTCGCCCCGACCGCGGTGGCCTGGGGCCGCGACAACCGCACCTGTTCGCTCCGCGTCGTCGGCCACGGGCCCTCGCTGCGCTTCGAGAACCGGGCGCCCGGCGGCGACGTCAACCCCTACCTCGCCGTCGCCGCGATGATCGCCGCCGGCCTGCACGGCGTCGAGCAGCGCCTCGAACTGCCCGAGCCCTGCGCCGGCAACGCCTACGAGGCCGACTACGCCCACCTGCCGACCACCCTGCGGGAGGCGGCCGAGCTGTGGGCGGCGAGCGAGCTGGCCAAGGCGGCCTTCGGACCCGAGGTCGTCCAGCACTACGCCAACATGGCGCAGATCGAGCAGGACGCCTACGACACCGCTGTCACCGACTGGGAGCGCTACCGCTCCTTCGAGCGCATGTGAGCCGTGAAAACATGACTGACGTTCTCTCTGATGTTCTGCGGGTATTGAATCCCGCCACTGAGGAGCTTGTCGCCGAAATCCCGGCCACTTCACCCGAACAGGTGGACGCCGCGGTCGAACGCGCCGCGAAGGCCCAGGAAAGCTGGGTCTCCTTCGCCCCCGGCGACCGCGCCCGGCTGCTCCGGCGCTTCGCCGACGGCGTCGACGCCGCCGTGGACGAGCTCGCGGACCTGGAGGTCACCGAGGCCGGGCACACCCTCGGCAATGCCCGCTGGGAGGCGGGCAACGCTCGTGACCTGCTCGAATACGCGGCCGGCGGCATCGAGCGGCTGATGGGCCGGCAGATCCCGGTGGCCGGTGGCCTCGACGTCACCTTCCACGAGCCGATCGGCGTCGTCGGCGTCATCGCGCCGTGGAACTTCCCGATGCCCATCGCCGCCTGGGGCGTCGCCCCGGCGCTCGCGGCCGGGAACGCCGTCCTGCTGAAACCCGCTGAGACGACCCCGCTCACCGCGCTGAAGCTGGAGCGCATCGCGCTGGACGCCGGCCTGCCCGAGGGCCTGTTCCAGGTGCTGCCCGGCCACGGCCGGATCACCGGGCAGGCCATCGTCGACCACCCGGACGTCCGCAAGATCGTCTTCACCGGGTCCACGGGCGTCGGCAAGCAGATCATGGCCCGCTGCGCCGACAAGCTGAAGCGGGTCACCCTCGAACTCGGCGGCAAGAGCCCCAACATCGTCTTCGCCGACGCCGACCTGGCTCGCGCCGCCGCCACCGCGCCCATGTCCTTCCTGGACAACAGCGGCCAGGACTGCTGCGCCCGCACCCGCATCCTGGTCCAGCGCGAGGTCTACGAGGACTTCCTGGCCCTGGTCGCCCCGGCGATCGAGGCCGTCCGCGTCGGCGACCCGCGCGACGCCGCCACCGAGATGGGTCCGCTCATCTCCGCCGTCCAGCGCGAGCGCGTCCGCTCCTACCTGACCGAGGACGTGCCCGTCCTCGCCCAGGGCAGCGCCCCCGAGGGCCCCGGCTTCTGGCAGGCCCCCACGCTGCTCGCGCCGACGGACCCCTCCAGCCGCGCCGCCACCGAGGAGATCTTCGGCCCGGTCGCCGTCGTGCTGCCGTTCACCGACGAGGCCGACGCCCTGCGCCTGGCCAACGCCACCCGCTACGGCCTCTCCGGCTCGCTGTGGACCCGTGACATCGGCCGCGCGCTGCGCATGGCCCGTGGCGTCAACGCGGGCAACCTGTCGGTCAACTCGCACAGCTCCGTGCGCTACTGGACACCCTTCGGCGGCTTCGGCGAGTCGGGGCTCGGCCGCGAGCTCGGCCCGGACGCGCTCGCGCACTTCACCGAGACCAAGAACGTCTTCATCAGCACCGAGGAGTAGGAGAGCCGTGACCACCGAGAACACTGAAGAGGTCGTCTGCCGTCGGCTGGTGGGCCGCACCGCGGTCGTGACCGGCGCCGGGTCCGGCATCGGTCTCGCCACCGCCCGCCGCCTGGCGTCCGAGGGCGCGAACGTGGTCTGCGCCGACGTCGACGAGACGGCGGGCAAGGCCGCGGCCGAGGAGGTCGGCGGGCTCTTCGTCCAGGTCGACGTCACCGACGCGGAGCAGGTCGAGGCGCTGTTCAAGGCCGCCTTCGACACCTACGGCAGCGTGGACATCGCGTTCAACAACGCCGGCATCTCGCCGCCCGACGACGACTCCATCCTCACCACCGGCCTCGACGCCTGGCGCCGGGTCCAGGAGGTCAACCTCACCTCCGTCTACCTCTGCTGCAAGGCAGCGCTGCCGTACATGCAGCGGCAGGGCAAGGGCTCGATCATCAACACCGCCAGCTTCGTGGCCAAGATGGGCGCGGCCACCTCGCAGATCTCCTACACCGCCTCCAAGGGCGGCGTGCTGGCGATGTCCCGTGAGCTGGGCGTGCAGTTCGCCCGCGAGGGCATCCGCGTCAACGCGCTCTGCCCGGGGCCGGTCAACACCCCGCTGCTGCAGGAGCTGTTCGCCAAGGACCCGGAGCGCGCAGCGCGCCGCCTGGTGCACATCCCCGTCGGCCGCTTCGCCCACGCCGAGGAGATCGCGGCCGCGGTCGCCTTCCTGGCCAGCGACGACTCCGCGTTCATCACCGCGGCGGAGTTCCTCGTCGACGGCGGCATCTCCGGCGCGTACGTGACGCCGCTGTAGGCCTGACCTGCCCCTTCGCCCGCCCTGGGACGGTGGTTGGAATCGCCGCCGTCCCAGGCTCGGCAAAAGAGGGGTAAGAGGCCACGGCATGGTGGGGTGGCTTCGGCGGCCACGGCGACGGATGGGGGGCTGAGCGACCGTCATGCAGCGCCACGTGTCGACCCCCGCCCGGACTGGCAGCGGATCGTCGAGGAGCAGGGCCTGGTCTACCCCCTCACGCGCTACCCCGACGACAGCCTGCGCCCGTACTGGGTCGAGTCCGCGTACCACTCCTTTCCTTCTCCCTGGCCGAGGTCGAGGCGATGGAGGAGACGGTCGAGGAACTGCACGAGCTGTGCCTCCAGGCCGCCGAGCACCTCGTCGCGAACGACCGCTTCCGCGAGCTCGGCATCACCGACCCCACCTGGCCGCGCTAGTGCGCCGCTCCCGGTGGGAGCGCGACCGGCAGCCGAGCCTCTACGGCCGGTTCGACCTGCGCTACGACGGCACCGGGCCGGCCAAGCTGCTGGAGTACAACGCCGACACCCCGACCAGTCACCCAAAACCTGCTCCCGGCACGGCTCGACGGCCCCGGCGACATGCTCCGCCACGTCGCGAGGCCGCTGCTGGGCCGCGAGCGCGGGCGTGCTGATCACCGACGGGGCCGGCGCGGCACCGCAGCCGGACGAGGGCGAGCGGTAGTGCTGGCAGGAGTTCGCGCCGCTGCCCGACTTCGACGGCAACCGCACCGTGCTCGGCGCGTGGGTCGTCGACGGCCGGGCTCGGCATCCGCGAGTCCGCGGGGCTGGTCACGGGCGAGTACGCGCGCTTCCTCCCGCCCGTCGTTCTCGACCGGACCGACAGCGCAGGCTGATCGGATGCTTATCGCGTTGCGGGTACGGTGCCGGGTGTGAGTGAGACTGCGCCCCCGCCTGCTGGTTGGTACCCGGACCCCAAGCCCGCCGACCCGGACAATCCGGGCAAACGCTGGTGGAACGGCTCCGAATGGACTGTCAGTACCCGTACCGACGACACCACGGTGTTCATCTCCGGCGAGCCCCCGGCCGCCAAGCGCGTGCGCCGTCCCGGCCCGCTGCTGGTCGGCGCGGTGGCGGCGGTCGTCGGCCTGGGCGTCGGCTCGCTCGTCACCTACTTCGCCATGGACGGCGACGGTCAGAGCGGCACGGCCGCCGGCAGCCGCTCGTTCGCCGGCGGCGGCGGTCAGAACGGCGGCGACGGGCTGAACCCCTTCGGCGGCAGCGGTGGCCACGGTGGCACCGGCGGGTCGAACGGCGGCGGCGGCCAGAACGGCGGCGGCTCCGGCTCCGGGTCCAACCTCGCGGTGGACGTCGCCGACGGCGTCAGCGTCCCGCTCCCGAGCGGCTGGACCGGCGGTACCACCACCGACGGCCACGCCTCCGGCTCCTACGGCAGCTACACCTGCGCCGGCTCCGGCGGCAGCTCGGGTGGCAGTTCGAGCGGCAACACCTGCTCGTACGCGGGTGCGAACACCGAGACCCTGAAGACCCCCGTGAGCACCGGGGTCCAGGCGGCGGCCGAACAGGACATCACCGCGGCCGTCAAGGAGTCCTACGGCGACGTGACCGGCCACCAGGTGCTCCAGGAGAAGGCCGTCACGGTGGCGGGCCGCTCGGGTTACCTGGTCCGCTGGCAGGTCGACGCCAAGGTCGGCAACAACGGCACGGTGGAGACGGTGGTCTTCCCGGACAAGGCCGGCGACAAGCTGATCGCCCTGCACCTCGGCTTCGACATCGCGAACAAGGCGCCGAGCGTCTCCGTCATGGACCAGATCGTCTCCGGCGTCGCCGACTTCTCCGGCGGTTCCCTCCGCGGTGGTCAGGCCCCCGGCACCAGCTGAGCCCCCTTGGACGGTGACCGGTCTTCGACGGTGACCGGTCCACCCGGACAGCCTCGCCGGACTGGCGGTCCTGCGCGGGCCGCCGGAGGCTGGCAGGTGCGCGCGCCATTCGGAGGCTGACGCGTGGCGTGACACCGCCGTCCGTGCTCCGGTGGGGCCGGCCGTGCGCGTCGCGGTACCTCACCGAGGAGGTTCACGATGGCAGCCACATCGAGCGACGCGGGGTCCAGGCCCTCGGGCCGGGGCGGCGGCGCGCCCGCCGTAGCCGCCGTCTTCGCGGGCATCCTGCTTCTGCTCAACGGGATCCTGGGCGTCCTGCAAGGTGCGAGCGCCGTCTCCAAGGACAAGGTCTACCTGGCCACGGCCCGCTACCTGTACCAGTTCGACCTGACCGGCTGGGGCTGGGTGCAGATCGGCCTGGGCATCGTCGCCGTCCTGGTCGGCGCGGGACTGCTCGCCCACCAGGCGTGGGCCCGCTGGGCGGGCGTCGTCATCGCCGCGCTCAGCCTGGTCGGCCAGTTCCTGTGGCTTCCGTACTACCCTTTCTGGGCCGTCGTCGTGATGGCGATCGACATCTTCATCATCTGGGGTCTGACCAGGCCCACCGCGTATCGCGACTTCTGACCGCCCCGACGCCGGGCACCGCCCCGCGGGTCGCGTAGGCTCGCGGGGTGGAGCGCAAGAACATCCCTGACCCGGGGTTCGCGGGTGACGACGGTTCGGCAGACCCTCAGCTGGCGGCGGCGCTCGCGGCGTACGCGTCCGAGCGGACGCCTGAGAACGAGGAGCGGGTGCTCGCGCTGCTCGCGAGCGCCCGGCTGATGGTCCCCATCGTCGCGGTCCTCGGCGAGGTCGAGACGGACGAGCGCGGTCTGAGGCACGAGAAGACCAGTGACATGGCCGTCCCCACGATCCAGGCCCCCGACGGCCGCAAGGGGCTTCCCGCGTTCACCTCGCTGGCGGCGCTGGCCGCGTGGCGCGCGGACGCGCGCCCCGCACCCGTCCCCGCGCCCCAGGCCGTCCAGGCGGCCTGGTCGGAGCAGGCGGACGCGCTGCTGATCGACCTGGCCGGGCCGGTCTTCTTCGAGCTGAGCGGCGCGGCGCTGCGGGCGGTCGCGGAGGGCCGCGCCCATGTCGCCGCGGTGCGCGACCCGGGCGTCGCAGACGAGCTGCGCGCGATCCTCGGCAAGCACGGGGTGGTCCTGCGCGCGCATCTGCTCGCAAGCGAGCAGGCGGACGCCCAACTGGTCCTCATCGTCGCCCCGGACGCCACCCCCGACGCCCTCCAGGCCGTCGCCGCGAGCCTCACCGAGAGCGAGCTGCTCCGCATCCGCCTCGACCGAGGCCTCGACCTGGCGGTCGTCGCCCCGGGCGGCAACGAGCCCGCCGCGCCTTTGTACATGCGGTGACCACCAGGGGCGCGGCGCTCTGCCCACACGCCGCTCCGCCGCGTGGGCGCGGGAACCACCCGGTGCGGATGGTCCCGCACATCCGCACATGGAGGACCATCTGCTCATCGGTGGCTTGTCGCGCAGTTCCGCGCGCCCGAGGTGGCGCAACTCGGTGCGGGAGCGCATCGGACCCGGTCGCGCCCAGGCGGCGGAGCCGCACATCGGCAGAGCCTCGCGCCCCTGGATGGTGCAGTCAGCTGTAGACGGGGCCGGTGAACTTCTCGCCGGGGCCGGCGCCCGGGGCGTCGGGGACGAGGGAGGCCTCGCGGAAGGCCAGCTGGAGGCTCTTGAGGCCGTCCCGCAGGGGCGCCGCGTGGAAGTTGCTGATCTCCGGCGCGCCCGCGGTGACCAGGCCGGCCAGCGCGGTGATGAGCTTGCGGGCCTCGTCGAGGTCCTTGTGCGCCTCGCCGTCCTCCGCGAGTCCCAGGTTGACCGCGGCGGCGCTCATCAGGTGGACGGCGACGGTCGTGATGACCTCGACGGCGGGGACGTCGGCGATGTCGCGCGTGAGGTCGTCGAAGTCGGGGGAGGGGGTCGCGTCGCTCATGGGTCTCATTCCAGAAGAACTGATGTCTCCCCGCAGTCTGCCGGAACCACCCCCGCGAGCGGGAATTCTGCGGTAGCGCGCGACGCTGCTATGCTTGCAAGCTGAGACCGGCCAGGTACCGCTCTGCCGTCCATACGGCTGACGCAGTCCCGGCCCGCAAGTGGAGGCTCCGACTTCCCACCCGCATCGACCTCACGGTCGTCGGGTCAATGGTCCAGACGATGTGGTTCGTCGTGCCGCCCTAGCGGCCGCCGCTCCGCACCGTCGGTTGTGCCATGGAGCTCCGCCTGCGCGTCATGCGGGGCTTTTTTCGTGCCCGCGGTGCACTGTCACAGGTACCGCGGCACGAATGAAGCTCTGTGTGGCGGTACCCAGCCAGCGAACGCGGCTGCCACCCGGCAGGCCGCGGGGTGCAACCGAGGAGGATCCATCAGCACCGAGCCCCGCATCAACGACCGGATTCGCGTCCCCGAGGTGCGACTCGTCGGTCCTAGCGGCGAGCAGGTCGGCATTGTGCCGCTTGCCAAGGCGCTTGAGCTCGCGCAGGAGTACGACCTCGACCTGGTCGAGGTCGCTGCCACCGCACGCCCGCCGGTGTGCAAGCTCATGGACTACGGCAAGTTCAAGTACGAGTCGGCCATGAAGGCCCGTGAGGCGCGCAAGAACCAGGCGCACACGGTGATCAAGGAGATGAAGCTCCGGCCGAAGATCGACCCGCACGACTACGAGACCAAGAAGGGTCACGTCGTTCGGTTCCTCAAGCAGGGCGACAAGGTCAAGATCACGATCATGTTCCGTGGCCGTGAGCAGTCCCGCCCCGAGCTGGGCTTCCGACTGCTGCAGCGTCTGGCGGAGGACGTGCAGGACCTCGGCTTCGTCGAGTCCTCGCCGAAGCAGGACGGCCGCAACATGATCATGGTTCTCGGTCCCCACAAGAAGAAGACCGAGGCCATGGCCGAGGCCCGCGAGGCGCAGGCCGCCCGCAAGGCCGCGGCGCAGGCCGGCGTCACCCCGCGTCGCCAGGGCGGCGGCGACGACGAGGCGACCGACGCGGTCGACGCGGTCGAGACTGCCGACGAGGCCGTCGAGGCCCCGGTGGAGGAGCAGCCCGAGGCTGCGGACGCCACCGAGACGCCGGCTTCGGCCGGCACGGAGGCCGCGGCCGGCTGATCGCCGGACGCGCCTGCACCACCCGGCTCTCCGAGTGCCCACCCGGAGAGTCCCTGTCAGAAACGAAGCGCTCCCGCTCGGGCCGCCGCACGGCGGAACGGGCGGGAGCGGACCGACGAGGAGAGTACGGCGACATGCCGAAGAACAAGACGCACTCCGGTGCCAGCAAGCGCTTCAAGCTCACCGGCTCCGGCAAGGTCCTGCGCCAGCGCGCCGGTCGCCGTCACCTGCTCGAGCACAAGTCGTCGACGCTGACCCGCCGTCTGGCCGGCACCGTCGAGGCTGCCCCCGCCGACGCGAAGAAGATCAAGAAGCTTCTCGGCAAGTGATCGTGGCCCCTCGGGGCTTCCTGATCCTTTTCGACCACATTCGTAACCGGACCGTGTGACATCGACCGCGGTCCCTTTGAAGGAGTAATAACGTGGCACGCGTCAAGCGGGCAGTGAACGCCCACAAGAAGCGCCGGGTCATCCTCGAGCTGGCGAGCGGTTACCGCGGCCAGCGCTCGCGCCTTTACCGCAAGGCGAAGGAGCAGGTCACCCACTCGTTCGTCTACAACTACAACGACCGCAAGAAGCGCAAGGGCGACTTCCGTCAGCTCTGGATCCAGCGCATCAACGCGGCCGCCCGCGCGAACGGCATGACCTACAACCGCCTGATCCAGGGCCTGAAGGCTGCCAACATCGAGATCGACCGCAAGATGCTGGCCGAGCTGGCCGTCAACGACTCCGCCGCGTTCGAGGCGCTGGTCGAGGCCGCCCGCAAGGCGCTTCCCGCCGACGTCAACGCGCCGAAGGCCGACGCCGCCGCCTGAGCTGCGGTAGCGCAGTAGCACCTCCCACCCGCGGGGTGGAAGCAACCGGGCCCGCAGGGGGTGACCCCCTGCGGGCCCGACCCGTTCTATGGCTGAACCCCTCAGGCCCCGGAGTGATGATCACCGCGATGTCCCTGCCGCACCCGTCGTCCCAGCCCGAGCTCACCTCCCTGCGCTCGCCCCGGGTCAACGCCGCCCGGCGGCTCTCCCGCCGGGCCCAGCGCGGCAAGGAGCGGCGCTTCCTCGCCGAGGGGCCGCAGGCCGTGCGCGAGGCCGTGGACTTCGGCACCCTGCCGGACGGCAGCCACTCCGTCGTGGAGATCTACGCCACCCTGGAGGCGGCCGAGCGCCACGCCGACCTGCTGAGCCGGGCCCGCGCCGAGCGGGTGCCCGTGCTGACCGCGACCGACGAGGTCATCGCCGCGGTGTGCGACACGGTGACGCCGCAGGGCATCGTCGCCATCTGCCGCTTCGTCGACACCTCCTTCGAGGACGTCCTCGCCGCCAAGCCCCGGCTGGTCGCCCTGCTCGCCAACGTCCGCGACCCCGGCAACGCGGGCACGGTGCTGCGGACCGCGGACGCGGCGGGCGCGGACGCCGTCGTGCTGACCGACGCCTCCGTGGACCTCTACAACCCCAAGGCCGTGCGCGCCTCCGTCGGCAGCCTCTACCACCTGCCGGTGGCCGTCGGCGTGCCCGTCGAGCAGGCCGTCGCCGGGCTGCGCGAGGCGGGCATCCGGGTCCTGGCCGCCGACGGCGCGGGGGAGCGCGACCTCGACGCGGAGCTGGACGAGGGCACCCTCGGCGCCCCGACCGCGTGGCTCTTCGGCAACGAGGCCTGGGGCCTGCCGGAGACCACCCGCGAGCTGGCGGACGAGGTGGTGCGGGTCCCGATCCACGGCCACGCCGAGTCGCTGAACCTCGCCACGGCCGCTGCCGTCTGTCTCTACGCCTCCGCGCGCGCCCAGCGTGCGCCCGGAGGGTGTCGCGCCTGACTGCCGCGGGCAGTGCCGTTTTCGCTAGGGTCTGTATTCGAGCCCCCGCCAGGCCCGGGCCGCCTGGCACGGCCATCCGCTGCGTTGTCGAATCGCCCGAGTACATCCGGTACGAGGCCGATCCTCCGCCTTGCGGTTGACCGCGCCATACGGCCCGGACTGATCTGGCGCGGGCTCGAGGACAGACCCTAGGGTGACCATTCCGGGGGTCGGGGGAGGAGGCGAGACGATGAAGAGTCAGTTCCCGCGGCAGCGTGTCGCGTCCGAGAGCGGCTCCCCCGTCTCGCTCGACCCGGACGAGCTGCCCGACGGACTGGTGATCGCCGACGAGACCGGCTGCGTGGTCGTCTTCAACGCCGCCGCGGCGCGGGTCACCGGCCTGTCCGCGGAGAGCGTCCTCGGCCGGCCGTTGGACGAGGCCCTGCCGTTGGAGGATCTGGAGGGCCGCCGCTGGTGGCAGCTCACCGACCCCTACGGCGGACTCGACATCCGGACCCGCCAGCCCGAGCGCAACCTGCTGCTGCCCGGCCCCGGCGGCCGGGAGGTGCTCGTCTCCGTGCGCTACGTCCGGGAGGGGCGCGGGCCGGTGCAGCGCGTCGTCGTCGCGCTGCGGGGCACCGAGGCCCGGCGGCGGACCGAGCGCAGCCACGCGGAGCTGATCGCCACCGTCGCCCACGAGCTGCGCTCGCCGCTGACGAGCGTCAAGGGCTTCACCGCGACCCTGCTGCAGAAGTGGGAGCGGTTCACCGAGGACCAGAAGAAGCTGATGCTCGAGACGGTCGACGCGGACGCGAACCGCGTCACCCGTCTGATCGCGGAACTGCTGGACATCTCGCGCATCGACTCCGGCCGCCTGGAGGTGCGCCGCCAGCCCGTCCGGCTGGACGCCGCGGTCCGGCGCCATGTCGACGGGCTCGTCGCCGCAGGCGTTCCGGAGGAACGTTTCGCAGTGCGGGTCGGCGAGCCGCTGCCGCTGCTGTGGGCGGACGCGGACAAGATCGACCAGGTGCTGGGGAACCTGCTGGAAAATGCCGTGCGGCACGGCGAGGGCACTGTCACCATCGAGGTCGACCCCGCCAAGTCCGAGGAGGCGACCGGCCGGGTGCGCGAAGGGACGGCGGTGACGGTGAGCGACCAGGGGCCAGGCATCCCCGAGGAGTCGATCCCGCGCGTCTTCACCCGCTTCTGGCGCGGCAGCAAGCGCGGCGGCACGGGCCTTGGCCTCTACATCGTCAAGGGCATCGTCGAGGCGCACGGCGGAACGATCCGCGTCGACCGCGGGCCCGAGGGTGGGGCGAGTTTCCGATTTATTCTGCCGCCCGGGATTCCTGAGGTTCTGGCGTAATCCACCGGCGCGCGCACGGCCCTGCACGGACGGCGAACCGTCCGACTTCGGCAACCCATTAGACTCAAGTTTTGGCCGCGCGTCGCCGCAAATGGGAAGAGAGAGATGTCCGCACCCAACAAGTCGTACGACCCCGTGGAGGTCGAGGCTCTGAAGCCGGAGGAGATCGAGCGTCTGCGCGACGAGGCGCTTGCCGCCTTCGCCGCAGCCACGGACCTCGACGCTCTGCACGAGGCCAAGGTCGCGCACATGGGGGACCGCTCCCCGCTCGCGCTCGCCAACCGTGAGATCGGCGCGCTGCCGCCGGCCGCGAAGGCCGAGGCCGGCAAGCGCGTCGGCGCCGCCCGTGGCGCGGTCAACAAGGCGTTCGCCGCGCGCAAGGTCGAGCTCGAGGCCGAGCGCGACGCGCGCGTGCTGGTCGAGGAGGCCGTGGACGTCACGCTGCCCTACGACCGCGCCCCGCGCGGCGGTCGGCACCCGCTGACGACCTTCGCCGAGCGGCTGATGGACGTCTTCACGGCCATGGGCTACTCCGTCGCCGAGGGCCCCGAGGTCGAGGCCGAGTGGCTGAACTTCGACGCGCTCAACATGGGTCCGGACCACCCGGCACGCTCCACCCAGGACACCTTCTTCCTCAAGGACGCCGACTCCGTCGTCCTGCGCACGCACACCTCCGGCGTGCAGATCCGCTCGCTGCTGGCCGCGTCCGAGCCGCCGGTCTACGTGATCTGCCCGGGCCGCGTCTTCCGCAGCGACGAGCTGGACGCCACGCACACCCCCGTCTTCAACCAGGTCGAGCTGCTCGCCGTGGACGAGGGTCTGACCATGGCGGACCTCAAGGGCACCCTCGACCACATGGTCGAGTCCCTCTTCGGCGAGGGCATCTCCACCCGCCTGCGCCCGAACTACTTCCCGTTCACCGAGCCGTCCGCCGAGATGGACATGGTCTGCTTCGTGTGCCGCGGCGAGTCCGTCGGCAACCCGGACCGTCCCTGCCGGACCTGCTCCTCCGAGGGCTGGATCGAGCTCGGCGGCTGCGGCATGGTGAACCCGCGCGTGCTGGTCGCCTGCGGCATCGACCCCAACAAGTACAGCGGCTTCGCGTTCGGCTTCGGCATCGAGCGCATGCTCATGTTCCGGCACAACGTCGAGGACATGCGAGACATCGTCGAGGGTGACGTGCGCTTCACCCTCCCGTTCGGGATGGAGATCTGATGCGCGTCCCGCTTTCCTGGCTGCGGGAGTACGTCGACCTCCCCGCGGGTGAGACCGGCCGAGACATCCAGGCCAAGCTGATCCGCGCCGGCCTCGAGGTCGAGGGCGTCGAGGCCCTCGGCGCCGACCTCAAGGGCCCGCTGGTGGTCGGTCAGGTCCTCGCGATCGAGGAGCTGACCGAGTTCAAGAAGCCGATCCGCTACTGCCAGGTGGACGTCGGGGACGCCAACGGCACCGGCGAGCCGCAGAACATCGTCTGCGGCGCCCGCAACTTCGCCGTCGGCGACAAGGTCGTCGTGGTGCTGCCGGGCGCGGTGCTGCCCGGACCTTTCCCGATCGCCGCGCGCCAGACGTACGGCAAGACCTCCGAGGGCATGATCTGCTCGGCCCGTGAGCTGGGCATGGGCGACGACCACGACGGCATCATCGTGCTGCCGCCGGAGTACGAGCCCGGCACCGACGCGATCGAGCTGCTGGAGCTGGTCGACGAGGTGCTGGACATCGCCGTCACCGCCGACCGCGGCTACTGCCTCTCGCTGCGCGGCGTCGCCCGGGAGACGGCGATCGCCTACGGCCTGCCGCTGCGCGACCCGGCCCTGATCGACGTGCCGCCGGCCAACTCCTACGGCCCGGCGGTCAAGGTCGAGGACCAAGCCGGCTGCGACCGCTTCGTCGCGCGCAGCGTGGTGGGCGTCGACCCGGCGGCGAAGTCGCCGATCTGGATGCAGCGCCGGATCCAGAAGGCGGGCATGCGCCCGATCTCGCTGGCCGTCGACATCACCAACTACGTGATGCTCGAGATGGGCCAGCCGCTGCACGCCTACGACCGCCACCGCATCGACGGTGCGATCACGGTCCGCCGTGCCGCGCAGGGCGAGAAGCTGCGCACGCTGGACGGCGTGGAGCGCACCCTCGACGCCGAGGACCTGCTGATCTGCGACGACTCCGGCCCGATCGGCATCGCCGGCGTCATGGGCGGCGCGGGCACCGAGATCGCGGACGCGGTCGTCGACCCGGAGACGGGCGAGGTCACCGGCACCACCGAGATCGTCATCGAGGCCGCGCACTTCGCGCCGGTCTCCATCGCGCGCACCGCGCGCCGCCACAAGCTGCCCTCCGAGGCGGCCAAGCGCTTCGAGCGCGGCGTCGACCCGGAGGCCGCCAAGGCCGCCGCGCAGCGCGCGGTGGACCTGCTGGTCCTGGTCGCCGGCGGCACCGCCGAGGCCGGTGTGACGGACATCGTCGCGCCGCACCCGGTGCACGCGATCTCCATCGCCGCCGACCTCCCGGACCGCGTCGCGGGCCAGGAGTACGGGCGGGAGACCGTCGTGCGCCGTCTCCAGGAGGTCGGCTGCACGGTCGTCGGCACGGACGTGCTGGTCGTCACCCCGCCGACCTGGCGCCCGGACCTGACCGACCCGAACGACCTCTGCGAGGAGGTCATCCGGCTCGAGGGCTACGAGAACCTGCCCTCCACGCTGCCGAACGTCCCCGCGGGCCGCGGTCTGACGGAGGCCCAGCGCCTGCGCCGCCGCATCGGCATCGCACTGGCCTCGGCCGGCCACGTCGAGGTGCAGAACTACCCGTTCATCGGTGAGGCGGTCCTCGACGCGCTCGGCATCGAGGCGGGCGACCCGCGCCGCGACACCGTGAAGATCGCCAACCCGATCTCGCACGAGGAGCCGTCGCTCCGCACCACGCTGCTGCCGGGCCTGCTGGGCGCGCTGCACCGCAACGTCGGGCGCGGTATGATGGACGTGGCGCTGTTCGAGCTCGGCCGCGTCTTCCGCGTCGACGGCACGGCGGAGACGCTGTACCACGCGCCGCGTCTGCCGGTTGACCGCCGTCCCACCGAGGACGAGATCGCGCAGCTGGACGCGGCCCTGCCGCGTCAGCCGTACCGGGTCGGCGCGGTGTTCGCGGGCAACCGCGAACCGCAGGGCTGGTGGGGCAAGCCGCAGGCGTGGACCTGGGCCGACGCCGTCGAGGCGGCGCGCACTGTCGCGGACGCGGCACGCGTGTCGCTGACGGTCCGCCAGGACCAGCACACCCCGTGGCACCCGGGCCGCTGCGCCGCGCTGTACGTCGGCGAGCAGCTCGTCGGCCACGCGGGCGAGCTGCACCCGCGCGCCGTCAAGGCCCTGAACCTGCCGGAGCGCACCTGCGCGATGGAGCTGGACCTGGACCTGCTGACGGCGGGTGGCGCGGTGAGGGCCGAGGCTCCGAAGATCTCCACCTTCCCGGTGGCGACGCAGGACGTGGCGCTGGTCGTCGACGACGCCGTCAAGGCCGCCGACGTCGAGGCCGCGCTCCGCGCGGGCGCGGGACCGCTGCTCGAGTCGCTGCGGCTGTTCGACGTCTACCGGGGCGAGAGCATCGGCGCGGGCAGGAAGTCCCTGGCCTACGCCCTCCGCTTCCGCGCGGCGGACCGCACCCTTACGGCAGACGAGGCCTCCGCGGCCCGCGAGTCGGCCGTCGCCGAGGCCGCCACCCGCGTCGGCGCGACCCTCCGCGGCTGACACCCGGGAACACCGGGCCCGCTCTTTCCCTCCGGGGGAGGAGCGGGCCCTTTTTCGCGCCTTGGGCACCCCCTCAGGCGAGTGCAACTTCATCGGTACTTGAGTTGTCAAGCATCTGCTAGCGTTCCCCCATGCACGACCCACTCGACACCGCACTGCGCCTCACCCGCGCGCACGGCGCACTGGTGAGGCAGCTCGACTCCGTCCTCTCCAACCGGCACGGCATCAGCTACGCCGACCTGCAGATCCTGCTGCATCTCGGTGCGGCCGAACGCGGCCGCATGCGGAGGGTGGATCTCGCCGCCGCGCTCGGCCTGACCGCGTCGGGGGTGACCCGGGCGCTGGGGCCGCTGGAACGGATCGGCCTGGTGGAGCGGGAGAAGGACCCCCGTGACGCGCGGGTCGCGTACGCCGCGCTGACGGCGACGGGCCGGGGGTTGCTGGAGCAGATGACCGCCAGCGCGGAGGAGGTGGCCGAGGACTGGTTCACCGCCGGCTGCACCGGGGCCGAGGTGGACAGTCTGGGACGGCTGCTCACGGGCCTCGGCGGGCGGGGCCGACCGCGCGCGACGAGGGCGACCGATGCTTGACTGGGTGGATCTGCTGGTGGGGACCGGTTCGTGGCTCTGCGGACGGAGGGAGGCGGAAGGGATGAGCGCCGACGGCGAGCTCGCCGAGGTGACCGCGCTGGACTACGTCGAGCCGCTGCGCACGGGAGGGTCGCTGCCCGCCGTCGTGGAGACGGACGACTACGGGACGTACGTGGTGAAGTTCCACGCCGCCGCGCAGGGCCGCAAGGCGCTGGTCGCGGAGGTGGTCGTCGGGGAGCTGGCGCGTCGGCTGGGGCTGCGCGTGCCGGAGCTGGTGCTGATCCGGTTCGACCCGGCCGTCGCCGCGCACGAGCCAGACCAGGAGGTGCAGGACCTGCACCGGGCCAGTGCGGGCCTCAACCTCGGCATGGACTACCTGCCCGGGGCCACCGACTTCACCCCCGGCCAGGACGGCGTCGACCTCAGTCCCGAGGAGGCGGGCCGCGTGGTCTGGTTCGACGCGCTCGTGGGCAACGTGGACCGGACGGTCCGCAACCCGAACCTGATGGTCTGGCATCGCCGTCTCTGGCTGATCGACCACGGCGCCGCGCTGATCTTCCACCACCGCTGGGAGGGCGCTGACGAGGCCGTGGGCAAGGCGTACGACATGTCCGCGCACGCTCTCGGCGGCTACGCGCCGGACGTGCTCGCCGCGGACGACGCGCTCGCGCCGCTGGTCACCGAGGCGCTGCTGCGCGAGGTCGCCGCCGAGATCCCGGACGAGTGGCTGGCGCCCGAGCCCGGCTTCCCGAGCCCGGACGCCTTGCGGGACGCCTACGCGCGGCATTTGGCCGCGCGCGTCGCCCGCTCCCAGGACTGGATCCCGCGCTGCTTCGCCACCGCGGACGAGCTCGCCGCCGCCGACGCGGCGAAGCGCGCCCGCACCCTGGCCGGTCGCCCGGCCTGGCTGCAGCACGTACGCGGGTGACGGCGCCAGGGCCGGCCGGTGAGGGTCAGCCGCGGGTGGAGTGGTGGTAGCAGGCGACGTCGTGCTGCGCGTTGGGGCTGTAGTGCTGGCCGCCCGTGCCGCCGTTGACGCTGTTGATGCCCGGTTCGTCGAACGGCGAGCCGGGGGAGTCGGCCGCGTGGCCCGGCGTGGTACCGCCTGCGGCCTCGATCATCTGGCAGTTCTGGCTCGGCGGACCGGTCCCGCTGGGGCTGCCCGCGCCCGCCCACGCCGGGGCTGTGCCGGTCCTGTGTGACGTGTTGTGGCTCCAGCGGGGAGTACGCGTCGAGCAGAGGGTCTTCAACGGGTAGGTTCACGACATGCGGATCACAGTGATAGGCGCGGGAGCGATCGGCGGGTTCATCGGCACGCGGCTGGCGGCGGCGAGCGTGGGGACGGCTGTGAGCGCGGTGGCGCGCGGCGCGACGCACGCGGCGCTGGCGGAGCACGGGTGGCGGGTGCGCGAGGCGGACGGCACGCTGCTGACCGCGCCGGTCGCCGCGCTCGCCGACTCCGCCCAGCCGGGGTCCGTCGCCGCGCTCGGGCCGCAGGACCTGGTCCTGCTCGCGGTCAAGGCGCAGGCGCTGCCGGCCGTCCTGTCCGCGGTCGAGCCGCTGCTGGGGCCGGAGACGATCGTGGTCCCCGCACTCAACGGTGTGCCGTGGTGGTTCTTCGAGGGCTTCGGCGGACCGTGCGAGGGCCGCTCGCTCGACTCCGTCGACCCGGGCGGCCGCGCCGCCGCCGCGATCCCCGTGCGGCACGTCGTCGGCAGCGTCGTGCACATGAGCTGCGCCACGCCCGAGCCCGGACTGGTCCGGCACGTCGCCGGGACCGGACTCATCCTCGGCGAGCCGGACCGCACGAGCTCGACGCGGCTGGCCGCGCTGGTGGAGCTGATGAGCGGCGCCGGCCTGGACGCGACGGCTTCCCCGTCCATCCAGGCGGACATCTGGTACAAGCTCTGGGGCAACATGACCACCAACCCGATCTCCGCGCTGACGCGCGCCACTGCCGACCGGATCATCGACGACGAGCTGGTGCTGGCGTTCTGCCACGCGGCGATGCGCGAGGCGGCCGAGATCGGCGCCCGGATCGGCTGCCCGATCGGCGAGACCCCGGACGACCGCACGGTGGTGACCCGCAAGCTGGGCGCGTTCCGCACCTCGATGCTCCAGGACATGGAGGCCGGGCGGGAGCTGGAGCTGGACGCGCTGGTCGGCGCCGTCCGCGAGATCGGCCGGGCGGTCGAGGTCCCGACGCCCACCGTCGACGCGATCCTGGGGCTCACCCGGTTGGCCGCGGCCTGCCGGTGACACCTGTCGCGCCACTTCGCCCCGACAGGTCGGAGTTGCGTCAAGATGCCCTCCGTCCCGGCGGCCGGATTGCTACGGTTCTACGGTTGGACCGCCGGTACCGAGGGTTCGGGTTGGGGACGCCATGAGCGATTACCTGTTGGCTGGTCAGGCTGGTCAGGCCTCGGAGCTGGAGCTGGACCGCCTGCTGCTCCAGTCGGAGGTCTGGGAGCCGGCCGGCCGGAGGCTGCTTGAGCAGATCGGTGCCGACGGCCACGGCCGCCGGGCGCTCGACGTCGGATGCGGGGCCCTCGGCTGGCTGCGGCTGCTGAGCTCCTGGACCGGCGACACCGGCTCGGTGCTGGGCTCGGACATCGACAAGGCGCTGCTGGAGCGCGCCGCGGGCGTCGCCGAGCGCGACAAGCTGCTCAACGTGCGGCTGCTGGTGGACGACCTGTTCGTCTCCAAGCTGGAGCGGCACGGCTTCGACCTCGTCCACGCCCGGTTGATGCTCGCGCCCCTGGGCCGGGCGGAGAAGCAGCTCAGCAGCCACCTCGCGCTGCTGGCCCCCGGCGGGGTGCTCGCCCTGGAGGAGCCGGACTGCCGCAGCTGGCGCTTCGAGGCCCCGGCGCCGGCCGCGGAGCGGGTGATCGAGCTGCTGGCACAGGCGTTCCGCGCGTCCGGCGGCGACATGGACGCCGGCCGCGCCCTCCCCGAGCTGCTGCACGCACGCGGCCTCAACCCGCGCGTCCGCACCGAGGTGCTGCAACTCGCCCCCGGGCATCCCTACCTGCGCATGCCGCTGGACCTGGCCCAGGCGCTCCGGGAACGACTGGTGGCTGTAACCGACGCGGGCGAGCTGGACGCGCTGCTGGCGGAGGCGGAGGCGGAGCTGGCCGCGCCCGGCCGGCGCGGCACGACCTTCACCATGGTCCAGTGCTGGGCCAGGGTCTGAGCAGGCGTCAGCGCGACAGCGCATAAGTGAGACCCGGGAGCATATCCGGCTCCCGGGCCTCGTGGTGCCACCTCTGGAGGCGTCGGCACGTTTAAGAGTGCGGGTCATCCTCAGGTCGCCGTGTTCTCCCTTTGAACTACCTCCGCATGCTGGAGCGGAGAGCAGGAGTTGAACCTGCATCCGGCAAGTGCTGCCCGTACTCGGTCGATCCGACGCCGGGTGGCGGATGCTGAGTCTGGAGCGAGAGTCTGAGATTGATCGCGGCTGCCTCTACCGTCGTTGGGCTACCCCGGCGCGAAGTGCCGGGAGGAGGACTCGAACCTCCGCTGGACCGCGTTCGTCACGACAAGCTTCAGCTTCAGCTTGCGCTCCTGGCGCACCCCGCCCACCGGGGGCGGGGAGTCTGTGTCTGCTAGGCGAAGAGGAACCCGAAGACCGCGTCACCGATCCGCTGGTCCTGCACCTCGGTGCCGTTGGCCTCCTCGCGGGCGAACTTGACCGCCTGCTGGAGTCGCTCGACGCGCTCCAGCAGCTCGTTGACGCGCCGCGCCGGCAGGGCGCCGGAGAACTTCACCGTGGTCCAGTAACCGATCGTCACATCCTCGGTGTAGACCTCGACCTGGGCCGGGTGCTTCTCGGTGGCCTCGGCCTTCACGTGGTTGCGGTAGACCTTCTTGGTGCGGTTGGTCTTGACCGGCTCGGTGCGCCAGCTGTCCGTGGACTCGTCGCGGTTCCAGGTCTCGGCGGCGTCCAGCACCGGCAGCTTCTTGACGAAGGTGTGCAGGTCCACCAACTGCTTCTCCAGGAACAGCAGGTAGCTCACCGGCACCGCCGTCAGCAGCACCCGGCCGTCGACCGTCACGTCCGCCCGCGCCTCGCAGTTCGCCCAGTCCTTCGTCGCGGTGACGTCGAACAGCCGCGTCAGCGAGGCCGCGGTGGTGCGCAGCACGTCCTCGGCGTGGACCTGCACCCGCGTCGACTCCGGCGGGAACATCTCGCCTTCCTCGTCGCGCGGCTGGTAGGTCCGCGCGATGCCGGTCAGCAGCGTGGCCTTCTGCACGTCGTGGTGCGCCTGGGTGAGATCGGCGAAGGCCTTGGCCTTGACGCCCTTCTCGACGGCGATGATCTGGTTCAGCTTGGTGCCCATGCGTGGTTCCCCCGTGGGTGGTTCTTCATCGGTGCGCCGCCGGGGAATCGAACCCCGCGAGCCATCCGGCCAGAGCCAGGAGGGTCCGGCAGGACGGGGCTGGCGTCGCGCCCCCGTCCTGTCGGGCCCTCCCGCAGGCTCCGTTGTGTCCCGGCACTCGACGCTCGGCGCGGGCGTCCTTCTGTCCTTACGACGTCCGCTGGGACGAGGTTAGGGACGCCGCAGCTGACGTCGCCAGCGAATTTCCGGTGGCGGCGTAGCGGGGGAGGCGGTCTGCCGCGAGGAGGTCGGCGAGGGTCGGGGCGGCGGCGTCGCGGTCGGAGAGGAGCGGCGAGGCGACGGGCCAGACGATGGCGAGGTCGGGGTCGAGCGGGTGCACGGTGTGCTCGCGCTGCGGCGCGTACGTCTCGGAGCAGAAGTAGACCACCGTGGTGCCGTCCGCGAGGGAGCAGAAGGCGTGGCCGAGGCCCTCGGCCAGGTGCACCGCACGGCGGTCGACCGTGTCGAGCAGCACCGCATCCCACCGCCCGAACGTCGGCGAGCCGACGCGCAGGTCCACCACCACGTCCCACGCCGCGCCCGCCACGCAGGTGACGTACTTGGCCTGGCCCGGCGGCACGTCGGCGAAGTGCACGCCGCGGACCACGTCCGCGGCGGAGACGGACAGGTTGGCCTGCGCGGTCGGGAACGGGCTGATCCCGGCCTCGGCCAGACGGTCGGGCCGGTACCACTCCAGGAAGCTGCCGCGCGGGTCGGCGTGCTGCTGCGGGATGATCTCCCAGGCGCCTTCGACGGCGAGTGGGCGGATCTTCATCACGAGCCTCCGGTGGCCAGCAGGTCCATCAGGTAGGTGCCGTAGCCGCTGCGCGTCAGCGGCTGGGCGAGTTGCTCCAGGCGCGCGTCGTCGATGTAGCCCATGCGCCACGCGATCTCCTCGACGCAGCCGACCTTCAGGCCCTGCCGCTGCTCGATGACCCGCACGTACTCGGCGGCCTGGACCAGCGACTCGAAGGTCCCGGTGTCGAGCCAGACGGTGCCGCGGTCCAGACGGCTCACCCGGAGCCGGCGCTCGTCCAGGTAGGCCCGGTTGATATCGGTGATCTCCAGCTCGCCGCGGGCGCTGGGCCGCAGCTGCCGGGCCAGGTCGACCACGTCGTTGTCGTAGAAGTACAGCCCCGGCACCGCGTAGCGGGAGCGCGGACGGGCGGGCTTCTCCTCGATCGAGAGCACCGTCCCGGTCTCGTCGAACTCGACGACGCCGAACGCGGACGGGTCGGCGACCGGATAGGCGAAGATGTGGCCGCCGTCCAGCCCCTTGTTCTCCGCGAGCCGGGTGCCGAGCCCGCTGCCGTGGAAGATGTTGTCGCCGAGGATCAGCGCCACGGCCTCGCCGCCGATGAAGTCCGCGCCGAGGACGAAGGCCTGCGCGATGCCTTCGGGGCGCTGCTGCACCTGGTACTCCAGCCGGACGCCCCACTGGGAGCCGTCGCCGAGGAGCCGACGGAACTGCTCCTGGTCGTCGGGCGCGGTGAGCACCAGGATCTCCTGGACGCCCGCCATCAGCAGGGTGGCCAACGGGTAGTAGACCATCGGCTTGTCGTAGACGGGCATGAGCTGCTTGGACACGGACCGGGTCAGCGGCCACAACCTGCTGCCGGTGCCGCCCGCGAGAAGGATTCCGCGCATATCGCACACGCTAGCGGCAGTTGATGACCAATCAGGGGTGTTCGGCGGATGCGGACGGATGTTCATCCGCGGCGCCGGACGTTCATCCACTCCGCGCGGGCGTTCCGCCCCGGCCGCGAGGGCGTTCTGCCTATGCTGGCGGCACTATGCGGATTCTGGTCACCGGCGGCGCCGGTTTCATCGGTTCGGAGTTCGTCCGGCAGACACTCACCGCGACCGGGGCCCCGCTCCACGGCGCGCGCGTCACCGTCCTGGACAAGCTCACCTACTCGGGCGTGCGCGCCAATCTGGCCCCGGTCGAGGGCCATCCGGGGTTCACCTTCGTCGAGGGCGACATCTGCGACCCGCACGTGGTCGACGAGGTGACCGCCGGGCAGGACGCGGTGGTGCACTTCGCCGCGGAGTCCCACGTGGACCGGTCGATCACCGGCGCGGTGCCCTTCGTCACCACCAACGTGCTGGGCACGCAGGTCCTGCTGGACGCGGCCCGCCGCCACCGGGTGGGCCGGTTCCTGCACGTCTCCACCGACGAGGTCTACGGCTCCATCGCCGAGGGCTCCTGGACGGAGGACTGGCCGCTCGCGCCGAACTCCCCGTACGCGGCCTCGAAGGCGTCGTCCGACCTGATGGCGCTGGCCCACCACCGTACCCACGGCGCGGACGTCGTGGTCACCCGCTGCTCCAACAACTACGGGCCGTACCAGTTCCCGGAGAAGGTCATCCCGCTGTTCACCACGAACCTCCTGGACGGCGGCACGGTGCCGCTGTACGGGACGGGCGCCAACGTGCGCGACTGGCTGCACGTCTCCGACCACTGTCGCGGGATCGCGCTGGCGCTGCTCAAAGGCCGCGCCGGGGAGGTCTACCACATCGGTGGCGGGCGTGAACTGACAAACCGTGAGCTGACTCGCCTGCTGCTGGAGGCGACCGGCGCGGACTGGGACCGGGTCGTCCCCGTGGAGGACCGCAAGGGCCACGATCTGCGCTACTCCCTCGACATCGGCAAGGCCAGGCACGAGTTGGGCTACGAGCCGCAGGTCGGCTTCGAGCAGGGCCTCGCCGGGACCGTCGCCTGGTACCGCGAGAACCGCGCCTGGTGGGAGCCGCTCAGGCGCCGGGTGGCGGAACGGTGACGGCGTCGGAGGGCGGCGCGCGCTGGCTGGTCACCGGCGCGGGAGGCATGCTCGGGCGGGACCTGTGCGCGGCGCTGGCGCAGGCGGGGGAGGACCGGGTCACCGCGGCGGACCGCGCGGCCCTGGACATCACCGACGCGTCCGCCGTGCGGGCTGCCGTCGCCGGGCACGACGTGGTCGTCAACTGCGCCGCCTACACGAACGTCGACGGCGCCGAGAGCGAGGCGTCGCGGGCCGACGCCGTGAACGGCCACGCGGTGGGCCTGCTGGCCGACGCGTGCGCGCGCGGCGGCGCGCGGCTGCTCCAGCTCTCGACGGACTACGTGCTGCCGGGCGCGTCCCCGGAGCCGCAGCCGGAGGACGCGCCGACGGGTCCGCCGAACGCGTACGGCCGCAGCAAGCTGCTCGGCGAGCGGCTGCTCGCGGAGCGCCTGCCGGAGGCGGGTTACGTCGTCCGCACGGCCTGGCTCTACGGGGAGCACGGCGGGAACTTCGTCGCCACGATGCTGCGGCTGGCCGCGGAGCGGCCGCGCGTCGACGTCGTCGACGACCAGCACGGCCAGCCGACGTGGACCGTCCCGCTCGCCCGTCAGCTCGTCGCCCTCGGCCGCGCCGCGGTGGCGGGCGAGGCCCCGCCCGGCGTCTACCACGGCACGTCCGGCGGCCGCACCACCTGGCACGGCCTCGCCCGCGCGGTCTTCACCCACGCGGGCCTCGACCCGGCCCGCGTCCACCCGACCACCACCTCCGCCTTCCCCCGCCCCGCGGTCCGCCCCACCTACAGCGTCCTGGCCCACCACCGCTGGCCCGCCACCGGCGTCCCGGCCCAGCCCCACTGGGAGGACTCCCTCGTCCTCGCCCTCCAGCAGCCGGCCTTCCAGGAACTGGCCGCCAAAGCCCGAGGCTGAGGCCGCCCGGCCCGGGCAGCGGGCCGACGCCACCGTTGCGGGCCCGCTGCCGGCACCCCGCCACGTCGAGGGCCGACGTGGCGGGTAGGCGATGGCCCTCGGCGTGGCGCCGGGGTGGCGCCCGGGGTGGGCCGGTCTGGGCGGCTCAGAGCTCGGTGAGCAGGCCGTCGTGCTCCTCGTAGCGGGCCCCCGTTGCCGGGCAGGTCCAGAGGCCTGGGTGGGCCGGGGATTCGGTGAGGCGGGAGCCCTCGCGGCCGACCCAGGCGATCCGACGGGCGGGGACGCCGGCCATGAGGGCGAAGGGTGGGACGTCGCGGGTGACCACCGCGCCCGCGGCGATCAGGGACCAGCGGCCGATGCGGACGGGGGCCACGCAGACCGAGCGGGCGCCTACGGACGCGCCCTCCTCGACCACGACGGCCACGGCCTCCCAGTCCTCGCCGCGCTTCAGCCTGCCGTCCGGGGTGACCGAGCGGGGGAAGTGGTCGTTGGTGAACACCGCCGCGGGACCGACGAAGACGCCGTCGCCCAGCACGGCCGGCTCGTAGACCAGGGCGTGGTTCTGCAGCTTGACGCGGTCGCCGAGCCGGACGCCGGGGCCGACGTACGCGCCGCGGCCGATGATGCACTCCCGGCCGAGCACGGCCTTCTCCCGGATCTGCGCGAGATCCCAGACCGTCGTGCCGTCGCCGACCTCGGCGGAGGGGTCGACCTGGGCGGTGGCGCGGATGCTGACGGATTCGCTCATGTGCGGTCTCTCCCAAGAAGGACAAGAAGGAACGGTGCGCGCCGGGTGGTCAGGAACGGCTGCTCTCGTCCCGCAGCCAGGTGGCGAAGTCGCCCGCGCGGATCGCGCGGCGCGCGGCGCGTCGGGCCAGGACGGCGGTGGCGGCGAAGACGACGACGGAGGGCAGCAGGCGCGGTTCGGCGCGCACCAGCGTGCGCAGGTCGCCCAGGCTCGTACGAGCGCTCGCGGCGCTGTCCCCGTGCGCCGGTGTGCCGCTCCTGCGCTGGTGGTGCTCCAGTTGCACGGTGGAGGTCATCGCACGAATGCGACGACGCATCAGATCCGGCCAGTTGCGCGGGGGCTGGACGACCACGCGTGCCTCGGGCACGACCTGTCGCTCCTCGGGGCGGAATGCGAGGGAGAAGGCCAGGTCATCGGCCATCAGCTCGGGCAGCGCGACCAGGCGCGCGTGGCCCTCCTCGGAGACCGCCACCACGCCGCGCCCGAACAGTCCTTGGCGGACCGTCGGCAGTCGCAGCCAGACCCGGTAGAAGGCCCGCACGCGCCAGTCGCTGGCGTCCAGCGGCAGCTCCCGCTCCGGTGCGGCGGCGAGGACGCCGGGGGTCCGCAGGGCTGCCGCAACTCGGCGTGCGTCCGTGCCGGAGAGGACCACGTCGGCGTCGACGTAGAGCCGGGGGAATCCCTTCGCGTGTTCGTCGCCCGCCCTCAACGCGCGGTGCTTGGACGGCTGTTCGAGCTCGACCACGCGCACGGCCGGACCCCGCGAGCGGGCGGTCTCCGCCGTGGCGTCCGTGCAGCCGTTGCAGACCACGACGATGTCGAGCCCGTCCGGGCCGCCGGCCAGCAGCGCGTCGAGGAGGCGGCCGACGACCCGCTCCTCGTTATGGGCGGGGATGACCAGGCTGATGTCTTCACGAGTCTCGTACATCACATACGCAGTATGGCCAGAACTTGCGGCACGAGAATCACGAAGTATCCGATTCTTTCCCGTTGTTGTGCCTGCATGCTCTAGATTGCTGCGCGAGCGCCGGTAAGGCGGGGGTTTACCAGCCCTTGACCTATTCCGTACCCAGGGGGGTTGGGGGCCGACGCGCACGGCCCTTGGGCTTCGGCACCACTCTTGCACGACATCTTGTACGGCGACAGATCCAGCTGTTCGACCAGTTCGGATGCGACAACGCGAGCTGAGGCACGAGCCGGAATCCCGGGGGGGTGCATGATCGTCGGACCGATTACACACGGCCATCATCAGACCAATCGCACGCAGGGCAACGCACGACGCCGCCAGTGGCTGCGCACCTATCGGCGCACACTGCTGGCCGCTGACGGTCTGGCCGCCCTGGTGGCGGGCCTGTTGATCCATAGCGAGCACCGGCACTGGGCCCTGGTCCTGGGCCTGCCGCCGGCCTGGCTCTTCGCCATGGGCGCATACCGGGCCTACGACGCCGACACGCTCGGCGCGGGGCCCGAGGAGTTCCGCCGGGTGCTGCGCGGCGCCGTCGCGCTGCCCGCCGTCGCGGTCAGCTGCTACTGGCTGCTGCTGCGCGACGACGACTTCCTGCACTCCATGATGGTGGCGGCCGTCCCGGTCGCCCTGGTGGCGGTCGCCGTGCGGCTCGTCCTGCGACGACGGCTGCTGCAGCGGTTCGCCGCCGAGCGGCGGCACCGGGCCGCCGTCGTGATCGGCTCGGCCGAGGGGCTGCTCGAACTGCTGCCCCGGCTGGGCGGCGCGCCCACCAGCGCGCTGCGCGTCGCCGGGCTCTGCCTGACCGACCCGGAGCAGGCCGGAGTGCTCGGCCCCTGGGCCGAGCACGTGTGGGGCGGGCTGCACGAGCTGCCGAACGCCCTGCACGACACCGACTGCGGGGCCGTCGTCGTGGTCCCCACGCCGCAGATCGGCGCGGCGGACATGAGGCGCCTCTCCTGGAGTGCCGCGGCGGCCGGGGCCGACTTCCTGGTCGCGCCGCTGCTCACGGACGTCGCCGCGTCCCGGCTGTCGGTGCGGGTGGCCGACGGCATGGCGCTGATCAGCGTCCGCGCACCGGAGTTGGGCCGTGGCGCCCGCTTCCCCAAGGAGTTGCTGGAGCGGTCGCTGGCCGCCGCGATGCTGCTCGCACTCGCGCCGCTGATGCTGGCCGTCTCGCTGGTCGTCCGGATGGACAGCGCCGGTCCGGCCCTGTTCCGCCAGCGCCGCGTGGGCCAGTACGGCAACCACTTCACCATGTTCAAGTTCCGCACCATGCACACGGACGCGGAGCAGCGCAGAGCCAAGCTCGAACAGCTCAACCAGAACAGCGACGGACTGCTTTTCAAGATCAAGGCGGACCCGCGGATCACCCGGGTCGGCGCGGCCCTGCGCCGCTACTCGATCGACGAACTCCCGCAGCTGATCAACGTGGTGGCCGGACACATGTCGCTGGTCGGCCCGCGTCCCTCGCTGCCGGCCGAGGCGGACGGCTACACCAACGAGATCCGACGCCGGCTGTTGGTCAAGCCCGGACTCACCGGCCTGTGGCAGGTGAGCGGCCGGTCGGATCTCCCCTGGGAGGAAGCCGTCCGGCTGGACCTGGCCTACGTCGACAACTGGTCCCTCGCCCTGGACGCGGACATCCTGCGGCGCACCGGCCCGGCCGTGGTGCGCGGGACGGGGGCCTACTGATGCGGCCCACCGAGCACTCACCAGGACAAGGCACGGCGGCACAAGGCACGGCGACACAAGGCACGGCGGCACGAGACACGGCAGCGCACGGCACGGCATCCGGACCGACGAGGGGGACCGCCCAGGTGAAGCAGAGCGAAGCGCAGCGCGGCAGCACGGCGAAGAAGGGCGAGCGCAAGCCGCTCGGGGTCGCCGTCGTCGGGGCCGGCTACTGGGGCCCCAACCTGGTGCGCAACTTCCAGGGCAGCGAGCGGTTCCGGCTGCGCGCGCTGTGCGACCTGGACGTCGAGAGGGCCCGCCGGGTCCTCGGCGGTTACTCCACCGTCCAGGCCACCGCCGACCTCGGCGAGGTGCTCGCGGACCCGGAGGTCGACGCGGTCGCCGTGGCCACCCCGGCCGGCACCCACCTCGACGTCGCGCTCGCCGCGCTCAGGGCGGGCAAGCACGTCCTGGTGGAGAAGCCGCTCGCGGCCACCTACGCCGACGGCCTGCGGCTGGTCGAGGAGGCCGAGCAGCGCGGGCTCACCCTGATGTGCGATCACACCTACTGCTACACCCCGGCCGTGGCCCGGATCCGCGAGCTGGTCCTCGGCGGCGAGCTGGGCGAGCTGCACTACGTGGACTCGGTGCGGATCAACCTGGGCCTGGTGCAGAAGGACATCGACGTCCTGTGGGACCTGGCCCCGCACGACCTGTCCATCCTCGACTTCATCCTGCCCGAGCACGTCCAGCCGGTCGCCGTGGCCGCCCACGGCGCCGACCCGATCGGCGCCGGCCAGGCCTGCATCGGCTATCTGACACTTCAGCTCAGCACCGGCGCCATCGCCCACGTGCACGTCAACTGGCTCTCACCGACCAAGGTGCGCACCACCATGGTCGGCGGCGCCAAGCGCACGCTGGTCTGGGACGACCTCAACCCGGCGCAGCGCATCGCCGTCTTCGACCGCGGGGTCGACCTCGCCGCGCCGCAGGAGATCGGCGCGGAGGAGCGGCGGGACATGCTCGTCTCGTACCGCTCCGGCGACATGGTCGCGCCCGCGCTCGCCGAGCGGGAGGCGCTGCGCTCGATGGTCGAGGAGTTCGCCGACGCCATCACCACCGGCCGCGCACCGCTCACCGACGGCCGGGCCGGGCTGCGTGTGCTGGACATCCTCGAGGCCGCCTCGCGCAGCCTCGCCTTCCACGGCGCGGTCGTCGGCCTGCGCACCGGCCACTGAACGGCTCTATCAGAAACCAGAACCGGCAACACCTCATGAAGGAAAGCGACTTGGGCAGCGTACGCGGCAAGCGGATCCTGGTGACGGGCGGAGCGGGCACCATCGGCTCGAACGTGGTCGACCTGCTGGTGCAACAGGGGGCGGAAAGGGTCACCGTCCTCGACAACTTCGTGCGCGGGCGGATGGCCAACCTGGCCACCGCGCTGCCGAGCGGCGTCGTGGAGGTGATCGACGGCGACATCCGTGACGCGGACACCGTCCGCAAGGCCACCGAGGGCGCCGAGCTGGTCTTCCACCTCGCCGCGATCCGGATCACCCAGTGCGCGGAGGAACCGCGGCTGGCCAACGAGGTGATGGTCGACGGCACGTTCAACGTCCTGGAGGCGGCCGTCCAGGCGGGCGTGAGCAAGCTCGTCGCGTCCTCCTCGGCCTCGGTCTACGGGCTTGCCGAGAGCTTCCCGACCACCGAGCGCCACCACCCCTACAACAACGACACCTTCTACGGCGCGGCCAAGGCCTTCAACGAGGGCATGCTGCGCAGCTTCCACGCCATGTACGGGCTGGACTACGTGGCGCTGCGCTACTTCAACGTCTACGGGCCGCGGATGGACATCCACGGCCTCTACACCGAGGTGCTGATCCGCTGGATGGAGCGGATCGAGGCCGGCGAGCCGCCGCTGATCCTCGGCGACGGCACCCAGACCATGGACTTCGTCGACGTCCGCGACATCGCCCGCGCCAACCTGCTGGCGGCGGAGTCGGAGCTGACCGACGAGGTCTTCAACGTCGCCAGCGGCACCGAGACCAGCCTGCTCGGGCTGGCTCGGGGCCTGCTGGAGGCGATGGGATCCGACCTCGCCCCGGTCCACGGGCCGGCCCGCGCGGTCAACGGCGTGACGCGGCGGCTCGCGGAGATCGAGAACGCCGCCCAGCGGCTCGGCTTCCGGGCCGAGATCGACCTGCGCGCCGGGCTCGCCGATCTGGTCGCCTGGTGGCGCGCCGAGCGTCTGCGCGACGCGCAGGCCGCACAGGAGGCCGGCGCGTGAGCGCGGCGGAGGACCGGATCCCGGTCATGATCCCCTGGCTCGGCGAGGAGGAGGCGCAGGCCGCCGCCGAAGCGGTCAGATCCGGCTGGGTCGCTCAGGGGCCCCGCGTCGCCGCCTTCGAGCAAGCCTTCGCGGAGCGCGTCGGCGCCGGGCACGGCGTCGCCGTCAGCTCCTGCACGACCGCGCTGCACCTGAGCCTGGTCGCGCTCGGGCTCGGGCCCGGCGACGAGGTGGTCGTGCCCTCGCTCTCCTTCATCGCCACGGCCAACGCGGTCCGCTACGTCGGCGCGGAGCCCGTCTTCGCGGACGTGGACCTGGCGACCGGCAACCTGACGGCGGAGACGATCGCCGCCGTGCGCACCGAGCGCACCCGCGCCGTCGTCGTGGTCCACCAGGGCGGCGTGCCGGCGGACGTCGAGGGCGTGCGCAAGGCCTGCGCCCCGTGGGACGTCGCGATCGTGGAGGACGCGGCCTGCGCCATCGGCGCCACCGTCGCCGGCGGCCCCGTGGGCGCGGGCGCGCTGCTCGCCGCCTGGTCCTTCCACCCGCGCAAGGTGATCACCACCGGCGAGGGCGGCATGGTCACCACCGACGACGCCGAGGTCGCCGCCCGGCTGCGGCGGCTGCGCGAGCACGGCATGAGCGCGTCCGCCGCCGAGCGTCACGCCAGCCGCATGCCGGTCCTGGAGCAGTACCTGGAGGTCGGCTTCAACTACCGGATGACGGACATCCAGGCCGCGGTCGGCCTGGTCCAGCTCGGCAGGCTCGACGAGGTCGTGGCGCGTCGGCGGGCCCTCGCGGCCCGCTACGACGCGCTGCTCACCGAACGGCTTCCGTGTCTGCGACCGGTGCGCGACCCCGCGCACGGCACCACCACCTTCCAGTCCTACTGGGTGCTCCCGGAGGACGGCTGGCCCAAGGGCCGCGATGCGGTGCTGACCGGCCTGGCCGAGGCCGGGATCTCGGCGCGGCGCGGCATCATGGCCGCCCACCTGGAGCCCGCCTACGCGGACCACCCGCACGCCGACCTGCCGGTCACCGAGCGGATCACCCGCAACTCGCTGATCCTGCCGCTCTTCCACACCATGACGGAGCAGCAGCAGGACCGCGTGGTCGCGGCGCTGGTCCGGGAGGTTCCCGGATGAAGGGCCTGCTGATCGTGGGGGCGGGCGGCTTCGCGCGGGAGACCGCGCAGGCCGCGCGCGCCGCGCACGGCCCCGACGCGGTATTCGGCCACCTGGACGACGACCCCGCGCGGCACGGCACGGAGGTCGACGGGGCCTGGGTCCTCGGCGGCAGCGAGCTCGTGCACGCCCACCCGGACGCTCCCGTCGTGGTCTGCGTCGGCAACCCGCGGGACTGGGCCGGGCGCGCCCGACTGGTCCGCCGCCTCGCGCTGCCTGAGCAGCGCTACGGCACTGTGGTCCACCCCACGGCGGCGGTCGCCGACACCGCGTCCCTCGGCCACGGCACGGTGCTGCTGGCGCACTGCGCGCTGACGGCGGCGGTGCGCGTGGGCGCGCACGTGGCGGTCATGCCGCAGGTCGTGCTGACGCACGACGACACCGTGGGGGACTTCGCCACGATCGCCTCCGGCGTGCGCCTGGGCGGCGGCGTCGCCGTGGGCAGCGGCGCGTACGTGGGCGCGGGCGCGCTGGTCCGGGAGGGGCTGCGCCTGGGCGCGTGGTCCCAACTGGGGCTCGGAGCGCTGCTGCTGCAGGATCTCCCGGCGGGCGAGGTCTGGATCGGCAGCCCGGCGCGGAAGCTGCGCGCGGTTCCGGAACCGGTTCTCAGTGAGTTGCACGCCTCAGGGGCGCGAGGCTCTGCCGATCCGCGGCTCCGCCGTGTGGGCGCGACAAGCCACCCACCCACGTAGCGCACCGAACGAGCAGGGCCGTCCGCACAGGGTGGTTGATCGCGCAGTTCCCCGCGCCCCTGGATAGCGCAACTCCCCAATACGACAGGAGTACCGACCGATGGACCAGATCCACCTCGTCGACCTGGCCGCGGCGCATGCCGAGATCGCGGACGAGGTCCGTGCCGGGTTCGATCGCGTGCTCGCGCGCACCGCGTTCGTCGGTGGGGAGGAAGTCGCCGCGTTCGAGCGGGAGTACGCCGCGTTCGGCGGCGTGGCGCACTGCGTGGGCGTGGCCAACGGCACCGACGCGGTCGAGCTCGCGCTGCGCGCCGCAGGCGTCACCGCCGGGGACGAGGTCGTGCTGCCCGCGAACACCTTCATCGCGACCGCCGGCGCGACCGCGCGCCTCGGCGCGGTGCCGGTGCTGGTGGACTGTCTGCCGGACAGCTACCTCATCGACCCGGACGCGGCGCTCGACGCCGTCGGCCAGGCCACGCGCGCCGTCGTGCCCGTGCACCTGTACGGCCAGCTGGCCGCCGCCGCCGAGCTCGCCGCCGCGCTGCCCGCGCACGTCCGCGTGGTCGAGGACGCGGCGCAGAGCCAGGGCGCGAGCCGGAACGGGCGCACGCCCGGCTGTGGCGGGATCGCCGCGACCAGCTTCTACCCGGGCAAGAACCTGGGCGCCTACGGCGACGCGGGGGCGGTGCTCACCGACGACGCGGAACTCGCCGCCACGGTGCGGTCGCTGGCCAACCACGGCAGCACGGTCAAGTACCGCCACGACCTGGCGGGCTTCAACAGCCGCCTCGACGGCCTCCAGGCGGTGGTGCTGCGGGCCAAGCTGGCCCGCCTCGCCGGATGGAACCAGGCGCGCCGCGACGCCGCCGCCCGGTACGAGGAGTTGCTGGCGGGGCTCGCCGCCGCAGGGCGGGTCGTGCTGCCCGCCGCCGCGGAGGGCAACGAGCACGTGTGGCACCTGTACGTGGTGCGTGTTCCGGGCGCCGACCGCGACGCCGTCGTCGGCAAGTTGAACGCGGCAGGCGTCGGCGCGGCGATCCACTACCCGACGCCCGTGCACCTGACCCCGGCCTTCGCCCACCTGGGCCTCGGTCGAGGCTCCTTCCCCCAGGCCGAGCGGGCCGCCGAGGAGATCCTCTCGCTCCCGCTCCACCCGCACCTCACCGCCGACCAGCAGCAGCGCGTCGTCGACGCACTGGCCGGCGCTCTGGGCTGACGGGCCGCACCACCGCAGGACAGCACGACGGCACCACCTCGAGGAGAACTGGTCACGCGACGCCGGGAGGCGTCGTCATCCTGCGGACGACGTCAGGGCCCTGACGCCGCCTCCGCGTTTCGCCGCACCAACTGCTGTACCCCGGGGAAACCATGAAGAGCACCGTCCGAACCGACCGACCAACGCCCAGCCGACGTCGCATCCGCATCGGCCTGCTCGCCCTCCTGGCGACGCTGGCCGCCCTGCTCCTGCCGCTGACCGTGGGCACTGCGGCCCACGCCGTGACCGATCCGTGCGGGACCGGCTCCAATCCGATCGTCTGCGAGAACTCCAAGCCCGGCACGCCGATGTCCGACTGGTTCTCGCCCAACGCGTGGGGCGACATCCAGGGCTTCTCCGCCCAGGAGAGCGTGACGCCGGGCTCCACCATCCAGTTCAAGATCCAGTCGCCGGTCTCCTACCACGTGGAGATCTACCGGCTCGGCTACTACGGCGGTGACGGAGCGCGGGAGATGTCCACCGCGGCGCAGGCCGCGCAGACCTACCCGGCGAACTACACCACCAAGGTGGCGTCCTGCACCAGCAGCGCCACCACCGGGCTGGTCGACTGCGGCAGTTGGCCGGTCACGGCCAGCTGGACGGTGCCGAGCGACGCCGTTTCCGGTCTCTACATCGCCAACTTCGACCAGACCGACGGCAACGGCCTGATGCCCTACCCGTTCGTGGTCCGCGACGACTCCAGCCACTCGGCCCTGGTCGTGCAGACCTCCGACGAGACCTGGCAGGCCTACAACATGTGGGGCGGCCAGAACCTCTACCAGGGCAACGGTCCCGCGCCCGACGGCCGCGCCTACCAGGTCAGCTACAACCGCCCGTTGGACATCGGCGGTGACAACGGCGTCTACGGCTCCGAGTACGAGATGATCTCCTGGCTCGAGCAGAACGGATACGACGCCAGCTACGTCTCCGGGCTGGACGTGTCGACCAACGGTTCGCTGCTGCTGAACCACAAGGTCTTCATGTCCGACGGCCACGACGAGTACTGGAACCAGGCGCAGTACGACAACGTCCTCGCCGCCCGCAAGGCCGGCGTCAACGAGGCCTTCTTCAGCGGGAACGAGGTGTTCTGGAAGACCAGGCTCGCGCCCAGCGTCGACAGTACGAACACCCCGAACCGCACCCTGGTCTGCTACAAGATGACGAAGCTGGAGTTCCCCACGCCCGACGGCGTGCCGGACCCCAGCGGCGCCTGGACCGGCACCTGGATGGACCCGGCCAGCGCCAAGTACAACCAGCCCTACGAGCCGGAGAACGCGCTCACGGGCAGTCTGTTCCAGGTCAACGGGTACCGCAGCGACGCCATCACCGTGCCGGGCAGTTACGCCAAGCTGCGGATCTGGCGCAACACCTCCGTCGCGAGCCTCACGCCCGCCCAGACGGCCGTCTTCCCGACCGGCACGCTCGGCTACGAGTGGGACAGCGACGTGGCGGACGCCAGCCGTCCCAGCGGTGAGATCGACCTCTCCTCGACCACGGTGGACGTGGAGAACCAGACGCTGCGTGAGGACTGGGGCAACCTCTACGGCAACGGCAACGCCACGCACTCGCTGGTGGAGTTCCGCGATCCGACCTCGCACGCGCTGGTCTTCGGATCCGCCACCGTCCAGTGGTCCTGGGGCCTGACCAACGTGCCGACCACCGGCACGCAGACGTTCACCGCAGACGCCCGGATGCAGCAGGCCACCGTCAACATCCTGGCGGACATGGGTCTGCAGCCGGTGACGCTGCAGAGCGGCCTGGTCGCGGCGAGCGCCTCGACCGACACCGTCGGCCCCACCGCCACGGTGACCAGCCCGTCCGGCGGCAGCACCGTCCCGGCGCTCAGGCCGGTCACGATCACCGGGACGGCCGCCGACAACGGTGGGGGCGTGGTCGCCCGCGTCGAGGTGTCCACCGACGGCGGGAACACCTGGAACCCCGCCACCGGGCTCACGTCGTGGAGCTACTCCTGGACGCCGACCGCGCAGGGCTCGGCGCAGGTCCAGGTCCGGGCCGAGGACGACAGCGCCAACATCGGCGCCGTCACGACCCTGTCGCTCACCGTAGGTCCCCAGCAGTGCCCGTGCACCGTCTTCCCCGCCAGCGCCGTGCCCGGCACGGTCAACTCCGGGGACGGCGGCGCGGTCGAGCTGGGCGTCAAGTTCCAGACCAGCAGCCCGGGTTCGATCACCGCGGTGCGCTTCTACAAGTCCACCGCCAACACCGGCACGCACACCGGCAACCTGTGGACCGCGAGCGGCCAACTGCTGGCCACCGGCACCTTCACCAACGAGACCGCGTCCGGCTGGCAGCAGCTGAACTTCGCCTCCCCGGTCCCGGTCAAGCCCAACACCACCTATGTCGCCTCCTACTTCGCACCGAGCGGCGGCTACTCCTACGACGGCGGCTACTTCAGCAACCAGAGCGCGGGCCTGGCCCCGCTCACGGCGCCGCAGAGCGGCGGCGCGTCGGGCGGCAACGGCGTCTACCACTACGGCTCGACCAGCGCCTTCCCGTCGACCGCCTCGAACGGCAGCAACTACTGGGTGGACGTGGTCCTGGACACCTCGACGGCCAGCACCACGCCGCCGTCGGTGACCGCGCAGTCTCCAACGTCCGGGGCGACGGGCGTCTCCATCACCAGCCCGGTGTCCGCCACCTTCAGTGAGAGCGTCGACCAGAGCACGCTGACCTTCACCGTCAAGGACCCGAAGGGCAGCGCCGTGCCCGGGACGGCGGCGGTGACCTCCGGCAACGTGGCGACGTTCACCCCGTCGTCGCAGCTCGCCCTGAACACCGTCTACACCGCCTCGGTCCAGGTCTCCGACCTGTGGGGCAACGCCATGACGGCGCCGGTCACCTGGACGTTCACCACCAGCACCACCCCGCCCGCGACCAACTGCCCCTGCGCGCTGTGGCCCTCCACTGCCGTGCCGGGCACGCCCGACACCACCGCCGACCCCAACTCCCTGGAGCTGGGCGCCCGGTTCCAGGCCGCCGAGGCCGGCAACGTCACCGGCGTCACCTTCTACAAGGGCACCGGCAACACCGGCACCCACACCGGCAGCCTGTGGTCGTCCTCCGGGACGCTGCTGGCCACCGGCACGTTCACCAACGAGACCGCCTCGGGCTGGCAGACGCTCACCTTCGCCTCCCCGGTCGCGATCAGCGCCAACACCACCTACGTGGTCTCCTACCACGCCCCGCACGGCAACTACGCGGCCGACGAGGGGTACTTCAGCGGCGCCCACCTGGCCTACCCGCTGACCGCCCCCGCCGACGCGAGCGGCGCGCCGAACGGCGTCTACACCTACGGCAGCACGTCCGCGTTCCCGACCGGCTCGTCCGGCTCCGCCAACTACTGGGTGAGCCCGGTGTTCTCGCCGAGCGGGACCAGCGGGGTGGCCACCCGGACGGCGATGGCGGGCGCCGCGGCCCCTCTCACGGCGGCCGCGCCCGGGGGGCTGGTGCTCTCGGCCGCGCCGCTGTCCGGCTCCGGCAAGGGCGCGCACCCGACCGGCGCCAACCGGATCGTGGACGCGACCCACCCGCTCACCGCGACCCTGCCCGCCACCACCGATCCGGCCACCGTCGACGCGGACATCAGCACCACCCCGTCCGTCGGCGACTGGCCCGACGACGACAGCTACACCGCCGTCGTCGGCTACAACCCGGCCACCCACCAGGTCAGTCTGCGGCCCGCCGGGCCGCTGGCCTACGGCGTCGCGTACCGGATCACGCTCACCGCGGCGGACCAGCACGGGCACCAGGTCGCGGTCCGCAGCTGGCTGCTCAGCACCGGCTACCCGCGTCCGCACCTGCCGCACCACGCCGCCACCGGCACGGTGAACTTCCCGAAGTTCGCCCGGTTCGCCGACTGGACGCCGGGGCGGCTCGAGCCGGGCCTGATGCTGCCGATGTTCGTCTGACCGAGCCCGTCCCACCGTTCCCTTCCGTTCCGACCCACCGGGCGGCGGGGAGCCGGCCC
>NZ_BBPO01000003.1:97261-151644 GCF_000787815.1 Streptacidiphilus neutrinimicus
CCGCCCGGGGATTGGCCCCACCGACATGAGCAGCGTCAGCGTCGTCGTCCCCTGCTACAAGTACGGCCACTACCTGGAGGACTGCGTCCGCAGCGTGCTCGACGAACAGCCGGGCGTCGACGTCCGGGTCCTGATCATCGACGACGCCTCCCCGGACGACTCCGCCGAGACCGCCCGCAAGCTCGCCGCGCAGGACGAGCGCATCGAGGTGCGGGTGCACGAGCAGAACCGCGGGCACATCGCCACCTACAACGAGGGCCTGCTGGAGTGGGCCGACGGGGACTACTGCGCCCTGCTCTCCGCCGACGACCGCCTGGTCCCCGGTGCGCTGAGCCGCGCGGCGGCCCTGCTGGACGCCCACCCCGAGGCCGGCTTCGCCTACGGGCGTCCCATCCACTTCCAGCACGGCCTGCCCCTGCCGCGGGCCCGCACCGGCGTCGGCGGCCAGGTCGTCTACCCCGGCCACTGGTGGCTCGACCGGCGCTTTCGTGAGGGCACCGGCTGCATCACCTCGCCGGAGGTGGTCGTGCGCACCTCGCTCCAGCGCGAGGTCGGCGGCTACGACCCGGAGCTGCCGCACGCCGGCGACATCGAGATGTGGATGCGGCTCGCCGCGCACGCGGACGTCGGCTACGTGAGCGGCGCGGACCAGGCCTACTACCGCGTCCACGGCCAGAACATGTCCACCACCGACTTCGGCGGCCAACTGGACGACCTGCGCCAGCGCCTGGTCGCCTACGACTCGGCCCTGGCCAAGTGCGCCGAGCGCCTGCCCGACGTGGAGCGTCTGCGCGAGACCGTCCACCGCAGGCTGGCCCGCTACGCGCTGAGGCGCGCCTACCGCGCCTACGACCGCGGCCGCACGGACGTGGTCCCCGTCGACGAGCTGGTCGACTTCGCCCGCGCCTGCACCCCCGCGGCGGACGCCCTCCCGGAGTTCCGCGCGCTGCGCCTGCGCCGCCGCGTCGGCCCCCGCGCCATGCCCTACCTGCAGCCCCTGGTCCTGTCCGCGCTCTACGAGCGCGGCCGCGAGTGGCTCTGGTGGCAGTCCTGGAAGCGCCGCGGCCTGTGAACCGAACGCTGACATGTGAACGGGCGGCGAGAAGCGGGCGCGAGCTTTCGGCTGCGCCGGGAGCCCCGCGCGCGGGGGCAGGGAGGCCCGGACGGTCCGCCGTGCGGGCGGGCGCTGTCAGGTGGCGTGCCGCGGCCGCCGGGAAGGCGTCAGGCCGGGGCGAGGGCGGTGCGGCGGCGGCGCCGGGCGCGGCCGAGGAGCCAGCGGTCGGTCCACAGGGCCGTCGTGATGCCGCCGAAGGCGCCCAGCATGGCGACGCCCACCAGGCCGCGGCTCCTGGTGCCGCTCAGCAGCGCCGCGTTCGGCGGGACGAGCACCGAGACGGTCATCCGGGCGGCGGAAGGAACGTGCTCGGTGTTCTGCAGGGCGACGACGTGCGTCGTGTAGACGTCGATGACGCGCTGTGCCACGGCGTCCGCCGTGTTCGGGTCGGGCTGGTCGGCGGTGATCTGCAGCGAGGGGATCAGGTACTGCGGCGTGGCGTTGGTACCGCTGTTGCGCGGCGCCAGCGTGTAGACGCCGTGCACGCCCGCGGCTGCGAGCTCGGCCTGACCGGACGGCGTGCCGAGCTGCTGGACGACATCGTAGGAGACCGTCGCCAGCGTCGGCTGGAGATTGGCGAGCTGGTTGGGCTGGTTGCCGGTGACCGGCGGCTTCAGCACGACCACCGCCGAGGCGCGGTAGAGCTGGGTGGGCTTGAGCACGTGGTACGCGCCCGCCGCGGTCAGCAGCAGGGCGAGCAGCAGCACGTACCAGCGTCGGAGCAGGGCGCCGACGAACGCTTCGGGCGACACGGGCTGTCCTTCCGTCAGGATCGATACTGCCAGCACTACTTGACCCCACGCCAGGAGATCGATGAGTCTGATCCGGACTTCCGGGGGGAGGAGCGACGGTGAGCCTGGCCGATATCCTGGCGACCCTGCGTCGGCGTTGGTACCTGGTGGTGCCGATCTGCGTGGTCAGTCTGCTGGCGGGGGGCTATCTGTACCGGACGGTTCCGGTCAGCTACGAGTCCGAGAGCTCCATCAGCCTGCTGGACTCCACGGATGTGGCCAAGCTGGCGCCGACCTTCGGCAATCCCATCTCCAACGCCGGCGGGTCGCTCATCGTCACCGCCGACGTGCTGATCCGCACCCTCCAGTCCGCCGACGCGGCCCGTTCGCTGCAGGACCTGGGCGTCACCGACACCTACAAGGTGGGCTTCGCCGTCGACGCCCCCGGGCCGCTCCTCACGCTGAGCGTGACCGGGGTCGGCAGGACCCGGGTGCTGGACGAGACCACCACGCTGACCCGCTTCGCCGGGCAGCAGCTGCACGCGCTCCAGCTCCAGGCCGACGTGCCCACGGCGTTCCAGGTGCAGTCCACCCCCGTCGTTCTGCCGCAGCAGCCGGTGTCGCAGCTCAAGACCAAGATGCAGGACGTCGCCGGAACCGTCATCATCGGGTTCACCAGCGCGTTCCTGCTCTGCTTCGTGGTCGACGCCGTCTCCCGGGCCCGTCGCGCACGCCGCGGCGAGACGCGGGCCCCCGTGCCCGTGACACGCCGCCGCGGCCTGCTGCACCGTCCGCTGGACGCGACCGCCGTGCTGACGGTCTACCTGTACCTGGCCCTGTTCATCCCCTCCAACCTGGCCGTGCCCGCGCTCGGCGGGGTGGGCACGCCCGCGAACGTCTTCGCGCTGCTCGGCCTGCTCTGGTTCCTGGCCTCGTGGCTCGGCGGCCGGATCACCGCGCCCGCCGGCACCCGCTCGGCGCGGCTGGCGATGTGCGTGCTCGCGGCCGCCGTGCTGCTCAGCTACATCGCCGACGCCGCCCGGGACAGCTCGCACGAGGAGCAACTCGGCGCCGACCGGGGCGTGATCGGCCTGCTGGTCTGGGTCGGCCTGGTCGTGCTCACCACGGCCGGGATCCAGGACCGCGGCCGACTGGACGTGCTGATGCGCCGTCTGGTCGTGCTCGGCGCCGTCGTGGCGGCTCTCGGCTACTACGACTTCTTCTCCGGGACCAACATCGCCGACTCGATCCAGATCCCCGGCCTGCACGCGAGCGTCACCGGCATCGAGGCGATGAACCGCGGCGACTTCGTCCGGCCGCGCTCCACGACGGCGCAGCCGCTGGAGTTCGGCGGGATGCTGGCGATCCTGCTGCCCTTCGCGATCCACCAGGCCCTCGACCCGGTGCGGCGCGGGCAGCGGCTGTGGCGTCGTTGGGCGCCCGTCGCGCTCATGGCGGGCGCGCTGCCGCTGACCGTCTCACGCACCTCCATCATCGGCGCGGCGCTGATCGCGCTGGTGATGCTGCCGCGGTGGAAGCCGCAGCGGCGCTGGACCTCGATCGCGGTGATCGGCGTCGGCGTGGCCGGCCTCAAGGTGATGATCCCCGGCCTGATCGGGACCATCGTCAACCTCTTCTCCAGCTTCCTGTCCAACTCCGACAGCAGCACCCAGGCCCGGACGGTGAAGTACGCCGAGATCGTCCCCTACCTGGAGCAACGCCCGCTGTTCGGGCGCGGGTTCGGCACCTTCACGCCGGATCTGTATTTCTACACCGACAACCAGTACATGCTGATCCTGGCCGAGATGGGCGGGCTGGGCCTGATCGCGCTGTTCGTTCTCTGCTTCACCGGGATGCACCACGGCGGCGCGATCCGCCGGCTCACGCGCCGCGAGTCGGACCGGGAGCTCGGGCAGGCCTTCTTCGCGTCCTCGGTCGTGACGCTGGTGATCAGCGCGACCTTCGACTCGCTGAGCTTCCCCATGTTCGCGGGCGTCTTCTTCCTGCTGCTCGGCGCGGGCGGCCGCTACGCCGCCTTCGTCCGTGCCGAGGCCGCGTCCCGCGACTCCTCGGTTCCCGACCCCGACCCCGAGGTCACCGTCCCGCCGGCGGCCTCGGCCGCACCCGTTCTCGTGGAGGCCTGATGACCCCGACCACCGCACCGCCTGTGGCCGTGGTGGCCGTCACCTGGAACAGCCAGGCGGTGCTGCCCGGCTTCCTCGCCACGCTGCCGCAGGCCATGGCCGGCACCGAGTGGCGCCTGGTGGTCGCGGACAACGACTCCGCCGACGACACCGTGGCCGTGCTCAAGGAGCAGGCCCCCGAGGCCACCGTCGTGCAGACCGGCCGCAACGCCGGCTACGCCGCCGGGATCAACGCCGCGCTGGCCGCGGCGGCGCAGTGGCCCGGCGGCCACGGCCCCGTCCTCGTCTGCAACCCCGACATCCGGATGGAGCCCGGCTGCGCCCGGATCCTCATGGACGCGCTGGACGCGCCGCTGCCCGACGGCTCCAGAGTCGGCATCGCGGTGCCGCGGCTGGTCGACGAGGACGGCACGGTCGCGTACTCGCTGCGGCGCGAGTCCAGCGTCACCCGGGCGCTGGGCGAGGCCCTGATCGGCAACCGCCGGGCCGGGCGCTTCCCGCGGTGGAGCGAGCTGGTCACCGATCCGGCCGCGTACGCGGCCCCCACCCGCGCCGACTGGGCGACGGGCGCGCTTCTCGCGCTCTCGCGCGCGTGCGTGGACGCCTGCGGGTCCTGGGACGAGTCCTTCTTCCTCTACTCGGAGGAGACGGAGTACTGCCTGCGCGCCGGCGACCTGGGCTTCGCGACCCGCCTCGTCCCCGAGGCGGTCGCCTCCCACCTGGGCGGCGACTCCAAGGTCTCGCCCCGCCTGTGGACCCTGCTCACCCTCAACCGCGTGCGCCTCTTCCGCCGCCGCAACAACGCCGCCGCGTCGGCGGCGTTCCACGCGGCGGTCCTCCTGCGCGAACTCTCCCGCGCCGCCCTCGCCCGCCCCCAGAGCCGCATGGCCGCGCGCGCCCTCCTCTCCCCGGCCAAGCTCCGCGAGACACCCGGGCCGTGAGCGGCGAAGGGCGCGCGACAGCGCGCCCCTCCTGCGTGCCGTGCGTCAGCGCGGCTTGCGGCAGACCATCGCGGTGAAGTCGTGGCCGAGTTCGGGCAGGGCCTTGTCCTCGAAGGCGAAGCAGAGTTCCAGCAGGTCCTCCGTCTCGGGGTCTTCGGTGAGGAAGTTGTGCGCGATGCCCGAGAGGGCGATGTGCAGGACCGTGCCGCCGTAAGGGCGCTCCTCGACCACGTCGAAGACGCGACGCAGGCCCGGCAGGAGGGCGGCGGCGTCGACCGCCTCGGAGGGGTCGTCGAGGACCATCGACATGCGGCTCGGGCGGATCACCCGGTGCTTGGTGCGGCCGTCGGCGAGGCGCCTGCGCGCGGCCGGGAGCTGCGCCAGCAGCTCGTTCGCGGCGGCGAGCTGGGCGTCCGTCCACTGGAAGCGGGTCGGGCCCACGAACTCGTCGACCACCAGCAGGCCGTCGGGGTGCAGGAGTTCGGCCAGGCGCGGCAGGGTCGCGTCCAGCTCGGAGAAGTGGTGCAGCGACTGGAGACCCAGCAGGACGTCGAAGCGCTCGCCCTGGCGGGTCATCTCCTGGACGTCGGCGACGCGGAAGCGCAACACCTCCGCGAGGTCCGCCTCGGCCGCGGCCGCGGTGGCGAACTCGATGCGCTGCGGCGCGACGTCCACGCCCTCCAGCCGGGCGAACGCCCCGGTGCGTGCCCACAGGATCTCGTTGCCGCCGGTGCCGCAGCCGAGGGAGAGGCCGTGCAGACCCGTGCGTGGGGCGAAGTGCGGCGCGAAGTGCGAACGGGCCACATACTGCGGGAAGGTGAGGTCCGCGTCGCCGGTCATCAGGTGGTTCCAGCGCCGGATCACGGCGGGTATCGCCCACCACTCCGTCATCGACGGCTCGACCTCGGACCAGTGCTCCACCACCCGGCGGCTGCCGCGTACCTTCAGTTTCGCCAGCACCGGGTCGAGGTCGAGCCGGCGCACCTTGCGCAGCAGCCGGTCGGCGTCGTGGCGGTTGACCAGGTTGTTCAGCATGCGTCCCTCCAGTCGGAGAAGAAACTCGCGGGGTTGACCAGGTAGCGCACGGTCGCCTCGGGGACGTGCCGGACGCGGTGACGGCGGCCGTAGCGGCGGATCAGTTCCCAGTCCTCGCGCGGCAGCACCTCGGGACGCCGCCGCAGGCGGCTGAAGTGCAGCGCCGGGGTGCGGCGGGCGACGAACGCGTTGGTGTCCAGGAACGCCTCGTAGGCGGCCCGTCGCCGGTCGAACGGCACGGACAGCACGTCGTGGTCCCGGCCGTCCGGCAGCACCCGGCGCAGGGCGGTGTAGACGCCGTCGACGGCGGGGGAGCCGTCGCGGCCGGTGAGGGCGGCCAGCGCCCGGCTCAGGTGGTCGGGCTCCCAGAGGTTGTCGTCGTCCAGGAACGCCACGTAGCGCGAACGGGTCAGCCGCACCCCGACGTTGCGCACGATCCCGGCCACGCCGATGTTGCGCGCCAGCGAGACGGCGAACAGGCGGGGGTCGTCGGGAAGTTCGGGCAGCCCCGCGCCGTCGTCGACGACCATGACGACCTGGTCGGAGACGCTCTGCGCGAGCGCGGAGGCGACGGCGGCGCGCAGCTGCTCGGGGCGCCGATGCGTGGCGATCACCGTGGCGACCCGCCCCTCCGGGAGCCTGCGCAGCTGGGCGGACAGGCGGCGCACCTCGGCGTCCTCGAAGCGGCGCAGCGGGATCGACCCGGGGGCGAGGAGCAGCTTGTTGCGCCATTCGAACAGCACCATCCAGCCGAAGGTCCGCTTCAGCGGCTCCCACAGCAGTCGGCGCGCGGTCGGGTGGGGCACGTGGGGTCCTTCCGTCGGTGCGAGGTGCGAGGTGCGAGGTGCGAGGTGCGAGGTGCGAGGTGCGAGATACGGGGACAGGGGTACGGGGACGGGGTACGGGGAGCGGTCAGGACGAGGGCGGCGGCACGAGGGCGCCGTCGGAGAGGCGGTTGCCGGTCCACTGGTTGCCGGAGCCCTCGCTGTTCCACGCGGTCGCGGTCCCGTACGCGCCGCAGGCGGGGTGGTACTGAGTGGAGAAGAGGTTGTCGGTGACCGTGATGCCGGTGGCCCCCGTGCCGCCGCCGTAGAGCGCGTAGGCGCCGCCGGCCATCCAGTTGTGGTCGACGACGGTGTTGTGGACGGTGGCCGAGTCCGCGTAGAGGCCGATGCTGGCCGACGCGCCCTGGGTGATGCCCACGGGATTCAGCAGCGTGTTGTTGCGGATCACCAGCGCGCCGTCGCCGCCGCCGTCGCTGATGACCGCGTCCGCGTGCTGCCACTCGCCGCCGGCGTTCACGAAGGGCCGGATGTCGTGCACGTAGTTGTCGTGCAGGTAGCCCTGGCCCATCGACAGCGCGTTGCCGAAGACGGAGATGTCGCTCCAGCCGACCTCGACGGAGCTGGTGCCCATGTTGGACACGGCGTAGTCCTCCCCGCCGTTGTCCGGCCCCTTGCCGGGGACGCCGGTGATGGTGGAGTGCAGCACGCGCAGACCGTGGTGCCCGGGGCGGAGGTTGACGCCCCACCAGTTGCTGGACGTGATCCGGCTGTCGATGACGGTCACGTCGTCCGCGTACACGTCGAGGGAGCCGGTGATGTCCCAGCCCCGGATGACGGTGCCGTTGGTGGTGATGTCGGTGGTCGCGCCCGGGAGGTGATGCGGTGTCAGCGCGATGCGCGCCCCGGTGCTCGACGCGTCGGGGAAACCGCAGGCGGAGGGCGAGGCGCAGCCGTCCGCCGGAAGCGCGCCGCCCTGCGGTCCGGCGGCCGCCGTGCCGGGGGCCGATCCACTCGGCTTCGGTGAGCCGGAAGCTGAGGTGGAGGCGGAGGCGGACGCCCCTGGGCTGCCCGGGGAGGCTGCCGGCGAGGCGCTGCCGCCGGGTAAGGAGTCGCCGCCTCCGGTCCGGCAGTGGGCGGCTCCGCCCGTCGGCGTGGCGGCGGGGGAGCAGTCCGCGGCGTTCCGCCCGGCCGTGCTCGAACAGGCGGCGTCGACGGCGAGCACGAGCAACCCGACGACCACGCCGATCAGTAGCACCCGGCGAAGCCGCGGGCCGGGCCGGGCCGGTCTGCCGGGAGGGGTGGGCACCAGGGACATCGGGATCTCCTCGCTTCGGAGCGAGCGGGCTGGGGATGAGCGGGCTGAATTGAGCGGGCTCCGGCTCGACCGGGTGTCGGGTGTCGGGCTGTCAGGTGTCGTGCGGGCGCGGCGTTCCCGCCACGATCAGGGCCGGACGCCGTCCGCGCCGGTCCCGTCCAGGAGCGGCTCGGGATCCGACTCGGAGGAGTGCCGCGGCGGCGGGACGGGCGGTCGGCTCGGGCCGGGCAGCAGCGCGCGGGGCCGGGCGTGACGGCCGTGGCGGGGCTCGACCCCGAGCAGGGCGTGCCGGGTCGGCAGCACCCCGAGCGCGTAGACGGCCAGCGCCCCGGCCGACGCCGCCGCGAGGGCGAGCAGCGAGTGGCCGAGCGCCCGGGGGAGCCCGACCAGCACGGCTGCCATCGCGGCCCCGGCGAGGAACGGCCAGGCGCACGCGCGGGCGACCACCCGCACGCCGATGCCGCCGCGCCGCAGCGCCAGCAGGAACGCGGGGACCACCAGCCCGGCCGCCACCAGGGCGTGACCCGCGGAGACGCCCGCGATCCCGTCCAGCCGGGCCCCCCCGAACAGCGTCGGTATGAGCGCGGCCAGCCACAGCCCCTGCACGGCCAGCAGCGCGTGCCGCGCGCCGATCGCGACCAGGCAGTCGTAGGCCAGCTCGCAGCCGATCCGGGTGAGGCCGAGCGCCATCAGCCACGGCAGCGCCCGGGCCGCCGGCAGCCACTCGTGCCCGTAGACCAGCCCGACCACCGGCGCGGCCAGCCCCGCCAGCAGGACGCACATCGGCACCGTGCCCGTCACCAGCACCCGCAGCGCGCGGCTGAAGCCGTCGGCCAGCGCCGGGCCGGCCGACTCCGCGAGGCGGGAGAAACCGGCGAAGGAGACCCGGCGGGCGGCCTCGGAGACCACCCGGACCGGCCAGCCGGACATGTTGAAGGCCAGCACGTAGTAGCCCAGCGCCACCTTGCCCAGGGTCGCGCCGACGATCAGCGTGTCGACGTTCACCACGCCGAGTGCCAGCAGACTCGCCCCGGCCAGCGGCAGGCCGAAGCGCAGCAGCGCCCCCGCCTCGGCCCGGTTCCACCCGAACCGGAACGCGCCCGGCGCGGCGATGACCGCGCCCAGCAGCGACGCGGCGTTCCCGGCCAGCGCGCCGACGGCGAAGCTCATCGCGCCCCACCCGGCGAAGGCCAGGCCCAGCGTGACGCCAGTGCTGATCCCGAAGTTGACGGAGTCCAGGACGAGCCGCCGGATCTGCGCGAACTCGCGCGTGATGACGCCGTTCGGCACCTGGGCCAGTCCGTCGAGCACCACGGAGACGCACATCACCCGCAGCACCCAGGACGCGCTCGGCGAGCCGAGCGCGTCGGCGAGGGCGGGCGCGGCCGCGAACAGCACCAGGTACAGCAGGCCGCTGGAGAGCGTGCTCAGTGTCTGCACGGTCGGCGCGAAGCGCCGCAGGTCGCCCTCCCAGCGGACGACGGCCAGGCCGACGCCGAGCTCGTTGGCGGACAGCAGCACCATCAAGACGGTCTGCGCCACCCCGTACACGCCCCACTCGGCGGGGCCGAGGGCGAAGCGTGCCAGCACGATGCCGGTGGCGAAGTTGCCGAGGCGCAGCACCACCGTGTTGACGAGGCTCCACCGCGCCGCCGTCCGGACCTTCCGGCCCAGCGACGCGGACTCGGCCGAGGCCATGGGGACTCCTTCGCGCCCCGTCGCGACTCGACGGGGCGGCTGGGCTCGGTCAGCTGAACTCAGCTGACGTCAGCTGAACCAGGACGAGGCGCGCTGCTTGGGCGGCTTCGCCGCGGGGATCCTCACGGTGGGCGTGTCCATGGCGTCGCCCACCCAGTCGCCGTCGCCCTCCTCGGACCGACCGGCCTGGTCGGCCTGATCGGATCGGGCCGGAGCGCCGTCGGGGTCCTCGGCCCGGCCGGCCGCGCCGGCCTCCTCGGCCAGAGCCCCGCCGGGGCCGCCGCCCTGGGAGGCTTCTGTCGACGCCGGCGCCGTGGTCGACTCCGCCGAGGCCGTCGCCGTGTCTGCCTCCGCGACCTTGCGGCCTCTGCGGCGGTGCGATGCCCCGACCGATCCCGCGGGCCCGGTCGGTTCGGCCGACCCGGCTCTCTGGTGGGCCTCCTCGACTCGGGAGGCGTCGGGCAGCTCGCCGACCCCGCCCGCCTCGCGGGCGGGAGCAGCCGCGGCCGGCCCGGCGGACCCGAGGGCCTCGGCCGGTTCCGCTCCCACCGTCGATCCGGCCCCTGCCGGGGACGCGGTGGAGCGGGGGCGGCGCCTGGCCTCGACGTAGAAGGTGGCGACCAGGCTGAGGGCCAGGCCGCCGAGGCCCAGCAGGACCACGTACTCGATCTTGGTCTTGAGCTGGGCGGCCGGCTGCTGCGGCGGGACGATGACCGTCATGCGGATCATCGCCGCCGGAGGCACCTGCTGGTCGCTCTGGAACTGCTGGAGCTTACGCCCGGTGTAGTCGACCAGGATCTGGTCGGACTTCAGCACCGACTGCTGGCCGGTGCCGGTGATGGTCAGCCAGAGCAGCGGCGCCTGCGCGTTGTCCGCGATCTTCGCCTCGGACGTGCCGGTCATGCCGAGCGCCTTCAACTCCGCAAGCGACGTGTCGGAGTTGACGTTGCGGGCCAGCGAATCCGCCATGCCGGTCAGCGAGGTCTGCGTGCTGAGGAACGGGTTGCCGTTGAACGGCACCGTCGCCTTCTGCGAGTTGAGCAGTTCGACGGTCGCCTGCGACTGGTACTTGGTCGGCGTCAGCAGGTACAGGGCCGCCGCCAGGGCGAGGGTCAGCAGCACACCGGGCAGCAGCACCAGCCAGCGCCGCCGCATCACCCGGGCGATCTCGGCGAGGTCCACTCCGACTCCTTGTCCGTGTGTCGGTCGGCGGCTACGGGGGACACGCGACTGACGAACGAGCTTATGGGCTGAGGCGATCAGCCGAGAGGGCTTCGCCGAGGTTGTTCCTGTGAATCGCCGGGGCCGGGCGGCACCAGATCCGTCGGCCGCGGGCGGCTCCCGGCGGGGCCGCCGTTCAGCAGCACCTCGGCGATGCGCTCCCCGGCGCGGCCGTCCCACAGCGCGGGGCGGCGCGCGGGCGGCGGTGCGTCGAGGACGGCCAGCGCGGTGGAGAGAATGCTCTCCGGCTCCACGCCCGCGAGGACGTTGGTGCCCTCGGTCACGGTGATCGGGCGCTCGGTGTTCTCCCGCAGGGTCACGCACGGCACGCCGAGGGCCGTCGTCTCCTCCTGGACGCCGCCGGAGTCCGTCAGCACGATCCGGGCGGACGCCTGCAGCGCGAGGAAGTCGAGGTAGCCGGCGGGCGGCACCAGCCGCACGCCCTCCGGGACGCCGAGCGCGGTGAGCTTGTCGGCCGCGCGCGGGTGCGCGGGCAGCAGCAGCGGGCAGCGTCGGGCGATCTCGCCCAGCGCCTTGAGCATGCCCCCGAGCACGGCCGGGTCGTCCACGTTGGCGGGGCGGTGCAGCGTGACCAGGCCGTACTCGCCCCGTCGCAGCTCCAGCCGCTCCAGCGCGCCGGAGTGCCGCGCGCGTGGCAGGTTGGCCAGCAGCGAGTCGATCATCACGTTGCCGACCAGGTGGATCTGGTCCTCGCGGTAGCCCTCCGCGCGCAGGTTGTCCACCGCGTCCTCGGACGGCGCCAGCAGGTAGTCGCTGAGCCGGTCGGTGACGACGCGGTTGACCTCCTCCGGCATCCGCCAGTCGCGGCTGCGCAAGCCGGCCTCGACGTGGGCCAGCAGCGGCCCGGCTTTGGCAGCCACCAGCGCGCAGGCGACGGTGGAGTTGATGTCGCCGACGACGACCACCGCGTCGGGGGCGACCTCGGTCAGCAGCGGCTCGAAGCCGGTCATCACCCGGGCCGTCTGCTCGGCGTGGCTGCCGGAGCCGACGCCGAGACTGCGGTCCGGCCGCCGGATGCCGAGGTCCTCGAAGAAGACGTCGTTCATCGCCGCGTCGTAGTGCTGGCCGGTGTGGACGAGCAGGACCTCGGCTCCGCGCCGCTCCAGCGCGTCCATCACCGGCTTGATCTTCATGAAGTTGGGTCGGGCCCCGACCACGCACACGATCCGCATCGGTCTCAGAGCACCTCGACCGTCGCGCCGGGAGCGGCGTCGGCCTGCCCGCCCGGGCCCTGCCCGCCCGAGGCCTGTGTGCCCGTGGTGTCCTGCGCGATCAGGCGGCGTCGGCAGTCCAGCACGTAGGAGGCGTGCGCGCGCACCAGCTCGTAGTCGAAGGAGTCGTGGTCGGTGAGCAGCACCACGGCGTCGGCGGCGGCCAGCTCCTCCGCCGTCAGCTCGACGCGGGCGAGCCGGGCGTCGACCTCGGGCGGCTCGACGACGTGCGGGTCGGCGGCGTGCACCTCCGCGCCCAGGTCCAGCAGGAGCTGGGCCACCCGCAGCGCGGGCGACTCCCGGGCGTCGCCGGTGTTCTTCTTGTAGGCGAGGCCGAGCAGCAGGATCCGGGAGCCGTTGACGGAGCGGCGACGCTCGTTGAACGCCTCGATCAGACGCCGCGTCACGTACTCGGGCATGTGGTTGTTGATGTCGTTGGCCAGCTCCACGAACCGGAAGCTCTGGCCCAGTTCGCGCTGCACCCGCCAGGACAGGTAGGACGGGTCGATCGGCAGGCAGTGGCCGCCGACGCCGGGGCCGGGGGTGAACCGCATGAAGCCGAACGGCTTGGTCGCGGCCGCGTCGATGGCCTGCCAGACGTCGATGTCCAGATGCCGCGCGAACATCGCGATCTCGTTGACCAGTGCGATGTTGACGTGCCGGAAGGTGTTCTCCAGCAGCTTGGCCAGCTCAGCCTCCTTGGGCGAGGACACCGGCACCACCGTGTCCACCAGCTGCCCGTAGAAGGAGCCGACCGCCTTCAGCGAGGCGGCGTCGACGCCCGAGACGACCTTCGGCGTCTGCTGGAAGCCCCAGACCGCGTTGCCCGGGTCGATCCGCTCCGGGCTGTAGCCGAGGTGGAAGTCGCGGCCTGCGGTGAGCCCCGAGCCGTCCTCCAGCAGCGGCCCGAACAGGTCCTGCGTGGTGCCCGGGTAGGTGGTCGACTCCAGCACCACCGTCGCGCCGGGACGCAGGTAGCGGCTGAGCGTGCGCGCGGACTCCTCGATGTAGCTGAGGTCCGGCACGCCCTCGCGCAGCGGTGTCGGCACCGTCACCACGGCCACGTCGAAGCCGCCGCAGTCGCGCGCTGCGTCGCTGGCGCGGTACGCGCCGGAGGCGAGGACGGCGCCCAGCCGTTCCGCCGCCACGTCCTCGACGTAGGACTCACCGGCGGCCAGGCGCTTGATCCGGCCGGCGTCGACGTCGTACCCGATCACCTCGTGCCCGACCTCGGCCGCCCGTACGGCGAGTGGCAGCCCCACGTATCCCTGTCCGACCACGACCACGCGCATCAGTTACCTCCTGCCGGTGTCGGCGGTTGCGACGGTTGTGCGGTGCGCGCGAGCATCGCCCGCGCGGTCATCAGCGCGAACTGAGTGTTCGTCACCAGGTAGCGGCGACCCAGCCGGCGCGGCTCCTGGGCGACCCGGTAGAGCCATTCCAGGCCCAGGCGCTGCCACATCTCGGGGGCGCGGCGGGTGACCCCGGCGAGGACGTCGAAGGAGCCGCCGACGCCGTGCACGACGCGGACTCCGGTCCGCTCGCCGTAGGCGGCGGTGAACAGCTCCTTCTTCGGCGAGGTCATCCCGAGGAAGAGCAGCTGCGCGCCGCTGGCCGCGATGGCGTCGGCCACCTGCGGCTGTTCGTCGTCCGTGAAGTAGCCGTCCCTGGCCCCGGCCACCCGCAGGCGCGGGTGACGCTCGGCGAGCCGGGCGAGCATCGCGTCCAGCGCCTCGCGCCGGGCGCCCAGGAAGTAGACCGAAAGGCCGCGCTCCTCGGCGACGGCCAGCAGCCGCTGGAACAGGTCGATCCCGGCGACGCGCTCCGGCAGCGGCACGCCCAGCAGCCGGGACGCCCAGACCACCGCCTGTCCGTCGGCCAGGACCAGGTCGCAGCCGGTGACCGCCTCGGCGAGACGCCGGTCCTTGCGCATGGTCACCAGCTTGGCCGCGTTGACCACGCCGACCTCCAGACGCCGGCCCTCGCCTGCGGCGCGGGCGCACGCGTCCACCGCCTGCGTCAGGGTCAGCGGGTCGAGGTCGACGCCGAGCACCTGCCGTCTCTCCACGGCGGGCGTCTGACGTGACGTCATGCTTCCTCCCCCGAGACCGATGCGGCCTCGACGTCGCCGAGCCAGGCGTGCAGCATCCAGCCGAACTCGTAGGGGCGGCACTCGCGGTCCACCGCCACCGGCGGGAAGTACCGTTCGAGCGGCTCCAGCCGCAGCCCGGGGACGAGCCGACTGCCGACGCCGCGCGCCGCGCGGACGGCCTTGCGCGGGTCGCCGCGGAACACCTTGCGCCAGGTGACCCCGAGTTCGTCGCGGATCAGCGACTCCGGCGCGCCGCCGGGTGCGCCCGCGCCGGGTGCGGCGCGCAGCTCCGGCACCTCGGTCATCCACGTCAACCCGAGCCGGACGGCGTCCCCGTGGTCCTTTCCGCCGGCCTCGGCCAGGTCGAGGAGCGCGGTCGGGGCCATCGCGTGCTGGTGCACGCTGTAGACCGGATAGCCCTCGACCACCGAGCCGTCGCGGGCGTCGTAGTGCCACCACCACTGCCCGCCCGCGCCCTGCAGCTCGCAGATGCGCGCCGCGCAGGCGTCGGCCGCGGCCAGCGCGGTCTCGTCGCCGCCGCTGTGCTCGCCCGAGACGTGGGCGCGGGCGAGCGCCTGCAGCGGGTAGGTCTGGTCGGCGAAGCAGCCGACGTGGGAGCGGTACCAGGGCAGCAGCCCGGGCGCGGTCGCGTGCGGGAACAGCGGGCTCGACCCCAGTCGGGCGCGCAGCAGGCGGTCCCTGGCGGTGCGCAGGCGGCGTTCCACGCCGGTGGCGTCGGTGAGGCCGCGGGCGGCGGCGAGCGCGGAGAGCACCCAGGCCGCCTCGACGGTGTAGCGGGGCGTCCGCGCTCCCTCGTCGAGGTCGTCCAGCGCGGCCAGTCGCGCCAGCGCGTCCTCCAGCTTCGGGTGGCGGGTGTCGGCGGCCGCCCAGGCCACCAGGGCGGCGTCGCCGAGGTTGGTCACCCGCGGCAGCCGTTCGACCAGGACGCCGGTGTACTCCGCCGCGGTCCGGCCGCCGAAGATCGGCCGCTGCCGCTCCTCGGGCAGCAGCCGGGCGCCGAGCACCGTGATGGCGGCGTAGCGCACGCTCTCGCCGCGCGACTCGAGCACGGCCTCCGACCCGGGTGCGGGCGGGGCGACGGCGGCCCGGGTGAAGACGAAGTTCTCCTCGTCCTGCCGGTACATCGCGGGCAGGCCGGCCTCGGCCAGCCGGAGCAGGCGTTCCAGCAGTGGGGCGAGGGCGGGCTCGGCCGCCACGAGGGCCGTGGTGCGTGTGGTGGTCATCAAGTCCTTCACCGCGTCAGGGGAAACGCCTGTCTCGCGACGGGGGTCGATGGCGCCGACCGCTTCCGCCGCGCCGTGCGAGGGCTGGGTGGAGGTGCTGGGAGAACGTGCAGAGAAGACGCAGACGAACGTGCGGGCGAACGTGCTGCCGGACGCAGCGTACGTCCACACAATAAGCACACATGTGTCCCCCTGGTGTCGGTTCGTGGAACTCAGCACGGGAGAAAAGCTTCTGATGATCACTCAAAAAGGCTGGATACGTGCTTGTCCAGGCGCATGTCAACCACGGTCGGCGTCAGAAACTGTTGACGTCAAGCCTATTGATCGTCGCCCGCGCTCGCCCTTAAGTTGTGGAGACCAAGTGAAGAACGGGGGAGGTCAGATGGGGGACGGTGGATTCCGGCGCGTGGTCGCGCTGGAGGCGGCACGCCTGTACTGGGGCAACGACGCGTGGACCGAGAACAACCGCGGGCAACGGCAATTGTTGGCGCGTTCCCGCTCCCGGCCGGCCCTCCCCGCCGACCCGGCCGGGCAACTGGTCGCGGCCGCGGCCGAGCGGGAGGGGTACGCCGTGCTCGACCCCGGTTACCGCCCCGGTCTGATCGACGAGGTCCGCGCCGGCTACGAGGAGCTGATCGACGATCCGACGGTGACCGTCGACATGGGCGGCCGGATCAAGGACGCGGTCCGCTACGTGCGGGACCCGGTGGACCGCGCCCCGGCCCTGCGGGAACTGCTGAACCTCCCGGTGCTGAGCGCGCTCGACGCCTTCTACGGCGGTCGCTGGCGGGTGCAGCACGTCCGGATGTGGCGGATCGCCCACATCCCGGAGCCGGAGCGTGCCTTCCACCACTACGGCAACCTCTGGCACTGCGACCAGCACCCGGTGTCCACGCTGAAGTTCTTCGTCCAGATCAGCCACGGCGTCACGGCCGAGGGCGGGGCGTTCCGGCTGCACCCCGTCCCGAGCACCCGCCGCCTGATGCGAACGGGCTTCCTGGGCCAGGGCTGGGCCAAGGGCCCCGCCCGGCGCCATCTGGACGACCCGGACCGCGTCGTCCCCTTCACCGCCCCCGCGGGGCACGGCGCGTTCGTCAACACCACCCGCTGCCTGCACCGCGCCGGGATCCCGCCGGAGGGGAGCACGCGCGGGATGGTGCAGTTCACCTTCGTGCCGTCTCCGGACGCGCGCCGTGCCGACGACCCGCTGGCGGCCCTGCCACCCGACCCGAACGTCGCCCCGGGCCGCACCGCCTGACGCACCGGCCCGGTTACTCGCGGCGCTCCTGCGCCGGGGACCGGCGGCGGCGGATCTCGTCCAGCAGCGCGACCTCCCGGTCGCTGTCCTGGATGCCCCGCAGCCAGGCCTCGTGCTCGGCGGCCCTGCGTCGGTTCCAGGCCCGCACCCGCGGCATCGCGACCGCGAGGCCCCCGATGCAGAGGACCGCCACCAGGAACCCGACCGCCGTCACCAGGCTTCTCCGTACGCAGTTCGCACCCAAGGCGCCCACCGGACGCCGCCACGACGTCACCCTACCGAAACCGGACCGCCCGGCTCCCCCTCCTCGGCCCGGCCCGGTGCAGACGCAGTACAGCTGCGGTACTGCGTCCGTACGGGCGCTCCAGGCACGACGTCATGGAACCACCGCCCGCAGTCCGTCCCCCTGCATGGGGCAGACCGCGGTCAGCGCCCGGTCGTTCCGTCGATCCGCTCGCGCAGGATGTCGGCATGCCCGGCATGCCGGGCGGTCTCGCTGGTCATATGGGCGACGACCCATCGCACGGAGAGGAACGCGCCCTCGACCGGCACCGCGACAGGGTTTCCCAGACCGCGGGCGGAACGGATCGCCGCGTGGCTGGCCGCGATCGCCGCGTGGTAGTCGGCAGGCCCTTGGCGCCCGAGGCTTCCATCCGAAGCGTCGGGCACCGAGGTCGGGTCAGCAGCAGCCGGGACGCGCGTCAGTACTGGTAGAAGCCGCGGCCGGACTTGCGGCCGAGCAGGCCCGCGTCGACCATGCGCTGGAGCAGCGGCGGGGCCGCGTACAGGGGCTCCTTGAACTCCTCGTACATGGAGTCGGCGATGGAGACGATGGTGTCGAGGCCGATCAGGTCGCACAGGCGCAGCGGGCCCATCGGGTGGGCGCAGCCAGCTTCCATGCCCTTGTCGATGTCCTCGGCCGTGGCGATGCCGGACTCGAACATGCGGACCGCGGAGAGCAGGTAGGGCACCAGCAGCGCGTTGACGACGAAGCCGGCCCGGTCGCGGGCGCGGATCGGGTCCTTGCCGAGGTTCTCGCGCGTGAAGGACTCGGCGCGGGCCACGGTCTCGGCGGAGGTGGTGAGGGTCGGGATGATCTCGACCAGCTTCTGCACCGGCGCCGGGTTGAAGAAGTGGATGCCGAGGACCTGCTCCGGGCGGCTCGTCGCGGAGGCGAGCTTGACGATCGGGATGGAGGAGGTGTTCGAGGCCAGGATCGCGTCGCGGCGCTCGACGACGCGGTCCAGCGTCTCGAAGATCGCGATCTTGATGTCCTCGCGCTCGGCGACGGCCTCGATGACCAGGTCGCGGTCGGCGAAGTCGGCCAGCTCGGTGGTGAAGGAGATCCGCCCCAGTGCCTCGTCGCGCTCCTCCTCGGAGAGCTTGCCGCGGCGGACGGCCGTCTCGAACGAGGTGGTGATCCGGGTGCGGCCCAGCTCCAGGGCCTCCCCGCTCGCCTCGGAGACCTTGACGTCCAGACCCGAGCGCGCGAAGACCTCCGCGATGCCCGACCCCATCAGGCCGCAGCCCACCACTCCTACTCGCGCGATGTCGCTCACGTGTGGCTTCCCCAGTTCCGTTCGTCGAAGAGTCGAACACTTCGAAGAGTTCTATTCAAGGCAACGGCCCGACGTTACCCCCTCCTCCTCCGCGTGTCCGCCGCCGGACCTGCCAAGACCGGACCAGGATGAGGTGGACGGACACACCAACGGGAGGGAGCGGGGCCGATGGGACTGCGCAGTCTGGAGGGCGGATCCGCCCTGGTCACCGGCGCCGGGCGCGGGATCGGACGGGAGATCGCCCTCGGCCTGGCCGAGGAGGGCATGAACCTCGGACTGATCGGCCGCCACAGCGACACCCTGACCCAGACCCTGCACGCCTGTGTACGCCACGGTGTGAAGTGCGTCGCCTTCGCGGCGGACGTCGCCCGCCCCGGCCAGGTCAAGGCTGCGGTCAACAGCGTCCTTCGGGACCTGGGCCGGATCGACCTCCTGGTCAACAACGCGGGCCAGGTGGACGGCGCCGAGGTGCCGCTGTGGGAGGCGGACCCGGCTCAGTGGTGGCAGGTGGTGGAGACGAACCTGCGCGGCCCGTTCAACCTGATGCGCTCGGTCCTGCCGGGCATGGTGCAGCGCGGCTCGGGCCGGGTGGTCAACCTCAACAGCGGCTTCGCGCTGCGCCCCGACGGACGCTACACCGCGTACGCGACCTCCAAGGCGGCCCTGCTGCGGCTCAGCGACAACCTTGCAGAATCGTTGCGCCCGCACGGCGTCACCGTCCTGGATATCAGCCCCGGCGCGGTCGCGACCGAGATGACGGCGAACATGCCGATGTTCGCGGACATGGTCCACTGGGGCAGCATCCCGTACCTGGTCGCCACCGTCGTCGACGCGGCCCGCGGCCGCCTCGACCCACTCCACGGCCGCTTCCTCCACCTCGGCCGCGACAACCTCGAGGCGATCCTGCGCGACGCCGACCTCATCCGCGCCCGCGACGCCCGCACCCTGCGCCTGCGCCCGTACGGCGACGAGGACCCGCTGGCCGCCTACTCCTGAACACGGACGGTGATCGTCAGTAGACTTGGAGGCATGCGGACGCAGGCTGAGATCTACCGTCACCTTCGCGAGTACCGGGATGCGCTGACGCAGGAACCGCACTTCGCCCTTCCTGAGATCAGTGGCGGCCAGATCCTGATGATGATGAGCCCGTCTCCGCGCCACGACCTCAATGCCCTCCGCATTCAGCAGCAGCTCCTGGCGCAGCTGGAGGGCGGGCTGGTTGCGGCCACCCTCGGCGACGTCGAGGACGAGAACCTGGGCGTCCTGCGTCGTCCGGACGTGATCGTCGTCCCGGAGGCGGCGTTCGACACCTCGGACTCCGCCCTCGATCCGGCGGAGATACTGCTGGCGGTCGAGATCGTCTCTCCGAACAACCCCGAGAACGACTATCAGGGCAAGCTCCGCGACTACCCGGCGATGGGCATCCCGCACTACGTGATCATCGATCCGCGCGACGGCACCGCACACCACTACTGGAAGCCCGTGGCCAAGGGCGGTCGCGCCGTCTACGAGGCACATGTGCCGTACGTGTTCGGCGACGTGATCAAGGTCGACGAGTGGACGATCGACACCGGCGCCCTGCGCCGGTACGCGCCGGAGGACGGCGAGTAACCCCCGTCTCCGCCTGGGTCCGTGGGACCCGGGCGGATATTCATGCCCTTCATTGCATGAATGTGCCATCCTCCGTATAGTTATCCCAACACGAGGAGGGCAGCACATGGCAGCGAGGGCCACGTACCGCGCGGCGGTCGCCGGGGCGAGCGGGTATGCCGGGGGAGAGGTGCTGCGTCTGCTGCTGGCCCACCCCGCGATCGAGATCGGGGCGCTGACCGGCGGGTCCAACGCCGGGACGCGGCTCGGGGAGCTGCAGCCGCATCTGTGGCCGCTGGCCGACCGGGTGCTGGAGCCGACCACGGCCGAGACGCTGGCCGGGCACGACGTCGTCTTCCTGGGCCTGCCGCACGGCCAGTCCGCCGCCGTCGCCGAGCAGTTGGGGCCGGACGTGCTGGTCGTCGACTGCGGCGCGGACTTCCGGCTGCACAGCGCGGAGGACTGGGAGAACTTCTACGGCTCCCCGCACGCCGGCACCTGGCCCTACGGGCTGCCGGAGCTGCCCGGCGGCCGCAAGGCGCTGGAGGGCGGCAAGCGCATCGCCGTCCCCGGCTGCTACCCGACCTCCGTCTCGCTCGCGCTGTTCCCCGCTTACGCCGCCGGGCTCGCCGAGCCCGAGGCCGTGGTCGTGGCCGCGTCCGGGACGTCCGGGGCAGGCAAGGCGCCCAAGGCGCACCTGCTCGGCAGCGAGGTCATGGGCTCGATGAGCCCGTACGGCGTCGGCGGCGTCCACCGCCACACGCCGGAGATGACCCAGAACCTCTCCGCCGTCGCCGGTGAGCGCGTGGCCGTCTCCTTCACTCCGACGCTCGCGCCGATGTCACGCGGCATCCTCGCCACCTGCAACGTCAAGGCGAAGCCGGGCGTCACCGCCGCCCAGGTGCGTGCGGCCTACGCCGACGCGCTCGCGGGGGAGCCCTTCGTCCACCTGCTCCCGGAGGGGCAGTGGCCCGCCACCGCCTCGGTCCAGGGGTCCAACAACGCGCTGGTCCAGGTCGCGCTCGACGAGAGCGTCGGTCGGATCATCGCCATCGCCGCCATCGACAACCTGGTCAAGGGCACAGCCGGCGGCGCCGTCCAGAGCATGAACATCGCCCTCGGCCTGCCCGAGGAGCTCGGCCTTCCGATGACAGGAGTCGCACCGTGAGCCAGAACCCCGTGACCAACCCCGGAATCGGTGTCACGGCGGCCCGCGGCTTCCGCGCGGCGGGCGTCGCCGCCGGGATCAAGGCGTCGGGTGCGCCCGACCTGGCACTCGTCGTGAACGACGGCCCCTCCCACGCCGCGGCCGGCGTCTTCACCTCCAACCGCGTCAAGGCCGCGCCCGTGCTCTGGTCGCAGCAGGTGGTCAAGGGCGGCGAGGTCAGCGCCGTCGTCCTCAACTCCGGTGGGGCCAACGCCTGCACCGGTCCGCTCGGCTTCCAGGACACGCACGCCACCGCCGAGAAGGTCGCCGACGTGCTGGGCCTGAGCGCGGGCGAGGTCGCCGTCGCCTCCACCGGCCTCATCGGCGTCCGGCTGCCGATGGAGCAGCTGCTGCCCGGCGTCGAGACCGCCGCCGCCGCGCTCAGCGAGGACGGCGGTGAGCAGGCTGCCGTCGCGATCAAGACCACCGACACCGTCCACAAGACCGCCGTCGCCCAGGGCTCCGGCTGGACCGTGGGCGGCATGGCCAAGGGGGCGGGCATGCTCGCGCCGGGCCTGGCCACCATGCTCGTCGTGATCACCACCGACGCCCTGGTCGAGGCCCCCGAGCTGGACGCGGTCCTGCGCTCCGCGACCTCGACGACCTTCGACCGCGTCGACTCCGACGGCTGCATGTCCACCAACGACACCGTGCTGCTGCTCGCCTCCGGCGCCAGCGGCATCGTCCCGGACGCCGACGAGTTCGCCGCCGCCGTCCGCGCGGTCTCCGCCGACCTGGCCCGCCAGCTGATCGGCGACGCCGAGGGCGCCAGCAAGGACATCCGCATCGACGTGGTGAACGCCGCCACCGAGGCCGACGCCGTCGAGGTCGCCCGCTCGATCGCCCGCAACAACCTGCTCAAGTGCGCGATCCACGGCGAGGACCCGAACTGGGGCCGCGTCCTGTCCGCCATCGGCACCACCGCGGCCGCCTTCGAGCCGGACCGGCTGAACGTCGCCATCAACGGCGTCTGGGTCTGCCGTGACGGCGGCGTCGGCGAGGACCGCGAGCTGGTCACCATGAAGGACCGCGAGGTCGTCATCACCGCCGACCTGAACGCCGGCCAGGAGAGCGCGACGGTGTGGACCAACGACCTCACCGCCGAGTACGTCCACGAGAACAGCGCCTACTCCAGCTGACCGCCGGCTGACGAACCGAGGACCGGGAACCGTCGTGCAGATCGCACCCAAGGGCGAACAGGCCCGCAACAACACCGCGCTCCCCAAGGCGCTCACGCTCGTCGAGGCCCTGCCGTGGCTGGAGCGCTTCCACGGCAAGACCGTCGTCATCAAGTTCGGCGGCAACGCCATGGTCGACGACGAGCTGAAGTCCGCCTTCGCGCAGGACGTCGTGTTCCTGCGCTACGCGGGCCTGCGCCCCGTCGTCGTCCACGGCGGCGGCCCGCAGATCAGCGCGCAGCTGGCCAAGCTCGGGCTCGAGTCCACCTTCACCAACGGTCTGCGCGTCACCACGCCGGAGACCATGGACGTGGTCCGCATGGTGCTGGCCGGGCAGGTCCAGCGCGACCTGGTCGGGCTGCTCAACGAGCACGGCCCCTTCGCCGTCGGCATGACCGGCGAGGACGCGCACACCATGACCGCAGTCAAGCGCTACGCCGAGGTCGACGGCGAGCAGGTCGACATCGGTCTGGTCGGCGACATCGCCAACGTCGACGCGGGCGCGGTCAAGGCGCTGATCGAGGACGGGCGCATCCCCGTCATCTCCTCCGTCGCGCGCGGCTCGGACGGGCACGTCTACAACGTCAACGCCGACACCGCGGCCAGCGCCATGGCCGTGGCGCTCCAGGCCGAGATGCTCGTCGTCCTCACCGACGTCGAGGGGCTGTACGCCGACTGGCCCAACTCCGACGACGTGATCAGTCAGCTGAGCGCCGCCGAGCTGGAGAAGCTGCTGCCGACGCTCGCCAGCGGCATGCTGCCGAAGATGGAGGGCTGCCTGCGCGCCGTCCGCGAGGGCGTGGGCACCGCGCGCGTCCTGGACGGCCGCGTCCAGCACAGCCTGCTGCTGGAGATCTTCACCGACGAGGGCATCGGCACGATGGTCGTGGCCGACGCCGAGACCGACATCGACGCCACCGTGATGGCTGGGGGGCTGGCATGAACGCCAACGCAACTGGGACACCGGCCAACGACGGCATGACCGACCGTTGGCAGCACGCGCTGATGGACAACTTCGGCACCCCGCGGCTGCCGCTGGTCCGCGGCCAGGGTGTGCACGTCTGGGACGCCGAGGGCAAGCGCTACACCGACTATCTCGGCGGCATCGCGGTCAACTCGCTCGGCCACGCCCACCCGGCGATCGTCGCCGCGGTCACCGAGCAGATCAGCACCCTGGGCCACGTCTCGAACCTGTTCATGGCCGAGCAGCCGATCCGCCTCGCCGAGCGGCTGATCGGCTACACCGGCCACCAGGGGGCGCGGGTCTACTTCTGCAACTCCGGCGCCGAGGCCAACGAGGCCGCGTTCAAGCTGGCCCGGCTCACCGGCCGCACCCACATGGTCTCCGCGCTCGGCGCCTTCCACGGCCGCACCATGGGCGCGCTGGCCCTGACCGCCCAGCCGAAGAAGCAGGACGGCTTCCATCCGCTGCCGGGCGAGGTCACCAACGTCCCCTACGGCGACGTCGAGGCGCTGCGCGCCGTCGTCACCGAGGAGACCGCCGCCGTCATCCTGGAGCCGATCCAGGGCGAGAACGGCGTGGTCGTCCCCCCGGCGGAGTACCTGGTCGCGGCCCGTGAGATCACCCGTTCCAAGGGCGCGCTGCTGATCCTGGACGAGATCCAGACCGGCATCGGCCGCTGCGGCCACTGGTTCCGGTACCAGGCCTTCGAGGGCGTGGATCCGGACGTGGTGACGCTGGCCAAGGGCCTCGGCGGCGGCCTGCCCATCGGCGCGACCATCGCCTTCGGCGACGCCGCGCACCTGTTCAAGCCCGGCCACCACGGCTCGACCTTCTCCGGCAACCCTGTGGTGTGCGCGGCCGCCAACGCCGTCCTCGACACCATCGAGCAGCAGGGCCTGCTGGACCAGGTCACCAAGGTGGGTGAGCGGCTGCGTGCGGGCATCACGGGCCTGGGCGATCCCCTGATCGACCACGTTCGCGGCGCCGGTCTGCTGATCGGCATCGTGCTCACCCGCCCGGGGGCGGGAGAGCTCCAGGCCGCGCTGCAGCGCGCGGGCTTCCTGGTGAACGCCGCGACCCCGGACGTCATCCGGTTGGCCCCGCCGCTGATCCTCACCGAGCGGGACGTGGACGCCCTCCTCGCGGTCCTCCCGGGTGTGCTCCGCTCGATCAAGTAAGGGACACTTGCTCCATGACCGAACCCCATCGCGACGCGCCGGCCTCGTCCGCGGCGGCCCAGCTGCCGCAGACGCGCACGGCGCGCCACCGGCGGATCGTGGAGCTGCTGACGCGTCAGCCCGTCCGCTCCCAGAGCCAGCTGGCGAAGCTCCTGGCCGACGACGGGCTGACGGTCACTCAGGCAACCCTCTCCAGGGACCTGGACGAGCTCGGCGCGGTCAAGATCCGCAACTCCGACGGTGCGTTGATCTACGCCGTCCCGGCGGAGGGCGGCGACCGTACGCCGTTGGCGCCGATGGGGGAGTCCGCGTCGGAGACCCGGATGGCGCGGCTCGCGGCCGAGCTCCTGGTCTCCGCGACGGCGTCCGGCAACCTCGTCGTGCTCCGGACGCCGCCCGGCGCGGCGCAGTTCTTCGCCTCCTCGATCGACCAGTCGGGCGTCGAGGAGATCATCGGCACGATCGCGGGCGACGACACGGTCCTGGTCATCAGCCGCGACCCCAACGGCGGCCAGGACCTCGCCCAGTACCTGCTGCGACTGGCTCAGTCCTGAGGCGCGTCCCGGGGGCCGGGTGCCCGGCTGATCCGGGTCGGGCGGCTGGGCTCTGCACCCGCCGCGAGGTGCGTCTCGCGCCGCTGCGGCGGCCGCGCACGGGCGTTGACCGACCGTCAGCCGGTGGAGCGCAGTGTGGCTCCGATGGCGCGGGACGGCTGCAACGTCAGGCCGGTGAACGGCTTCACCTCGCCCGGGTCGGTGTCGATCCGCCACCTCCGGGCGAGCACCGCGAGCACGAGTGCGGCCTCGACCAGGGCGAAGCGCGTGCCCAGGCAGGTGCGGGGGCCGCCGCCGAACGGGAACCAGGCGTGGTCGGGGACGGGAGTCGCCGCGTCCGCGTCCCAGCGCTCCGGGCGGAAGGCGTCCGGCTCCGGGTAGAGGCGCGGGTCGCGGTGGACGGACCACTGGCTCGTCCAGACCGTCGTGCCGACCGGCACCTCGCGGTCCCCGAGGCGTGCGCCCTCGCGGGCGACCGCGCTGATCAGCCAGATCGGCGGGAAGAGCCGCAGCGACTCCTTCACCACCGCCTGTGTGAAGGGCAGCCGCGCGTAGTCGTCGAACGTGGGCAGCCGGTCGCCCAGGACCTCGGCGAGCTCCGCGTCCAGGCGCGCGCGGGCCTGCGGCGAGCCGGAGAGCAGGTGCCAGGCCCAGGTCAGGGTCGTGGAGGTGGTCTCGTGGCCGCCGATGTAGAGGGTCACCGCCTCGTCGCGGAGCTCCTGGTCCGACAGCGGCGCGCCGCTCTCGTCCCGGGCCGCGAGCAGGCGGCTCAACAGGTCGTCGCGTTCCTCGCCGGCCGCCCGCGCGGCGTGGTGCTCGTCGATGATGCGGTGGATCTCCGCGTCCAACTCCGTTACGGCGGCGTCGAGTCGGCGACGCCCCGGAGTCGGGACCCAGGACGGGAAGAAGGCGGTGACACCCCGCAGTTCCGCGCCGATCTCGCGCTGCGCGACGGCCATCGCCCGCGCGATGGTCTCCTCACGCCCGGCGGTCTCCACACCGAACAGCGTGCGGACCGCGACCCGTTGCGTCAGCCGCGTCATCTCCCGCTGCACGTCGACGCGTTGGCCGTCACGCCAGGCCGTCGCCACGGCGTCGGCGCACTCGACCATCGTCGCCGCGTAGGAACGCACCTGCCGCGGCCGCACGGAGGGCTGCACCAGCGACCGCTTGCGACGCCAGTCGTCCCCGGTGCTGGTGACCACGCCGTCGCCGAGCACCCGGCGCAGGGCCACGCCCATGTCGGACGGCCCGAAGGTGACTTCGACCCCGGCCAGCAGCTCGTTGACGTCCTCGGGGCGGGAGATCAGCAGACAGGGCTTGGGGCCGAGCCGCCAGGGCGCCCAGTCCCCGTGGTCGTCGCGCAGCCGGCAGAAGAAGCCCAGCGGATCACGGGCGAAGGCGGGCAGATTGCCCAACAGCGGCAGCCCGCGCGGACCGGCGGGCAGCGTCGTGGTGGTTCCCTTGGCAGAGGCAAGAGTTGAGGTCACCGCGCCAGGATGGCGGGGCCCGCCCCAGGTCTCAAGAGCGGATCCGGCTTCCGCCGCTCGCAGGCCGCTGGCCAGCCTGCCGCAACCGTCGCCACAGACCCTAGTAGTAGGCCAGCGGCTCCTTGGCCCGCGCCTCGCACGTGGGGCAGACGCTGTCGTCGCCCCGGAGGGTCGGCGGCCACGAGCCGAGCTCGGCCGGGACCGCGCGCAGCCCGGTGGTGCTCCGCTCGCAGAGAGTCCACTGAGGACCGTCGGCGGCGTGGAAGACACGCCAACGGACAGGCCCGTCGGCGGCGGGGTCGAGACCCTGTTCCATCCACGTGTCGACTCGCATAGCTCAACGATCCGTGGGCTGCCGCCGAAGCGCATCCCGAGCCGGACGTCGAGCGGGGCCGGCCGCGGAACGGCCTTCAGGAGACGGACTCGCCGCGCATGTGGCCGAAGATGAGGCTGGTCTCGGTGTGGGCGACGGCCGGGTGGGCGGTCAGGTGGTCCAGGACGAAGTCACGCAGCGCGTCCGTGTCCGGTACGGCGACGTGCAGCAGGTAGTCGTCCGCGCCGGAGAGGTGGTAGGCGGCGATGACGCCGGGCAGCCGCGGTATCTCGGCGGTGAAGCTGGAGATCCGCTCCTTGGTGTGCGCGTGCAGCCGTACCGCGATCATCGCCTGGATGCCGAGGCCGAGCGCGGCCGGATCCACGTCGGCGTGGAAGCCGCGGATGACGCCGTGCTCGCGAAGCGCCCGCATCCGCGTCAGGCAGGTGGACGGCGCGATGCCGACCGCCTCGGCGATGGCGTTGTTCGGCATCCGCGCGTCCTGTGCGAGCAGGCGCAGGATCGCGCGGTCCACGGGCGCGAGCGCGGGCTGCGGATTCTTCGGCACGAAGCCCATCGTGCCCGCCCCTCCCGAATATGTACACAACGAGGGAGTGGTATGCCCGAATCTTCTGCGGAACTGTGGCGTCGAATGTGCCGGATCTTCATTCTGGGGGCCATCGCCGAAGCCCCGACCCGGGCGGTCGGCTCCGCAGCCCTCGACGAGGAGGACTCCCCGATGCTGTCCGACGCCACCCGCGCCGACACCCGTGCCGTCCATGCCGGCCGCACCGACCTGCGCGACCTGGGCGTGCACGTTCCCCCGATCGACCTGTCGACGACGAACCCGCTGCCCGGCGTCGGGAGCGGCGGCGACAGCTACGAGTCGCTCGCGACCGGCGGTCTGATCCCTGACGGCGGCACCGCCGTCTACCAGCGTCTGTGGAACCCCACGACGGCCCGCTTCGAGCAGGCGCTCGCCGAACTGGAGGGCGCGGAGGCCGGCATCGCCTTCTCCTCCGGCATGGCCGCCATCAGTGCCTGCCTGCTCGCGGCGCGGGCCGACGGCAAGGGACACGTCGTCGCGGTCCGCCCCCTCTACGGCGGCACCGACCACCTGCTCGCCACGGGCCTGCTCGGCACCGAGGTCACCTGGGCGACCGCCGACGAGGTCGAGGCCGCGATCCGCCCCGACACCGGCCTGGTCGTCGTCGAGACCCCCGCCAACCCGACGCTGGAGCTCGTCGACCTCGGTGCGCTGGCCGCCCGCTGCGGCGAGGTCCCGCTGCTGGTCGACAACACCTTCGCCACACCCGTGCTGCAGCAGCCGATCCGGCACGGCGCCACGATCGTCGTGCACAGCGCGACCAAGTACCTCGGCGGCCACGGCGACGTGCTCGCGGGCGTCGTCGCCACCAGCGACGCCTGGGCGCGCAAGATCCGCCCGGTGCGCGCCGTCACCGGCGGCATCCTGCACCCGCTCTCCGCCTACCTGCTCCACCGCGGTCTGCAGACCCTGCCGCTGCGGGTGCGTCACCAGTCCGAGAGCGCGGGCAAGGTCGCCCTGTGGCTGGCCGAGCAGGCCGGCGTCGACCGCGTCTTCTACCCGGGCCTGCCGGACTGCGACCCGCTCGGCCTGATCGGCAAGCAGCAGTCCTCGCCCGGTTCGGTGCTGGCCTTCTCCTTGAGCGGCGGCTACGACGCCGCGGCCCGCGCGGCGGAGCGCTGCAAGCTGATCACCCACGCCGTCTCCCTCGGCGGCGTGGACACTCTGATCCAGCACCCGGCTTCGCTCACTCACCGCCCCGTCGCCCCTGAAGCCCGCCCGCACGCGTCGGTGCTGCGCGTCTCGGTCGGCCTGGAGGACGTCGAGGACCTCTACGAGGACCTGGCCCAGGCGCTGGCGTAGCGCACGGGCGGCGCTGCGCCGGTCGGGTGGACGGGTACGACTGATCGGCGGGCGGCGGCGCGCCGCGTCCGGGCGCGCCCGCGCTTCGTTGGCAGCCTGCTGAGGGGGCTACCGCGAAGCGAAGGGCAGGCGTGCCGGTGAAGCAGGTCCAAGGTCCAAGATCGGTGCGTCTCCGCGGCCTGTTGGCCGCGGTGTGCGCGGCGGCCGCACTCGTCCCGCTCGCGACCGCCCCCGCCGGAGCCTCGGCGCCGAAGGGGGCGGTCGCGGCGCGTTCGGCCGACGTGGCCTCCGGTGACGACCGGCAGCTCTCCCCGGCGCTGGAGAAGGAGCTTGACCGCGCCATCCGGACCTCGATGCACACCTACGGCATCCCCGGCGCGATCGTCGGGATCTGGCTCCCGGGCCACGGGCGTTACGTGCGGGCCTTCGGTGTGGCGGACAAGAAGACCGGCGCGCCGATGCGGACCGACATGAACACCAGGATCGGCAGCGTCACCAAGACCTTCACCGTCACCGCGCTGCTGGAGCTCGTCGACCAGGGCCGGGTACACCTGGACGACCCGATCTCCAGGTACGTCGCCGGGGTTCCCGAGGGCGACCGGATCACGCTGCGGGACCTCGCCGACATGCGCAGCGGCCTGTACCCGTACACCGCGGACACGGCCTTCGAGAAGGAGTTCCTGTCGCACCCCACCCGCCCGTTCACCCCGCAGCAGTTGCTCTCCTACGGCTTCAAGCACGCCAACCTGTTCCCGCCCGGGCAGGACTACCTCTACTCGAACTCCAACACCGTGCTGCTGGGACTGGTGATCGAGAAGCTGACGCACACCTCGCTGAGCGACTACGTCTGCCGCCACGTGATCGCGCCCAGCGACCTGGACCACAGCGTGATGACGCCGACGACCTACCTGCCCCGGCCGCGCCCGCACGGGTACACCGCGCAGACCCTGGACGGGAAGATCGCGGACGCCACCGGCTGGAGCACCAGCTGGGGTTGGGCCGACGCCGACATGGTGTCCGACCTGCGGGACCTGCACGTCTGGGCGTACGACCTCTACCGGGGCACGCTGCTGTCGCGTCGGACGCAGGCCCAGCGGCTGACGTTCATCCCCACCGGCCAGCCGGGCCTGGGCTACGGCCTGGGGATCGCCGACTTCAACGGCTGGATCGGCCACAACGGCGAGGTGCCGGGGTACGAGACGGTGGACGTCTACCTGCCGTCGGAGCGGGCCACCCTCGTCGTCATGGTGAACACGGACGTGCCGTACCAGAACAACGCGGCCAACGCCCCGGAGGACCTGCTGGCCGCAGCCGTGACGTCCGTGATCACCCCGAAGAACGTCTTCCCCTGACCGAGCCGGTGACCCGCGCGACGCCCGGGGCTCAGCGCTCGTAGAACCCGTCGAGCCGTCCGCGGGCGAGCACCGGGCCGCCGACGGACGCGAGCACCTCCCGGGGCCGTGCCTTCGCCAGCGCGGCCCCGTCCAGCGCGGTCTCCAGTGCGAAGAGCTGGAAGACGTAGCGGTGCGGGCCGTGGCCCTTGATCGGCTCCGGGCCGTGGTAGCCCGACAGGATGGTCGAGCGTAGGATCCGCACGCCGTCGGCCGGAGCCTTCGCGTCGAGTGCCCCGGCGTCCAGCGCGGTGAGCTTCGGGTCGATCAGCGCGAGGGTGTGGACGGCAGGGGTGCTCATCGGGACGTCCGGGTCCTCCATGACGAACAGCAGTTGGGCCGTCCCGGCGGGAGCCGGGTCCCAGGCGAGGGCGGGGGAGAGGTTCCGGCCCCCGACGCGCCGCCCGGCCTGCGTCGTCGGCATCGTCGCGCCGTCCGCGAAGGCCTCGCTGCGCAGCTCCAGGGTGTCGGGTCCGTTCAGGTTCGGGCGGTGCCAGGCGACCTGCTCCTCGCCGGCGCGCCTGTTCTTGAGCAGTCGTCCCATGATCGCCACGGTGCGGGTCCTCTCCTGTTTCTGCGATCGCTGTTCGCAGTATCGTCCCGACTAAGATACTGCATACGGCGTTCGCAGAAAAGAAGGGTCCATTCCGTGGTGGAGCAGTCGGAGCAGTCCGAGGTCAGCATCTGGCTCCGTCCTGCGCGCTCCGGGCGCGGCCCCGCGCCCGCCTTCGACCGCGACCGCCTCGCGGAGGCGGGCGTGGCGCTCGCCGACGCGCAGGGCCTCGCCGCCGTGACGATGCGCGCCGTCGCGCAGTCGCTCGGCTCCGCGCCCGCGTCGCTGTACCGCTACGTCGCCACCCGGGACGAGCTGGTCGAGCTGATGAGCGACCGGGTCAACGCGGAGATCTCCTACGCGTACCTGGGCGCGGGCGACTGGCTCGACGACCTGCTGGCGCTCGCCCGCGAGGCGCGTGCGGTCTGTCTGCGCCACCCCTGGCTGCTCGACGTCCTTGCCGCGGGCGCCCCGGTCGGCCCGCGCACGCTCGCCTACCTCGACCGCTGCCTCGCCTGCCTCGCCGAGCTGCCGCTCGGCGGCAAGGAGAAACTGGAGGCGGTCGCCGTCCTGCAGTCCCTCGTCGCCTCGCTCGCCCGCGCCGAGCTCGCCAAGGAGCTGGACGCGGCCGAGCCCCCGCCCTGGCGCCGCGCTCGCGACGCGTACCTGCGCCACGCCGCCGCGACGGGCGACTACCCGCATCTGACCGCCGCCCTGAAGAGCGCGGGCCCGCCGGGCTCCAAGTCGGCGGACGAGCTCTTCGACCGCATCATCACCCGCGCCCTGCGCGGGCTGCTCGCCTAGGTTCTGCCTTGTGGATCATGCCGGGCCCGCGGCGTCACGGTACGCTCCCCCAGCCTTCGGCCGGGGGTACCGCCACCTCCGCCTTGCGATCCACGCACCCTGACGCCACGGGCCCACGCGGCGGAGCCGCAGGTGTCACCGACTGCGCGTCCTCCGGCCTATCGCCGCGCCCGCGCCGGGCTGGACGCAGCCGCCGCCGTCGTCGAGCCGGAGCGCGAGGCGGCCCGTGTGGGCAGCCCCGACCTGGCCCACGGCGCTCCCGGCACGGAACTGCCTATGGGCCTCTCCGGCGCCTACCGGCTCGACCTGCGCGGCCACGACCAGGTCGCGACGCTCGTGGCGTTGGACGTGCCGGCGCTGCTGCTCCAGGGTGGACGTGACTACCGGGCCCGGTCGCCGACGACCTCGGCCGCCGGCGCGAGGGCCTCGCCGGCCGCGAGGGGATCACCGTCCGCGTCCACGAGGGTCGACCACTTCTTCTTCGCGGGCGAGGGTCCGTCCACGCCGGCTGACTACGCGCGCGGGGCACGTCGACGCCGCCGTGGTCGCTGAGGTCGCGACTGGATCGCCACGGCGCGGCTTTGAATTTCATACGGAGGCATGCATAATTATGCCAAGCGTCGCGAGGCTCCGCCGCGCACCCGCACCCATGCCTTCAGCGGTCCTGGACGCACGCCCGCCTGCCCTGTGAGTGATAGGAGATAGCCGTGACCGAGCGCGTCGTACTCGCTTACTCGGGCGGTCTGGACACGTCCGTCTGCATCGGCTGGATCGCCGAGGAGACCGGCGCCGAGGTCGTCGCCGTCGCCGTCGACGTCGGCCAGGGCGGCGAGGACCTGGACGTGATCCGCGAGCGCGCCCTCGCCTGCGGCGCCGTCGAGGCCGAGGTCGCCGACGCCCGCGACGAGTTCGCCGACGAGTACTGCCTCCCGGCGATCAAGGCCAACGCGCTGTACCAGGGCGAGTACCCGCTCGTCTCCGCGCTGTCCCGGCCGGTCATCGTCAAGCACCTGGTCGCCGCGGCCAGGAAGCACGGCGCCACCACCGTCGCCCACGGCTGCACCGGCAAGGGCAACGACCAGGTCCGCTTCGAGGTCGGCATCGCCAATCTGGCGCCCGAGCTGAGGTGCATCGCCCCTGTCCGCGACTACGCGATGACCCGCGACAAGGCCATCGCCTTCGCCGAGGCGAAGAACCTCCCGATCGCCACCACCAAGAAGTCCCCCTACTCGATCGACCAGAACGTCTTCGGTCGCGCCGTCGAGACCGGCTTCCTGGAGGACATCTGGAACGCCCCGATCGAGGACATCTACGACTACACCCAGGACCCGGCGCTGCCGCGCGAGGCCGACACCGTCGTCATCTCCTTCGAGGCGGGCGTCCCGGTCGCGATCGACGGCCGCAAGGTCACCGTGCTCCAGGCCGTCGAGGAGCTGAACCGCCGGGCCGGCGCCCAGGGCGTGGGTCGGCTCGACATGGTCGAGGACCGCCTTGTCGGCATCAAGTCCCGTGAGATCTACGAGGCTCCGGGCGCCATCGCGCTGATCACCGCGCACCGGGCGCTGGAGAACGTCACCGTCGAGCGTGAACTGGCCCGCTACAAGCGGCAGGTGGAGCAGCGCTGGAGCGAGCTGGTCTACGACGGCCTGTGGTTCTCCCCGCTCAAGCGCGCCCTGGACGGCTTCGTCGACGAGGCCAACCAGTACGTCACCGGCGACATCCGGCTGGTCCTGCACGGCGGTCGCGCGGTCGTCAACGGCCGGAAGTCCGCCGAGTCGCTCTACGACTTCAACCTCGCCACCTACGACACCGGCGACACCTTCGACCAGTCCATGTCCAAGGGCTTCATCGAGATCTTCGGCATGTCGTCGAAGATCGCGGCGAAGCGGGACCTTCAGAGCTGAGGGCTTGATCACGATGGCGAAGAACGAAGACGTCCGGCTCTGGGGCGCGCGGTTCGCGGACGGTCCGTCGGAGGCGCTGGCCGCGCTCTCGGCCAGCGTGCACTTCGACTGGCGGCTCGCACCCTACGACATCGCCGGCTCCAAGGCCCACGCCAAGGTGCTGCACCGGGCCGGCCTGCTCAGCGACGACGAGCTGACCCGGATGCTGGAGGGCCTGACGGCCCTGCTCGCCGACGTCGAGTCGGGCGCCTTCACCGGCACCGTCGCCGACGAGGACGTGCACACCGCGCTGGAGCGCGGACTGCTGGAGCGGCTCGGCCCCGAGCTCGGCGGCAAGCTGCGCGCCGGCCGGTCCCGCAACGACCAGATCGCCACGCTCGGCAAGATGTACCTGCGCGACCACGCGCGGATCATCGGCGGACTGCTGCTGGAGCTCCAGCAGGCGCTGGTGGGCCTCGCCGAGGCCCACCCCGCCACGGCCATGCCGGGCCGCACCCACCTCCAGCACGCCCAGCCAGTGCTCTTCGCGCACCACATGCTGGCCCACGTCCAGGCCTTCGCCCGGGACGCGGAGCGGCTGCGGCAGTGGGACGAGCGCACCGCCGTCTCGGCCTACGGCTCGGGCGCGCTGGCCGGTTCCTCCCTGGGGCTGGACCCGCGGTACGTCGCCGCCGAACTCGGCTTCGAGGGCGGCTCCGCGGCCAACTCCATCGACGGCACCGCCTCGCGCGACTACGTCGCGGAGTTCGCCTTCATCACCGCGATGATCGGCGTGAACCTCTCCCGCGTCGCGGAGGAGGTGATCATCTGGAACACCAAGGAGTTCGGCTTCATCACGCTGCACGACGCCTTCTCCACGGGCTCCTCGATCATGCCGCAGAAGAAGAACCCGGACATCGCGGAGCTGGCCCGCGGCAAGTCGGGCCGCCTCATCGGCAACCTGACCGGCCTGATGGCCACGCTCAAGGCCCTGCCGCTGGCCTACAACCGCGACCTGCAGGAGGACAAGGAGCCGGTCTTCGACTCCTGCGACACCCTCGAGGTCCTGCTCCCGGCCTTCGTCGGCATGATGGCGACGCTGACGGTCCACGAGGAGCGCCTGGAGGAGCTGGCCCCCGCCGGGTTCTCCCTGGCCACCGACATCGCCGAGTGGCTGGTCAAGCGCGGCGTCCCGTTCCGGGTCGCCCACGAGGTCGCGGGCGCCTGCGTCAAGTTCTGCGAGCCGCGCGGCATGGAGCTGTGGGATCTGACGGACGAGCAGTTCGCCGAGATCAGCTCCGAGTTGACCCCTGAGGTCCGCGAGGTGCTGTCGGTCGAGGGCGCGATCGCGGCCCGCAACGGCCGCGGCGGCACCGCGCCGGACGCGGTCGCGGTCCAGCTCGCGGAGGTCAAGTCGAACCTGACGCTGCAGCAGGAGTGGCTGGACGCCAAGCGCTGAGGCGAGCCGGCCGAGCACCGAGTGTCAGACGGGCACGGCAGGGTTCAGGGGCGCGGGGAACGGTTCCCCGCGCCCCTGACGTTGGAGCCCTCGTGCACCCTGTCTTCGTTGATTTCTCCACAGCCGCCCCCCGGACCGGAAATGCCGCGGTCGAGTCGCAGGGGGCCCGCTTCGCGCGGGACCACCTCGCGCTGGACTCCGGCGCCACCGTGACGCTCTCGTTCGACGTGCCCGAGGAGGGCGTCAGGGACGAGCTCACTGTCAAAGTCCGCGCCCTCGTCTCCAAGCTCGGCCCGCGGCCCGGCTACGCGCCGCTGGGGATCGCCGTCAACTCCAAGGTGATCGTGGGCGAGCACCGCATACCCGGCGGGGGAGACCTCCCGCAGGAGATGACGTTCGCCGTCCCCGCGGAGCTGCTCCACCCCGGCCGGACCAACACGCTGACGTTGCGCACCGCCGCCGACGCGCGCTCGCACCTGTGGCTCTACCGGGTGCTGGCCGAGCCCGTCTGGGACCGGGACGCCGCCGAACGGGCATGGCTGGCTGAGTCCTTCGCGCAGTCCCTGCTGACCTACCGCACCGACCGGCGCGCTCCCGGCGCGCAGGAGTGGGAGCCCGCGGCGACCTGGCGCCTGCACCTCGACTCCGGTGAGGGCGCGATGCCGTCTCGGCTGGACTGGCGGGTGCGGTCCGGCGCCGAGGCCTCGGTCGAGTTCGCGCTGGAACTGCACACCTTCTACGGCCACACCCGCGACGCCGACGGCCGGTGGTACGAGCTGCGCGGTGAGCTGATCGATCGTCAGGCCTACCCCGGCGACGCCGACCTGGACGCCACCCGCTCCTTCGCCACCGAGGCCGGCTGGGGCGGCCGTTGGCACCGCGGCGGTCCGCTCGTGTACCACCTCGCCACCGGCGAGGAGAGCCCCTTCGACCGGATCGGCTGGACCGACCAGCGGGCCTGCTCGGCGTCCATCGGCCTGACGGAAGACGGGAGTTCGTTCCAGGGCTGGTCCCAGCGCGTCAACGAGGGCCCGGTCGGCTACCGCGGCACGGAGATCCTGCCGGAGCCCGGGACGCCGCAGGGCCCGTCGGAGCAGCGGGAGCCGAACACCTTGACCGAGGACCTGGACGAGCTCGGCCAGGCGCTCACCCGCCTGGCCGACACGGCCGTCAAGTCACTCGGCTCGTTCCTGCGGAGGTTCTGAGCCGACGCGCCGGACTACTCCGGCTCGACCAGCAGCCGGGCGTAGTTCGCCATCGACCGCTGGTAGCGCGGCAGATGGGGTGCGAGCGCGGAGAGCGCGACCGAGACTGCCTCCCGCTCGCGGCCCGAGTCCACCAGGCACAGGGCGAGCGTGGCGTCGACCGCGTCCTTCAGGACCGCGGCGTCCGGGTCGTGGTTGTCACGCTCGGCGGTGAGCAGTTCGACCGCCTCCGCGACGCGGCCGACGTTCCGCAGTGAGCTGCACATCTGGACCAGGGCCCGGCGTCGGCGCATGCCCGCCAGGCCCCGGTCCAGCGCCTCCTGGTAGAGCGGAACGGCCTTGTCGGAGTGGCCCGTCGAGTCCCAGGCGCTGGCCCGCTCGAAGGGCGCGACGGGGCTCTGCGCCGGCAGTTCGTCCGCGAGCGCGTCGATCCGCCGGCGGAACTCCGCCTCCCCGGCCTCGCCGCGCTCGAAGTAGCGGTCGATCTCGGCCCAGGCCTGGGCGCTGCGACGCTCCCAGTCGTTGATGTCGATCTTCACGTCCATGCGGGCAGCCTGGCATGCCGGGACGGGCCGGTCCATCTGCCCGGGCAGCCCGGACGGATGGACCGGCCCGTCCCGGCACTGCCTGGGGCCCTGCCTAGGCGGCGTCCTTCAGTTTACCCGAAGCGGCCTGCGGGGCTTCCGCCTTGGCCGCCTTGGCGGCCAGCAGCTTGGCCTTCGTGGCGTACATGTCCACGTACTCCTGGCCGGAGAGGTCCAGGATCGCCGAGACGATCTCGTCGGTGACGGCGCGGAGCACGAAGCGGTCACGCTGCATGCCCTCGTAGCGCTCGAAGGTCAGCGGCTTGCCGAAGTGGATCTCCGGGCGGACGCGGAACGGCCTGCGCCAGCGCATGCTGCCGTTCGCCTGGACCTGGTCGGTGTTCACCAGCCCCACCGGGATCACCGGCGCGCCGCTGGCCAGTGCCAGGTGCGCGACGCCCGTGCGGCCGCGGTGGAGACGGCCGTCGGGGGAGCGGGTGCCCTCGGGGTAGATCCCGAAGAGGCGGCCCTTCGCCAGCTGGGCCATGCCGGTGTCGATCGCGGCCATGGACGCGCGACCGCCGCTGCGGTCCACCGGGACGGCCCCGACGCCGGTGAAGAACCACGCCATCAGCCGGCCCTTGACGCCCTTGCCGATGAAGTACTCCTCCTTGGCCACGTAGTGCACCTGGCGCGGCGCCGCGAGCGGCAGGAAGACGGAGTCGCAGAAGGAGAGGTGGTTCGGCGCGATGATCGCCGGTCCGTCGACCGGGACGTTCTCCAGACCTGTGACCCGAGGCCGGTAGAGGGTGCGGACCAGCGGGCCGACAATGATCTTCTTGAGCGTCCAGTAGAACACCGTGCCTCCGTCGTGGCCGAGGACGATCGCGGGCGGTTTACGCGAAACGGGATGCGGTGATCCTAGTGGTCATCTGTTACCGCCGGGTACGCGGCAGTCGGTGGTCTGGGTTACATTCTGTTGATCATCTGATGGCGCGCAGTCCGCCATGCGGGTGAAACCGTCCGCCGACGGCATCCGGGGACGCGTCGTGGAACGTCCCTACGGGCATGGTCACTGTCGAGATCCCCGCCGGCCTGCGGCTTCCCCGCACCGCCGTCTGCCCGGAGAGCCACCACCTCGCCCGGGAGCGCTCGGCACGCCTGCGCGCCGCCGTCGCGCGCCTACCCGCCCGCTGCGGCGCGCTGGTCGCCGCGCTGCTTGAGGATCCGACGGCGGATTACGCCACGCTCGCGGCCCACCTCGGCAGCATCGGCCCCACCCGCTCCCGCTGCATCGAGTGCCTCCGCCGCCGTCTCGGCCCGGACCTTTAGTTCCCCGCGCCCCTGGGGAAGTGCAACTCCGTCAGTTGCCCAACCAAGCCCCCAGGCCCGTGTGGGCCTGCTCCGTGCTCGGGTTCTCCGCGGCCCAGGCGACGTAGCCGTCGGGGCGGACGAGGACCCACTCGGAGGTGAGGCTCGGGGCGGTGGCGGTCACCACGCGGTCGGACCAGTCGGCGGGAAGGCCCTCGCCGGAGGAGGTCCCCTCCGGTCCGACGAGGACGAAGCGGCCCTCCCGCAGGGCCTCGTACAGGCGGGTCGGGGCCTTGCCGTCGGCGTCGGAGCCCGGGTCCGCGAGGTCGATGTCCGCGGCGCGGTCGCCGACGAGGCGGTGGGAGCCTGCGGGGGCCTGGTCGCGGTAGGAGACGGAGATGCCGGAGACCTCCATGCCGCCGCGCCGCGCCAGCGGCGCGAGGTGGGAGCCGAGGGCCTTGGCCAGCCCGCGAGCCAGCCGCAGCGGGGCGGTCTGGCCGATCGAGAGCCGCAGCAGGCCGCCCGACGTCCGCAGGACCTGCGCGCCGACGGGGTGCCGCTCGGCCTGATAGCTGTCGAGCAGGCCGGGCGCGGCCCAGCCGCGCACCGCGGCGACCAGCTTCCAGCCGAGGTTCGCCGCGTCCTGCAGTCCGGTGTTCATGCCCTGGCCGCCGGCGGGGGAGTGGCAGTGCGCCGCGTCGCCGGCGAGGAAGACCCGGCCGACCCGGTAGCGGGTGGCCTGCCGTTCGTCGCTGTGGAAGCGCGAGGTCCAGCGGGGGTCGTGCAGCCCGTGGTCCCTGTCCAGGACCGATGTCACCAGCCGGCTCATCGCCTCGAAGTCGACGGGCGCGGAGTCGGGGAGCTGTTCGGCGTGGTCCCAGGCGATGACGCGGTACCAGCCGTCGCCGTAGGGGGCCATGAAGGCGAAGCCCTGCTTGTTCGCGCCGACGGCCAGCACGTCCTCGGGCGGGGTGTCCAGCCTGACGTCGGCCAGCATCACCGAGGAGATCGCGGACTCGCCCGGGTAGTCGACGCCGAGCAGTCGTCGGACGGTGCTGCGCACCCCGTCGCTGCCGACGGCGTACGCCGCCCGGAGGGTGACGGTCTCGCCGTCGACGAGGGCGTCCACCTCGACGGCGTCGGCGTCCTGGCGCAGGTCGGTGACCTCGGCGCCGCGCAGCAGGGTCGCCCCGGCGCCGAGCGCCCGGCGCAGCAGCACCCGCTCGGTCTGGTACTGAGGCGTGATCAGCAGCTCGGGGAAGCGGCTCGGCAGCGTGCTCATGTCGACGTGCACCGCGCCGAAGATGCTCAGGTCGGACAGGCGCGCGCCGGTCTGCAGCAACTCGTCGGCGACGCCGCGGGCATCGAGCTCCTCCAGCGTGCGGGCGTGGACGGCGAAGGCACGGGTGAGCTTCGACTCCTCGGTGCGCTTCTCCAGCAGGGCGACCCGCAGTCCCGCGGCGGCCACGTCGCCGGCCAGCAGCAGGCCGGTCGGTCCGGCGCCGACGACCAGGACGTCGTAGTCACGGTTCTGAGTGGTGTTCATCGTCGTGCTCCCCCATCGCTCGGTGACGGCCCTGGGGCGTGCGACCTACCCCATGTCTCGAAGGTAATTCATCACCTGATGAATTACAAGTACCCGAGCCCGCTCGAGGACGCGTCGCGCCCGACTCGCGGCGGGAGGTTGCAATCCGGAGGCCGCTGGGTAAAGGGGACTGGAACGTATGCCGATGGCGACGCAAGATCGTCCATCGCAGACCGCACCTCCGGTCAGGGCAAACCCGGGCGCACTCCCCTCGCTGTCGCGCGGCCGGGCTCACGAGAAAGGGAGGAAGCGCGTGGGCATGAGCGTGACCACCTCGGTAGCCACCGAGGACGACGCCGAGCGGATCCTGAAGTTGCAGTTCCTCTGCTACCAGGGCGAGGCGGAGCTCTACGGTGACTGGGCCATCGACCCGCTGACGCAGACGCTGGAGAGCCTGCGCGCGGAGCTGAAGGAGCACCATGTGCTCGTCGCCCGTCTGGGCGACGAGGTCGTCGGCAGCGTGCGCGGCTGGGTCGACGCCGACGGGGTGGGCCGCATAGGGCGCCTGATGGTCCACCCCCGGATGCAGCGGCACGGACTCGGCAGCCGGCTGCTCAGCGCGATGGAACGGCAGCTCGCCTCCGGGCCGCGGCCGCTCACCGGCTACCGGCTCTTCACCGGCCACCGCAGCGTCGGGAACCTGCGCCTCTACCAGCGCCTCGGCTACCGCCAGACCCAGGTCGAGGAGATCAACACCAAGCTGAGCTTCATCGTGCTGGAGAAGCAGGTCGCCCAGCCGGCGGAGCAGTTGGCCGCCACCGCGTGACGCGCGCCGCCCCGGGTTCTCCCCACGTCCCCGGGGCGGCACGACCCTGACCTGCCCGACGGCGTCGACCAGCGATTTTTCGCGGAACGTCCACTGTTCGTCTCATTCTTCGGACAGCGATTTTGGGCGTTCCGCCGACCGTGTGTTTAGCTGGCTCCCATGACGACGACCACGCACACCCACATCACCGGCGCGATGCCGGCAGGTGGTCGTGGCATGCGCAGCATGATGCGCTGTTGTCGAATGTGCGGCTGCTGAGCCTTCCCGCCCAGCGCACGCCCCGCCCGTAGAGCTCCGCTCCGGGCGGCACCCGCACACCCCTCCCCGCGCGAACGACGCCGCACGGACGGCTTCGCGCGCCGACCCACGGAAAAACTGTGATCACCACCTCTGACCTGCGTAAGGTCTACCCTGCCCAGGGCCGGGAGATCGCCGCACTCGACGGAGTCGACCTACACGTCCGCCAGGGCGAGGTCTACGGCGTCGTCGGCACCAGCGGCGCCGGCAAGTCCACCCTGATCCGCTGCGTGAACCTGCTGGAGCGGCCCACCTCCGGCAGCGTCAGCGTCGACGGGCGCGAGCTGACCGCGCTCTCGCCCGCCGAGCTGCGCGAGACCCGCCGCTCCATCGGCATGGTCTTCCAGCACTTCAACCTGCTCGCCCGCCGCACCGTCGCAGAGAACGTAGAACTGCCGCTTGAGATCACCGGACTGAGCCGCCGTCAGCGTGCCGCCAAAGCACGGGAGCTGCTGGACCTGGTCGGCCTCGCGGACAAGGCCAAGGCCTACCCGGCGCAGCTCTCCGGCGGCCAGAAGCAGCGCGTCGGCATCGCCCGCGCCCTGGCCGGCGACCCCAAGGTGCTGCTCTCGGACGAGGCCACCTCGGCGCTCGACCCGGAGACCACCCGCTCCATCCTCCAACTGCTGCGCGACCTCAACCGTCAGCTCGGCCTCACCGTGCTGCTCATCACGCACGAGATGGACGTCATCAAGTCCGTCTGCGACTCCGCCGCGCTCATGCGGGGCGGCCGCGTCGTCGAGTCCGGCACGCTGCACGAGCTGCTGGAGCGGCCCGGCTCCGAACTGGCCCGCGAGCTCTTCCCGCTGGGCGAGGGCGAGCCCCTCCAGGGCAGCACCCTCCTCGACATCACCTTCCAGGGCGAGGCGACGGCCCAGCCGTTCATCTCGCAGCTGGCCCGCACCTACAACGTCGACGTCAGCATCATCGGCGCCGCCGTCGAGACCCTGGGCGGCCGTCAGGTCGGCCGGCTGCGCGTCTCGCTGCCCGGCAGCTTCGACGAGAACGTCGTGCCGATCGGCTACCTGCGCGAGCAGGGCCTCCAGGTGGAGGTGGCTGCTTGATGGGCTGGAACGACATGCAGCCGCTGTTGGTGCAGGCCACCCAGGAGACCGCCTGGATGGTCGGCCTGGCCACCCTCGCCACCGTCCTGGTCGGCCTCCCGCTCGGCCTGCTGCTCGCGCTCACCCGGCGCGGCGGCCTGCTGCAGAACGCGGGCGCGAACAAGCTCGTCGGCACGGTCGTGAACGTCGGGCGGTCGCTGCCCTTCGTCATCCTGATCGTGGCGATCATCCCGTTCACCCGCTGGGTGACCGGCACCACGCTCGGTTGGCAGGCGGCGACCGTGCCGCTCGCCGTCGGCGCGATCCCGTTCTTCGCCCGGCTCGTGGAGACCGCCGTCGTCGACGTCGACGGCGGGCTCGTCGAGGCCGTGCAGGCCATGGGCGGCGGGACCTGGGCCGTCGTGCGCAAGGCGCTGCTGCCCGAGGCGCTGCCCGCGCTCGTCTCGGCGCTGACCACCACCGTGATCGCGCTGGTCGGCTACTCGGCGATGGCCGGCACGGTAGGCGGTGGCGGACTCGGCACGCTCGCCATCAACTACGGCTACATGCGCTTCGAGACCACCTTCATGTGGGTCATCGCCGCCGAACTGGTCGTCCTGGTGACGCTGGTTCAGCTGGCCGGCGAGGGCCTCGCCCGCAGCCTCGACCACAAGCGGCCCGCGGCCGCCTCCCGTTGGACGCTCCGCCGGAGCGTCCCCACCCGGACTTCCGCCGCCCCCGAGGCCGCGGAGACCCCCGCGCGGGAACCGGAGCTCACCGGCTCCACCTCGCGCTGAACACCGCACCACCCGATCCACCCGCACCAAGCACCACCAATAAGGAAGGGCACTTTTCGTGCGCACCTCCGTGAAGTTCACCACCACCGCCCTCGCCACCGGAGCGCTGGCGCTCACCCTCGCCGCCTGCGGCTCCTCCTCGACCTCGTCGAGCGGCGCCAGCAGGTCGAACGACGCGAGCAAGCCGCTGGTCGTCGTCGCGAGCCCCACCCCGCACGCGCAGATCCTCGAGTACATCCAGAAGAACCTGGCCGCCAAGGCCGGACTGAACCTCCAGGTCAAGGTCGTGACCGACTACGTCACGCCGAACCTCGCGGTCCAGGACGGCTCCGCCGACGCCAACTACTTCCAGCACCAGCCCTACCTGGACGACTTCAACAAGACCCATGGCACGAACATCGTGTCCGTCGAGGCCGTCCACCTGGAGCCGCTGGGTCTGTACTCGCAGAAGGTGAAGTCCGCCGCCGCGCTCGCCGACGGCGCCACCGTCGCCATCCCCAACGACGCCACCAACGAGGGCCGCGCGCTCCAACTGCTGGCCGCGAACGGGCTGCTCAAGCTGAAGAGCAGCGCGGGGACCACGGCGACCCCGGGCGACATCACGGACAACCCCAAGCACCTGAAGTTCCAGGAGATCGACGCGGCCCAGTTGCCGCGCACCCTCGGCGACGTCGACGCCGCCGTCATCAACGGCAACTACGCGATCGACGCCAAGCTGAACCCGAAGAAGGACGCGCTGCTGCTGGAGAAGGCGCAGGGCAACCCCTACGCCAACATCCTCGCCGTCAAGGACGGCGAGCAGAACGACCCGCGTGTGAAGAAGCTGGCCGAGCTGCTGCACACGCCGCAGGTCAAGCAGTACATCGAGGAGACCTTCTCGGGCTCGGTCATTCCGGCCTTCTGAGGGAGCGAGTAGCCTCGTTCTCCCACACGCCGTCACCTCCGCGTCCCGGCACGCCGCGGCAAAGAGGTGACGGCGGCCCCCACCCTGGAGCATGATCGTTCCATGAGCAGCAGCGATGCGGCGGCGGCGTCCGGGCCGAAGGGATGCGCGCCGGTCTTCCCGGAGATCACGATCAACACCGATCGCCTGGTGCTGCGCGCGTTCGATCCCGACGACGCCCCCGCGCTCGCCGAGATGATGAACGACGACATGGTCCACCAGTGGACCACCGCTCCCCATCCCTACGCCCTGCGCGACGCGCAGGCCTGGGTCCACACCCGCTCGCTGGGCGAGCGCGTCGCCGGTCGCGGCTTGGCGCTTGCCGCGGTGGAGTTCCTGACCCAGCGTCTGATCGGCACGGTGCGCCTGCGCGCGACGGACTGGCGCCTGCGCAGCACCGAGCTCCAGGTCGTCACGGCCCCCTGGGCCCGGGGCGAGGGCTACGCGGGCGAGATCGCCCACGCGGTGGCCCGCTGGCTCTTCGAGGACCAGAAGTTCGAACGCCTGGAGCTCCGCACGGCGGCGGGCAACATCGCCGCCCAGCAGGTCGCCCAGAAGCTGGGCGCGATCAGCGAGGGCGTCCTTCGCAGCGCCTGGCTCGTCCGCGGCCCGGACGCGGAACACACCACCCGCTCCGACCTCATCATCTGGAGCCTCCTCCCGGAGGACCTCGACCCGATCTGGTCCTGAAGATTCGGTCCTGCACTTTTCACTCCCGCGGCCAGGTGCACTGTCCCGGGGCGCGGGGAACCGCGCGAGAAACCACGGCGTGCGAATGACCCTGCGCGCTCGGCCTGCCAACTGCGTGGGTGGCTTGTCGCGCCCACGCGGCGGAGCCGCAGGTCGGATGAGCCCCGCGCCCCTGTCGACTGCAGCGACGTGCGGGAGTGGAGTCCCCCTGGTCGCGCCGACGCGGCGGAGCCGCAGGTCGGATGAGCCTCGCGCCCCTGTCGACTGCAGCGACGTGCGGGAGTGAAGTCCCCCTGGTCGCGCCCACGCGGCGGAGCCGCATCTCGGCGCAGTCCCGTTGACCCTGGCAGGGTGAAGCCCACTGCGGGGGGGGGTGCAACTGGCCCCCGTGATCCTTGGCGGCTAGCCTGTGCGAGGCCCGGGTGGAGGACGACGGTGGGGGACAAGGTGCGGAGCGACCGCCATGGCTGACCGGGTGACCGTGATCGGCTGGGACGGCTCGCCGCTCGGCGACGCCGCGCGTGCCGCGCTGGACGCGGCCACCCTCGTTGCCGCGGGCAGCGTGCCCCTGCGGGCGCTCAGGCTCGCGCCCAGCGTCGAGCGGATGGCGCTCGGCAGCGTCGAGCTCGTTGCGAGGCGCATCGCCGAGCACCGCGGGACCGCCGTCGTCGTCACGGACGGGGACCCCGGATTCTTCGGTGTCGTGCGCACTCTGCGGCGGCCCGAGTACGGGTTGGAACTCGAGGTGCTGCCGGCCGTCTCCGCCGTCGCCGCGGCCTTCGCGCGGGCGGGGATGCCCTGGGACGACGCCCAGATCGTCTCCACCCACGGGCGCGGGCTCCGCCGCGCCGTCAACATCTGCCGGTCCCACCCGAAGGTCGCCGTGCTGACCGCGCCGGGCGCGGGGCCCTCCGAGCTCGCGCTCATGATGCGCGACGTGCACCGCACCTTCGTGATCTGCGAGTCCCTCGGCACGCCTGAGGAGAACGTCACCGTCCTCACCTCCGACCGGGTGCCCGACCACCTGTGGCGGGACCCGAACGTGGTGCTGGTGATCGGCGGCTCGGGCAACGGCGGGACGTTGCCGCCGTCGGGATGGCTGGCCGGGCGGCCCGTCGACTTCCCCGGCAAGGCCGGACGCGGCTGGGCGCAGCCCGCCGAGCCGCCGTCGCCCGCGCCGGAACGACGGACGGCGGAACTGCCCGCGCCCGTGGCGGCGCTGGCGCTGGCCCGGCTCGGGCCGCGGCCGGGCGATCTGGTGTGGGACGTCGGGGCCGGCGACGGCGCGCTCGCCGTGGACGTCGCGCGCTGCGGCGCGGCCGTCATAGCCGTGGATCAGGACCCCGACGCCTGCGCCCGACTGGACGTCAGCGCGCGCCGCGCGGGCGTGGAGGTGCAGACCGTGCTCGGCGCCGCGCCGGCGGTGCTCGCCGACCTGCCCGAGCCCGACGTCGTACTCGTGCGGCAGGGGGCCGCGGTGCTCCAGGCCTGCCTGACCCGGCGACCGGAGCGGATCGTCGCCCTGCCGCGCACCACGACGGAGCTGGAGGAGGTTCGGCGCGCTTTCGCGCGGTCCGGATACCGCGCCGAAGGCAGCCTGCTGCAGTCCTCTTCGCTCGATGCGGAAGGCGAGTTGGGGGCTTCCGCGCCCCGGTGGGTGCTGTGGGGGGACCGCGCGTGAAGGCTTCGTGGACGAGCCGGGGAGTGTGTCCGCCGCGCAAGACCGTGGCGTCCGGCGTCACTGACGGCAGGTAGGCTGACGGCGTGTCCCGAGGGGCGCGATGCAACGTGGCGGAAGCCACAGCATCGTCGGGCGTGCGCGTTGGCCATGGCCCCCGGTGGGACGGAAGAATGCCGGTGTGGCCGGGGCGATCGTGCCGGTTGCCACGGTTCTGTCGTTCTTCTTTGTGGCGGGCGGGGTGTGCACCGGTCCGTCGCAGTGAGGCGAGGACCGGAACGGTGGGTGTCGTGGCCGCAGCCGCGGTGCCGTGGACGCCAGGCGGCCCTGGAAGGAGCCAGTGACATGAGCGAGACCGGCAACGTCCCCCACGGGGGCCAGGTACCGGGCCTCGAGCCGGAGCAGGTGCCGCAGCACGTCGGCTACGCCGCCGAGCAGGGCCCCGTGCAGGGTGTCCGGCCTGCTTACACCTTCCTCGACGACGTCGACGAGGAGGAGGACGAGCTGCTCATGCCCGGCCCGCAGGGCGCGTGGAACGAGGGCGCCCGCGGCCAGGAGTACCCCCAGGCGCAGCACCTTCCGCCGGTCGTTCCCATCGTCCCGGGTCAGCCCGGTGTCGCCGGGATGGAGATGCCGGGCATGCCGGGCACCTACGAGCCGGGCGCGCAGACGCACTCACCGGCGCACGGTGAGCCGCCCGCGCCCTCCTGGCCCCCCATGGCGCCCCCCGGGGCCGAGGTTCCGCACGCGTCCGCGTCGCAGCCGCTGACGCCTCCGGCGATCGACCCGCTCACCGATCCGCTGTCGTCCGTCCTCGGCCAGTCGGCCCCGGTGGGTCAGCAGCCGGGCCTGCCGGGTGACCTGTCCGCGGCTGACCCGTACGCCGCCCAGGGCTACACCACCGACCCGTACCTCGCCGCCGCCGGCATGTCCGGCCTCCCGGTCGAGACCTTCGCGCCGACCGAGCAGATCGAGCCGGCCGAGCAGACCGGGCCGGCCGAGCAGTTCGGGCAGAGCCTCCCGGCCCCCGAGGTCGCGGCTCCGGCCGCCGCGGCGGCCCCGACGCCGCAGGCTTTCGAGTCGTCCGCCGCCGACGGCGGGGAGGCTCAGGCGCAGCAGGCCGCGCCCCGCCGCCCGCTGCACGCCGGGCCGCCGATCCCGGACCCGTCCCTGATGACGGGCCAGGTGCCGGTCCGCTCCCTCGCCGACCGCGGCCCGAGCAGCCACGGCGGCAACGGCTCGCTCCCGGCGGGCACGCCTCCCTACGGCGTCGCGGCCCCGAACGGGCCAGCGACGCTCGGCGGCGCGCCCGAGTACCTGGACCAGTCCGCCGCCGCCCAGGCCGCCGCCGGGGCCACGGCCACCGTGACGGTGACCGTCCCGATGCAGATGCCGTCCCCGGACAGCACGCTGGGCGGCTCGGCCGCCCAGGTCGAGACCGCGCTGCAGAACGGAACGGCCGCTCCCGCCGAGCCCGTTGCCGAGCCTGCCGCCGAGCAGGCCGTTCCCACCGAGGCGACCGCTTCCGGGCCGTTCGTGATGGAGTCGGTCCCGGTCGAGCCCGTCGCGGTCGAGCCCGCCGAGCCGATCGCCATGGAGCCGATCGCCATGGAGCCGATCGCCGTCGAGGCGGCGGCGCCGGTGGCCGAGCCCCAGCCGGTGGCCGGGCCCCAGCCGGTGGCCGAGTCGACCGTCGCGGCCGAGTCCGCCGAGGCCGAGGGCACGTCCGAGCCGGTCGCTCCGGTGCAGGGCGGGGCCGTTGACGCTGCGCCGATGCGGATCGCCTCGTTCCTCGCCCCGCCGTCCCAGACCCGCGCTCCGGTTCAGCCCGAGGAGACCGCGCAGGGCAGCGGCCTGCTGACCGGCGAGCTGCTGGTCGAGCCGGTCGCCGAGCCCGTCGCCGCCGGCCCCGCGGCCGAGGCCGAACAGCCGCTCGCCGAGCAGCCCGCCGTCGAGCAGCCCGCCGAGGCCGAGGCGCCGACGTCGGCCGAGCCCGTCGCCGAGACGGCCGTCGAGACCCCCGCCGAATCGGCGGCCGAGCCGGCCGCCCAGCCGGTGACCGAGTCCAGGACCGAGCCGGGCGCCGAGGCGCCCGCCGAGGTCGCCGAGGTCGCGGCTGAGCCGGTCGTCGAGCCGGTCGACCAGCCGGTGGGGGAGCAGGGCGCGGAGTCAGGCGCGCAGCCGGGCACCGAGGCGCCGGGGAAGTCGGACGTGGTGGAGGCAGAGATCGTGGCGGAGCAGGCCGTCGAGCAGGTGCCGGAGACGCAGGAAGCCCAGTCGGCCCACGAGCCGTCACAGGCGGCGGCCGTCGAGCCGACCATCCCGCACCAGACGTCAGAGGCCGTCGTCCCGGCCGCCGTCAGCGAGCCCTCCCCGGCCGCGGACGCGCTGGCCGATCCCGCCGCCCAGAGCGAGCAGGACCGCGCGGAGGCCACCGACGAGACCCCTGCCGCCGAGGCAGAGGAGCTGGGCGACGCCGCTCCGGGCTACGCCGAGGACATGCGCGAGGCCGTGCACCGCGTGATGCGCGAGCGCCGCGACATCCGCAACGGCTTCCGCTCCGACCCGATCCCGCACGAGGTGCTGATCCGGGTCCTGGAGGCCGCGCACACCGCGCCCAGCGTCGGCTACTCGCAGCCGTGGGACTTCGTGGTCATCCGCTCGGCCAAGACCCGCACCAAGATGCACGAGCTGGCCGAGCGTCAGCGCGACATCTACGCCGAGTCGCTCCCCAAGGGCCGCGCCAAGCAGTTCAAGGAACTGAAGATCGAGGCCATCCGGGAGACCCCGGTCAACATCGTGGTCACCGCCGACCGCACCCGGGGCGGCCGCCACACCCTCGGCCGTCACACCCAGCCGCAGATGGCGCCGTACTCGGCCGCCCTCGCGGTCGAGAACCTCTGGCTCGCGGCGCGCGCCGAGGGCCTCGGCGTCGGCTGGGTCAGCTTCTTCGACGAGGAGGAGCTGGTCCGCGAGCTGGGCCTGCCGGAGCACCTGGAGGTCGTGGCCTACCTCTGCGTCGGCTACGTCAACGAGTTCCCCGAGGAGCCGGAGCTGGCGCAGGCCGGCTGGGCCAAGAAGCGCCCGCTCTCCTGGGTCGTGCACGAGGAGACCTACGGTCGCCGCGCCCTGCCGGGCGAGGAGCCGCACAGCGTGCTCCAGGAGACCCTGCGCGGCATCCGCCCGCTGGACGCCAAGGCGCTCGGCGAGGCCTGGGACCGCCAGAAGCGGATGACCAAGCCGGCCGGTTCGCTGGGCATGCTGGAGATAATCTCCGCGCAGCTGTGCGGGCTCTCCCGCAAGTGCCCGCCGCCGATCCCGGAGCCCGCGTGCGTCGCGATCTTCGCGGGCGACCACGGCGTGCACGCCCAGGGTGTGACCCCGTGGCCGCAGGAGGTCACGGCGCAGATGGTCGGCAACTTCCTGGCGGGCGGCGCGGTCATCAACGCGTTCGCGAGCCAGCTGGGCGCCGAGGTCTGCGTGGTCGACGTCGGCGTGGCCTCGGAGCTGCCCCCGGCGCTCGACTCGGGCCGCACCACCGGCCTGCTGCCGCGCAAGGTCCGCCCTGGCACCGGCGACATGACGCAGGGCCCCGCGATGACCCGCGAGGAGGCCATGCGGGCGCTCGAGGTCGGCATCGAGACGGCGCGCGACCTGGTCGCGGCGGGCAACAAGGCGCTGGTCACCGGCGACATGGGCATCGCCAACACCACGGCCGCCGCCGCGCTGATCTCCGTCTTCACCGGCGAGGACCCGGCATCCGTCACCGGCCGCGGCACGGGCATCGACGACGAGACGCACGCCCGCAAGGTCGCCGTCATCCGCCAGGCGCTGGAGCTGCACCGCCCGGACCCGTCCGACCCGATCGGCGTCCTGGCGGCGGTCGGCGGCCTGGAGCACGCCGCCATCGCGGGCTTCCTGCTGGGCGCGGCGTCGTTGCGCACGCCCGTCATCCTGGACGGCGTGATCGCCGGCTCGGCGGCGCTGGTCGCCAAGGCGATCGCCCCCGAGGTCCTGGCGGCGTGCATCGCCGGCCACAGGTCGGCGGAGCCGGGCCACAAGGCCGCGCTGGCCAAGCTGGGCCTGCGTCCGCTCATCGACCTCGACCTGCGCCTCGGCGAGGGCACGGGCGCGCTGCTGGCGCTCCCGCTGGTCCAGTCGGCGGCACGGGCGATGCACGACGTGGCGACGTTCGACTCGGCGGGTGTCACCGAGAAGCACTAGGCCCTACCCGGGCGAATCGCTTCTGCACGTGCGGTGGATCACCTTTCGCCACTGCCGGGAGTTGCACTTTGCTGGGGGCGCGAGGAACTGCGCGACGAGCCACCCCGTGTGGTGAGCCCCTGAACGAACAGGGCCATCCGCGCAGGGTGGTCGTTCGCGCAGTCCCCGCGCCCCTGGTTGTTCTCCACGTCCGTTCGCAAAGTTCCCGGGAGTGCCCATGCCCACCGCCCCGCTCGACGACGAGGCCACCCCGCCGTACCCCGTAGGCCTGCGCCTCGCCGGGCGGAGGGTCGTCGTGATCGGTGGTGGCGTGGTCGCTCAGCGGCGGCTCCCGGCCCTCCTCAGCGCGGGGGCCGACGTCGTGGTCGTCTCCCCGGAGACGACCCCCGCCGTCCAGGCGATGGCCGATGCCGGCGAGCTCCGCTGGGAGCAGCGTGCTTACCAGGACGGCGACCTCGCCGACGCCTGGTACGCGATGGTCGCCACCTCCGACCCGGCCACGAACGCCGCCGCGGCCGCCGAGGCCGAGGCGCAGCGGATCTTCTGCGCGCGCAGCGACGACGCCGCCGCCTCCTCGGCGTGGACGCCGGCCAGCGGGCGCGAGGAGGGGACGGTCGTAGCCGTCCTCTCCGGTGACCCGCGCCGTTCCGTCGCCCTGCGCGACGCGATCGTGGGCGGCCTCCGCGACGGCAGCCTGGCCGCCGCGCACCACCGGGGGCGGACGCCGGGCGTCGCGCTGGTCGGCGGCGGGCCGGGCGATCCGGAGCTGATCACCGTCAAGGGCCGCAGGCTCCTCGCCGAGGCGGACGTCGTGGTCGCCGACCGCCTCGCGCCGCGCGAGCTGCTGGACGAGCTGCCGCCGAGCGTCGAGGTCATCGACGCGTCGAAGATTCCCTACGGCCGGTTCATGGCCCAGGAGGCGATCAACAACGCGCTGATCGAGCACGCCAGGGCGGGCAAGTTCGTGGTCCGGCTCAAGGGCGGCGACCCGTACGTCTTCGGGCGTGGCATGGAGGAGCTGATCGCCTGCGCCGAGGCGGGCGTGCCGGTCACAGTCGTGCCGGGCATCTCCAGCTCCATCAGCGTGCCGGCCGCCGCCGGCATCCCGGTCACGCACCGGGGCGTGACGCACGAGTTCAGCGTCATCTCGGGGCACGTCGCGCCCGAGGACCCGCGCTCGCTGGTCGACTGGGACGCGGCCGCGAAGATGCGCGGCACGCTGGTGCTGCTCATGGCCGTCGAGCGGATCGCCGCCATCTCGGCCGCCTTGGTCGCGGGCGGGCGCGCGCCGCAGACGCCGGTCGCGGTGATCCAGGAGGGCACCACCTCCGCGCAGCGCGTGGTGCGCGCGACGCTCGCGACGGTCGCCGACGTCGTCGCCGCCGAGGGGATCAGGCCGCCGTCCATCGTCGTGATCGGCGACGTCGTCGCCTTGGCAGGCTGAGCCCGAGGGGGAAGGATTCGACCGTGGCCGAGCTCATCACCATCGAGGACCCGGAGGACCCGCGCCTCCACGACTACGTCGCGCTCACCGACGTGGACTTGCGCCGCCGCCGCGAGCCGGAGGAGGGCCTGTTCATCGCCGAGGGCGAGAAGGTGATCCGGCGCGCGCGGATCGCCGGCTACCGGATGCGGTCGATGCTGCTCTCGGCCAAGTGGATCGACCAGCTGAAGGACGTCATCGACGAGGTCCCGGCGCCCGTCTACGCCGTGACGCCCGCCGTGGCCGAGCAGGTGACCGGCTACCACGTGCACCGCGGCGCGCTCGCCTCCATGCAGCGCAAGCCGGCCGTGCCGGTCAAGGACGTGCTGGCCGGCGCGCGCCGGGTCGCGGTCTTCGAGGACCTGGTCGACCACGCCAACATCGGCGCCGCGTTCCGCAACGCCGCCGCGCTCGGCGTCGAAGCCATCCTGCTCAGCCCGCGCTGCGCGGACCCGCTCTACCGACGTGCCGTCAAGGTGTCGATGGGGGCGACCCTCAGCCTCCCCTACGCGGTCCTCGATCCCTGGCCGGACGGGCTCACGGAGCTGCGCGACGCCGGCTTCACCATCGCGGCCTTCTGCCTCGCGGACCACGCGATCTCCCTGGACGAGTTCGCCGCCCGCGGGCACGAGCGCGTCGCGCTCGTCTTCGGCACCGAGGGCAACGGCCTCAGCACGGCGGCGCTGCGTGCGGCGGACGAGTGGGTCACCATCCCGATGTCGAACGGCGTCGACTCGCTCAACGTCGCCGCGGCCTCGGCCGTGGCCTTCTACGCCACCTCTCCCTGAGGTCGCGACCGCGCGCTGCACGACCGCGCGCTACACGACCGCGCGCTACACGACCGGGCCCCGCCCGGGCTCCCAGCCCGGGTCGCGGCCGGTCAGGGCCAGCAGACGGTCCAGCAGCGGCGCGTCCTCGGGCACCGCGACGGACGGGCCGAAGAGGCCCGGAACGCCCTCGGGGTTCTGCGCGGCGACGGAGCCGACCCACGCGTGGGCGGTCTCCAGCGCCTCGGTCAGCGAGCGGTCCGAGCCGGGAAAGGGCTGACGGGTGGCGGCGGCCAGGTCCCAGCCGTGGACGAGCACCTCGTCCAGGCCGGACGCCCCGGCGACCGGCGCGGGCAGTTCGAGGCCGCCGACCATGGTCACGCCCTCCCATGCCTCCTCGGGCCGCCAGGCCCCGGCCAGCGCGTCCAATCCGGCCGCCAGCCGGTCCCGCCAGTCCTCCCCGAGGCGTGACGCGTCCGGCTCCCGCGCCCGGCCGCCGTCGGGCAGACGCTCCTTGCGGGCCGCCGCCGCGAACGCGACGCTGAGCCCGTCGATGTGGTCCAGCAGCCGACCGACCGAGATCCCGCCGCACGGCGTCTCCAGGTCCAACTGCTCCTCGCGCACCCCGCGCACGAGCCGGGCCACCACGTCGGTCGCCGGGCGGAAGTCGACGGGCCGGAACCCCGCTGTCCCCGGATCCGCTGTCGCCATGGCCGTCCTCCTCCGATTCGTCCCTCGGGGACGAGTCTCCCGGCAATCGCCCCCACCCGGCGGGACCGACCCCCGGCGCGTCGAGCGAGTCACGCGTCGCGGGCGCTCAGCGGCCTCAGGTGCGGACGCGCTTGAGGCCGAGCAGGACGCGGTAGCGGTCGCGGGCGCGGAAGGCGGCGAGGGGCCAGAGGGCCGGGTGGCCGACCTCGCGGGAGAGGTGGAGGACCCGGTCCGGGCCGAGCCAGACGCCGAGATGGGCGCCGTAGGGGTCGCCGGTCGGGGCGAAGAGGAGGAGGTCCAGCGGCTCGGGAGCGGGGACCTCGCGCGTCGCCGTGCGGTCCGTCCACAGCTCGGCGGAGCGCAACGGCGGCAGCCGGAGGCCGAAGTGGGCCAGGACCGCGTAGGCGTAGAGCTGGCAGTTGGCCCCGTCCGCGAGCCCCGGTCTGGCGGTCACCGCGGGGGAGCCGGGGTAGCGGGCGGCGACGTACGGCACGTGGAGAAGCTCGGGCGACAGGAGGGCCGTGAGGTCCGGGACGGCCTCGTGCCGGGGGAGGTCCACGTGGTCCGTCCTGCTCCCCGGCCCGGAATCAGCCGTGGGCCGGGGACGCGGTGGGGGAGGAGCCGAGGGCCTGGGCGGCGGGCGAGCCGGATCCCGGGGCCGACGCCGAGGAGGAGGGGACGGCCGGGGAGGACGCCGCGCCCGTGCCCGGCCAGGTCTCGGTCATCGTGCCCTTCGCGGCGACCGTGTAGCGGGTGGTGCTGACCGTGCGCCCGCCGCTCTGCGGCGTGCGCTCCTCGCGCAGCACCGCGCCGTTCTGGATCTGCCAGACGCTGGTGCCGTTGGGGTCCCCGGTGGTGGCGTGGGCGGCCAGCAGAACCGGTTCTGCACCGCTGCGGACCCGGTAGAGCTCGATCATGTCCTCCGGCACGGCCCGGTCCCGGCGGGTGAGCACGACGACCGCCGCGGCCTCGCCCTGGTAGCGGGCGGCGAGCACGGTGGTCAGCGTCACCGGCGCTCCCGGAGCGGTGCCGTGACCGTTCGACAGGTCGATGCGCGAGCCGTCGGCGGGGTCCTGGTAGGAGCGCGAAGCCCAGTCGACGGCCGCGACCGCACGCTCCGCCGGGTCGCTCGCGGCGACCGCCGTCAGGCCCGCCGAGGCGTCCTGCGCCGAGGCCGGCGCGGCCGCGGAGGCCCTGGCGCCCTGCGGGGACGGCGACACCGCCCCGCTGCCCTTGGCGGTCCGGTTCTCGCAGCCCTGCGCGGTGGCGATGGCCAGCGCCACGCCCAGGGTCACCGTGATGAACACGATCAGCCGCTGCCGCAGCAGCCGACGCCGCGCCGCAGGGCCGCCCGGACGGGCGGGCGGCGGCGTGCGGAGGGGCCCGCCGGACGGCTTGCGCGCCGGACGGGGGGACGGGGTCCGCGGCGACGGGGTGCGCGCGCCGGGTGCGGGCCTCGCGCGACGCGTCGGATGCTCGCCCGAGTGACGTGCGGGCTCGCCGGGGTGGCGTGGGGG
>NZ_BBPO01000003.1:152244-153999 GCF_000787815.1 Streptacidiphilus neutrinimicus
GCCGTGGCCCGGCGTCGGCACGTGACCGTCGCCGTACCGCTCGTGCGCCTCCGCGGGCCCGGCGGGATGTCCGGCCCCGCGCGCGTCCGCGTGCCGGTCCTCGCCGTCCGCGCGGCCGGAGTGCGAGTGCGGCTGCGGCTGCGGCGCGATGCTGCGTCCGATCGCCGCGGCGCGCGCCGCGAGCTCGCCGAGCTTGTCCTGCACCTGCGTCGGGGTCGGCCGGTCGGTGGGGTCCTTGGCCAGGCAGGCGCGGATCAGTGGAGCCAGCGCTGCCGGAACGCCCGTCAGGTCCGGTTCCTCGTGCACCACCCGATACAGCATCACCTCGGAGCTGCCCGAGCCGAAGGGCGTGTCACCGGTGGCCGCGTAGGCGAGGGTGCTGCCGAGCGCGAACACGTCCGTCGCGCCGGTCACCCCGACGCCGCGCACCTGCTCGGGCGCGAGGAACCCCGGGGAGCCGACGGCCGTGCCGACGTGGGTCAGCGTGCTCGCGCCGCTGGACCAGGCGATGCCGAAGTCAATGATCCGCGGGCCCTTGGGGGAGAGCAGGATGTTGGACGGCTTGAGGTCGCGGTGCACCACCCCGGCCTCGTGCACCTGCTCCAGGCCGTCGGCCAGCGCCGAGCCGATCGCCGCGACCTCCGCCCACGGCAGCGGGCCCTCGTCGCCGACCTGCTTGTAGAGCGAGGGTCCTGGGACGTAGACGGTGGCCAGCCAGGGGCGTTCGGCCTCGATGTCGGACGAGACCAGCCGCGCGATGCAGCCGCCCCGGATCCGCGCCGCCGCGGCGACCTCGCGGGCGAACCGGGTGCGGAACTCCGCGTCCCCCGCCAGTTCGGCGCGGATCAGCTTGAGCGCGACCTTCTGCCCCTTGCGGTCCGAGCCCAGGTAGACGACCCCCATGCCTCCCGCGCCGAGCCGGCGGTGCAGGCGGTAGGGCCCGACGAGTCGCGGGTCCTCGCGCCGGAGCCGCATCTTCGTCACATCGCCGTCCCACCGTCAGGTCCCCGTCTCCGGGGGTGTGCTGGGCATGCCCGAGCACGGATTGCTGATTGCCAGGACCACAGCTTACGGACTGTGCGAGCCGGTGTGCTGATACGCAACGCAGTGGACGGCGCGGTGGACCGCTCCCGCCGGGCACACCGGGCCCTCAGGGACAACCCTGAGACCGGCCCCGGGGCCCCCTCCACCTCGGGTAGTAGTCCTCAGGTCGGAGGCTCCTCCCTGTGGCGGCCCGCAGGACCCTGCGCTGGCATGACGACCGGGAAGAAAGGGCGGCCTAACGTTGTTGGTGAGCGGTGGGCGGGACGCTCGTCCCCCGAGGATCTTCGCCCACCGCACCAGAAGCGCGACCGGCGAACAACGCAGACGAACGACGCAGACGAACGACGATGAACAGGTGGATGGGGGAGTCAGCGATGGCCATGCAGCAGACCGGGAGCCGACCGCCGCGGCGGCGTCGGCCGACCGGTGACGGCACCAGGAACCCCTTGGTGGCGCTCGTCATCGCTCTGCCCGTCGCCGCGCTGCTCGCCTACGCCTTCGGGGGTTGGCACCAGTTCGCCCTCCAGGCGAACACCATGGTGCAGATGATGAGCCGCTGAGGCGCTCCGCTGCACCCCAAGAACTGCGGGTGGCGGGTCCGGTCTGTCGGTGAGGGCTGACCGGGCCCACCACCCGCGCTTCGTCCGCTCGGCCCGGGGGACGCCGAGGGCCCCGACGGATCGATCCGTCGGGGCCCTCGGCTTTGCCGTG
>NZ_BBPO01000003.1:154596-156896 GCF_000787815.1 Streptacidiphilus neutrinimicus
ATGGAGGTGGAGACGGGATTTGAACCCGTGTACACGGCTTTGCAGGCCGTTGCCTCGCCTCTCGGCCACTCCACCGAGGAGGGGCCGATGAAGACCCCCCACTCAGAGCGGACGACGGGATTCGAACCCGCGACCCTCACCTTGGCAAGGTGATGCTCTACCAACTGAGCCACGTCCGCGTGATCTCCGTTCGGCCTCCCGCTTTTTTCTTGCGGTCCGCGTCCCGGCGACGTGTTGAACTCTAGCGGATTCCGGGCCCAGCTCAAATTCCGTATCCCCTGCATGCCGCACCGGTGCCCCTGGCCAGGGGTGCTCCGGCCTGCGGAGACCCGAGGCCTGTCGTGCGGATCGGGCCTAGACTTCCGGCACCGCCGTAATCGCACAGGAGTCGGAACCACCGTGACCCAGCCAGCTCGCCCCACCGATGCCATGGCCCGCTTCGCCGGCCGGGTCGCGACCGGGCTGCGCGAGGTCAGTGATGATCCGGCGGTTCTGGACGGCGGTGGTTTCTGGGCGGTCGTCGCTGATTTCGAGGGCCGGATCACCTGCGCACGGTTCGCGGACGTGCGGGCGGAGGAATCGTTTCCGCTGACCGATCCCGACGGCTGGCTCGGCCCCGACCGCTCCGCGTGGCGCAGTTCGCTCGACCGCGACGCGTACACGGCCGGCGTCCGCCGCATCCGCGAGCACATCGCCGCGGGCGAGGTCTACCAGGCGAACCTCTGCCGGGTCCTGCGCGCACCCCTGCCGGACCCCGCCCGCGCGGACGTGGACGCGCTGACGTCCCGTCTGGCCCACGGCAACCCCGCGCCCTACGCGGGCACGGTCCGCCTCCCCGACCACGGCGTCGAGGTGGCGACCGCCTCCCCGGAGCTGTTCCTGCGCCGCGAGCGCGAGGTCGTCCTCTCCGGCCCGATCAAGGGCACCGGCCGGACCGAGGCCGACCTGCTGGAGAAGGACTTCGCGGAGAACGTCATGATCGTCGATCTGGTCCGCAACGACCTGTCGCGCGTGTGCGCGGCGGGCAGCGTGTCCGTGCCGGACCTGTGCGCGGTCGAGAAGCACCCCGGCCTGGTCCACCTGGTCTCGACCGTGCGGGGCGAGCTCCGCGCGGGCGCGGGCTGGCCGGCCCTCCTCGACGCGACGTTCCCGCCCGGCTCGGTCACCGGCGCACCCAAGAGCAGCGCACTGCGGATCATCGAAGCCCTGGAGAACGTGCCGCGCGGTCCCTACTGCGGTGCGGTCGGCTGGGTCGACGCGGACCGCGGCGTCGGCGAACTCGCCGTGGGCATCCGCACGTTCTGGGTCGAGCGGGACGGGACCGCCGCGACGGTCCGCTTCGGCACCGGCGCGGGCATCACCTGGGGTTCGGACCCGGACCGCGAATGGGACGAGACGGAACTCAAGGCATCCCGGCTGCTCGAGGTGGCATCGGCGCAGTAACTGCGCAGTAGCTGCGCTGTGCGGGAGCGCGGGGCTCTGCCGACGTGCGGCTCTGCCGCGTAGGCGCGACAAGCCACCGGCCGGCGGATGGTCCTGAACGTGCAGGGCCATCTGCACCGGGCGGTTTCTCGCGCAGTTCCCCGCGCCCCTGAGGTGGCCGCACCTGGCCCACTAAGATCGGGTGCAGCGAGGTGCCCGGCTCACAGCGAGGAGAGCGACCGTGCGGATCTGGGTCAACGGAGCCCTGGCGGACGCCGGTGAGGCGACCGTCTCCGTGCTCGACCACGGGATGACCGTCGGCGACGGTGTCTTCGAGACCGTCAAGGCCGTCGACGGGCGGGCCTTCGCGCTGCGGCGGCACCTCGACCGGCTGGAGCGTTCGGCGAGCGGCCTCGGGCTGCCCGCGCCCGACCGGGACGAGGTCGCGCGGGCCTGCGCGGCCGTGCTGGAGGCCAACCCGGTCGAGCTGGGGCGGCTCCGCATCACCTACACCGGCGGCGTCGCGCCGCTCGGCTCGGACCGGGGCGACGCCGCGGCCACGCTCATCGTCGCCGTCGGGGCGACGCCGCGGCGCCCGGACACCGCGGCCGTCGTCACCGTCCCGTGGACCCGCAACGAGCGCGGTGCGACCACAGGTCTGAAGACCACCTCGTACGCGGAGAACGTCGTCGCGCTGGCCCGCGCCCACCAGCACGGCGCGAGCGAGGCGCTGCTCGCCAACACCGGGGGCATGCTCTGCGAGGGCACCGGTTCCAACGTCTTCGTCGTCCTCGGCGGCCGCCTGCTCACCCCGCCGCTGAGCTCCGGCTGCCTCGCCGGCATCACCCGCGCGCTCGTGCTGGAGTGGACCGACCCGG
>NZ_BBPO01000003.1:157031-250159 GCF_000787815.1 Streptacidiphilus neutrinimicus
CCGGGGAGGCCCCGGTCAAACCTTTTCCTTCGCCCCCGGCGGCCGCCTGCTCCCCCCGCCGCTGAGCTCCGGCTGCCTCGCCGGCATCACCCGCGCGCTCGTGCTGGAGTGGACCGACGCGGAGGAGGCCGACCTGCCGTACTCGGTGCTGGAGGAGGCCGAGGAGGTCTTCCTGACCGGGACGCTGCGCGACGTCCAGGCGGTCGCCCGGATCGACGGGCGCGACCTGCCGGGCGCCCCGGGCCCCGTCGCAGCCAAGGCCATGTCCGTCTTCGTCGAGCGGATGGCCGCCGACTTCGAACCCTGACCGCCCCTCTCCCAGCGTCCCCTGAGGCCAGCGACCCGTGAGGAGCACTGCTTGACCACCACTCTGCGGCCGACCGGCCCTGAACGCGTCGACGAGCACGGCAGCCGGGAGCGCGGGTACGTCGTCTGCGTCAACGGCCGTACCGTCGGCGGCATCCAGCTCCAGGCCTCAGCCGCGGGGAGCGGACGGATCCGCGGGCTCGCGATCGAGGAGCGGGACCGCGGACGCGGACGCGGCACCACGGCGGTGCTGGCCGCCGAGGAGATCCTCCGCTCGTGGGGCTGCACCCGGGCCGAGGGATCCGTCGTCGGGGCGGAGGGCCCGGAGATCGAGCGGGTGCTGCGCTGGACGCGGAGCCTCGGCTACGGGCCGACCGCGCGCAACATGGTCAAGGCCCTCCCGCCGGTGCCGCCGGAGCTGCCCGCCGGTCTCACCCCCCGGCCGCTGACCGCCGCGGAGTTCACGGTCTGGCACGACGCGCAGCAGGCGAGCTACGCCGAGATGCTGGTCCGGCACACCGGGCACAGCCCCGAGCAGGCCGCTGCCAAGTCGGCCGCGGACCACGCGCACCTGTTCCCGCAGGGGCAGCACTCCCCGGGCGTCTCGATCGACAACCTGCTGGCCGGGGACGAGGTGGTCGGCACGATCTGGGTCTCCACCCTGACCGCGGACACCGCCGCGGAGGCAGGCGCGGGCACCGGCACGGACGCCGGTACGGACGCGGTCGCGGAGCCGCGGGCCGCGTGGGTCTACAACGTCAAGGTGCGCGAGGCGTTCCGCGGCCGCGGCTACGGCCGCGCGCTCATGCTGCTGGCCGAGCGGGTGACGCTCGCCGCGGGCCTGCGCGAGCTCGCACTGAACGTCCACGCGGGCAACGTGCCGGCCGAGCGGCTCTATGAGTCGCTCGGCTACCGCACCTTCCGCTGGGCGGTGGCCAAGCAGCTCTGAGCCGCGCCCCCGACGGCTCGGGATCAGGTCATCCCAGGAGGGACTCGATCCGCTCCCGCAGCCCGTCCTGGCTCTTCGAGCCGTCGAGGAGCTTGCCCGCGACGACGTAGGTCGGCGTGCCCTTGACGCCGATGGCCTTGGCCTCGGCGTGGTCGGCCTCGACCGTGAAGCTGTGGCGGCCGTCGATCAGCGCGGTGTCCAGCTCCTCGCCGTCCAGCTCCAGCTCGTTGGCCAGCTTGACCAGGAAGCCTGTGCCGCCGCGGTCCAGCTCCTCCACCCGGCCCAGCAGCGCCTCGACGAACGGCCAGCCACGGCCCTGGGCGAAGGCCTCCTCCGCCGCCTCCGCGGCCGGGAAGGCGAACTTGTGCTTCTCGAGGGGGAAGTGCCGCAGCACGATGTCGACGGCGTCACCGTGCGCGGCGCGCAGGGCCCGGACGTCGTCGAGGGCGGTCGCGCAGTCGGGGCACTGGAGGTCGCACCAGAACTCGACGGTCCTGGGCGTGGAACTTTCGGTCATGCTCGCAAGTCTCCCATTGTGGGAAGGAGTGAACGCAGCGGGCAGGATGGAATGGCAGCCGCAGCAAGGGGAGCACGATCATGACAGCGATCATCTGCATGGCACTCTCGGCCCTCGGCGTCGTGATCGCCGTGCTGACCGCCCTGCGCGGCCGGAGGCGGGCGGCGTTGCGCTGGCTCGCGGTGGCGCTGGTGCCTACGGGCCTGTATCTGACGGGCCTGATCCCGGTGTTCCACACCATCGGCACCACGCTCGCGCACTGGGCGACCCACCTCGTCTTCGACCCCAGGGTCTGGGTCGGCATCGCCATGCTGGGCGGCACCGTGCTGCTCCTGCTGGCGACGGGCGTCCGCTTCGGGCGAGGAGGGGGCGGCAAGGAGAAGGGCGAGGTGCCCGCCCGCGGTGGGAAGCCCACCGCTCCGTCCGGACGTCCCGCCGGGGCCGCGCTGCCGGCGAAGAAGGACGCGCCGACGGCGGATCTGGGCGACTTCTCGGACGTCGAGGAGATCCTCAAGCGTCGAGGGATCTGAACGGGGCGGGGGAGCCGGGCTGCGGCCTCACCCGGGCCTGCCGCTCCCAGAGGACGAGGCCGACGAGCAGCGCCGTCGTCACGGCGAGCGCCGTGCCGCCGCCGGACCACCGCAGCGCGGGGACGCCGGCGGCGAGGACCGCGACCGCCGCGACGAGGCGCCGCAGCGGCCAGTCGTCGGCCAGCGCGCGGTGGAAGCAGGTCATGCCCAGGAGGAACAGCGCGACGCCGAGCGGGAGCAGGACGGCGGAGAGCGCGTGCAGGGGGTGGGTGAACGACTCCAGCGACTTCTGCATGCCGACCGCCGTGACCGCGATCCCGAAGATCAGCACCAGATAGGCGTACCCGAAGGACCAGAGCGCGGCGTGCGGTCGCCGTTCGGCCGGGATCCGCTCCAGCAGGGCGGCGCTGTCCTCCTCCTCGCGGTCGAAGTAGAGCCACCACATCGCCGCGGTGGCCGCCAGCGCGAAAAGCGAGCCGACCAGGACGGTGGTGAGGTCGTCCAGGCGGCTCGCGGCTGCGCCGACCTCCGTGATCGACTCGCCCAGCACGATGATCACCGCGAGCCCGTGCCGTTCGACGAAGTGGCCGACGCCGACGGTGAATCCGCCCACGCCGGAGAGGAACGGCGTGACCCACTCCATCAGGCATGCGAGCAGCCACACCCAGGCACGCTGCTCGGCGGGCACGAAACCGGCGCCCAGCACGACCAGCGCGCTGGCGATGTTGTACGGGCCGATCCGGTGGATGCCGCGCTGCCCGGACGTGCCCAGGAATCCGACGAAGTGGACGGCGACCACGGCCAGGTAGGCGGCGCCGAAGACCACGCCCCACGGCCCCGGTCCGGAAGCGCGCGGCACGGCCAGCGACATCACGAAGAAGCCCGCCGTGCCGAGCAGCAGGTGCAGCCGGGGCCCGGTGCGCTCCAGATCGAGCGCGTTGGTCAGCCAGGCGAAGCCCCCGTACATCCACCAGGTGATCGTCAGCAGCAGAGCGGAGCGGGCCAGCCCGCCGAGGTCCGGGTGCTCGGCCAGGACGCCCGCGATCTGCGTGATCGTGAAGACGAAGACCAGGTCGAAGAAGAGCTCCAGCGACCGCACCGACTCGGCGGCGTCCGGAGCGGCCCCGGAAGCCTCCGGAGCATCCGACGCGGGCGACGCGGGCGACGCGGACGGCTCGGACGACGCGGACGGCTCGGACGACGCGGACGGCTCGGGCGGCTCGGACGGCTCGGAGGAGGCTGAGGGATTGCCGGCGGAGGGGTCCGGCGTCACGAACCGACGCCCACGCCGCCGCGCTCGGCCTCCGCCGGCGGCGCGGTGCGCTGCCGCGCCCGGTAGGCGGCGACGTGCAGGCGGTTGCCGCAGGTGCGGCTGTCGCAGTAGCGGCGGGAGCGGTTGCGGGAGAGGTCCACGAAGACGCGCACGCAGTCGGGGGCCTCGCAGTGGCGCAGCCGGTCGCGCTCACCGGCGACGATCACCATCGAGAGGGCGATGCCGGACTCGGCGGCCAGCCGGTCGGCGAGGGCGGCGCCGGGCGCGAAGTAGTGGACGTGCCAGTCGTGGCCGTCGTGGTCGGTCAGCCGCGGCGTGGTGCCGGCCCGGGCGATCATCGCGTTGAGCAGCTCGGCCGCGTCCCGGGTGCTCGTCGCGTCAAGCACCTCCCAGAACCGCTGCCGCAGCCGGCGCACGGCGTCCAGATCGGTCTGCGTGAGCTGCCCGACGTCGCTCAGCTCGCGCCGGACGACGAACCCGCGCAGCGCGGCGAGGTCCGCCAGCCCCTCGTGGCCGCAGGCCTGGGGGGAGGTGTTCAGCAGTTCCACCAGCGCGTCGAGTGCGCACTCGGTGTCGTGGGTGATCAGCACGGCGGGGCTCCTGGCTCGTCCGTACGTGGCGCGACTGGTAGCGGAGAGCCTACATGGACCGGCTCGTTGTCGTTCATGTCCACGCCGAGTCGCGTCACGCCGGTGCGACCTGCAACGACGACGCCGCCACGATCGCTTGGATCGCAGCGGCGTATCGCGCCGCGCCGCGCGCCCCCGAGTCAGCACGCCTGCGCAGTTGGTTGAGTGCGTTGTACGGGCCTCGGACGCCCGGGGTACGGGCGCCGGAAGCCTCAGCTCTCGGCCAGGATGTGGCTCAGCTCCCTGTCCAGGTCGAAGTGGCGATGCTCCGTCCCCGGAGGGACGGCGGCGTCGGTGCGCTTGAGGAAGGACTCCAGCGCTCGCGCCGGGGCCTCCAGCAGGGCTTCTCCTTCCGGAGAGCTCAGGGCGATGCAGACGACTCCTTGTCCGTGGCTGCGGGAGGGCCACACCCGGACATCGCCGGTCCCGGTCGGCCGGTGCAGCCCCTCCGCGAGGAGGTCGCGGGCGAACACCCAGTCGACGGTCTCGTCGGCGCCCGTGTGGAAGGTGGCGTGCACGGCATAGGGGTCGGCCGTGTCGTAGCGCAGCCCCGCCGGAACGGGGAGGGAAGACTCGCTCGACACGATGAGGCGCAGGTGCAGCTCGCAGCTGACCGTGGTGTTCATAAGCGCCAAGGCCTTTCGCTCAGTGTGCGCTCGGGGATCGCACGTCGGCGAACGGACCATCCCACCTTCCGGCCCGGTGTAAACCCGTCTGTCCGGATTAGTGCGCTGCTGATACCCCATCCGGCGCAGCAGTCACAGTCGTCACACACGTCACAGTCTTGGCTGGTCGGAGCGGGCGAGCGGGCGAGGAAGGAAGGCTTACACGGATCATTTTCAGCCACCGCGTCCGCAGGGCGTTGGGCGTGCCGGAGCAGGTCCCGGCATGCGGTAGTGTTTTCCCTGCACCCGGGCGATTAGCTCAGTGGGAGAGCGCTTCGTTCACACCGAAGAGGTCACTGGTTCGAACCCAGTATCGCCCACCCGGATGCAAAGGCCCGCAGGTCAGCGACCTGCGGGCCTTTGTCGTTCGAAAAGTTCACCCGGGCGGCTCAGTCCGTCGGCTCCGGTCGGCCCGCGCTCGGGTCGGGCCGGGTCGGCCGCTTCAGCTGAAGGCCACGGCGTCCGCTCCGGCGATCACCGCGCCGGCCGTCGCCAGCTCGTGTTCGATCCGGGGGGCCGCATCCGGGGCGTAACCCTCGTGCGCGCCGGAGATCAGCACGACGCGGTAGCCGCGCTTGATCGCGCCCAGCCCGGTGGTGCGCACCGCCTCCTCGCTCCACACGCCCGCGAGCGCGATGCGGCACCCGAGCGGAAGCGCGTCCGTCAGCGCCGAGCCGAGGAAGGCGTCGTCGGCGGTGTGCTCGACGATCTGCTCGCCCGGCCACGAGCCGAAGATCAGCTCCTCTCTGCCCGTGCGCAGGTGGACCACGGGTGCGCCCTCGTTGCGGGCCCGGTTCAGCAGCTCCCGCAGGGCGGTGGTCACGGAGGGGGAGAGCAGCATGTCGCGCTGCACATTGATCAGGACGAGCACGGTGGGCATGCCCTCAAGGTAGCACTGGCGTTCGATTCGTTCGAGGCGAAACGCCGCTCGTCGGAAACGCGTTTTTCGGCATAGGCCCTGGCAGTGCTAATGTTCTCTGCGTGCCCGGGCGATTAGCTCAGTGGGAGAGCGCTTCGTTCACACCGAAGAGGCCACTGGTTCGAAACCAGTATCGCCCACCCGTGCAGCACCTGAAGGCCCCTCAGTCGAGGGGTCTTCAGTCGTTCAGGCCGCCTGCTCCAGTGGCAGCCGCAGCGGCCAGGCCCGCTCGACCCGGGCCGGGGAGCCGCTGCGGGCGAACCACTGCTCCAGGCCCCGGGCTTGGGCCGCGTGCCAGGTCGCCTGGCGCAGATGCAGCTCGGCCACGCTCAGCCCCTCCAGCGCACCGTGGTGCCGCCGCCCTATCGCGCGCGCCAACTCCAGTGCGGCGGTGGCGTCCGCAGCCGCGTCGTGCGCGGCGGTCAGCGGCACCTCGTAGTGCGCGCACAGGGCGGTCAACGTCCGGCGTCCCTTGCGGTAGCGGTCGACATGGCGGTCCACCACCCACGGGTCGACGACCAGCAGCGGTGATCCGGACGTGTACTGAGCAAGCGTCAGCCCCCGATGCCGACGCAGCTCGCGGTCCAGCAGGGTGAGGTCGTACGGGGCGTTCATCACCACCAACGGACGCCCCGTTCGAGCGTTTTCGGCCAGCGCCCGGGCGATCCCCTCCATCGCGGGGCCCGGCGCCGCGCCGTGCTCGCGCGCCCAGGCGTCGGTGAGTCCGTGCACGGCGGTGGCCTGCGCCGGGATCGGCAGGCCCGGGTCGACGACCCAGTTCTGACGCAGCAGCGGACCTCCCGGCCGCTCCTGGACCACGAGCGCGGCTGTCACGATCCGGTCGCGTTCCACGTCCACGCCGGTCGTCTCGGTGTCGAAGGACGCGAGTGCGCCCTCGTACCAGAGCGTCATCCCCGACCGCCTCCCTCGCCCTTCTCGCCTGGCTCCGTCTCCGCCGTTCCCCGAGAACCGCGAAGTGCTCACGATCGGGTGATACCCGGTCACTTTCCGCATTCAACCCTCGATCTGCCAGGTGTTTTTTCGTTTCATGCCACCCGCCGGTGGAAAGACCGGATTTGACGGGGTGTCCGGGACCGGACGGGCTTCCCCGTCGCCCAGACCGAGAGCGGCAGTGATGGCAATCTCCCTGCCCGAGCCGGCCGAGCGACCGGACGACGGGCGCACGCTTCGCGGCCAACTGGCCGTCACTTCCTGCATGGAGACGCTGCAGGTCGGCTATCTGCACGCAGTGGCCGCCGCGGCGGGCTGCGCGCTTGCCTCCCCCTTTCCCGACAACGGGATCGACTGGCACCTCAGCCACGGCAGCCCGCTGCACGTCGAGGATGACGAGGTCACCATCAAGGTCCAGCTGAAGTGCACTTACCAGATCGCGCCGAATCCGGGCGGACCCTCGTTCGGCTTCACGCTCGACAACGAGCACCTGCGCAAACTCGCCCATCCGCGGGTCGCGGTCCACAAGATCCTCGTCGTGATGCTGGTACCGCGGGAGGTCGACCAGTGGCTGCTGGCTGGACCCGACCGGCTGGAGGTGCGGCACTGCTGCTACTGGGTCAACCTGGCCGGCCATCCCGTCACCGGGCGGCGGCGGACGAATGTCCGGATACCGACTCAGCAGGTCTTCGACGATCGCGCGCTGTGCGCCATCATGGCGCGTGTGGGGGCAGGCGAGCGGCCCTGATCGACCTGATCCAGGGCACCCGGCCGCGGACCGCGGCCACCGATCGGCACAGCACCCCACCGGCGCGGGAGGCGAGGGCGTGACAGCCAGGCGGCGTGACACCACGGCAGATGCGGTGACCCCCGTGGCGCGCGCCGCCGTACGCGCGAGGGGCCCGCGTGCGGCCCTCACGGACAGCGAGGCGACCGGTGACGAGCCGGCCGTCCCCGACGCGAGCCGCGTCGACCCCGACGTGCTCACCACGCTGCTGACCCGGCATGGCTGGGTACGACGCGGCGGCGCGGGCGGCCGGTACAGCCGCTGGGCGCCACCGGAGGACCAGGAGCCCGACACCAGCCTGCTCGTCCCCGCCGACCGCGGGTTCGACGACAGCGTGGACCTGATCGAGGAGAGCCTCGGCACGCTCGCCCGCTCCGGCGTGCCCTCCGCCCGCGCCATCCTTGCGGCGCTGCTCGTGCCCGGCGACGAGATCCACTGGCGCCGGGAGGTGCCGGGCGTCGGCGGCGCGGTGTCGTGGGCGAGCGAGACGGAGCTGCGAGACGCGGCGACCGCGATGCTCGCTGCCGCCGCGAAGGCCGGACGCGCGCGCTGCGCCTACTTCGGCGCGCGGCTGGACCGGCACGCCGCCCGCTTCCTCGACCGCGTCCTGGTCGTCGCCCCGGGCACCGGCGCGGGGCTGCTCACCGCCTACACGCCGGCGCCGACCGACCGTCCCGCCGCGACCACCCTCGTGCTCGCTCTGGAGGCGCTGCGCGAGGCCGTCGACCTGCAGCGCGCCACCGGACGCACGGACGCCTTCGACAACGGCGTCCGGCTCGGGCTGAGCCGGGAGCTGATCTGCTCCGTCGTGCTGCTGGTGCGCGGCAGCGAGGGCGCCCGGGTCAGCCTGCACTGGTCCGCGCAGGTCGGCCCGCCGCCGGGCTTCGGCAGCCGGCGCCCCGCGATCGAGTTCTCGCCCGGCGACCTGCCCGCGCTCACGGACGCGGCGGCGCGGCTCGAACGCAGCGAGCCGCCGGTCGAGGTCGAGCTCACCGGGGCCGTCGTCCGGCTCAAGCGTGCGGCGCCCGGCAGCGCCGGCACGGTCCGCCTGCGCGTCCTGAGCGGCGCGGACGTGGACGAGGTCCGCGTCAAGCTCCCCGACGCCGAGTACCGCGTCGCCGTGGCCGCGCACCTCGACGGCACCCCCGTCCGCCTGCGCGGCCGCCTCGAACGCAAGGGCGGCTTCCGCAGGGTCGCCGGCGCGCGCGACCTGACCCCGGTCGAGCTGGACGACGCCGAGCGCGAGCGGCTGGCCAAGACCCTCCGCCTCCGCGCGGGCCTGGCCGGAGGCGGCGCGGACCCGGAGGACGAGACGGACTGAGCCGGTCGCACCGCCCAGGGGCGTGAGGCTCTGCCCGATACGCGGCTCCGCCGCTCCGCCGCGTGGGCGCGAGAAGCCCACCCGAGCGGGATGGCTCTGCTCGCTCGGGATCTCCATGCGGCGGGTGGCTGGTCCCGCAGAGCCTCGCGCCCCTGATGAGTGCGACTTCCCGGGTAACATCGTGCTCGCGCAGCGTTCCAGCTGCCGTCAGCCGAGAGTCAGGAGAGTCCGGTGTCGGACGTCCGTGTGGTCATCAGTCGCGAACCCGATCGGGAAGACCGCGTGGTGACGACGGGCACGACGGCCGCCGAGCTCTTCCAGGGCGAGCGCGCCGTCATCGCCGCCAAGGTCGGCGGCGAGCTCAAGGACCTCACCTATGTCGTCCAGGACGGCGACGAGGTCGAGCCGGTCGAGATCACCAGCGAGGACGGCCTCAACATCCTGCGCCACTCCACCGCGCACGTGATGGCCCAGGCCGTGCAGGAGGTCTTCCCGGAGGCCAAGCTCGGCATCGGCCCGCCGATCAAGGACGGCTTCTACTACGACTTCGACGTCGAGAAGCCGTTCACTCCCGAGGACCTCAAGGTCATCGAGAAGAAGATGCAGGAGATCCAGAAGCGCGGCCAGCGCTTCCAGCGCCGCGTGGTGACCGAGGACGCCGCCCGCGAGGAGCTGGCGAGCGAGCCGTACAAGCTGGAGCTGATCGGCCTCAAGGGCTCCGCGAGCTCCGAGGACGGCGCGAACGTCGAGGTGGGCGGCGGCGAGCTGACCATCTACGACAACCTGGACGCCAAGACCGGCGAGCTCTGCTGGAAGGACCTCTGCCGCGGTCCCCACCTGCCCAGCACGCGCCTGATCCCGGCCTTCAAGCTGATGCGCAACGCCGCGGCGTACTGGCGCGGCAGCGAGAAGAACCCGATGCTCCAGCGCATCTACGGCACCGCCTGGCCGTCCAAGGACGAGCTGAAGGCGTACCTCGACTTCCTGGAGGAGGCCGAGAAGCGCGACCACCGCAAGCTCGGCTCCGAGCTGGACCTCTTCTCGATCCCCGAGCAGATCGGCTCCGGCCTCGCGGTCTTCCACCCCAAGGGCGGCATCATCCGCCGGGCCATGGAGGACTACTCGCGCAAGCGGCACGAGGAGGCGGGCTACGAGTTCGTCTACACCCCGCACGCCACCAAGGGCACCCTGTTCGAGCAGTCGGGCCACCTGGACTGGTACGCCGACGGCATGTACCCGCCCATGCAGCTCGACGAGGGCGTGGACTACTACCTCAAGCCCATGAACTGCCCGATGCACAACCTGATCTTCGACGCCCGCGGGCGCTCCTACCGTGAGCTGCCGCTGCGCCTGTTCGAGTTCGGGACGGTGTACCGGTACGAGAAGTCCGGCGTGGTGCACGGCCTGACCCGCGCCCGCGGCTTCACCCAGGACGACGCGCACATCTACTGCACCAAGGAGCAGATGGCGGACGAGCTCGACTCGCTGCTGACCTTCGTGCTGGATCTGCTGCGCGACTACGGCCTGAACGACTTCTACCTGGAGCTCTCCACCAAGGACCCGGAGAAGTACATCGGGTCGGACGAGGTCTGGGAGGAGGCGACCGAGACGCTGCGCAAGGCCGCCGAGAAGCAGGGCCTGCCGCTGGTCCCGGACCCGGGCGGCGCGGCCTTCTACGGCCCGAAGATCTCCGTCCAGGCCAAGGACGCGATCGGCCGCACCTGGCAGATGTCGACCATCCAGGTCGACTTCAACCTGCCGGAGCGCTTCGACCTCGAGTACACCGCGCCCGACGGCTCGCGCCAGCGCCCGGTCATGATCCACCGCGCCCTGTTCGGCTCGATCGAGCGCTTCTTCGCGGTGCTGCTGGAGCACTACGCCGGCGCGATGCCGCCGTGGCTGGCCCCGGTCCAGGCGGTCGGCATCCCGATCGGCGACGCCCACGTCGAGTACCTGCAGGAGTTCGCCCGCGAGGCGAAGGCCAAGGGCCTGCGGGTGGACGTGGACGCCTCCGGCGACCGGATGCAGAAGAAGATCCGCAACCACCAGAAGCTGAAGACCCCGTTCATGATCATCGTCGGCGACGAGGACATGGCGGCCGGCACGGTCTCGTTCCGCTACCGCGACGGCTCCCAGGAGAACGGCGTCGCGCGCGCCGACGCCCTGGCCAAGCTCGTCGACGTGGTCGAGCGCCGGGTGCAGGTGTGAGCGGCAGCCGAGTCTGACCGCCGAGTAGGGCGAAGGTGAGGGCGGTCCCGACCGGACCGCCCCCACGTCTATGCTGATCAGCATGACGACGGAGCCGGAGCAGCAGTACGGAGCGGGCGCCCCCGACGGGTTCGGGCGCCTGTGGACCCCGCATCGGATGGCGTACATCCAGGGCGAGTCCAAGCCCACCGGCCCGGCCCCCGACGACGGCTGCCCGTTCTGCGCGATCCCGTCCATGACGGACGAGGACGGCCTCATCGTCCGCCGCGGCGTCCACGCGTACGCGGTCCTCAACAAGTACCCGTACAACGGCGGTCACTTGATGGCCGTCCCGTACCGCCACGTGGCCGACTACACGGAGTTGACGGCGGACGAGACCCTGGAGATCGCCGAGCTCACCAAGCAGGCCATGACGGCCCTGCGCAAGGCGTCCAACGCCCACGGCTTCAACATCGGCATCAACCAGGGCTCCGCCGGCGGCGCCGGCATCGCCGCCCACCTCCACCAGCACGTGGTCCCGAGGTGGGGCGGCGACACCAACTTCATGCCCGTCGTCGGTCACGTGAAGGTGCTGCCGCAGATGCTCGGCGACACCCGCAAGCTGATCGCCGACGCCTGGCCGGAGTAGCCGCCGGGCAGCCGGCTACATCAGCAGGGCGCGTTCGCCGAAGGTCCAGGCCGTCGTGGTGAGCAGGTAGAGCGCGCCGGCCAGCGGCAGCACCAGCGCGAACAGCGCCGTACCGAACGGCAGCAGGGCCAGCAGACGCGGGCCCTGCGGTGAAAGACGCCGTCCTCGGCGGTAGTTGAGAAAGCCGAGGGCCAGCAGGACGAGCAGGATCGCGCCGAAGACCATCGCGGTGGGCAGGCTCGTGCCGGCCACGGCCAGGTGGGCGCCGAGCGGCACGCCGAGAAGCGTGTGCGCGAGCAGGGCCTGGCCGGTCGGGTCAGCGACGCCGGTGAAGAGCCGGTACATCACCGAGAAGACCGGGATCTGCAGCAGCATCGGCAGGCACCCGGCCAGCGGCGAGGCGCCCTCCTCCCGGTAGAGCGCGGAGAGCTCGCGCTGCATCCGCTCCGGGCTTCCCGCGTGCTTCCTGCGCAGCGCGGCCACGCGCGGCGCAAGGCGGGCGCGGGTCTTCTCGCCCCGGGCGGCGGCCCGGGCGAACGGGTGGAGCAGCAGCCGGATGACCACCGTGAACAGGACCACGGCGAGCGCGGCCGGGACCAGGTGGGCGAGGGCGGCGACGAGCTGTCCCGCCTCCCGGGCCACCGGATCGAGGAGCGCGAACGGGGAGAGCGCGGGCAGCGCGAGGTAGGCGTGCATGACAGAGGAACCCTTCGACGGCGTCGCGTGACGCGGTGATGTGCCGGGACGCGGAAGGGCGGGTACGGACTGCGGCTGCGCTAGTCGGTGACCGCCCGGAGGCGGGCGGCCGGGGCTCGTGGGCGGCGTCGGCCGCGCGCGTCCGGGTCGCGTTGCGGCATGAAGTCGGTGTGCCACGCGTACGCGCGCAGCGGCCCCCGCCGCCGTGCGGCTCCAGCGTCGGCCGCCAGCAGCCGGACGCTCTCGCGGACCGCGCGGTGGGTCGCGGAGCTCACCAGCAGGGCGAGTGTGGCGAGGGCGGCGACCGCGAGGAGCGGCCCGTGAGCGGGCAGCAGCAGGTGGAGCGTCTGCGCAGGCAGCAAGGTCAGCACGGTCAGTCCGCGTCGTAGACGTCGGCCTTGAAGGGCCGGATGTTCTGGACCTCGCCGCTGAGCATCGCGGAGCGGGCCTGGAAGCGCTCGAGGTTGATGTCGTGGTCGGCCAGCAGCTCCATCGCGCCCGCGTGGCAGGCACGGAGGAACGGGGTGGCGACGCGGATCGCGTCGTCCGCCATGAAGCGGTGGGTCCACGGACGGCCCGCCCAGGCGGAGCGGATGCCGAAGGGCTCGGGGAGCTTGACCGAGCCGCCGAGCCAGTTGAGCAGCGTCGCGCTCCACGGCCAGGTGAAGGGCGCGCGGGTGGCGAGGCGGACCACCTCGGCGTTGTTGACGATCGGCAGCTTGACCGTCACCTCCTCCCAGAACTTGCCGCGCTTGGCGACGGTCTTCTCCGGGGGCGCCGCCTTCTTGCCGAAGAGCGGGTTGACCGGCCCGAGCGCGTGGCCGGTCACCTCGATGCGCAGGGTGTCGTGCAGGACGGAGACGTTCGCCATCAAGGTGACGATCAACTGTCCGTTCCAGAGCACGAACTGGGCCCCCAGGTAGTGGCGGGGGCCCTCGCCGAAGGTCTGCTTGTTGGCCAGGTCCGCGACCGAGACCTGGCGCATCCGGAAGCCGTCCATGTCCGGGCCCGAGGGCCGGGAGATCTCGTCGGCGCCCTCGCCGACCGGTAGCAGCACCCAGTGGTCCACCCGGACGCCGGGGATGCCGCCCTCGGAGACCGCGCTGCGCCCGAGCCGGTGCAGATGCTCCTCGATCTTGCGGACCAGGTCGAAGTTGTGGAACGGCCGGATCTCCTGGTGCCCCTCGGCCGGGGTCAGCTGCTCCGCCAGACTCCAGGAGGCCCAGCGCGGGCCTATCCCGAGGATGCCCTTGGAGCCCGCGTAGTGGCCGATGTTGGAGTCCTGCTCGGCCAGCAGCTCGGCGAGGCGCTGACGCTGGTTCTCCGCCTTGTGGTCGTCCGGCCCCTTCGGCACCGCGCCCGGCACGGTCGGCCCGAGGGCGGTGCCCTCCAGCAGCCCGTTCCACCGGTCGCGCAGCTTCTGCGCCGTGTTGAGGCAGATCCGTCGCGCCAGGTACCAGCCGACCAGCGGCACGATCGTCATCACGCGCAGGTAGAGCCCCCAGAACCCGCTGGTGTGCGGCCGCCAGGCGAGCAGCCCGGCGATCACCATGACCACGCCCAGGCCGATGTTCTGGTACAGCTCGCGGTTCTTCTCGGGCGTGCGGCGGGCGATCTCGAACACCAGCAGCCACAGCAGCGTGCCCGGCAGGAAGAGCAGCCCGAAGACCGCCGCGACCAGCGTCAGCTGCTTGTCCCGCTGGTGCCGCACGTCCTCCGCCTCGAGGCAGTGCTCGACGACGATGCGCGGTTGGAGGCCGTACGACGGCACGATCGGCTTGCGCTTCGCGCCCAGGGTGCGGGCGATCAGCGCCTCGCAGAAGGCCTCGCCCAGGTTCGGGGAGAGCAGCTTGATCCGTCCCGGCTTGGACTTGGTCTCCGGGTGCAGATCGATCAACTGCTTGAAGTCGCCGTCCCGGTAGGCCATGGACGACAGGGAGGTCGTGGCCCCGGAACTGGGCGACGGGTCGGTACGGAGCACCTGGGGCCCGAAGGGTCCATCGCTCATCGTCGCGGTTCCTCCCCTGAACGCGTGTCAACGGGCGTGCCCTGCCAGGGTATCGCTGTGGATCACGCCATGTCAGCGGGTTGCCCCCACGCACTCGCGGAGGGACCTGCGAGAATGCGTTCATGGACATCTCGGCGGGCACACCGGTCCTGGTCTACGACGGCGACTGCGCGTTCTGCACGTCCTCGCTGCTGTTCGGCGAGCGCCTGCTGGGCACGGAGGGGTGGGCCTCGGTCCCGTTCCAGTTCGCGGACCTGGACCCGGCGCTGCGGGCCCGCGCCCGGACCGAGGTCCTCTGGATCACCCCGACCGGCCGCGTCTACGGCGGGGCCGACGCGGTCGCCAAGGTCCTGCTGCGGACCCGCCGCGCGCCGTGGAACGCGCTCGGCGGGGCGATGCTGCTCCCGGGCGTGCGTGCGGCCACGGCCGCCCTCTACCGCCTGGTGGCCCTGAACCGCCACCGCCTCCCGGGCGGCACCCCCGCCTGCGCCCTCCCGCCCCGCTAGGGCCGGTCCGGGGAGCTACCCCTGGACCAGCCCCGGAGCCCGGCTTTCCGGCCGTCCCAGCTCCGCGGCCTGACGGCGGCCCAGCTCCGAGAGGCGGCTCGGGAGCCGGCCGGTGGCGATGCCCGCCGCGTTGTCGGTGGTCGTGCAGTGGGTCTCGTAGACGATCTCTACGGCCATCGGACTCCCTCGGCGGAGTCGCCGGGTCGGCCCGGTCGAGCCCTTCGGCGCCGAGTGGCTCCCCCAGCCGGGGCCGGGGGAGCCACTCGCAGGTGGATCGGGAAGGTGCTACTTCGCCGCGGCCTTCAGAACCTTGGTGGAGATCGCGTCCGGGAGGGTCTCGTGGCGGGCGTAGGCGCGGGTGAAGGAGCCCGCGCCGTGGCTGAGGCTGCGGAGGTCGACCGCGTAACGGACGATCTCGAGTTCCGGGACCTCCGCGTGGACCGCGGTGCGGCCGCCCGTGCCGACCGGCTCCGTGCCCAGCACCCGGCCCCTGCGGCCGGAGAGGTCGCTGAGGACGGCGCCCACGTAGTCGTCGGGGACGAGCACGTGCACCTCGGCCACCGGTTCCAGCAGTCGCACGTTGTCCGCCGCGGCCTCGCGCAGCGCCAGCGCTCCCGCCGTCTGGAACGCGGCGTCGGAGGAGTCGACGGAGTGGGCCTTGCCGTCGACGAGGGTGACCCGGACGTCGACGAGCGGGAAGCCCGCCGCCACGCCGCGCGCCAGCTGCGCGCGGACGCCCTTCTCGACGGAGCCGATGAACTGGCGCGGGACCGAGCCGCCCACCACCTTGTCGACGAACTCGAAGCCCCCGCCGGTCGGCAGCGGCTCGACCTCGATCTCGCAGATGGCGTACTGCCCGTGGCCGCCGGACTGCTTCACGTGCCGGCCGCGGCCCGTCGCCGGACCGGCGATCGTCTCGCGGAAGGGGACGATGTAGTCGACCGTGTCGATGTGGACGCCGAACCGCCCGCGCAGGCGCTCCAGCATGACGTCCGCATGGGCCTCGCCGAGGCACCACAGGACCAGCTGGCGGGTCTCGGGGTTCTGCTCCAGACGCAGCGTCGGGTCCTCGGCCGCGAGGCGGGCCAGACCCTGGGAGAGCTTGTCCTCGTCGGCCTTGCTGTGGGCCGCGATGGCGACGGGCAGCAGCGGCTCAGGGAGCGCCCAGTGGTCCAGGCCCACGTGGTGCTCGGGGAGGCTCAGGGTGTCCTCGGTCGTGCCGTGGCTGAGCTTGGCGACGCAGACGATGTCGCCGGCCACTGCCTGCGGGACGGGGCGCAGCGTCTTGCCGAAGGGGGACGACAGCGCGCCGACGCGCTCGTCGGTGTCGGCGTCGGCCATGTGGACCTGGCCGTCGGGCCGGAGCGTGCCGGAGAAGATCCGGCACAGGGTGAGCCGGCCGACGTACGGGTCGCTGGTGACCTTCAGGACCTGCGCGGCCAGCGGTCCGGCCGGGTCGCAGGCGATCGCCTCCTCGCCCTCGTGGACAGGCGTGACGTGCTCGACGGGGGAGGGGAACGCCGAGGTGACGAGCTCCAGCAGCTCGGCGGTGCCGACGCCCTCCTTGGAGCCGTCCGCCGCCGGGAGGACCGCGATGACGGGGTGGAAGTGACCGCGGGCGACCGCGCTCTCCAGGTCGTCGATGACGGTCTTGGTGTCGATGGTCTCGCCGCCGAGGTAGCGGTCCAGCAGCGTCTCGTCCTCGCTCTCGGTGATGACGCCCTCGATCAGCCGTTCCCGCGCGGCGTCGATCTCCGCGGTCAGCTCGGGGCCGGCCTCGGCGTCGACGCGCTTGCCGCTGGCGTAGTCGTAGGTGTGCCGGCTCAGCAGGCCGACCAGGCCGGTGACGGCGGGGACGCCGTCGGAACCGGGCGCGCCCTCGCGCAGCGGCAGGTAGAGCGGCAGGACCGTCTCGGGGGCGTCGAGGGCGAACGCCTCGCGGCAGCGCTCGACGGTGGCGTCGAAGTCGCCCTGGGGCGCGTCCAGCTTGGTGACGAGCAGGGCGCGGGGCATGTTCACCGCCGCGCACTCGTCCCACAGGCCGCGCGTCGCGCCGTCGATCTCCTCGTTCGCCGGGACGACGAAGAGCGCGGCGTCGGCGGCCCGCAGACCGGCCCGCAGCTCGCCGGTGAAGTCGGCGTAGCCGGGGGTGTCCAGGAGGTTGATCTTGAAGCCCGCGTGTTCCAGCGGGACCAGGGACAACTGGACCGAGCGCTGCTGGCGGTGCTCGATCTCGTCGTAGTCGGAGACGGTCGTGCCGTCCTGCACCCGGCCGGCCCGGTTGATCGCCCCCGTGGCCAGGGCGAGGGTCTCGGCGATCGTCGTCTTCCCCGCTCCGCTGTGGCCGACCAGCACCACGTTCCGAATCTGCTCGGGCCGGTCGGCCGCCGGTGCCCTGCCGGCGGCTCCTGCGGCTGTGTTCGCCTTGTCAGCCATGTTCGTGATCTCCTCCCGCACGCGCGCTGCAGAGACGCCACGGGGCCGCGTCGGTTGAACCGGTCGGTGATTCTGGAGGGACGTCTGATGTGACGCAGGTCACCCGCGGTACTTTGGAGCCTCCCACTCTGTTCGCCGCAGGTCCATACGCCGGTCAGGTGCAGTCGGCCCGATACCATGACGCTCACCTGGACAACGCGCTGCCGACGCGTGCGCACCCGCCGGAACCTGCCTGAAACGGAGCGGTCGGAAGACCCATGCTCAACAAATACGCCCGAGCGTTCTTCACCCGCGTCTTCACCCCTCTCGCGGCGTTCCTGCTGCGCATGGGCGTCAGCCCGGACGCGGTCACCCTGGTCGGGACCGCCGGGGTGGTGGCCGGGGCGCTCGTCTTCTTCCCGCGCGGCAGCTTCTTCTGGGGGACGCTGGTCATCACCGCCTTCGTCTTCTCCGACCTGGTCGACGGCAACATGGCTCGTCAGGCCGGCCGCTCGGGGCCGTGGGGCGCGTTCCTGGACTCCACGCTCGACCGGGTCGCCGACAGCGCGATCTTCGGCGGCATCGCCATGTGGTACGCAGGCAAGGGCGACAACCTGATGCTCTGCGCGGTGACGCTGTTCTGCCTGGCCAGCGGCCAGGTGGTCTCCTACACCAAAGCCCGCGCCGAGAGCCTCGGTCTCAAGTGTGCCGTCAACGGCGTCGTCGAGCGCGCCGAGCGGCTGGTCGGCACACTGGTCGCGGCGGGCCTCGCCGGCCTGCACCAGTTCGGCGTGCCGGGTATCGAATGGCTGCTGCCGGTCGCCCTGTGGGCGGTCGCCGCAGGCAGCCTGATCACCGTGTTCCAGCGGGTGCTCACGGTCCGCCGCGAGGCGGCGGAGTGGGTGGCACTGAACGCCGCACCGGCGGCGGAGGGGGAGGCCCAGTGAAGGACCAGCTCACCTATCTCGCCTACGCGACCGGCTGGGGCCTGGTGAAACGCCTGCCCGAGCCGGCCGCCGACGCGCTGTTCCGGCGCATCGCCGACTCCGCGTGGAAGCGGCAGGGCAAGAGCGTGCTGCGCCTGGAGTCCAATCTGCGCCGGGTCCGTCCGGACCTGGACGAGGCGGGCATCCGTGAGCTGAGCCGCGAGGGCATGCGCTCCTACCTGCGCTACTGGTGCGAGTCCTTCCGCATGCCGGTGTGGAGCAAGGACAAGATCCGCGGCTCCTTCACCCCCGAGCACATCGAGCGCCTCGACGACACCCTCGCCGCCGGGCGCGGCGTGATCCTCGCCCTGCCGCACATGGGCAACTGGGACCTGGCCGGCGCCTGGGTCGTGGTGCGCGGCTACCCGTTCACCACCGTCGCCGAGCGGCTCAAGCCCGAGAAGCTGTTCGACGCCTTCGTCGCCTACCGCGAGGGTCTCGGCATGGAGGTGCTGCCGCTGACCGGCGGCGCCCACACCATGGCCACCCTGGCCAAGCGGCTGCGCGCCGGCAGGCTGGTCTGCCTCGTCGGAGACCGCGACCTCTCCGCCTCCGGCATCGAGGTCGAGTTCCTCGGCGAGAAGACCCGGATGCCGGCCGGTCCGGCCGCGCTGGCCGCGCAGACCGGCGCCGCGCTGCTGCCGGTCACGCTCTGGTACGACGAGACGAAGACCATGCGCGGCTGCGTGCACGAGGAGGTCCTCGTCCCCGAGGAGGGCACCCGCCGCGAGAAGACGGCCGCGATGACGCAGGCCATGGCCGACGTCTGGGCCGAGGGCGTGCGCGCCCACGCCGAGGACTGGCACATGCTCCAGCGGTTCTGGCTGGCCGACCTCGAGCCCCGGCCGGGCAGTCCCGCCGACCCGGACTCCGACGCGCAGCCCGTGGAGGCCCAGGCGTGAGGATCGGCATCGTCTGCCCGTACGCCTGGGACGTCCCCGGCGGCGTCCAGTTCCACGTCCGCGACCTGGCCGAGCACCTGATCGGCCTCGGCCACGAGGTCTCCGTGCTCGCCCCCGCCGACGACGAGACCCCGGTGCCGCCGTACGTCGTCTCCGCCGGTCGTGCCGTCCCGGTGCCCTACAACGGCTCGGTGGCCCGGCTGAACTTCGGCTTCCTCTCCGCCGCGCGGGTGCGCCGCTGGCTGCACGAGGGCAAGTTCGAAGTCCTGCACATCCACGAGCCGGCCACGCCCAGCCTCTCGCTGCTGGCCTGCTGGGCCGCCAACGGCCCGATCGTGGCGACCTTCCACACCTCGAACCCGCGCTCGCGCGCGATGATCGCCGCGTACCCGATCCTCCAGCCCGCGCTGGAGAAGATCTCCGCGCGCATCGCGGTCAGCGAGTACGCCCGCACCACGCTCGTCGAGCACCTCGGCGGCGACGCGGTCGTCATCCCCAACGGCGTCGACGTCGAGTTCTTCGCGAGCGCGGAGCCGCGCCCCGAGTGGCAGGGCGACACCATCGGCTTCGTCGGCCGCATCAACGAGCCGCGCAAGGGCCTGCCGACGCTGCTGGACGCGCTGCCGACGATCCTCGCCTCCCGCCCGCAGGCGCGGCTGCTGGTCGCCGGCAAGGGCGACGAGGAGGAGGCCGTCAAGGACCTCCCGGCCGAGATCCGCGAGCGGATCACCTTCCTCGGCATGGTCTCCGACGAGGAGAAGGCGCGGCTGCTGCGCAGCGTGGACGTCTACGTCGCGCCGAACACCGGCGGCGAGAGCTTCGGCATCATCCTGGTCGAGGCGCTGTCGGCGCGAGCGCCGGTCGTCGCCTCCGATCTCGACGCCTTCCGGCAGGTCCTCGACGGCGGCTCCAGCGGCGAACTCTTCCCCGTCGAGGACGCGGACTCGCTCGCCAAGGCCGTCCTCCGCCTTCTCGCCGATCCCGCCCGCCGCGAGGCGCTGCGCGACACCGGAGCGCGGCACGTCCGCCGCTTCGACTGGTCCACGGTGGGCGCGGACATCCTCGCCGTCTACGAAACCGTCGCCACGGGCGCGGCGGCGGTGACGGAGGCCGAGCCCACCCCGGGCTGGCGCTCCAAGCTGGGCCTGGCCCGCGACTGAGCCAAGGCTCTGCTTCCGCAGACGGCCGCACCGTCCAGGGGCGCGGGGAACTGCGCGACAAGCCACCGGCGTGCGGATGGTCCTCGTCGAACAGGGCCCTCCGCACAGGGTGTTGCTCGCGCAGTTCCCCGCGCCCCTGAAGAGTGCGACTGACGGGGGGAAGGACGCCTGCGGCTGCCTCGCGGTCACGCTGCGGAGCCGCACATCAGCAGAGCCTCGCGCCCCGTTGTGGTGGCAACTTGCTCAGTGGGAGAACCAGTCGAGGCGTTCGCCGTGGGGGCCGGTGAAGGCGACGGGCTTGCCGTCAAGGGCGAGGATGTTGACGCCGCGTTCGGTCGGAGCCGGATAGGGGAGGCGTGCGTCGATGTCCGTCAGGACGTCGGGGGCCTCGTTGGAGATCCAGCGGCAGGGCAGGTCCCGGACCGTGGTGGTGAAGGCGTGGCGGGCCTCGGACGGCAGGTAGCAGAGCACCGAGGTGTGGAAGACCACCGGCGTGCTGCCCTGCGGCGCGGCCGCGACCAGCTCGGCGACGCGGGCGTTGAGGTCGCCGCGCACGATCCGGGCCGGATCGGACGCGTCGCGGGCGACGGAGAGCGCGGCCCGGAGCCGGTCGAAGCGTGCCTGCTGGCCGGGCCAGACCAGGCTCTCCAGCCAGCGGGCGTCGTCTGCGTCGGCGGGGTCCAGCGGGTTGAGGTCCACCCCCGTGCGGGAGACGACCCGCGGCAGGCGGTCGGGCCGGGGGAGCGGGACGGGGCCGGTCGTCGCGCAGGGGATCGTCACCGGGCTCCCGTCTGCGCCGAACGCGGGGGTCCCGTCGTAGCGGTACCGGTAGCGGTCCGGGTAGAGGCAGAGCCCCGCCGAGGCGCCGACCTCTATCAGGGCCAGCGGCTGCGGGAGGGACGCGAGCAGCGGCAGCAGGGTCGCGCAGCGGCCCGCCTCGTTGGTCTGCGTGGCACGCGCCAGGATCACCGGACGCACCTCCTCCCAGTGGTCCAGCGCCCAGGCGACGAACGCGTCGCCGGAGTCGACCGGGCCGCCGAGATAGCGCACGGCGGCCAGCAGCAGGTTCGGCTGCCGCTTGATCGGCGGCAGCGCCGTCAGGCGCTCCACCAGCTCCGGCGACTCGGCGACGGCCACGCCGATCCGCTCGTAGGCGGGGGAGTGGTCCTTGGTGTGCACCGTCCCGAAGACGTGGTAGGCCTCGGCGGTCTCTTCGCGCAGCTGCTGCAGCTCGTCGGCGTTCATATTGCCAATCTCGCCCGGGTCGTCAATAGTTGTCAACGTTGATCGACTCAATCAATGTAAGAGCGGAGGCGGCGCACATGCCGGGTGCCGGTGGGGGAATGCTGACGACGCAGCAGGCCGCGGAGCGGCTGGGGGTGAAGCCGCAGACGCTGTACGCGTACGTGAGCCGTGGGCTGATCACCCGCGTGCGCGCCGCCGACGGCAAGGGGAGCCTCTTCGCGGCCGCCGACGTGGACGCCCTCGCCGACCGCGGCGCCGTGGGCCGCGGCGGTGCGGCCGGGGCCGCGCCCGCCATCCGCACCGAGCTGACCCTGCTGGAGGACGACCGGCTGTTCTTCCGCGGTCGCGACGCGGCCGGGCTCGCCGAGCGGGGGACCTTCGAGGCGACGGCGGTGTGGCTGTGGACCGGCCGGGACGAGCCCGAGGCGCGGTTCGCCCCGCTGCGCCCCGGGCTGCGGGAGGCGGTGCGGGCCTGCGCCGACGCGCTGCCCGCCTCGGCACGGGTGGTCGACCGTTTCAAGGCCGCCGTGCTGGCCGCGTCCGTGGCCGATCCGCTCAGTCTCGACCTGCGGCCGGAGAGCGTCGCCGCCACGGGCCGCGCGCTGATCGGCGCGCTGCTCGCCGCCGTGCCGGAGCGGAGCGCGGCCACGGGGGAGTCGGTGGCCGAGCGCCTCTGGGCGCGGCTGAGCGCGGACGCGCCGAGCGCGGAGGCGCTGCGGGCGTTGGACGCGGCGTTGACCCTGTTGGCCGACCACGACATCGCCACCTCCACCTACGCGGCCCGGCTCGCCGCGTCCACCCGGGCCAATCCGTACGCCGTGGTCACCGCAGGCCTCGCCGTCCTCGACGGCCCGCTCCACGGCGGCGCGGGGGCGCTGGCCCGCCGTGTGCTCGTGCGCGCGCACGAGACCGACCCCGTCACCGCGCTGGCGGCGACCCTGCGCGAGACGGGCTCCGTCCCGGGCTTCGGCCACGTCCTCTACCGCACGCGCGACCCCCGGGCGGAGACGCTGCTGCGCCTGCTCGACCCGCTCCCGGACCCGCGCGGGCTGCGCGGCGTCACCGCCGAGCTGGTCCAGGTCGCGGCGGACCGCTTCGGCGCGTTCCCGAACAGCGACCTCGCCCTGGCCCTCCTCGCCGAGCTCTGCGCCTTCCCCCTGGACGCGGAGGAGGCGATCTTCGCGCTGGCGCGCACGGTCGGCTGGATCGCCCACGCCCTGGAGGAGTACGCGGCCCCGCCCCTCCGCCACCGGCCAGCCGGCCTCTACACCGGCCCGCGGCCCGGAGCCGGTGCAGCGGCTCTCCAGCCCCGGCGTGCCCGATAGGGTCACCCCCTGTGAGCACATGGATCTGGATCGGCGTCGTCGTCCTCGCCTTCGGGCTGTACCTGAGCTGGACCGCCGGGCGTCTCGATCGGCTGCACGCGCGGATCGACGCGGCGCGGGCCGCGTTGGACGCGGCGCTGCTGCGGCGCGCCTCCGGTGCGCTGGAGCTGGGGACGTCGACGATGCTGGACCCGGCCGCGTCGATCCTGCTCTACCAGGCCGCGCACGCCGCGCGGACCGCGCAGGAGGACGCCCGGGAGGTCGCCGAGAGCGAGCTCTCGCAGGCGCTGCGCGCCGTCTTCGCGGAGCAGGAGCAACTGGAGGCGCTGGCCGCGCTGCCCGGCGGCGCGGAGGCGCTCGTGGAGCTGGGCGAGGCCGTGCGACGGGTGCCGATGGCACGGCGGTTCCACAACGACTCGGTACGCGCGGCGCGCGCGGTGCGGCGGCACCGGATCGTCCGGCTGTTCCGCCTGGCGGGTCGCGCGCCCTTCCCGTTGGCCTTCGAGATGGACGACGAGCCGCCGCGCACACTCGAAGCAGTACGCACCTGAAGGGGTGACAATCGGTGGCGATCTGATAACGACATCAGGTCGATGACGTCCGCCCTGTGGACAGAACGCCCCGTCGCCCGGAAATTACTGACGGTGCCTCACCCGGCACCGCGACGTCGTGGACTCCGAGCGGCGGCTCGACCCAGGGGTGCGCCTCCGCCTGCCCGTGGTTCGGCGCCTGACGCCCCCACGGCGCCACTTGTGCATCGAACCTCGTACCTCGATCGCAGGAGGCGCTCCACATGCCACGCACACCCCGAAGAACCCGCACCCTGGCGCTGGGCGCCATGCTGACGACCGTCGCACTCGCGGCCGCCGGCTGTTCCTCCGGAAAACCCGCGCCCGGTCCCAGCCAGGGGACCTCCTCCGACAACGCGGCCAACATCAACGCCACGGGTCAGCCGGTCAAGGGCGGCACGCTCAAGCTGATCGGCAGCGGAGACGTCGACCACCTCGACACCGCCAGCGGCTACTACACGGCCACGTACACCCTCGAACGCGCCTACACCCGACAGCTGTTCACCTACCCGGCGTCGACGGACCCGACCAAGTCCACCACGATCGTCCCGGACCTGGCCACCGAGATTCCGACCACCGCCAACAACGGGATCAGCGCGGACGGCCTCACCTACACGGTCCACCTGCGCCCGGATGCGATGTGGGACACCTCCCCGGCCCGCGCGGTCACCGCCCAGGACGAGGTCCTGGGCATGAAGCGGCTGTGCAACCCGACGCCCAACGCGGTCGGCGCGCCGGGCTACTACGAGGGCGTCATCGCCGGCTTCCAGCAGTACTGCGACGGTTTCGCCAAGGTCAGCCCGACCATCCCGGCGATCAAGGCCTACATCGACGGCCACGACATCTCCGGCATCAAGGCCGTGGACGCCACGACCGTCCAGTTCACGCTGGTGAAGAAGGCCAACGACTTCCTGAACATCCTGGCGATGCCGTTCTCGTCGCCGGCGCCCGTGGAGTACCTGAACTACCTCCCGGACGACGCCAACTTCCGCTCGCACACGATCTCCGACGGTCCGTACGCCATCACGTCGTACACCGCCAACCAGTCGATCAAGCTGGACCGGAACCCGGCCTGGACCAAGGCGTCCGACCCGGCCCGCGACGCCTACGTCGACCACATCACCGTCACCGAGGGCCAGGACGAGGGCCCGGTGCAGCAGCAGCTCCAGGCGGGCACCGCCGACATGCAGTGGGACACCACCGTGCCGACCGCCTCCGTGCCGGCGCTGAAGGCCACCAAGGACCCGCGGCTGGGCGTCTACCCCTCCGGCAGCACCAACCCGTTCCTGGTCTTCAACGAGCAGAGTCCGAGCAACCAGGGCGCGCTCGGCAAGGTGGCGGTGCGTCAGGCGCTGGAGTACGCGGTCGACAAGGTCGCGATCGGCCAGATCTACGGCGGCCCCACGCTCAACACCCCCCTGGGCCAGGCCATCCCGCCGGGCAGCCTCGGCTACGAGAAGTACGACGCGTACCCGACCCCGGGCAGCAAGGGCGACCCGGCCAAGTGCAAGTCGATGCTGGCCGCAGCCGGTTACCCCAACGGTCTGGTGCTCAAGGACCTGGCCCGCAACGCCGGCAAGCACCCGGCCGTGGCCCAGTCCGTCCAGGCGGACTTCAAGGCCTGCGGCGTCACCACGCAGATCGTCCCGGTCTCGCAGGGCGACTACTACGGCAAGTACCTGAACCTGCCGAGCGCCGCGAAGGCGGGCAGCTGGGACATCACCGAGCCTGGCTGGGTGCCGGACTGGTTCGGCAACAACGGCCGCGCCAACCTCGAGCCGCTCTTCGACGGCCGCAACTACGGCCCCGGCTCGACCGACTGGGGCGACTACAACAGTCCGGCCTTCAACGCCCTGCTCGACCAGGCCATGACCGCGCCCGACCAGGCCACGGCCGAGTCGCTGTGGCACCAGGCCGACCAGCAGGTCATGAAGGACGCGGCGATCATCCCGTTCGAGACGCAGAACGACGCGATGTTCCGGTCCAGCCGGGTCCACAACGCGATCTTCGAGCTGTTCTCGCAGAACTACGACGTCACCGAGGTCTGGCTCTCGCCCGGCAGCTGAGCCGCAGCTGACGCGCCGTCGGCTCCTCGAAGCCGACGGCACCGTGGCCCCACCCCGTCCGGCACGGCGACCCCGTGCCGGCGGGGTCCCGCATGTCCCCACGCCCCAACGGGCCGGGGGCGCGAGCCCCCCTCGCCCGTTCATGAGCTGCGAGGCGCCATGAGCCTTCTCGAGGTCTCCGACCTCCATGTCTCCTTCCGCACCACCGACGGCGACGTCCAGGCGGTGCGAGGGGTCTCCTTCGAACTCGATGCCGGCCGCACCCTGGGCATCGTCGGCGAGTCCGGTTCGGGCAAGAGCGTCTGCACCCAGACGCTGCTCGGCCTGACGACCGGCGCACGCGTCCGCGGCACCGCCCGCTTCGAGGGCGAGGACCTGCTCTCCGTGAGCGAGGACGAGTTCCGCGCGGTGCGCGGCGCGAAGATCGCGGCGATCTTCCAGGACCCGCTCTCCAGCCTGCACCCGCTCTACAAGGTGGGTTGGCAGATCGTGGAGATGATCCGCGCCCACGAGCCGGTGAACCGGGCGGTGGCCCGCAGGCGCGCCGTCGACCTGCTCGGCCTGGTCGGCATCCCGCACCCCGCTCAGCGCATCGACGACTACCCGCACCAGTTCTCCGGCGGCATGCGCCAACGCGCGCTCATCGCCATGGCGTTGGCGCTGGATCCGAAGCTCGTGATCGCGGACGAGCCCACCACCGCCCTCGACGCCACCGTGCAGGCCCAGATCCTGGACCTGCTGCTGCGGTTGCAGCAGGAGAACGGGATGGCGCTGATCATGATCACGCACGATCTCGGCGTCATCGCCGGTCTCGCGGACGAGGTCATGGTCATGTACGCGGGCCGCGCCGCCGAGCGCGCGGACCGGCGCGGGCTCTACTACCGCGCCCACCACCCCTACACCAACGGCCTGTTGGAGTCGATCCCGTCCTCCGGCGCGGCCGGCGCCCGGCTGCGCCCGATCCCCGGCCAGCCGCCGAGCCTGATCCGCCTGCCCTCCGGCTGCGCCTTCCACCCGCGCTGCGAGTTCGCCATGGACCGTTGCACCCGCGAGCAGCCCGAGCTGGTCCCCGTCGAAGACGGAGTCCGGCACGCCTCCGCCTGCTGGCTGCCGGGCCGTCTGCTCGGCACGACCGAGGAGATGAAGCGGGCCCGGCAGGACGCCGGCGCCGCCGGACGCACGGTGGAACGCGTGCCGGGACAGAGCACGGGCCAGGACGCAGCAGTCGAGGAAGGCGCGGCATGAGCACCGACAGCACGAGCGGCGGCGCCGAGGTGGGGCAGCCCCCGACGGCCGAGTCGGCGGCGACCGGGCCGCTGGTCGAGGTCCGGGAGGCGGTCAAGTACTTCCCGATCAGGCAGGGCATCGTCTTCAAGCGCGAGGCGGGCCGCGTCCACGCCGTCGAGGGCGTGTCCCTCACGGTCCGCCGCGGCGAGACGCTGGGCCTGGTCGGCGAGACCGGGTGCGGCAAGTCGACCCTGGCCCGGTGCATCACCAAGCTGCACCCGCTGACGTCCGGGACGCTGCTGTTCGAGGGCCAGGACATCACCGGACTCAGCCGGTCCCAGGTGCGCCCGTTCCGGCGCCGGATGCAGATGATCTTCCAGGACCCGTACGGCTCGCTCAACCCGCGCCGCCGGGTCGGCTCGATCATCGGCGACCCCTTCGCCATCCACGGCGAGGGGGCACGGGACGAGCGCAAGCCCAAGGTCCAGGAGCTGATGGAGCTGGTCGGGCTCAACCCCGAGCACTACAACCGGTTCCCCGCCGAGTTCTCCGGCGGCCAGCGCCAGCGCATCGGCGTCGCGCGGGCGCTCGCGCTCAAGCCCAGCCTGATCGTCGCCGACGAGCCGGTCTCCGCGCTGGACGTGTCGATCCAGGCGCAGATCCTCAACCTGCTGGAGGACCTCCAGCGGGAGTTCGGGCTGACCTACGTGTTCATCAGCCACGACCTGTCCGTGGTGCGGCACGTCAGCGACCGGATCGCGGTGATGTACCTGGGGCAGGTCGTCGAACTGGCCGGGTCCGAGGAACTGCACGGCCGACCACGTCACCCGTACACCAACGCCCTGCTCTCGGCGGCGTCGGTCGCCGACCCCGACCAGGCGGCGGCCCGGCAGCGGATCGTGCTCACCGGGGACGTGCCGTCCCCGATCGCGCCGCCCACCGGCTGCCGGTTCCATCCGCGCTGTCCCAAGGCGCAGGAGATCTGCGTGGAGCAGACCCCGCCGCTGGTCGCCCGTGCGGGCGATCCCGACTCACACCTGACGGCCTGTCACTTCCCGGTGGCGCCGGGAGAGGACCTCACCCGCGTCACCGCGACCATTCCCGAGGAGGAGCGGGCCGAATGAGCGCAGACCCGACCCCCGGCGGCGCCCCCGAGCCCGCCGACCGCACCCCTGCCCTCGACGGCGCCGGCCTGGCCCTCGCCGAGCCGCCCGCCGCAGCCGCGCCCCGGCCTGGGGCCGCCGACATCGAGGGCCGCAGCCCCTGGCAGCTCGCCTGGATCCACGTGCGCAGGGACCGGGCCGCGATGATCTCGCTGGCCTTCATCCTGCTTCTCGCGCTGCTCTCCGTCTCCGCCCCGCTGCTCGCGCACTGGATCGGCTGGAGCCCCACCGACCAGGACCGCACCCAGGGCCTGACGGTGGACGGCCTCCCGGTCGGCCCGAGCGGCCGCCACCTGCTCGGCACCGACAACCTCGGCCGCGACATCCTGGTCCGCGTCCTGTACGGCAGCCAGGTATCGCTGCTGGTCGGCGTGGTGTCCACGCTGCTGGCGGTGGCCATGGGCGTCCTGGTCGGCCTGGTGGCCGGCTACTTCGGCTCCGCCGTGGACACCGTGCTGTCGCGGGTGATGGACCTGGTGCTCTCGTTCCCGTTCCTGCTCTTCGCGATCGCGCTGGTGTCGATCTTCGGCTCCAGCCTCGCCATCTCGGTGTTCGTGATCGCCTTCTTCTCCTGGGCGGCGGTCGGCCGCATCGTGCGCGGGCAGACGCTCTCGATCCGGGAGAAGGAGTACATCGAGGCGGCCCGCTCGCTCGGCGCCAACGACCTGCGGATCATGTTCGTGGACGTGCTGCCCAACCTGCTCGCGCCCGTGATCGTCTACACCACGCTGCTGATCCCGATCGCGATCGTCTTCGAGGCCACGCTGTCCTTCCTCGGCCTCGGCGTCGTCCCGCCGTCGCCGACCTGGGGCAACATGCTGAGCGACTCGCTGGACTTCTACCAGGTCGCCTGGTGGTTCCCGCTCTTCCCCGGCCTGGCGCTGCTGCTGACGACGCTGGCCTTCAACCTGCTCGGCGACGGGGTGCGCGACGCGCTCGACCCGCGCGCCGAGCGCCTGTTCCAGGACTGAGCGGGAGGCTCGTCGATGTTGCGGTTCCTCGTCCGCCGGGTCCTCTCCGGCGTCCTGGTGCTCTGGCTGATCAGCCTGTTCACCTTCGGGCTGTTCTACGTGGCGCCGTCCAACGTGCCGCGGATGATCTGCGGCCGTCTCTGCACCCAGAGCCAGGTCGAGCTGATCACCAAGCAACTGGGCCTCAACCAGCCGCTGCCGGTGCAGTACTGGCACTTCCTCGACCGTCTGCTCCACGGCGACCTCGGCTACTCGTACTACAACTCCCAGCCGGTCTCCACGCTGATCGGCAACGCGCTGCCGATCACCGCCTCGCTCGCGATCGGCGCCGCCGTGCTCTGGCTGGTCGGGGGCGTCGCCATCGGCGTCGTCTCCGCCGTGCGCCCGCGCAGCCTGCTGGACCGGGCCGGGACGATCTTCGCGCTGATCGGGCTGTCGATGCCGTCGTTCCTGATCGGCATCCTGTTGCTGTACTTCCTCTTCTTCAAGCTCACCACGGCGGGGCTGGCCTGGTTCCCGCCCTCGGGATACGTGGGCATCACCAGCGACCCGCTCGAGTGGGCCCACCACCTGCTCCTGCCGTGGTTCGCGCTCGCCTTCATCACCGCGGCGACCTATGTGCGGCTCACCCGCAACCAGATGCTCGAGGTGCTGGGGGAGGACTACATCCGCACCGCCCGCTCCAAGGGCGTCGCCCGCAGCCGGGTCACCATCCGGCACGCGCTGCGGGCCGCGCTGACGCCGGTGGTCACCCAGTTCGGCATCGACCTCGCCGGGCTGCTCGGCGGGGCCATCGTGACCGAGCGGCTGTTCGGCCTGCCCGGCCTCGGAGAACTGGCCGTGAGCTCGGTCACCCGGCAGGACCAGCCCGTCGTCATCGCCACGGTGCTGCTGGCCGCGGTGTTCATCGTCGTCGCCAACATCGTGGTGGACCTGCTGTACGCGGTCCTCGACCCACGCGTCCGCCTCGGCTGAGCGGGGGGGCGGGAGGGGGAGCGGAGGCACACGAACCGGCCTGCGAGGTGCTACGAATCGGCGCGATCGGTGGCGTCCGGCTGGACCGGGTGGAGCATCGGATAAGGTCGGTACACGCCTACCATTGGGCTTATCGCACCGAATCCGCGTCTTCAGTGAGGTCATTCGTGTCCACCAACACCCCCTCCACCTCCGACCAGCCTGCGGTCGGCACCGCCCGCGTCAAGCGCGGCATGGCCGAGCAGCTCAAGGGCGGTGTGATCATGGACGTGGTCACCCCGGAGCAGGCGAAGATCGCCGAGGACGCCGGTGCCGTGGCCGTCATGGCCCTCGAGCGCGTCCCCGCCGACATCCGCAAGGACGGCGGCGTGGCCCGCATGTCCGACCCGGACATGATCGAGGGCATCATCAACGCCGTGTCCATCCCGGTCATGGCCAAGTCGCGCATCGGCCACTTCGTCGAGGCCCAGGTGCTGCAGGCCCTCGGCGTCGACTACATCGACGAGTCCGAGGTGCTGACCCCGGCCGACGAGGTCAACCACTCCGACAAGTGGGCCTTCACCACCCCCTTCGTCTGCGGCGCCACCAACCTGGGCGAGGCCCTGCGCCGCATCGCCGAGGGTGCGGCCATGATCCGCTCGAAGGGTGAGGCCGGCACCGGCAACGTCGTCGAGGCCGTCCGCCACCTGCGCCAGATCAAGGGCGAGATCGCCAAGCTGCGCGGCTATGACAACAACGAGCTCTACGCCGCGGCCAAGGAGCTGCGCGCCCCCTACGAGCTCGTCGCCGAGGTCGCCGAGCTGGGCAAGCTCCCCGTCGTGCTCTTCTCCGCCGGTGGCGTGGCCACCCCGGCCGACGCCGCGCTGATGCGCCAGCTGGGCGCCGAGGGCGTCTTCGTCGGCTCCGGCATCTTCAAGTCGGGCGACCCGGCCAAGCGCGCCGCCGCCATCGTGAAGGCCACCACCTTCTACGACGACCCGAAGATCATCGCCGACGCCTCCCGCAACCTGGGCGAGGCCATGGTCGGCATCAACTGCGACACCCTGCCGGAGACCGAGCGCTACGCCAACCGCGGCTGGTAGTCCCGGTTCTTCGCGCGTGGTAGCCCCGGCCCTTCCAGGACCGGGGCTCCTCCCGTTCGTCCGTTCGTCCATTGAAGAGGTCCTCTCGTGTCGTCCAGCTCCACTCCCGTCATCGGCGTCCTCGCCCTCCAGGGCGACGTGCGTGAGCACCTGATCGCCCTCGCCGAGGCCGACGCGGTCGCCCGCCCGGTCCGCCGGCCCGAGGAGCTGGCGGAGATCGACGCCCTCGTCATCCCCGGCGGCGAGTCCACCACCATGTCCAAGCTCGCCCTGCTCTTCGGCGTGATGGAGCCGCTGCGGGCCCGCGTCGCGGCTGGTATGCCCGTCTACGGCACCTGCGCGGGCATGATCATGCTGGCCGACAAGATCCTCGACGGCCGCGACGACCAGGAGACGGTCGGCGGCATCGACATGGTCGTCCGCCGTAACGCCTTCGGCCGCCAGAACGAGTCCTTCGAGCAGGGCGTCGCGTTCAAGGGCCTGGAGGAGGACGGTGACGTCCACGGCGTCTTCATCCGCGCCCCCTGGGTCGAGTCGGTCGGCGCCGACGTCGAGGTGCTGGCCTCGCTGTACGCCGACACGGCGGACGAGCACATCGTGGCGGTCCGTCAGGGCAACCTGCTCGCCACCTCGTTCCACCCGGAGCTCACCGGCGACCACCGCGTGCACGCCTACTTCGTGGAGATGGTCCGGGCCGCCCGTCACGGCGGGTGACGGTAAGATCTCTTCGTTCGTTCACTTCCACCTGGGCCTGTTCTAAGGAGCAACTCGATGTCCGGCCACTCCAAGTGGGCTACCACCAAGCACAAGAAGGCCGTCATCGACGCGAAGCGCGGCAAGCTCTTCGCCAAGATGATCAAGAACATCGAGGTGGCGGCCCGCACCGGCGGTGGAGACCCCACCGGTAACCCGACGCTCTACGACGCCATCCAGAAGGCGAAGAAGAGCTCGGTCCCCAACGACAACATCGACCGCGCCGTCAAGCGCGGCTCCGGCGCGGAGGCCGGCGGCGCCGACTACTCCACCATCATGTACGAGGGCTACGGCCCGAACGGCGTGGCGGTGCTGATCGAGTGCCTCACCGACAACCGCAACCGCGCCGCGTCCGACGTGCGCGTCGCGATGACCCGCAACGGCGGCTCCATGGCCGACCCTGGCTCGGTGTCGTACATGTTCTCCCGCAAGGGCGTCATCATCGTGCCGAAGGCCGACAAGGTCGACGAGGACACGATCATGGAGGTCACCCTCGAGGTGGGCGCGGAGGAGGTCAACGACCTCGGCGACAGCTTCGAGATCCAGACCGAGGCCAGCGACATGGTCGCGGTCCGCACGGCGCTGCAGGACGCGGGCATCGACTACGACTCGGCCGAGGCGAACTTCGTCCCCTCCGTCCAGGTCCAGCTGGACGCGGACGGCGCGCGCAAGATCTTCAAGCTGATCGACGCGCTCGAGGACAGCGACGACGTCCAGAACGTCTTCGCCAACTTCGACCTCACCCCCGAGGTCGAGGCGGAGCTCGACGCCGAGGACTGAGTCCCCCAGGGGCGCGGGGAACTGCGCGAGCAGCCATCGCCTACGTGACTGGGTGGCTGGGCGCGCAGTTCCCCGCGCCCCTGATGTGCACGGTCCCCGTGCCCCTGATCAGTCCCCGTGCCCCTGATCGGTCCCCGTGCCCCTGAACAGTTCTGTCGGTCGCAGCCGATAGCCTGCGGGCATGCGTGTTCTCGGGGTGGATCCAGGGCTGACCAGGTGCGGGGTCGGGGTTGTCGACGGTGCGCCCGGGCGGCCGCTCACGATGGTCGCCTGCGGTGTCGTGCGGACCCCGGCGGAGGAGGACGTCCCGCTGCGGCTGCTCAGGATCGAGCAGGGCATCGAGGAGTGGCTGGACCTGCACCGGCCGGACAAGGTCGCCGTCGAGCGCGTCTTCGCCCAGCACAACGTGCGGACGGTCATGGGCACCGCCCAGGCCAGCGCCGTGGCCATGCTGTGCGCCACCCGGCGTGGGATACCGGTCGCGCTGCACACCCCCAGTGAGGTCAAGGCCGCCGTCTCCGGCTCGGGGCGGGCCGAGAAGGCCCAGGTGGGCGCGATGGTCACGCGCATCCTGCGGTTGGACGCGCCGCCCAAGCCCGCGGACGCGGCCGACGCGCTCGCGCTCGCCATCTGCCACATCTGGCGCGGCACCGCCACCAACAGGATCGCCGCCGCCCTCAGCCGCGTCAGGGAGCCCCGACCGTGATCGCCTTCGTCAGCGGCCCCGTAGCCGCGCTCACGCCCTCCAGCGCCGTGATCCAGGTCGGCGGCGTGGGCATGCTCGTGCACTGCTCCCCGGGCACGCTCGCCCGCCTGCACCTGGGGGAGGAGGCGCGCCTGGCCACCTCCCTCGTCGTGCGCGAGGACTCCCTGACGCTCTACGGCTTCGCCGACGACGACGAGCGGCAGACCTTCGAGCTGCTGCAGACGGCCAGCGGCGTAGGGCCCAAGGTGGCCCAGGCGATGCTCGCCGTGCACAGCCCGGAGGCGCTGCGGGTGGCCGTCGCGCGCGGCGACGCGAAGGCGCTGACCGCCGTGCCCGGGATCGGGCCCAAGGGGGCGCAGAAGCTGCTCCTGGAGCTCAAGGACCGCCTCGGCGCGCCGACGGGCGCCGTCCCGCCCCAGCAGGCCGCCGCAGCCGTCGCCACGGCCCCCGCGCCGTGGCACGAGCAACTGCACGCCGCGCTCGTCGGCCTCGGGTTCGCGCCCAGGGAGGCCGAGGAGGCCGTCGCGGCGGTGGCGCCCGAGGCCGAGGCCATGGAGAAGCCGAACGTCTCCGCGCTGCTGCGCACCGCCCTGCAGAGCCGCAACCGCACCCGCTGAGCCCGCCCGACCCCGTCCGACCGAGGAGCCGAGAGAGCATGTACGACGACGCCGCAGCCGACCGCCTGGTCACCGCCGCCGCGGACGGCGAGGACCGGGCCGTCGAGGCGGCGCTGCGCCCGCGCGACCTGGGCGAGTTCATCGGCCAGGAGCGCGTCCGCGAGCAGCTCTCGCTCGTCCTGCAGGCGGCGCGCCACCGCGGCGCCTCGCCCGACCACGTGCTGCTCTCCGGCCCTCCCGGGCTCGGGAAGACCACGCTGTCGATGATCATCGCGGCGGAGATGGGCGCGCCGATCCGGATCACCTCCGGCCCGGCCATCCAGCACGCCGGCGACCTCGCGGCGATCCTCTCCTCGCTGACCGAGGGCGAGATCCTCTTCCTCGACGAGATCCACCGCCTCTCCCGGCCCGCGGAGGAGATGCTCTACATGGCGATGGAGGACTTCCGCGTCGACGTGATCGTCGGCAAGGGGCCGGGCGCCACCGCCATCCCGCTGGAGCTGCCGCCGTTCACGCTGGTCGGGGCCACCACCCGGGCCGGCCTGCTGCCGCCGCCGCTGCGCGACCGCTTCGGCTTCACCGGCCACATGGAGTTCTACGCGCCCGAGGAGCTGGAGCAGGTCATACACCGGTCCGCCCGGCTGCTGGCCGTCGAGATCGACCCGAAGGGCGCCGCCGAGATCGCCCGTCGCTCGCGCGGCACGCCGCGCATCGCCAACCGGCTGCTGCGCCGGGTCCGCGACTACGCGCAGGTCCGCCACGACGGCCTGATCACCCCCGAGATCGCCGACGCCGCGCTCGCCGTCTACGAGGTGGACCCGCGCGGGCTGGACCGGCTGGACCGGGCCGTGCTGCACGCGCTGCTGAAGCTCTTCGGCGGTGGGCCGGTGGGCCTGTCCACACTGGCCGTGGCGGTGGGGGAGGAGGCCGAGACCGTCGAGGAGGTCGCCGAGCCCTTCCTGGTCCGCGAGGGCCTGCTGGCCCGCACCCCCCGCGGCCGGATCGCCACCGCGGCCGCCTGGCAGCACCTGGGCCTGACCCCGCCGCCGCAGGCCGCCGGGCCTGGCGTCCCGATGCAGGCGGAGCTGTTCGGCCCGGCGACGCCCCCGGAGGGGCCGACGAAGGCCTGAGCGGGGGCCTGCCGGCCACCCCGGGAGCGGGTGGCCCACGGGTGCCCGGGCGGCCTCGGAGCAGCCCTTGACGGGCTATGTGCACGTCGAGTCCGTCACGTCACTCGCCATTCGGCTCTCTCGGATGACATGCTGGACGTTGTTGTACTGCGTGCGGTCCCCTAGACTCCGCCCGCTCCCGCCCTTACGGGGTGGGCCCCGATATCGACTGGCCGCCGCCTCCTGCGGCCTCGCAAAGGACTGTCTGCCGTGGGTAACCCGCTCATCTTCATGGTCATCGTCTTGGCCGGACTCATGTTCGTGACGATGCGGAGCAACAAGAAGCGCCAGCAGCAGGCGCAGGACATGCGCACCCGCCTGGAGCCGGGCGCGGGTGTGCGCACCATCGGGGGGATGTACGCGCTGGTCAAGGACGTGACCGACGAGGCTGTCGAGCTCGAGGTCGCCCCGGGCGTCCACGCCCTGTACGCGAAGCAGGCCATCGCGCAGGTGCTGGACCCGATCGAGTACAACCGCATCGTCCACGGCGAGGAGCCGGAGACGGACGAGGCGGCCGACGGCGCCGAGGCTGACGCCGAGGCCGTCGTCGAGGACGCCACCCCCGCCGAGGCGGCGAAGGACGAGGCCGGCCAGGCCGAGACTCCCGCTGAGACCCCCGCCGCGGCCGACACCGAGGCCGGGAAGGTCGACGCCAAGGTGGGTGGCGACAAGGACGCTTCCGCCAAGTAGCCTTGCCCGCTACGGAACCCGGTCGGTCGTAACCGTCCGACCGGGCCCAAGGACCGCTGCGTCGTGGCCGAGCCGCCCCCTGTCCGCCGGTACGCCGGTGTGGGCGACTTGACCTGCCCACGGCATGGACAGAGAGAATCGAGAAGGTGGCATCACCCAAGTCCCGTCCCCGTGACGGATACCCGGGGCGTGCGCTGAGCCTGATCCTCGTGATCATGGTGGCCCTGGTGGCGACCATGGTCGGGACCGGCAACATCAAGCCGCGGCTCGGCATCGACCTCGCCGGTGGTACCAGCGTGACGCTCCAGGCGACGTCGAGCGACAAGAACGCGATCAACCCCGCCAACATGGGGATCGCCTCCGGCATCATGCGCGACCGCGTCAACGGCACCGGCGTGACCGAAGCGACGGTGCAGGTCCAGGGCAACGACGAGATCGTCGTCAACGTTCCCAAGGGCACCAGCTCGACTCAGCTCGCCACGGAGCTGGCCCAGACCGCCAAGCTGTACTTCCGCCCGGTGCTCGCCGAGCAGCAGCAGGTCAACGCGGCCTCCCTGCCCAAGAGCAGCGCCTCGCCGTCCGCCTCGTCCAGCGGCGGCGCCAAGCCGTCCGGCTCGGCGAGCCCGGCCGCGAGCAGCTCCGGCAAGCCGAAGGCGTCCGGTTCCGGCGCGGCCGCCGCGCCGAGCGCGAGCAAGACGCAGGGTGACGCCCTCTCGCAGGACCTGAAGGCGAGCTCGTCGGCCTCCGCGAAGGCCTCCGCCTCGGCCAGTGCGCACGCCTCCTCCTCCGCGGCCGCGGCCGGCACCCCCAAGGCCGCCGCGACCCCGAGCGCCGTCCCGACCACCGGCACGGTCGCCGGTCAGCTCGGCGGCACCGTGCCCGCCGCGCTGCAGCAGCAGTTCAACGCGATCGACTGCACCACCAACGCCGGCCGCCTGGCCGCGCAGAACGCGGCGAACAACGCCCACGAGACCGACCAGGTCGTCTCCTGCTCCACGACCGCCGGCAGCAGCGGCGCCTGGACCAAGTACGCGCTGGACAAGGTCGCCGTCGACGGCACCTCGATCAGCAAGGCCCAGGCCAACCTGAGCACCCAGACCGGGCAGTGGGAGGTCGACCTCTCCTTCAACTCCCACGGCAGCAGCCAGTTCGCCGCCATCACCGGTCAGCTCGCCAAGAACCAGACGCCGACCAACGAGTTCGCCATCCAGCTCGACGGCCTGGTCCAGTCCTCGCCCTATGTCAGCAACGCGATCACCGGCGGCCAGGCGACGATCTCCGGCAGCTTCGACCAGGCGAGCGCGACCTCGCTGGCCAACGTGCTCAGCTACGGCTCGCTCCCGCTGAACTTCAAGCAGCTCGAGGTCGTGACGGTCTCGCCGGAGCTCGGCGGCAGCCAGCTCGACGCGGGTCTGATCGCCGGCCTGATCGGCCTGATCCTGGTCGTGCTGTACTCGCTGGTCTACTATCGCGGCCTCGGCCTGGTGGCGGTCGCCTCGCTGCTCGTCTCCGCGATCCTCACCTGGTCGCTGATGTCGCTGCTCGGTGGCGCGATCGGCTTCGCGCTGAACCTGCCCGCCGTCTGTGGCGCCATCGTCGCCATCGGCATCACCGCCGACTCGTTCGTCGTCTACTTCGAACGCGTCCGTGACGAGCTGCGCGAGGGCGCCACGCTGCGCCCGGCCGTCCGCAACGCCTGGCCGCGCGCCCGCCGTACCATCCTGGTGTCGGACTTCGTGTCCTTCCTGGCCGCCGCGGTGCTGTACTTCTTCACCGTCGGGAAGGTGCAGGGCTTCGCCTTCACGCTGGGCCTGACCACCCTGCTCGACGTCGTCGTGGTCTTCCTGTTCACGAAGCCGCTGATGACGCTGCTCGCCCGCCGGAACTTCTTCAACTCCGGTCACCCGTGGTCGGGGCTCTCGCCCGAGCGCCTCGGCGTCCGCAACCCGCTCCGTGACAGCCGCGGCTCGCGGCGTCCGGTCCGTCCCACCGCCGGCAAGGAGGCCTGACCCGATGTCTCGCTTCGGCAATATCGGCCACCGCCTCTACACCGGTGAGGTCAGTTTCGACTTCGTCGGTCGGCGCAGGCTGTGGACGATCATCTCGGGCGTCATCCTGGTCGCCGCCATCCTGGGCCTGTCGGTCCGGGGCCTGAACCTCGGCATCGAGTTCAAGGGCGGCCAGATCTACACCGTCACCAAGCCGGGCGTCACGGTCGCCCAGGCCCAGAAGGCGGCCAACGACCTGACGCACGACAGCTCGGCTCTCGTGCAGACGGCCAACGGCGCCAAGGGCGAGCAGATCCTCATCCAGATCAGCTCGGCCGAGAAGATCGACCCCACCACCGGGCAGAACACGCTGTCGCAGTCGCTGGGCCTGAGCCAGAACCAGATCAGCACCCAGTCGCTGAGCGCCAGCTGGGGCCACGACATCAGCCAGAAGGCCCTCGAGGGTCTGGTCGTCTTCATGGTGCTGGTGACGTTGTACCTGGCCTTCGCCTTCGAGTGGCGGCTCGCGCTCGGCGCGCTGGTCGCGCTGCTGCACGACCTGGTGATCACCGTCGGCGTCTACGCCCTGGTCGGCTTCGAGGTCACCTCGGGCACGGTCATCGGCTTCCTGACCATCCTCGGTTACTCGCTCTACGACACCGTCGTCGTCTTCGACGGCCTCAAGTCCGCGACGAACAAGCTCACCAAGCAGAACAAGCTGACCTACAGCGACGCCGCCAACGCCTCGCTGAACAGCACCCTGGTCCGCTCGATCAACACCTCCGTACTGGCGCTGCTGCCGGTCGCCGCGCTGCTCTTCATCGGCGGCGGCCTGCTCGGCGCGGGTGTCCTCAACGACATCTCGCTGGCGCTGTTCGTCGGTCTGACCGCCGGCGCCTACTCCTCGATCTGCGTGGCCACCCCGATGGTCGCCTGGCTCCAGGAGAAGCGCCCGGAGTACATCGAGCTGGCCCGCAAGGTGAAGCAGCGCCGCGCGGCCGAGGCCAAGGCCGCGGCCGAGGGCCGCACGCTCGAGGACGACGCCCCGCAGGCCGAGGTCACCGTCCCCGCGCCGACCGGCGGTCCGCGCAACCAGCCCGTCAACCGCACCCGCAGCGAGCGCCGGTCCTCCGGCGGCCGCCGCTGACGGCGTCGAAGCAGACGCCGTCAACACCAGAGGAGCAGACGACCGCATGAGCGGCAACGACCTGGCGGGCCTTCTCGCCGCCAAGATCCGCGACGTCCCGGACTACCCGAAGCCCGGTGTGGTCTTCAAGGACATCGCACCGCTCCTCGCCGACGCCGAGGCGCTGGCCGCGCTGGTGGACCACCTCGCGGCCCGCGCGAAGGCGCTGGGCGTGACCAAGGTCGTCGGCCTCGAAGCCCGAGGCTTCATCCTGGCCGCGCCGGCGGCGTACGCCGCCGGCGCCGGCTTCGTCCCCGTCCGCAAGGAGGGCAAGCTCCCCGGGGACTGCTACCGCCAGGCCTACGACCTCGAGTACGGCTCGGCGGTCATCGAGGTCCAGATGGACGCGTTCCTCCCGGGCGAGCGGGTCCTGGTCGTCGACGACGTGCTGGCCACCGGCGGCACGGTGGAGGCGGCCCTGGACCTCATCCACCGCGGCGGCGCGGAGCTCGCGGGCGTCGAGGTCCTGATGGAACTCGGCTTCCTCGGCGGCCGCGCCCGGCTGGCCCCCCTCATGGGGGACGCACCGCTGAAGACCGTGATCTCGATCCAGTAGTTGCACTGTCGAGGGGGCGCGGGGAACGGCGAGAGCAACCACCCCCCAGCCTTCGGCCGGGAGGCGCCCCTATGCGGATGGCCCTGCGGGTTCGGGGCTCTCCGTGGGTGAGTGGCTTGTCGCGCAGTTCCCCGCGCCCCTGACGTTTGCAACGGATCCCGGGTAGCCCAGGCCGAGGCGCCTCTGGGCGTTCGCGCGGGGCCGTGAACGCAGGTGGCTGTGACGCTCGGTACCATTGAGATCCGGTCTCGCTCCCGAGGAGTGCAGTTGCCCGAAGAGGTCGTGCCCAAAGCCGCTGGAACGCAGGAGGAGCGTCCGAAGCCGGCTCCCGCCGCGCCGAAGCCCGCGCCGCCGGCCGTACCGGCCACGTTCCAGCGCGACGGCGGCGCGCCCGCCGTCGCACCGCGCCCCGTCGCGCCCTCGCCCTCTCGGGTCCGTGCCCGGCTCGCCCGTCTCGGCGGCCAGCGCAGCAGCACCTTCAACCCGGTGCTCGAACCGCTGTTCCGGATAGTGCGCAGCAACTACCCGAAGGCCGACCTGCACCAGCTCGAGCGTGCGTACCAGATCGCGGAGAAGTGGCACCGCGGCCAGAAGCGCAAGAGCGGTGACCCGTACATCACCCACCCGCTCGCGGTCGCGACGATCCTCGCCGAGCTCGGCATGGACGCCCCGACGCTGATGGCGGGCCTGCTGCACGACACCGTGGAGGACACCGACTACGGTCTCGACCAGCTCCGCCGCGACTTCGGCGACACCGTCGCCATGCTGGTCGACGGCGTCACCAAGCTGGACAAGGTCAAGTTCGGCGAGGCGGCGCAGGCCGAGACGGTCCGCAAGATGGTCGTCGCCATGGCCAAGGACCCGCGCGTCCTGGTCATCAAGCTGGCCGACCGCCTGCACAACATGCGCACCATGCGTTACCTCAAGCGGGAGAAGCAGGAGAAGAAGGCCCGCGAGACGCTGGAGATCTACGCCCCGCTGGCGCACCGGCTGGGCATGAACACCATCAAGTGGGAGTTGGAGGACCTCGCCTTCGCGATCCTCTACCCCAAGATGTACGACGAGATCGTCCGGCTGGTCGCCGAGCGCGCGCCCAAGCGGGACGAGTACCTCGGCACAGTGCTGGAGCAGGTCACCGACGACCTCAAGACCGCTCGCATCAAGGCCGAGGTCAAGGGCCGTCCGAAGCACTACTACAGCGTCTACCAGAAGATGATCGTGCGCGGCCGGGACTTCGCCGACATCTACGACCTGGTCGGCGTGCGGGTCCTGGTCGACTCGGTCCGCGACTGCTACGCGGCGCTGGGCACCATCCACGCACGGTGGAACCCGGTGCCGGGGCGGTTCAAGGACTACATCGCCATGCCCAAGTTCAACATGTACCAGTCGTTGCACACGACGGTCATCGGGCCCGAGGGCAAGCCGGTCGAGCTGCAGATCCGCACCTTCGACATGCACCGCCGCGCCGAGTACGGCATCGCCGCGCACTGGAAGTACAAGCAGCAGGCCGTCGCCGGCGCGTCCAAGGTCCGCACCGACACCCCCGCCGGGCAGGGCGAGACCGTCAACGAGATGGCCTGGCTGCGGCAGCTGCTGGACTGGCAGAAGGAGACCGAGGACCCGAGCGAGTTCCTGGAGTCACTGCGGTTCGACCTCTCCAACAACGAGGTCTTCGTCTTCACCCCCAAGGGCGACGTCATAGCGCTGCCCGCCGGGGCCACCCCGGTGGACTTCGCGTACGCGGTCCACACCGAGGTCGGCCACCGGACCATAGGGGCGCGCGTCAACGGCCGCCTGGTGCCGCTGGAGTCCACCCTCGAGAACGGCGACACCGTCGAGGTCTTCACCTCCAAGGCGGAGAACGCCGGACCGTCCCGCGACTGGCTCTCCTTCGTCAAGTCGCCGCGGGCCCGCAACAAGATCCGTGCGTGGTTCTCCAAGGAGCGCCGCGAGGAGGCCATCGAGCAGGGCAAGGACGCGATCACGCGGGCCATGCGCAAGCAGGGCCTGCCGCTGCAGCGCATCCTCACCGGCGACTCGCTGGTCACCCTCGCGCACGAGATGCGCTACCCCGACATCTCCTCGCTCTACGCGGCGATCGGCGAGGGCCACGTCGCGGCGCAGACGATCGTGCAGAAGCTGGTGCAGTCCCTCGGCGGTGAGGAGGGCGCGAGCGAGGACATCGAGGAGCTGACCGCTCCGTCCCCGACGCGTAACCGCCGCCAGCGGCGCGCGACGCAGGACCCGGGCGTGGTCGTCAAGGGCGTCGCGGACGTGTGGGTCAAGCTGTCGCGCTGCTGCACGCCCGTCCCGGGCGATCCGATCGTCGGCTTCATCACCCGCGGCAACGGCATCTCCGTGCACCGCACCGACTGCGTCAACGTCGACTCGCTCGCGCAGAAGCAGGAACGCATGGTCGAGGTCGAGTGGGCCCCCACTCAGTCCTCGGTCTTCCTGGTCGCCATCCAGGTCGAGGCGCTGGACCGCTCGCGCCTGCTCTCCGACGTGACGCGGGTGCTCTCGGACCAGCACGTCAACATCCTGTCGGCGGCGGTGCAGACCTCGCGCGACCGGGTCGCGATGAGCCGTTTCACCTTCGAGATGGGCGATCCGAAGCACCTCGGCCATGTGCTCAAGGCCGTCCGCAGCGTCGAGGGCGTCTACGACGTGTACCGGGTGACGTCGGCCAAGGCGCGGTAGGGCACCACAGCGGCACCTGAGCTCCCCTGGAGACGGAATCGAGGATTCGTCCAGGGGGGCCCGAGCGCGCGGGCGAACGATCGCGCCATGACTCCAAGAGAAGAGCGGTACGGGGACCGCCTCTACTCGCACCGAAACCCTGGCGAGGCGGACCGCCTCGGGGCGCTGGCGCGGGTCTTCGACCCCTACTCGTTCCAACGCCTGCGTCCGCTCGTCACGCCCGGCCTGCGCACCTGCGACGTGGGCGCGGGCCTCGGCACCGTCGCCGCATGGCTCATGGACGCCTGCGACGAGCAGGCCACCGTCGTCGACCTCGACGTCCGCCACCTGGGCGGTCGAGGCTTCCACGAGATCCAGGCGGACATCACCGAGCCGGCCTTCACGCCCGGCCTGTTCGACCTGGTCCACACCCGGTTCCTGCTGATGCACCTGCGCGAGCGCGAGCAGGTGCTGACGCGCATGGCGCAGTGGGTCCGTCCCGGCGGCTGGCTCGTCGTCTCGGACGCCTGGGACATGGGCGCGTCCAGCTCACCCAACGCCGCCTACCGGGAGACCGCCGCGGTCGCGAGCGAGCTCGCCGCGCGGACCACCGGCAGCGACCTCAACCTGGGACGCGGCTACCCGCGGCCCCTCGCCGATCTCGGCTTCACGGAGGTCGGCCTCGCCGTCGACGTGCCGGTGCTGAACGGCGGCGGCCCGCTGGCCCGCTTCTGGTCCGGCACCGCGAACGCCTCGCGCCCCGCCCTGGTGGCACGGCTCGGTGAGGCGACCGTCGACGACGCGCTGGCCTATCTGGCCGATCCCGCCACCAAGGACCTCGGCATCGCCATGGTCACCATGTGGGGCCGACGCCCGTGAGCGCGCCCCGCCCGTCAGGTCCATGGGCAGACCCATGTGTTCACCGGAGGCATCGATGACCACCGCCGACATGCTCTTCAACCCCTTCGCCCCCGGCTTCGCCGACGACCCGTACCCCACCTACCGCCGGATGCGGGAGGTGGACCCGGTGCACCGGCACCCCTTCGGCTTCTGGGTGCTGACCGCCTACGACGACATCGCGGCCCTGCTGCGCGCGGGGCTCTCCGTCGACGACCGGCAGGTCCTCGACGGACAGATCCGCGAGCAGATGGACCGCCTCGACCTCGGCGTGATCAACATGTCGATGGTCCACCGTGACCCGCCCGACCACACCCGGCTGCGCTCGCTGGTCGGCAAGGTCTTCACCTCCCGCTCCGTCGCCGCGCTGGAGGGTGAGATCACCCGGCTTCTCGACGCCGCGCTGGACCGCATCGCGGAGGAGGGACAGGCCGACCTCGTCGAGGCGCTCGCCTTCCCGCTGCCGTTCGCGGTCATCTCGCAGATGCTCGGGATGCCACCCGCCGACCACGCCCGCATCCGCGAGCTGACCGGCATCCTGGCGCTCACCCTCCAGGTCGTCACCGACCCCGAGGAGATGCGGCGCATCAGCGAGGCGGCGCGGGAGATGACCGCGCTGGCGCGCGAGCTGATCGCCTGGAAGCGCGCCAACCCGGCCGAGGACCTGCTCACCGCGCTGATCGCGGCGGAGCACGAGGGCGGCCGGCTCAGTGACGACGAACTCGTCGCCCAGGTCGTCATGCTGTACATCGCCGGCCACGAGACGACGGTCAACCTCATCTCCAACGGCACGCTCGCGCTGCTGCGCAACCCTGAGCAGCTCGCGCTGCTCCGGGCGCGGCCCGGGTTGGCGGCCAACGCGGTGGAGGAGTTCCTGCGCTACGACAGCCCCGTCCAGCAGTCCAAGCGGATCACGCTCACCCCGCACGCGGTGCGCGACCGCACCATCCCGGCGGGCGCGTTCGTCTTCGCGTGCCTGGCCTCAGCCAACCGTGACCCTGACTACTGGGGCCCCGACGCGGACGAACTCCGCATCGACCGCCCCAACGCCCGCCATCACGTCTCCTTCGGCGCCGGCCCGCACCACTGCCTGGGCGCCGCCCTCGCCCGTCTCGAAGGCCGGCTGGCGATCGGGACTCTCGTCCAGCGCTTCCCCTCGCTCTCGCTCGGGGGCGACGTCACCTGGAACGGCCGCATCAACCTCCGCGGACCGTCCACCCTCCCCATCACCGTGGGGTAGGACCGTGAGAGCGACCAGGCAACGCCAAAGGGGCGCGAGGAACCGCGCGAGCAACCACCCTGTACGGATGGCCCTGCTCGTGCGGCGACTCACCACACTGCGTGGCTTGTCGCGCAGGTCCCCGCGCCCCTGAGGAGGTGCAACTGACTGCGGCTGGTCGTGCCCTGGCGGCGGAGCCGCAGGTCGGTACAGCCTCGCGTTCCTGAGGTAGTGCAGCCGGCTGCGTCAGCCGCTGAACTCCTCGAGGCCCTTTTGGGCCTGGGCGAGCAGTTCCTTGCGGCCGGCGAGTTCGGACTGGAGCTTGGCGACCTGGCGGGCGTCACCCTTCGCCTCAGCTGTGGCGATCTGCTTCTCCAGCTTGTCCACCGCCGCCTGCAGCAGGCCCGTCATGCCCGCGGCACGCGCCCGCGCCTCGGGGTTGCTGCGCTGCCACTCGGCCTCCTCCGCCTCGCGGATGGCCTGCTCCACGTGGCGCAGGCGGGACTCCAGGCGGGGGCGGGCGTCGCGCGGGACGTGGCCGATGGCCTCCCAGCGCTCCGCGATGTCGCGGTAGTGGGTCTTGGCGACCTTCAGGTCGCCGATCGGGAGCAGCGCCTCCGCCTCGACCAGGAGGGCCTCCTTGGCGTGCTGGTTCTCGCGCTCGTCGGCGTCGCGCTCGTCGAAGACGGCCGAGCGGGCCTGGAAGAAGACATCCTGCGCGCCGCGGAAGCGGGTCCACAGCTCGTCCTCGGCCTCGCGCTGCGCACGACCCGCGGCCTTCCACTCCGCCATCAGCTCGCGGTAGCGGGCGGCCGTGGCGCCCCAGTCGGTCGAGTCGGCCAGCGACTCGGCCTCGAGGACCAGCTTCTCCTTCTTCAGGCGGGCCTCCTCGCGCTGCTGGTCCAGCTGCGCGAAGTGCGCCTTGCGGCGCTTGGAGAACGCGGAGCGGGCGTGCGAGAAGCGGTGCCACAGCTCGTCGTCGGACTTGCGGTCCAGTCGGGGCAGGCCCTTCCAGGTGTCGACCAGGGCCCGCAGGCGGTCGCCCGCCTCGCGCCACTGGGTGGACTCCACGAGCTGCTCGGCCTCGGCGACCAGGGCCTCCTTGGAAGCGCGGGCCTCCTCCTGGGCCTTGGCGCGCGCCGCCTTCTTCTCCTCGCGGCGGGACTCGACCTCCTCGGCCAGCGTCGTCAGACGCTTGGCGAGGGCGTCCAGGTCGCCGACCGCGTGGCCCTCGGTCACCTGCGCCTGCAGGTGCTCGATGGCCGTCTGGGCGTCCTTCGCGGCGAGGTCCGTGGTGCGCACGCGGCGCTCCAGCAGGCCGATCTCCACGGCGATGCCCTCGTACTTGCGGGTGAAGTAGGCAAGTGCCTCCTCGGGGGAGCCCGCCTGCCACGAACCGACGACGCGTTCGCCGTCGGCCGTCCGCACGTAGACGGTCCCCTCGTCGTCGACACGGCCCCACGGGTCGCTGGTCACAGCGCCTCCTCCATATGGCGGCCGCGGGTCCTGCACCTGGCAGGGCGGCCGCCGTCCACGTTCGATTGCCCGGCCGGTTTGGTCTCCGCGCCGCCGGGAAGCGCAGAAGCGCACCCTACAAGACGCCAACATAGGCGACGGGCAGGGGCGCTGTCCGTATCCCCGCGAGGTTGATTTGGCTGCGCCGCCCGCCCGTCACCTAAAGCGTTCAGTTCTTGGTCGCAGTGACCGTGTTCATGACGACCGGATCGACCGGCTTTCCGTCGCCCGGACCGTTGGCGCTGTCGGAGCCCTTGGCGGCGATCGCGTTCAGCACGTCCATGCCGCCGGTGATGGTGCCGAACGGCGTGTAGTTGGCCGGCAGCGGGCTGTCCTTGTAGACGAGGAAGAACTGCGAGCCGTTGGTGTTCGCGCCCGAGTTCGCCATCGCGACCGTGCCGGCCGGGTAGGTGCCGCCCTTGAGGGACGGGGCGGTCAGGTTCTCGTCCTTGAAGGAGTAGCCGGGCCCGCCGGAGCCGGTGCCGGTCGGGTCGCCGCACTGCAGCACGTACAGACCCTCGGTGGTGATCCGGTGGCAGTACACGCCGTCGAAGAAGTGCTGGCCGGCGAGGAACACGAAGGAGTTCACCGTGTGCGGCGCGTCCTTGGCGTCCAGCTTGAGGGTGACCAGGCCCTGACCGAGGTTGATCTTCGCGGTGTAGGTCGCCGAGGTGTCGATCGTCATCGGCGGCTCGGTCTTCCAGCTGCCCTCGTTCTTCTTGGGCGTGATGGTGTAGTTCGCCTTCGCCGCGGACGGGGAGCTCGCGGCCGACGGCGAGCTGCTCGCGGTGTCCGCGGAGGCCGTCGTCTTGGGCTTGCCGCCCGACGGCCACAGGACGACCGTCCCGACCGCGATCGCCGCGACGGCGACGACGCACGCGCCGATGATCGCGGTGCGCTTGCGCGCCTCGGCGATCCGCGCGCGGCGCAGCTGGGCCTGACGCTCCAGCTTCCTGCGCTGCAGTTCGCGCCGGCGCTTCTCCGGGTCCTTGGGGAGAGGCCCAGCCTTCGGCCGCTGCGTGTCGTTGGGGGCCACCGCCCACACTCCTGCCGTGAAGTCGTTCGTACGTCGTCGGTCTGTGTGCTGTCGCGGGGGATCTTCCCACCCGACGGCGGCCCAGTGTAGGGAGCAATTCTGTAAACGCGCGGTGAAAGCGGCCGATGGGGCGACAGGCGGGCGCCGGATACGGTTCGCGATCGGTCCCCTGCCGCCGGTACCCTGCTGACAGCAGTCACCGCCATTTCTCGACGTGAGTAGGGACCCACGTGTTCATCGCCGGCTTTCCCGCTGGAGCCTGGGGCACCAACTGCTACCTCGTGGCCCCGGCCGCCGGCGAGGAGTGCGTCATCGTGGACCCGGGGCACGAGGCCGCCGCCGGTGTCGAGGAGGCGGTGCGCGAGCACGGGCTGAAGCCGGTCGCGGTGGTGCTCACCCACGGGCACATCGACCACGTGGCCTCGGTCGTTCCCGTCTGCGGCGCGCGCGGCATTCCGGCGTGGATCCACCCCGAGGACCGCTACATGCTCTCCGACCCGGAGAAGGCCCTCGGCCGTTCGTTCGGGGCGCAGCTCATGGGCGAGATCACCGTCGGCGAGCCCGACGACGTGCGGGTTCTCACCGACGGCAGCGTGCTGGAGCTCGCGGGGCTGAGCCTCACGGTCGACCACGCGCCCGGCCATACCGGGGGGTCGGTGACGTTCAGGACGCCCGCCGCCCCGGAGCTGCCTCCGGTGCTGTTCTCGGGCGACCTGCTCTTCGCCGGCTCCGTCGGACGCACCGATCTCCCCGGGGGCGACCACGACGCCCTCCTGCGGTCGCTGGCCCGCGTGTGCCTGCCGCTGCCGGACGAGACCGTGGTCCTCTCCGGACACGGCCCCCAGACCACCATCGGTCGCGAGCGCGTCGCCAACCCGTACCTGCTCCAGGTCGCCGGCAGCGCCGCGCCGACCGGCGCCCAGCGCCGCGGACTGTAGAAGAGACGAGACGTGAGCAGTACTTCCCAGGCTTTCCAGGCCCCCAAGGGCACCTACGACATCCTCCCGGCCACCGCCGGCACCGTCCTCGCCGTGCGCGAGGCGCTGGCCGCGCCGCTGCGCCGGGCCGGCTACGGCTACGTGGAGACCCCCGTCTTCGAGGACGTCAAGCTCTTCTCGCGCGGCGTCGGTGAGTCCACCGACATCGTGACGAAGGAGATGTTCACCCTCACCTCCCGCACGGAGGAGGGCCAGGACCTCGCGCTGCGCCCCGAGGCCACCGCCTCCGTGCTGCGCGCGACGCTCCAGGCCAACCTGCACCGGACCGGCAACCTCCCGGTCAAGCTCTGGTACAGCGGTTCGCAGTACCGCTACGAGCGCCCGCAGAAGGGCCGCTACCGCCAGTTCTGGCAGGTCGGCGCCGAGGCGATCGGCGCGGAGGACCCGGCGTTGGACGCCGAGCTCATCATCCTGGCCGACGACGCCTACCGCTCGCTGGGCCTGCGCAACTTCCGCATCCTGCTGAACAGCCTCGGCGACAAGCAGTGCCGCCCGGTCTACCGCGAAGCGCTGCAGAACTACCTGCGCGGCCTCGACCTCGACGCGGAGACGCTGCGCCGCGCGGAGATCAACCCGCTGCGTGTGCTGGACGACAAGCGTCCGGAGGTCCAGGACCAGCTCGGCGGCGCGCCGATGCTCGTCGACTACCTCTGTGAGGACTGCAAGGCCTACCACGAGCAGGTCCGCGAGCTGCTGCTCGCCGCGGGCGTCCGCTTCGAGGACGACCCGAAGTTGGTCCGCGGCCTCGACTACTACACCCGCACCACCTTCGAGTTCGTCCACGACGGCCTCGGCGCGCAGTCCGCGGTGGGCGGCGGCGGTCGTTACGACGGCCTGTCCGAGATGATCGGCGGCCCCGAACTGCCGTCGGTCGGCTGGGCCCTGGGTGTGGACCGCACCGTGCTCGCGCTGGAGGCCGAGGGCATCACCCTCGACATCCCCGCCACCACCGACGTCTTCGCCGTCCCGATGGGCGAGCAGGCCCGGCGGGTGCTGTTCGGCAAGGTCACCGAGCTGCGCCGGGTCGGCGTCTCCGCGGACCTGGTCTTCGGCGGCAAGAGCGTCAAGGCCGGCTTCAAGGCCGCCGACCGCTCCGGCGCTCGCTACGCGATCGTCGCCGGCGAGCGTGATCTCGCCGACGGCGTGGTTCAGTTGAAGGACCTCGGTTCCGGTGACCAGACCCCGGTCGCCCTCGACGCTCTCGTCACCACTCTGAAGGAGAAGCTCCAGTGATCCGCACCCACGAGGCCGGCACGCTCCGCCCGGAGCACGCCGGCACCACCGTCACCCTCGCCGGCTGGGTCGCCCGCCGCCGCGACCACGGCGGCGTGGCCTTCGTCGACGTGCGGGACTCCTCCGGTACCGTCCAGGTCGTCTTCCGCGACCTGGAGGCCGTGGGCGAGCTGCGCTCCGAGTGGTGCGTCAAGATCACCGGTGACGTCCGGGTCCGTCCCGAGGGCAACGAGAACCCCGACATCCCGACCGGCCAGGTCGAGGTCGTCGTGACCGACCTGACGGTGCTCTCCGAGGCAGCCGCGCTGCCGTTCCAGGTCGCCGAGTACGAGCCCGGTTCGGTCAACGAGGAGGTCCGCCTCAAGTACCGCTACCTGGACCTGCGCCGCGAGGGCCCGGCCCGCGCGCTGCGCCTGCGCTCGCGCGCCACCCACATCATCCGCACGGTGATGGAGGAGAACGGCTTCCTCGACATCGAGACGCCGTACCTCACCCGCTCCACCCCCGAGGGCGCCCGCGACTTCCTCGTCCCGGTCCGCCTGCAGCCGGGCCACTGGTACGCCCTGCCGCAGTCGCCGCAGCTGTTCAAGCAGCTGCTGATGGTCGCCGGCATGGAGCGCTACTACCAGATCGCGCGCTGCTTCCGTGACGAGGACTTCCGCGCCGACCGCCAGCCGGAGTTCACCCAGCTCGACATCGAGGCCTCGTTCGTCGACCAGGAGGACATCCTCAAGCTGGGCGAGGAGGTCGTCTCCCGCGTCTGGGGCGAGGTCCTCGGCTACGAGGTGCCGCTGCCGCTGCCGCGCATGTCCTACGCGGACGCGATGTCCCGCTACGGCTCCGACAAGCCGGACGTCCGCTTCGACAACGAGCTCACCGAGCTGACCGAGTACTTCTCCGGCACCTCGTTCCGCGTCTTCCAGGCCCCGTACGTGGGCGCCGTGGTCATGCCGGGCGGCGCCTCGCAGCCGCGCAAGCAGCTGGACGCATGGCAGGACTGGGCCAAGGCGCGCGGCGCGCGCGGCCTCGCCTACGTGCTGATCGACGAGGAGACCGGCGAGCTGCGCGGCCCGGTCGCGAAGAACCTCAGCGAGGAGCACCTCGCCGGCCTGGCCGACGCGGTCGGCGCCAAGCCGGGCGACTGCATCTTCTTCGCCGCGGGCAAGAAGACCGCCTCGCAGGAGCTGCTGGGCGCGGCGCGCCTGGAGATCGGCAAGCGCTGCGAGCTCATCGACGAGTCCAAGTGGGCCTTCCTCTGGGTCGTCGACTTCCCGATGTTCGAGCCCATCGAGGACGACAAGGGCGAGTTCCAGGGCTGGCACGCGGTGCACCATCCCTTCACGGCCCCGACGGCCGAGTCGATGGCGACCTTCGACACCGACCCGGGCAGCGCGCTCTCCAACGCGTACGACCTGGTGCTCAACGGTTCGGAGATCGGCGGCGGCTCGATCCGTATCCACCAGAAGGACGTGCAGAAGCGCGCGTTCGACGCGATCGGGCTCTCGCAGGAGGAGGCCCAGTCGCAGTTCGGCTTCCTGCTGAACGCCTTCGACTTCGGCCCGCCGCCGCACGGCGGCATCGCGCTGGGCCTGGACCGTCTGGTCACCCTGCTGGGCGGCTACGACACCATCCGCGACGTCATCGCCTTCCCGAAGACCTCCACCGGCGGCGACCCGCTGACCGGCGCCCCGACGCCGATCACCGCTGCGCAGCGCAGGGAGGCCGGCGTCGACGCGACGCCGAAGTCCGAGCAGCAGGCCGCCGCGAAGGCCGAGCAGTAACACCACGCACCCACACGCGCGAACAAGCGGGGCCCCTGCCGATGGCAGGGGCCCCGCTTGTTCTGCTCATCCGACTCGGGCCCCGGCCTGGAGGCGCAGGCCCGCGAGGGTGAGTTCCAGGGCGGAGCGGAACTGGTCGGCGTCGTCGTGGCCGTCGAACTCGTCGACGATCTCATGGACGAAGGGGTAGGCCGCCGGGTCGAGGTCCCGCCAGGCCGCGGCGGCGCGGCCGAGGTACGTGTCGCGGTCGACGGCGCCGTCGAGGACCTCCTGGGGCGGTTCCTGGCCGAGGTCGACCGCGGAGCCGACCACGACGCCGATGATCGCGGAGACGGCGTGGAAGCGCTGGCGCGCGCTGAGGTCGAGGCGGAGGGTCTGCTCTCCGAGCCGCTCGTACAGGCGGATCGAGTTGCTCTGGGCGTTGATGTTGCGCATGAAGTACGCGCCCAGCCAGGGCCGCGCCACGATCGCGTCGAACAGGGTGACCGACATCGCCCGCAGGTCGTCGATCGGGTCGGCGCTGCCCGGGAGAGCCTCGATGTCGGCCAGGACCGAGCCGATCACGTGGTCCGTGGCGAGGTCGAGCAGCTCGTCCTTGTTGGCCACGTACCAGTAGATGCTGGCGACGCCGCCGCCGAGGCGCTCGGCCAGGGCCCGGAAGGTGAGCGCGGGCGGGCCCGCCTCGTCCAGCAGGGCCACTGCCTCCGTCAGCACCGACTCCATCGAGTGCGAAGCGCGTCGGCGTCCCTGACCCGGACGGTTCTGCAGGCGTGCCATGGCTCGCGTCCCTCCACCTTGCACCAGCATCGAACGTTGTTCTATCGTACGTCATCGTACGGCGTTCGATACTCGGACGATGTTCGATCGAAGGGGGATGTCATGACGACCGCCACGCTGCAACGCCCGTTGCACACCTACCCGTCGCTACGCGCGGCCTGGATACCTCTGGCCGCGCTCTGCCTGGCCTTCTTCGTCGAGATGGTCGACAACACGCTGCTGTCGATCGCGCTGCCCACCATCGGCCGCGACCTCGGCGGCGGCACCACCGCCCTGCAGTGGGTCACCGGCGCGTACTCGCTGACCTTCGGCGGGTTGCTGCTGACGGCCGGGTCGACGGCCGACAGGTTCGGCCGCCGCCGGGTGCTGCTGGTCGGGCTGGCCGTGTTCGGCTCGCTCAGCCTGTGCGTCGTGTTCGTGGGCACGGCGGGTGAGCTCATCGCGCTGCGGGCCGCACTCGGCGTCGCGGCGGCGGCGATGGCCCCGATCACGAACTCGCTCGTGTTCCGGCTGTTCGACGAGAAGACCCTGCAGATGCGCGCGATGACGGTGATGATCGTCGTCGGCATGTCGGGCTTCGTCCTCGGTCCGCTGCTCGGCGGCACCGCGCTGGCCCACGTGAGCTGGCAGTGGCTGCTGGTCGTCAACGCCCCGATCGCGGCGCTCGCGTGCATCGGCGTCCGGCTCGGCGTGCCGGCGGACCAGCCGGAGGGTCTGACGAGCGATGCGCTCGACCTGGCGGGTGCCGCGCTGAGCATCACCGCCATCGGGCTCGCCTGCTACTCGCTGACCAGCGGCGTCCAGAACGGCTGGCTCTCCCCGCTCACCCTCGCCTCGATCATGGGCGCGCTCGTGGCCGGGTTCGCGTTCGTCCGCCACGAGCGCCGAAGCACGGCGCCGATGCTGGACCTGCGCCTGTTCGCGAACGGCACGGTCCGCGGCGCCGCCATCGCGCAGATCGGCACCTCGATCGCCATGGCCAGCGTGATGTTCGGGCTGATCCTGCACTTCCAGTACGCCTACGGCTGGAGCCCCGTCAGGGCCGGCCTGGCCAACCTGCCCATCATCGTGACGATGCTGGCCGCGACCCCGCTGTCCGAGTGGCTCGCGCGCCGGTTCGGCCACCGCATCGCCTGCCTGATCGGCGCGGCCTGCCTGGCCGGCGCGCTGGCGGGGCTGTCCTGGGCCGTCGGCCACGGCTACGCCGCCATCGCCGTCTGCATGGTGCTCATGACCGTGGGGCTCCGCACCGTGATGACGATCTGCGCGGTGGCTCTCGTCGACGCGATGCCCGGCAACCGCACCTCCGTCGGCGCGGCCCTCAACGACACCGCCCAGGAGGTCGGCTCCAGCGTCGGCACCGCCGTGGTCGGCACCATGATCGCCGCCCTGGTCACCACCCGGCTGCCACGCGGTACGTGGAGCAGCAGTCTCGTCGAGTCCTTCTTCCGGGGCGAGCGGATCACCTACGCCCTGCTGGCTGTGGTCGTGGGCGTGATCGCGGTGGGCGGCGCGCTGAGCCTCACGGACTCCCACAGCGTCGAGGAGCATCACGGCGACGAGGAGGATGCGGCCTGACCGGCGGGCGCGCCCTGACCGGCCGGGCGCCTCGGCCCGGCCGGTCTCGGGTCAGGGCTCAGGCCGTGGCCGGTGCCTGAGTCGGGACGGCCGACGGAGCGTCCGGCGTCGCCGCGTCCACCGCGGACTCGTCGAAGGCGAGGCGGCCGGTGAGGACGAGGCGCATCCGGTCGTGGTCGAGCTCGCCGGTCCAGTGGCCGATGAGAACGGTGGCGACGGCGTTGCCCGCGAAGTTCGTCAGGGCGCGTGCCTCGCTCATGAAGCGGTCGATGCCGACGATGAGGCCGACGCCGTCGACCAGGGCCGGCTGGTGGGACTGGAGGCCGCCCGCGAGGGTGGCGAGGCCCGCGCCGGTGACGCCGGCGGCGCCCTTGCTGGCGATCACCATGAAGAGCAGCAGCGAGACCTGCTGGCCGATCGACATCGGCCGGTCCATCGCCTGGGCGATGAACAGCGAGGACATCGTCAGGTAGATGGCGGTGCCGTCCAGGTTGAAGCTGTAGCCCGCCGGGACGGTGATGCCCGCGACCGGTCGGCTGACGCCCAGGTGCTCCATCTTCGCGATGAGGCGCGGGAACGCGCTCTCGCTCGAGGAGGTGGACAGGATCAGCAGGAACTCGCGGCCGAGGTAGGTGAGCAGCGCGAAGACGTTGACGCCCGCGACGAGACGGAGCATCAGGCCGAGGACCACGATCACGAAGATCGCGCAGGTCAGGTAGAAGCCCAGCATGATCATCGCCAGCGACTTCAGCGCCGCCCAGCCCGACGCGCCGACCACGGCGGCGATCGCGCCGAACGCGCCCACCGGGGCCGCCCACATGATCATCGACAGCACCCGGAAGACCAGCTTCTGCAGGTGCTCGACTCCGCGCAGGATCGGCGCGCCCGATGCGCCGAGGGACTGCAGGGCGAAGCCGACCAGCAGCGCGACCAGCAGGGTCTGCAGCACCTGGCCGCCGGTGAGGGCGGAGACCAGGGTGGTCGGGATCATCCCCAACAGGAAGTCGGAGGTCCCCTCCGCGCCGCCGGTCGCGGCCTGGGCGTGGCCCGCCTTCGCCAGCTCCGCGGTGAGGTGCAGTCCGTGGCCGGGGTTGATCACGTTGCCGACGACGAGGCCGATGGCCAGCGCGACCGTCGACATCACCAGGAAGTAGCCGAGCGCGAGGCCGCCGACCCTGCCGACCTTCGCGGCCTTGGACACCGAGCCGATGCCCAGCACGATCGTGGTGAAGATGACGGGGCTGATCATCATCTTGATCAGGTTCACGAACCCGGTGCCGACCGGCTTCAGGTTCACGGCGAAGTGCGGCGCCGCCAGGCCGACGACGATGCCCAGCACGACGGCGGCGATCACGGCCAGATACAGATACTGCGTGCGTTCCCGTGCGGCTCTCATGGCTGCGGCTCCCTTGCCGGAGTGTCGTTCCCACCGGACCGAGGTGGCGGGCCGGTTCCGACGAATATCCGGGCGGGCGTGGCGGGCGTCACGTTTGCGTTCATATCGTTCACGGCCCGCGGCCTACTCATCTCCTCGGACGACCGGGCAGACTGGCCGGCATGCCCGTACGCACCGCCCCACGTCCGCGCCGACGCCACCGCGTCGCGCGCAGCCTCGCCGGGCAGCTGTTCGCGGTGCAGGTGCTGATCGTGACGCTGGTGGTGGCCGGCTGCGCGGTCCTCGCGTACGTGCTGACCAGCGACCGGGCCACGCAGGCGGCGGAGCGGCAGGTGGTCGCGACGGCCACGACCGTCGCCGACGCGCCGACCGTCGTGCAGGCCGCCCAGCGGCCCGACCCGACCGCCGTGCTCCAGCCGTACGCGCAGCGGGTCACCCGGGACGCCGACGTCGACTTCGTCACGATCATGGACACCCACGGTGTGCGCTGGACCCACCCCGACCCGGCGGAGATCGGCAGGCACTTCCTCGGGCACATCGGCCCGGCCCTGGCCGGGCACACCTTCACCGAGACCTACACCGGCACGCTCGGCCCGTCCGTGCGCGCCGTCACGCCGGTGCGGGACGCGCAGGGCGAGGTCGTCGCGCTGGTCAGCGTCGGGATCACGGTGCAGCAGCTGAGCGGGCAGCTGCGCGGGGCGATCACCGCGCTGGTCCTGGTCGCCGTTGCGGCCCTGGCGCTGGGCGGTCTGGGCACCTGGCTGGCCAACCGCCGGCTGCGCCGCCACACCCACGGGATGGGCGCGGCCGAACTGAGCCACCTGTACGAGTACCACCAGGCGACGCTGCACGCCGTGCGGGAGGGCCTGGTGCTGCTCGACCGCGAGGGGATCGTCCTGCTGTGCAACGACGCGGCGCGCGAGCTGCTGGCCCTGGACGATCCGGCCGAGGGGCGGCCCTTCGCGGACCTGGACCTGCCCGCGCCGCTGCGCGCGGCCGTCGCCGGTCCCGAGCCCGTCCGCGACCAGCTGCACCTGACGGCCGACCGCGTCGTCGTGGTCAACACCTCGCCCATCGGTGACGGCCCCGGCCTCGGGACCGTGGTCACCCTCCGCGACCACACCGAACTCCAGGCCCTGAGTGGCGAGTTGGACTCGGTCCGCGGCTTCGCCGAGGCACTGAGCGCGCAGGCGCACGAGGCGGCGAACCGCCTGCACGCGGTGGTGTCGCTCATCGAGACCGGACAGCACCGCCAGGCGGTCGACTTCGCCACCTCCGAGCTGGAGCTGGCCCAGCAGCTCACCGACCGCGTCGTCGGCGCCGTCAACGAGCCGGTCGTGGCCGCGTTGCTGCTCGGCAAGGCCGCGCAGGCCGCCGAGCGCGGCGTGGACCTGGTGCTGACCGAGGAGAGTCGGATCGACGACGCGCTGCCCGAGCAGCTCAGCGCGCGGGACCTGGTGACGCTGCTCGGCAACCTGATCGACAACGCCATCGACGCCGCGATCGAGGGCGCCGGCGAGCACGAGGGCGCGCCGACCGTCACCGTCACCGCCCGGACGGACACCGCCCCCGGCACCGACGCCCGCGAGCTGCTGCTGCGCGTCGCCGACACCGGACCGGGCGTCGAGCCCGACGCGGTCGAGCGGATCTTCGAGCGCGGCTGGTCCACGAAGCGGCCCGGGCCGGGCGGCGCGCGCGGCATCGGCCTCGCGCTCGTCGCCCAGGCCGCGCGCCGCAACGGCGGCCGCGTGGAAGTCGACAGCGGCCGCGGCGCGGTGCTGACCGTGCACCTTCCGTTTCAGCACAGCCCTGTTCGGCACAGCCCGTCTCGGCACGGCGCCCTCCGGTCCGACGCGGTGCGTGTCCCGTGATCGACGTGCTGGTGGTCGAGGACGACCCGGTCGCCGCCGAGGCCCACGGCAGCTACGTCGAGCGCGCCTCCGGCTTCCGCTGCGCGGGCGTCGCCCACAGCGCGGCGGAGGCGCTGCGCTTCCTCGACCGCGCGCGCCGCGAGGGCGCGCCGGTCGCGCTGCTGCTGCTCGACCTCTACCTCCCGGACGGCCACGGCCTGGACCTGCTCCGTGCGATACGCACGGCCGGGCACGGCGCCGACGTCATCGCCGTCACCTCGGCCCGGGACCTGGCGACGGTGCGACGGGCGGTCTCGATCGGCGTGGTGCAGTACCTGCTCAAGCCCTTCGCGGCGGCGACGCTGCAGGACCGTCTCGCCCGGTACGCGCGCTACCGCGCCAGCCTGGAGCGCGGGGGAGAGGCGCTCGGCCAGGACGAGGTGGACCGCGCCTTCGCCGAGCTGCGCTCCCCGCGCGGCACCACCCTGCCCAAGGGGCTCACCACCCCCACGCTCGACGCGGTGGCCGCGGTCCTGCGCGCCGCCGACACCGGCCTGTCCGCCGCCGCGGTCGGCACGGCCGCGGGCGTCTCCCGCATCACCGCCCGCCGCTACCTGGAACACCTCGTCGAGACCGGCCGCGCCCGCCGCGAACCCCAGTACGGCCAGGTCGGCCGCCCGGAACTGGCCTACCGCTGGCGCTGGCCCCGGCCCCCGGGGAGTGACGAGAGCGGGGGTGTCGGCGCCCGCAGGTAGGGTCTAGACCGTGGAGCCAGACCTGTTCACCGCTGCAGCCGAGGAGATCCAGGCCAAGGAGCCCGGTCGCGCGCCCCTTGCGGTGCGGATGCGGCCGCGTTCCCTGGACGAGGTCGCGGGGCAGCGGCACCTGCTGAGGCCCGGCTCGCCGTTGCGGAGACTCGTCGCCGCGACGAGCGGGCCCGCCGCGACGTCCTCGGTGATCCTGTGGGGGCCGCCCGGGACGGGCAAGACCACGCTCGCGTACGTGATCAGCCAGGCCACCGACCGGCGGTTCGTCGAGCTCTCCGCGATCACCGCCGGGGTCAAGGAGGTCCGCGCGGTCATCGAGGGCGCGCGGCGGGCCGTGGGGACGAGCGGCAAGGAGACGGTCCTCTTCCTCGACGAGATCCACCGCTTCTCCAAGGCGCAGCAGGACAGTCTGCTGCCCGCGGTCGAGAACCGCTGGGTGACGCTGATCGCCGCGACCACGGAGAACCCGTACTTCTCGGTGATCTCCCCGCTGCTCTCCCGCTCGCTGCTGCTGACGCTGGAGTCGCTGACCGACGACGACATCCGCGCCCTGCTGCGCCGCGCGGTCACGGACGAGCGGGGGCTGGACGGCGCCGTCGAGCTCGCCGAGGAGGCGCAGGAGCACCTGGTGCGGATCGCGGGCGGCGACGCCCGCAAGGCGCTGACCTCACTGGAGGCCGCCGCCGGGGCCGCGATCGAGGAGCGGTTGGGGACGGTCACGCTCGAGCTGACCGAGTCCGCCGTCAACCGTGCCGCCGTCCGCTACGACAAGGACGGCGACCAGCACTACGACGTCGCCAGCGCGCTGATCAAGTCGATCCGGGGCAGCGACGTCGACGCGGCGCTGCACTACCTCGCCCGGATGATCGAGGCGGGCGAGGACCCGCGCTTCATCGCTCGGCGGCTGATGATCTCCGCCAGCGAGGACATCGGCGTCGCCGACCCTCACGCGCTGCCGACGGCCGTCGCCGCCGCGCAGGCCGTGGCGATGATCGGCTTCCCGGAGGCGTCGCTGACGCTGTCGCACGCGGTGATCGCCCTCGCCCTCGCGCCGAAGTCGAACTCCGCGACGATCGCCATCGGCGAGGCGCTCGCCGACGTCCGCGCCGGGCTGGCCGGCGCGGTGCCGGCGCATCTGCGGGACGGGCACTACGCGGGGGCGAAGAAGCTCGGCCACGCGCAGGGCTACGTCTATCCGCACGACCTCCCGGAGGGCATCGCGGCCCAGCAGTACGCGCCGGACACGGTGCAGGGCAAGCAGTACTACCGTCCGACCCGTCACGGCGCGGAGGCCCGGTACGCCGACGCGGTCAGCTGGACCCGAGCCCGGCTGCGCGGGGAGAGCGGCTCAGACGAGCGGTCCGACGAGCGGCCGCCGTCCTGAGACGTAGGCCCACGGCCGCGCCTCCTCGACCGCCGCGCCGACGCGGAACACCGTCGCGTCGTCGTAGCTGCGCCCGACGATCTGCACGCCCGTCGGCACGCCGTTCGCCGCGAAGCCCGAGGGGACGGAGAGGACCGGGCAGCGCGAGCAGATGTTGAACCCGATGGTCATCGCCATCGCCATGTAGTGGTCCTGCTCGACGCCCGCGATGGACAGCCGGGTCTCGGTGTACTCCTCGTCCGCGGCCAGCGCCGGGACGGCCGTGGTGGGGCAGAGCAGCGCGTCGTGGCGCTCCAGCACGGCGCCGAGCTCGGCGTAGAGACGGCCCTCCAGCTCCAGCCCCTCCAGGAAGCCGGTCTCGCGGGCGGCCCGCGCCGCCCGTTCGGCGAAGGCGCGGGTGTAGCCGTTGAGCTGTTCGGGCGCCTCGGCGGCCGCCTGGCCGATCGACGGTCCGAAGATCGCGCCGAAGTGCGCCCACGCGGCGCGGTCGAGCAGCTCGCGGGTCCACCCGAGGGTGACCTCCTCGACCACCGCGCCCGCGCCGCGCAGCGCGTCGGCGACGGCGCGCGTGTTCGCCTCGACGTCCGCGTCGAGCACGTAGTCGCCCAGGGTGAGGCAGAGCGCGATGCGCATCCCGGCGACCCCGGCCGCGCCCTGGTACTCCCACGGCACCTCGACCTTGGGCCGCAGCGAGACGACGTCGCCGGCCCAGGGCCCGGCGATGGTGTTCTGCAGCAGCGCGGTGTCCGCGACGGTGCGGGCCATCGGGCCGTCGTGGCAGTAGGTGTCGAGGTTGAACGGCGGCATCGCCGGGACCCGGCCGTAGGGCGGCTTGAACCCGACGACGCCGTTGAACGACGCGGGGATCCGGATCGACCCGCCGATGTCGGAGCCCGTCGCGAGCGGCGCGTTCCCGGCCGCGAGGGCCGCGCCGGAGCCGCCGGAGGAGCCGCCGCAGGAGTGTCCGAGCGACCACGGGTTGCGGGTGACGCCCCAGAGCTTGGACTGCGTGAAGGCGGCGCAGCAGAACTCGGGCGTGGTGGTCCGGGCGTGGACGATTCCGCCTGCGCCCCGGATCCGCTGGATCACCGGGTGGGTCTCCGTCGCGACCTCGTCCGCCAGCAGCAGGGAACCCTCGCTGCAGACGCGGCCGGCGATGGGGTGCTCGTCCTTCGCCGCCACCGGGAGCCCCTCCAGCGCACGCGGGGCGGGGCCGTGGCCGACATAGCGCCGCTCCGCCTCGCGCGCGGCGGCGAGGCCCTCCTCGAAGAGCCGCTCGCTGAGGCAGTTGACGTCGGGCTCGGTGCGTTCGGCCCGCGCGATCACGGCTTCCATGAGCTCGACGGGGGAGAGCCGCCGCGCACGGAACGCGCGCAGGGCGTCGGTCGCGGGGAGGTAGGCGAGTTCGGTTGCGTCCATGCCGGACACCTTCGCCGCGTGCCGACGGCGATGTCAATAGCGTTGACAATGACGATGACACACGAGAAGCAGGGCCGTGTCGGTCCGGGCCTCCCAGATCCCGTAGACTTTCCCGAGCGAGACGTCCCGTGAGCGCATCGTCAGATGCGACATCACCGGCGGGGCGTCATACAGGCCGCCCGCGGGCAACCGCGGACGGCAGGAGCGTTGCGCACCCTTCGGGTGTCGCGTGCAGCCCACCACCCCTCGGGTCGGTGGGCCACTCGCGTGCAGCACGTTGTGCCCGGTCCCGGGAGCGGCTGCCGGCCTGCCTTCACGGTGGGACGGTTTCCCGGACCGCGAGAGGCGACCTCCTTCAACAGCGGTGAGCCAGTAAACAACCGAAAGAGGTAATGGTTCATGGCGAACCAGAAGCGCCCCAAGGTCAAGATTGCCCGTGCACTGGGCATTCCGCTGACCCCGAAGTCCGTCAAGTACTTCGAGGCCCGCCCGTACCCGCCGGGGCAGCACGGCCGTGGCCGCAAGCAGAACTCGGACTACAAGGTCCGTCTGGTCGAGAAGCAGCGTCTGCGCGCCCAGTACGACCTGTCCGAGACCCAGCTCTCCCGTGCGTTCGACCGTGCCCGCAAGGTCGAGGGCAAGACCGGTGAGGCGCTGGTCGCTCTGCTGGAGACCCGTCTCGACGCCCTGGTCCTGCGTTCGGGCATCGCCCGCACCATCTACCAGGCCCGCCAGATGGTCGTCCACGGCCACATCGAGGTCAACGGCCAGAAGGTCAACCGCCCGTCGTACCAGATGAAGCCCGGCTTTGTCGTCACGGTCCGCGAGCGTTCCAAGGAGAAGACCCCGTTCGTCGTCGCCCGTGAGGGTGGCAACGCGGGTGAGGGTCAGACCGCCAAGTACCTCGAGGTCAACCTGAAGGCCCTGGCCTTCCGTCTGGACCGCCTGCCCCAGCGGCGTGAGGTTCCGGTCATCTGCGACGAGCAGCTCGTCGTCGAGTACTACTCGCGCTGACCCGCGAGCGGTTCTCGCAGCGCCCCCACGGCCGACCGGCCGTGGGGGCGCTGTGCTGTTCCGGCCCGCTCGGCGGGCCGCTGCTCCAGGGCGCGGCCGACGAGCTCGTCCAAGTCCAGCGTGGTGCCCCGGCGGAACGCCTCGGCGGCCTCGACCTCCCGCAGCCCCGCCCGGACGCGCCGCGCGCACGCCTCGTGGGCGGCGTTGAAGCTGGACGAGCCGAAGAGCGGCACCCCGACCGAACGCCACACGGTGTGCGCGGCGCCCTGCAGCGTGGCCGCCTCCCGCAGGTCGCCGGGTGTGCCGTCGGCCTCCGGCTCGGTGGCGAGGAGGGCCAGCAGCTCCACCCCGAGGACCAGGCCGACCAGGTCGCGGAAGGCGTGGTTCAGCCGGACGCACTCGCGCGCCCGGACCCGCGCCTGCGCGAGGTCGCCCACGGCCCAGGCCGCGTACGCGGACGCGAAGAGGCCGTACGCGTAGGCCCAGCGCTCGCCGAAGCGCTCGCACTCGACCAGCACCTTGGCGATCCACGCCGCGCCGGTGGCCGCGTCGCCGCGGAAGGTGTGCGCGAGGCCCAGCTCGAACATGCCCATCAGCACGTTGCTGTTCAGCTCGCCGAGCTGGTCGTAGTGCCACAGGGCCTCGTCGAACAGGGCCACCGCGCGGTCGAGGTCGTCGGCGATCAGGGCGGCGCAGCCCTGGCGGTGGACGGCGTAGGCGAGCGCCCGGTCGTCGCCGGTGTCCAGAGCCTGCCGCCGGCACTCCTCCAGCAGCCGCAGCGCGTGCAGCCGGTCGCCCTGGAGGATCGACAGGTAGCCGGTGACCCAGAGCGCCTTGGCCCGCGCCTCTGTCGGCTCCGGGGCGAGCTGCAGCGCGCGGTCCAGCCAGACCCGGCCCTCGCCCAGGTGGCCGCAGCCGACCCAGAAGTACCACAGGGTGCCCGCGAGGAAGAGCGCCAACTGCTCCTCGCCCGGGTCGGTGAGGCAGTACTCCAGCGCGGCGCGCAGGTTGCTGTGCGCGCCCTGGGTGCGCGCCGAGGTCTCCAGCTGACGCGGACTGAACCACTCGACCTCGCCCCAGGTGGCCAGGCCCAGGTACCAGTCGCGATGGCGACGGCGCAGCAGGCTCTCCGCCTCGGAGGCGCGCAGCCACCCGAGGCCGTACTCGCGCACCGTGTCGAGCAGTCGGTAGCGGGCCTGGCCGTCCGCGAGCCCCGGCAGCCGCAGCACCACCGACTTGGCGACCAGCGCGCCGAGCACCTCCAGCACCTCGTCGGCGGTGATGCCCTGACCGGCGCAGACGTACTGTGCGGCGTCGAGGTCGAAGGCGCCGACGAAGACCGAGAGGCGGCCCCAGAGCAGGCGCTCCTGCGGTGAGCACAGCTCGTGGCTCCAGCCGATGGCGGTGCGCAGCGTCTGGTGGCGCGGGAGCGCCCCGCGGGCGCCGCCGGTGAGCAGCGCGAAGCGGTCGTCGAGCCGCTCGGTGATCTGCGGGACGGACAGCACCGACAGCCGTCCGGCCGCCAGTTCGAGCGCGAGCGGGATGCCGTCCAGGCGACGGCAGAGCGCGACGACCTGCTCGGAGTTGTCGGCCGTGACGGCGAAGCCGGGGAGCACGGCCGCGGCCCGCTGCGCGAACAGCGTCACCGCGTCGGCCTGCGGCCCCTCGGTGGGCAGCGGCGCGAGCGGCAGCCGCTGCTCGCCCTCGACGCCCAACGGCTCGCGGCTGCTCACCAGCACCTTCAGCCCCGGTGCGGCCGCGAGCAGGCCCGCGACCAGCGGCGCGGCCTCCTCGACGAGGTGCTCGCAGCCGTCGAGCACGAGCAGCAGACGGCGCGGGGCGAGGTAGTCCCGCAGCACCTCCCGCGCCGGGCGGGCGGTGCCGTCGGTGAGCCGCAGCGCCTCGGCGACGGTGTGGCCGAGCAGCGCCGGATCGGTCAGCTCGGCGCAAGGGACCAGCCACGCGCCGTCAGCGAAGTCCGGCTCGGCCGCCGCGGCGGCGCGCAGGGCGAGCCGGCTCTTGCCGACCCCGCCGGCGCCCACGACCGTCACCAGCCGGACGCGGCGCAGCATCCGCTGCGCCATGGCCAGCTCGACCCGGCGACCCACGAAACCGGTCAGCTCGGCGGGCAGATTTCCGGTGCCTGGCACGGGACCCCCTTCGGAGGTGAACGCTCCCCTGGACGGCCCAACGAGCTGACTGATCGGTAGGTTACGTCCGCCGGTCGCGCGGGCGGCGGAATCCGTCGTTGCCCGGGCGGCTCCGCGCGTTCGGTGATATAGATGCGCGAGCAGCCACATGCGGGTCGGCGTGCCGGTCGCGCGGTCGGGATTAGTCCTCCTGGCGCGATAGGGTTTCGCAGATAGACCAGCTTTTGCTGCGAGGGAGCGCCAAGGTGTCGGGTGGAGAGGTTGCAGGCCTCGTCGTCGCCGTCTTCTGGGCGGTGCTGGTCACTCTCCTGGCCGTGGTGCTGGTGCGCCTCGCGCGGGCCCTGCGGGAGGCGACCGTCCTGGTCGAGGCGGTGACCGAGCGGGCCGTGCCGCTGCTCGACGAGGCGGCGGAGACGTTGCGCGCCGCGAACGACCAGCTCGTGCGCGTCGACGCGATCACCGCGGACGTCCAGGACGCCGCCGCGAACGCGCAGGCGCTCTCCTCGACGATGGCCGCGACCCTCGGCGGACCCCTGGTCAAGCTGTCCGCGTTCAGCTACGGCGTACGCAGCGCCGTGGCGAAGCAGCGCGCCGCCGGGCGTCCCGACAAGTACGTCCCGCACCAGTCGGAGCGGGAGATCATCGAACGGATGGTGAAGGCCGAGGTGCAGCGGGCGACGGTGCGTCGCAACGGCCTGCTGCGCCTGGTGGGCCTCGGAAGGAGGGGCTGAGCCGATGCGCAGGATCTTCTGGATGGCGGTGGGCGCCGGCGCCACCCTCTGGACCATCAACAAGGCCAACCGCGTGGCACGTTCGCTCACCCCGGGCGGCGTGGCCGAGGGCGCGGCCCTCGGATCGCTCGAAGTCGGCCGCGCCGTGCGGAACTTCAAGGACGAGGTGCGGGCCGGCATGCTCCAGCGCGAGCTCCAGCTGAACCGTCAACTCGGCCTCGACGGCAGCGTGCTGGCGACGCCTGGTTACTCCGAGGACGCCCGCGTGCTGCGCGCCGCCGCCGTCCGCTCCGCGCTGCCGCCCGGCAGCGCGCGCACCACCCCCGTGCCCGTCGAGGACGAACGGGCGCCACTCGCTCTGCAGAACCAGAACACCCCTGCCAAGCTCGACCGGAATGAGGACCTGTAATGGAGTCGGCTGAGATCCGCCGCCGCTGGCTGCGCTTCTTCGAGGAGCGCGGCCACACCGTCGTCCCCTCGGCGTCGCTCATCGCCGACGACCCCACCCTGCTGCTGGTCCCGGCCGGCATGGTGCCGTTCAAGCCCTACTTCCTGGGTGAGGTCAAGCCGCCCTTCCCGCGCGCCACCAGCGTGCAGAAGTGCGTGCGCACGCCGGACATCGAGGAGGTCGGCAAGACTACCCGCCACGGCACCTTCTTCCAGATGTGCGGCAACTTCTCCTTCGGCGACTACTTCAAGGAAGGGGCCATCAAGTACGCGTGGGAGCTGCTGACCTCCTCCGTCGCCGACGGCGGCTACGGCCTGGACCCGGAGCGCCTGTGGGTCACCGTCTACCTGGACGACGACGAGGCCGAGCAGATCTGGCGTGACGTGATCGGCGTGCCCGCCGAGCGCATCCAGCGTCTGGGCAAGAAGGACAACTTCTGGTCCATGGGCGTCCCGGGCCCCTGCGGCCCGTGCTCGGAGATCAACTACGACCGCGGCCCGGAGTTCGGCGTCGAGGGCGGCCCGGCCGTCAACGACGAGCGCTACGTGGAGATCTGGAACCTGGTCTTCATGCAGTACGAGCGCGGCGCGGGCGACGGCAAGGAGGACTTCCCGATCCTGGGCGACCTCCCGGCCAAGAACATCGACACGGGCCTCGGCATGGAGCGCCTGGCGATGATCCTCCAGGACGTCCGCAACATGTACGAGACGGACACCCTGCGCGTCGTCATCGACAAGGCCACCGAGCTGACCGGTGTCCACTACGGCGCCGCCCACAACTCGGACGTCTCGCTGCGCGTGGTCGCCGACCACATGCGCACCTCCGCCATGCTCATCGGCGACGGCGTCACCCCCGGCAACGAGGGCCGCGGTTACGTGCTGCGCCGCATCATGCGTCGTGCCATCCGCAACATGCGCATCCTCGGCGCCACCGGCCCGGTCGTCGAGCAGCTGCTCGACGTCGTGATCACCACGATGGGCCAGCAGTACCCGGAGCTGATCACCGACCGCAAGCGCATCGAGACCGTCGCGCTCGCCGAGGAGGCCACCTTCCTCAAGACGCTGCGCGCGGGCACCAACATCCTCGACACGGCGATCACCGAGACCCGCTCCGGCGGCGGCACGGTGCTGTCCGGCGAGAACGCCTTCCAGCTGCACGACACCTACGGCTTCCCGATCGACCTCACCCTGGAGATCGCGGCCGAACAGGGCGTCTCCGTCGACGAGGACGGCTTCCGCCGCCTGATGAAGGAGCAGCGCGACCGCGCCAAGGCCGACGCCCGGGCGAAGAAGACCGGCCACGCCGATGTCCAGGCCTACCGGTCCATCGCCGACACCGCGGGCGAGTCCGAGTTCACCGGCTACACGCACAACGCGAACGAGGCGTCCGTCGTCGGCCTGCTCGTCGACGGCGTTCCCGCGCCGGCCGCCTCCGAGGGCGACGACGTCGAGGTCGTCCTCGACCGCACCCCCTTCTACGCCGAGGGCGGTGGCCAGCTCGCCGACCACGGCCGGATCAAGACCGACACCGGCGCCGTCATCAACATCCACGACGTGCAGAAGCCGGTCCCCGGCGTCGTCGTGCACAAGGGCGTCGTGCAGGTCGGCGAGGTCACCGTCGGGGCCCCGGTCCACGCCGAGATCGACGTGCGCCGCCGCCGGGCCATCGCCCGCGCCCACAGCGCCACCCACCTGACCCACCAGGCGCTGCGCGACGCGCTCGGCCCGACGGCCGCCCAGGCCGGTTCGGAGAACTCCCCGGGCCGCTTCCGCTTCGACTTCGGCTCGCCGACCGCCGTCCCCGGCACGGTGCTGACCGACGTCGAGCAGAAGATCAACGAGGTGCTGGCCCGCGAGCTGGACGTCACCGCCGAGATCATGGGCATCGACGAGGCCAAGAAGCAGGGCGCCATCGCCGAGTTCGGTGAGAAGTACGGCGAGAAGGTCCGCGTCGTCACCATCGGTGACTTCTCCAAGGAGCTCTGCGGCGGCACGCACGTCGCGAACACCGCCCAGCTGGGTCTGGTGAAGCTGCTCGGCGAGTCCTCCATTGGCTCCGGCGTGCGCCGTGTCGAGGCGCTGGTCGGCGTGGACGCCTACAACTTCCTCGCCCGTGAGCACACGGTCGTCGCCCAGCTGACCGAGCTGGTCAAGGGCCGTCCGGAGGAGCTGCCGGAGAAGATCTCCGGCATGCTCGTGAAGCTCAAGGACGCCGAGAAGGAGATCGAGCGCTTCCGCGCCGAGAAGGTGCTCCAGGCCGCCGCCGGGTTGGCCGAGGGCGCCGAGGACGTGCGCGGCGCGGCGCTGGTCACCGGCCAGGTGCCGGACGGAACCGGCGCCGACGACCTGCGCAAGCTGGTCCTGGACGTGCGCAACCGCGTCGGCCAGGGCGGGCGCGCCGCCGTCGTCGCGCTGTTCACCGTCGCGAACGGCCGTCCGCTGACCGTCATCGCCACCAACGAGGCCGCCCGCGAGCGCGGCATCAAGGCCGGCGAGCTGGTCCGCGCGGCTGCCAAGACCCTCGGCGGCGGCGGTGGCGGCAAGGACGACGTCGCCCAGGGCGGCGGCCAGGACGCGACCGCGGTGCCGCAGGCTGTCGAGGCCGTGCGCGCGCTGGTCGCCGAGAAGGCCTGAGGCGCGCGGCGTTGAGTTCCATGCGTCGAGGACGCCGGATCGCCGTGGACGTCGGCGACGCCCGGATCGGGGTCGCGAGCTGCGACCCCGACGGGCTGCTGGCCACCCCGGTGGAGACGGTCCCGGCAGGTAAGAAGTCCCTCGGACGGCTCACGGCCATCGTCGAGGAGTACGAGGCGATCGAGGTCGTCGTCGGGCTGCCGCGCTCGCTCAGCGGGCGCGAGGGGCCGGCCGCGGCCAAGGTCCGCGACTACGCGGCCCAGCTGGCCGGCCGGGTGTACCCCGTGCCGGTGCGGCTGGTCGACGAGCGGATGACGACGGTCACCGCGACGGCGGGGATGCGCGCCGCCGGGGTGAAGTCCAGGCAGGGTCGCTCCCGGATCGACCAGGCCGCGGCCGTGGTGATCCTGCAGAGCGCGCTGGAGACCGAGAAGACCAGCGGACGTCCTCCCGGCGAAACCGTCCAACCGGCGGCCGAGGGGCGGTAGGCTGACGCCGATTCAAGGGGGTCCACCACCAGGTGGGCCCCCTTCGTCACTGTGAGCGACGTGTTGTGAAGCTCGCGTGGTCCGGACGTGCCCGTCGGAGCCGGTTCGGCTTCGGTCGGGTAACGTTCCGTCCACGCGAGCCCATGGGCACGCCGGTTCGAATCACAGCAGCGAACCCACCTGCCGAAATTCGCCGAATCCGAGGGGACGCATGACCGACCAGGGCCGGGGCTACGGCTCCGAACCGTGGGGCCAGGCCGGCTCGTACGGTGGACAGGGCGGGTACCAGCCACAAGGCTCCTACCCTCAGGGACAGCAGCCGCAACAGCCGTACCCCTACGGTCAGCAGCCGCCGCAGCAGCCGTACGGCCAGCCGCAGCAGCCGCAGTACCCCGGCTACCCGCAGGGTCCCTACGGCACCGGACAGCAGCCGGTGTACCCCGGTCAGCCCTACCCGGGCCAGCAGCCCCAGGCCCCCTACGGCCAGCCGCAGCAGCCGCAGTACCCCGGCCAGCAACAGCCGTACGGTGAGCCGCAGCAGCAGCCCCGGCCGCCGCAGCCGCCGCAGCGCCCGCGTCCGCAGGACCCGCCGCCGTCCGGCCCGGGGCCGGACGGGATCGACTGGGTCGCCGAGGCCGCGAAGCTCGAGGCCGAGGCGCGCGGCGAGGCGCCCGCCGAGAACGGGCACGGCGCGGAGAGCTACTCCGACGAGGACGTCTACGTCGAGGAGCGCGAGGACGGCGAGGAGGAGTACGTCCCGTTCCTCTCCGACGAGGACGACAGCCGCAGCGGCCGCCGCAAGGACGAGGCGAAGGGCCGCAAGGAGCGCAAGCGCAGCGGGGTCGCCTGTCTCGGCGTCACGGTGCTGCTGCTCGGCCTGATCGGCGGCGGCGGGTACTTCGGCTACACCTACTACGAGAGCCACTACGGCGCGCCCGCGGACTTCACGGGCGACGGCACCACCGACGTCCAGGTGCAGGTCCCCGACGGGGCGACCGGCTGGACGATCGCGAACACCCTCAAGACCGCCGGTGTCGTCGAGACCGCGCAGGCCTTCGTCGACGCCTACAACGCGGACGTCAAGACCGCCTCCACCATCCAGCCGGGCTTCTACACCCTGAAGCTGCGGATGTCGGCCGCGTCGGCCCTGAAGGAGCTCGAGGCGCAGGCCGGCGGCGAGGTCGTCATCATCCCGGAGGGCATGACGGCCAAGTCGATCTACGCGAAGGTCGACCAGGCGCTCAAGGTGGCCCCGGGCACCACGGCCAAGGCGGCCAAGGACGACGCCTCCCAGCTCGGGCTGCCGTCGGAGGCGAACGGGAACCCCGAGGGCTTCCTGTGGCCGACGCGCTACTCGATCGCCAAGGGCATGAAGCCGATCGACCTGCTCAAGCAGATGGTCGACCAGACCAAGTCCGAGATCCAGGCGATGAACCTGGACACGGCGGGCAAGAGCGCCAACCTCAACAGCGCCTACGACGTGCTGAAGGAGGCGAGCATCCTGCAGGCCGAGGGCAACAACGTCGCCGACTTCGGCAAGATCGCGCGCGTCCTGTACAACCGCCTCAACACCAACGTCACCTGGGGACGGCTGGAGCTGGACACCCCGCTCCAGTACTACCTGGGCAGCAAGACCTTCACCAACGCCCAGAAGGCCAGCTCCGCCGGCGGCTACAACACCTACGTGATCAAGGGCCTGCCGCCGACGCCCATCGACAACCCGGGCCAGGCCGCCATCCAGGCGGTGCTGAACCCGACGCAGGGCAACTGGGCCTACTTCGTCGCGGTCGACACCAACGACACCCGCTTCTCCGCCACCTGGGCCCAGTTCCTCAACGACGTCCAGGCCTACTGCGCCAAGCACGGCCAGAACGTCAACCGCACCACGGGCCAGTGCCAGTGAGGCGGGCCGCGGTCCTCGGGTCGCCGATCGCGCACTCGCTCTCGCCGGTGCTGCACAACGCCGCGTACGCGGCGCTGGGCCTGGAGGGGGAGTGGCAGTACGGCCGCTTCGAGGTGGACGAGGACGCGCTGCCCGGCTTCCTCTCTGGCCTCGACGTGGCGGGGGAGGGCTGGGCGGGCCTCTCGCTCACCATGCCGTTGAAGCGCGCCGTGATCCCCCTGCTGGACGAGGTCTCGGCCGGTGCGCTGGCCGTGGACGCGGTCAACACCGTCGTCTTCCACCCGGACGGCCGTCGCACCGGCGACAACACGGACGTGCCCGGCCTGGTGGCGGCGCTGCGCGAGCGCGGCGTGGAGAAGGTCGCCTCGGCGGCGGTCCTCGGCGCGGGGGCGACGGCGTCCTCGGCGCTGGCCGCGCTCGGGCAGGTCTGCGACGGCCCCGTGCTCGCCTTCGTGCGCGGCCCCGAGCGCGCCGCGCAGATGCGGGCTCTCGGCGAGCGGCTCGGCGTGGACGTCGTCCCCGAGGAGTGGGACCGCGCGACCATGGCGTTCGACGCGGAGCTGGTCATCTCGACGACGCCCGCGGGCGCGACGGACCACCTCGCCGAGGCGGTCCCGGAGCAACCGGGCGCGCTGTTCGACGTGCTGTACCACCCGTGGCCCACGCCTCTCGCCGCGGCCTGGGCCCGCCGCGACGGCGTGGTCCTGGGCGGGCTTGACCTGCTGGTGCACCAGGCGGTCCTGCAGTTCCGCGCCTTCACCGGCCTGGCCGACGCGGACGTGGTGGACGCGATGCGCGCGGCGGGGCAGGCAGCCCTGTAGCTGCACTCTCCAGGGGTGCGGGGCGCTGCTGATCTGCGGCTCCGCCGCGCGGGCGCGACAAGCCACCCACCCAGTGGCAGGCCGAACGCGCAGGGCCATCCACCCCCGGCCTTCGGCCGGGGGCGCCCCCACGCGGGTGGTTGCTGGCGCAGCTCCCCGCGCCCCTGGTCGTGCGTGGCTCCTCGCCTGCGCAATCCTCGCGCCCCTAGCGGGGCTCACTTACTGGACGGATTCTGCCCTTGCCCCTGCGACGTGGGAGGATCGCCGGTAAGGGATCCGCACTCTCGGGATAGGAGCACACCCTTGGGAACGCTGCGCTGGCTGACGGCCGGGGAGTCGCACGGCCCGGCACTCGTCGCGACGCTGGAGGGGCTCCCGGCCGGGGTGCCCGTCACCACCGAGATGGTGTCCGAGGCCCTGGCGCGGCGGCGGCTGGGCTACGGCCGTGGCGCGCGGATGAAGTTCGAGCAGGACGTCGTGACCTTCCTCGGCGGCGTCCGGCACGGGCTGACCCTGGGCTCGCCGGTCGCGGTCATGGTCGGCAACACCGAGTGGCCCAAGTGGGAGCAGGTCATGTCGGCCGACCCGGTCGACCCGGAGATCCTCGCGGGCCTCGCCCGCAACGAGGCGCTGACGCGCCCGCGGCCGGGGCACGCCGACCTGGCCGGCATGCAGAAGTACTCCCTCGACGAGGCCCGGCCGATCCTGGAGCGCGCCTCCGCGCGTGAGACCGCCGCGCGCGTCGCGCTCGGCACGGTGGCCCGCTCGTACCTGAAGGAGACGACGGGCATCGAGATCGTCTCGCACGTCGTCGAGCTCGGCGCGGCCAAGGCCCCGGCCGGGGTGATCCCGGTTCCGGCCGACGAGGCGCGGCTGGACGAGGACCCGGTGCGCTGCCTGGACGCCGACGCGTCGAAGGCGATGGTCGCCGAGATCGACCAGGCCCACAAGGACGGCGACACGCTCGGTGGCGTCGTCGAGGTGCTGGCCTACGGCGTGCCGGTCGGCCTCGGCTCGCACGTGCACTGGGACCGCCGCCTGGACGCACGCCTCGCGGCCGCGCTGATGGGCATTCAGGCGATCAAGGGCGTCGAGGTCGGCGACGGCTTCGAGCTGGCAAGGATCCCGGGCTCCCAGGCGCACGACGAGATCGTGAACACCCCCGAAGGCGTCCGTCGCCTCTCCGGCCGCTCGGGCGGTACCGAGGGCGGCCTCTCCACCGGCGAGCTGCTGCGGGTGCGTGCCGCGATGAAGCCGATCGCGACCGTGCCGCGCGCGCTGGCGACGATCGACACCCGCACCGGCGAGGCGGCCAAGGCGCACCACCAGCGTTCCGACGTCTGCGCCGTCCCGGCCGCCGGCATCGTCGCGGAGGCGATGGTGGCCCTGGTCCTCGCGGACGCGGTCGCGGAGAAGTTCGGCGGCGACAACGTCAGCGAGACCCGCCGCAACGTCCAGGGCTACCTCGACCACCTGGTCGTGAAGTAGTGGCCCACCCGGTGGTGATCCTGGTCGGCCCGCCCGGGGCCGGGAAGAGCTCGGTCGGGCTGCTGCTGGCCGAGCGGCTGGGCGTCGGCTTCCGGGACACCGACGCCGACATCGTCACCGTCGCGGGCAAGCCGATCGCCGACATCTTCGTCGACGAGGGCGAGCCGCACTTCCGCGCGCTGGAGGCGGCGGCCGTCCGCACGGCCGTCGCCGAGCACCCCGGCGTGCTGGCGCTGGGCGGCGGCGCGGTGATGCGCGCGGAGACCGAGGAGCTGCTGCACGGGCTGCCGGTGGTCTTCCTCGACGTGGCCCTGCACGACGCGGTCAAGCGCGTCGGCCTGGACGCGCCGCGCCCGCTGCTGGTGGGCAACCCGCGCGCCCGTTGGCGCGAACTGATGGAGCAGCGCCGCCCCGTGTACACGCGGGTGGCACAAGCCGTGGTCGACACGGCAGGGTTGACGCCGGATCAGGTGGCCGACGCGGTCCTCGACGCACTGGAGCTGAACAAGTCGTGAGTGACGACATCAAGAAGATCCGGGTCGGCGCGAGCGGCGGGGCCGAGCCCTACGACGTGCTGATCGGGCATCAGCTGCTCGGCGAGCTGCCGGTGCTGATCGGCGGCGCCGCGCAGCGCGTCGCGGTGATCCACCCCGAGGCGCTGGCCGCGACCGGCGAGGCGATCCGCGACGACCTGGCCGCGCAGGGCTACCAGGCCATCGCGCTGCAGGTGCCGAACGCGGAGGAGGCCAAGTCGGCCGAGGTCGCCGCCTACTGCTGGTCCGTGCTGGGCCAGACGGGCTTCACCCGCACCGACGTCATCGTCGGCGTCGGCGGCGGCGCGACGACCGATCTGGCCGGGTTCGTGGCCGCGACCTGGCTGCGCGGCGTGCGTTGGATCTCTGTCCCGACGACGCTGCTGGGCATGGTCGACGCGGCCGTCGGCGGAAAGACCGGCATCAACATCGCCGAGGGCAAGAACCTCGTCGGCGCGTTCCACCCGCCGGTGGGTGTACTCGCCGACCTGGACACGCTGCAGACCGTGCCGCGCCACGACTACGTCAGCGGTCTGGCCGAGGTCATCAAGACCGGCTTCATCGCCGACCCGGTCATCCTGGACCTCGTCGAGGCCGACCCGGAGGGCGCCCGCACCCCCGACGGCCCGCACACCGCGGAGCTGATCGAGCGCTCCATCAAGGTGAAGGCGGAGGTCGTCTCCAACGACCTGCGCGAGTCCGGCCTGCGCGAGATCCTCAACTACGGCCACACGCTGGCGCACGCGATCGAGCGCAACGAGCGGTACAAGTGGCGCCACGGCGCGGCCGTGAGCGTGGGCATGGTCTTCGCCGCCGAACTTGGCCGTCTGGCGGGCCGGTTGGACGACGCGACGGCCGAGCGGCACAAGGCCGTGCTGGCCTCGGTGGGCCTGCCGCTCACCTACAAGGCGGACGCCTGGCCCAAGCTGCTGGAGACGATGAAGCTGGACAAGAAGTCCCGCGCCGACCGGCTGCGCTTCATCGTCCTGGACGGGCTGGCCAAGCCCGCGATCCTGGAGGCCCCGGACCCGTCGCTGCTGGTCGCGGCGTACGCCGAGGTGGCGGGCTGATGCCGCAGCCGCAGAAGGTGCTGGTGCTGAACGGCCCGAACCTGGGCCGTCTCGGCTCGCGCGAGCCGGACGTCTACGGCGCGACGTCCTACGCCGGCCTGGTCGAGCGCTGCACCAAGCTCGGCGCGGAGCTGGGATTCGAGGTCGAGGTCCGGGAGACCAACGACGAGGGCGAGATGATCCGCTGGCTGCACGAGGCGGCCGACGGCAGGCTCCCCGTCGTCATCAACCCCGGCGCGTTCACCCACTACTCCTACGGCATGCGGGACGCCGCGTCGCAGCGGACCGCGCCGCTGATCGAGGTGCACATCTCCAACCCGCACGCGCGCGAGGAGTTCCGGCACACCTCGGTGATCTCGGCGGTGGCGAGCGGCACCATCGCCGGGTTCGGCATCGGGTCGTACGAGCTGGCTCTGCGGGCGCTCGCCGAGCAGTGATCGTTCCTGCTGGGGGACGGTATCGTCGTCCTCCGGGAGGTGACCGGATGTCAGAGAGCCAGAACGGCTACTACGGGGGCAGCCTGCCGCCTCCGGCGGCGGGGCCGCCGAGGGCCACGCTGTCGCTGCGCGCCCTGCCGGAGTCGGCGGCGACGGGCCAGTTCGTCCTGCCCGCTCCCGCGGCGCCCCCGGGGGCTCCCGGCCCGCTCGCGGTCCTCCTGATCGGCCCCGCGGGCGCGGGCAAGACCTCCGTCGCCCGCTACTGGGCCGATCTGCGGCCCACCACCACCGCGCACATCAGCCTCGACGACGTCCGCGAATGGGTCCGCGCGGGCTTCGCCAGCCCTCAGGCCGGCTGGAACGACCAGTCCGAGGGCCAGTACCGCCTCGCCCGCAGGACCTGCGGGTTCGCGGCGCGCAACTACCTCGTCAACGGGATCTCCTGCATCATCGACGACGCGGTCTTCCCGGACTTCCCCGCCGTGGGGCTGGGCGGCTGGAAGCGCCACGTGGGCCCGCAGTTGACCCCCGTCGTCCTCCTCCCCGGCCTCGACGTGGTCCTGGCCCGCAACGCCCAGCGCAGCGGCAACCGCAGACTGCCGGACGACCAGGTCGCCGCCATCCACGGCCGCATGTCCGGCTGGTACGGCTCCGGCCTCCCCATCATCGACAACTCGCGCCTGGACGTCCCCGCCACGGCAGCCGCCCTGGACTCCGTCCTGACGCAGTCGCTGAGGCGCTAGTTGTGCCACGCGTGGTGGCAGGCGCCTCGGCAGTGCGTGTGCCGGCGGCGGGTGTCGGCGACGGAGAAGGCCGCGACGAGGACGCGGAAGGCGTTGAGGTGTTCGTCGGCGGGGAGAGCGGCGAAGCCGTGGCGAGGCGGGTCCATACAGATCATCACCGAAGGGTTGGCGGTGGACTTCACGCCGGAGCGGGCGACTCCCGCGAGTCCCTCTGCCGAGGTGACGTGCGTCTGCAGCGCGTAACCGGAGAGCTGCTGCAGGACGGCCTGCCGTCCCACCGGGGGGAGTGCGGAGAACCAGGCGGCCCCGTCCTCCACGGTGCGGCGCCCCTGGGCGATCTCGTTGACGACCCGCTCGGCCTCGCGCCGAAGGGCGCTCCGGTTCTCGCCGCTCATCCCCTGCATCGCCTGATCGTTCCACAACGCCGCACGGACGCACGGTGACCGATGTGCCAGGTGGTGCCCGACAGGCGGTAACGGGCGGGCGAGCCTAGCCTCGGAGCATGGGCGAGGTGTTCTCCGAGCGGCGTGAGCGGCTGCGTGAGCGGTGCAGTGGAGCTGGGGTCGACGGCGCGCTGGTGAGCGCGCCGGCGAACGTGCGGTGGCTGACCGGTGTGGCCGGCGCCGAAGCGTTGCTGCTGGAGCGCGACCGCGCGCTGATCTGCGTGTCGCACGCGGCGCGCGAGCGCGAGGCGGGGCTGGAGGAACTGGTCCTCGCGCCCGGACAGGACCCCGCCGTCGCCGCGGCGCACGCCGCGACCGCTGAGCTGCTGGGCGTCGAGGAGCACGATCTGACCGTGGCCAGGCACCGTGCCGTCTCCGAGGCCGCGCGCTGCCGCCTGCGGGACCTGCACCATTCGGTGGAGCAGCTCAGGGTCGTCAAGGACGAGCAGGAGCTCGGCTGCCTGCGGGTCGCCGCGGAGATCGCGGACCAGGCGCTGGGGGAGCTGCTGGAGTCGATCCTGGTCGGGCGCAGCGAACGTCACCTCGCGATGGAGCTGGAGCGGCGGATGGTCGACCACGGCGCGGACGGACCGGCCTTCCCGGTCCGCGTCGGCGCCGGGGACCACTCCGGACGGGCCCGGCATCTGCCGGGGGACCGGCGGGTGGAAGAGGGGGACTTCCTCACCGTCTCGCTCGGCGCCTGCTACCGGGGGTACCGGTCCTGCGCGACGCGCACCTTCGTGGTGGGGCTCGCACCCCAGGAGTGGCAGGTCGAGCTGCACGGCGTCGTCTTCGCGGCCCAGCGCGCGGCCCGTGAGGCGCTGGCTGTCGGCTCCTCGCTGGACGACTGCGCGCGGGCGGCCGGCCGGGAGCTGGAGGCGCGCGGGTACCCGCCCGAACTGGACGAGGGCGTCGGCCACGGGGTCGGTCTCGACGTCGACGAGGAGCCTCGCCCCGGGGCCTTGGAACCGTGGCCTGGCGAATTCGGTAAGCTTGAGAGCCGTGTGCCGGTCACTGTCGGGCTGGGAGTAGCGCTCCCGGGTCGCGGCGGGGTCCGGATCGAGGACACGCTCGTCGTCCGTCCTTCCGAGGACGGGGGGCCCGAGCTGCTCACCATCACGACCAAGGAGCTCCTCGCCCTGTGATTCCGGGTCCGCCCGGGGCCGCAGGACACGTGACTTGGTTCCTTGACAAGCTACTAGCGACATACAGCTAGCGAATTCCAGAAGTTAGGGCGACTGTGGCTTCCACCAACGACCTGAAGAACGGCATGGTGCTCAAGCTCGACAACGACCAGCTGTGGTCCGTCGTCGAGTTCCAGCACGTGAAGCCCGGCAAGGGCCCGGCCTTCGTGCGCACCAAGCTCAAGCACGTGCTGTCGGGCAAGGTCGTCGACAAGACCTTCAACGCCGGCGTGAAGGTCGAGACGGCCAACGTCGACAAGCGCACGATGCAGTTCTCCTACAAGGACGGCGAGCAGTTCGTGTTCATGGACATGGACACCTACGAGCAGACGCACGTCGACCCCGCGGTCGTCGGCGACGCCGCCAAGTTCCTGCTCGAGGGCTTCGACGCGCTCGTGGCCGTCTACGAGGGCGCCCCGCTCTACATCGAGCTCCCGGCCGCCGTCGAGCTGGTCGTCGAGTTCACCGAGCCGGGCCTGCAGGGCGACCGTTCCACCGGCGGTACCAAGCCGGCTCGCCTGGAGACCGGCGCCGAGGTCGGCGTCCCGCTCTTCATCAACCAGGGCGAGAAGATCAAGGTCGACACCCGCACCGGTGACTACCTCGGCCGGGTGAACTCCTAACCGTGGCGACCGCGCGTAACAAGGCCAGGACCAAGGCCTTCCAGATCATCTTCGAGGCCGACCACAGGGGCGTGAAGCCCACGCTGGTCCTCGCCGAGTGGGTGGCGCGCGCCCGCAGCGGGGAGGAGGGCGTGCCGCAGGTCCCGGAGTACACCCAGGACCTGGTCGAGGGCTACGGCCGGCATGCCGCCCGGATCGACGACCTGATCTCCACCTACGCCGTGGGCTGGACGCTCGACCGGATGCCGATCGTGGACCGCAACGTGCTGCGGCTCGGGGCCTACGAGCTGATCTGGGAGGACTCCGTCCCGGACCCGGTGGTCCTGGACGAGTTCGTGGAGATGGCCAAGGACTTCTCCACCGACGAGTCCCCGTCCTTCGTCAACGGACTGCTGGCCCGGTTGATGGAGCTCAAGCCCTCGCTGCGCGTCGCGCGCGACTGAGCGCCGCCTGTAGGACTGTCGAAAGGCGCCCTGCCGCTCCCGCAAGGGAGCGCGGGGCGCCTTCGTCGTCCCTGAGCCGTCGCCCCCGAAACGATGGGCTGAGGTGGCCCGCTGCTTGGCCCGTTGCTCCATTCGGGATCACGGATGGTGACGAGTCTGTGACACATGGTGCGCATGGGGGGCATATGACGGGGGAGGACGAGGAGCGTGACGCCCCGACGGGCGCACCCCGACCGTCCAACCTGGGAGGCTTCCATGACCAAGCACCTTCGTCCGCGCAGCCCCCGTCCCGCCGTCTGCCACGCGTCCGCGCGCGTCATCACGCCGCGCGACCGTCGCCGCTGCACCACGTCGTCCCCGGCGGCGACCTCCCGGCGCAAGCCCACCATGGTCGGCGTCGTGACCAACCGTGCGGACTTCGAGCGTCTGATCGCCGAGGGCTGCACCACCTACACGGCCTACGCCGACTACCTGCGCGACGTCGACGCGCTGCTGGTCGGACTGGGCCGGGACGGCGTCGAGGTGCGCGGGCGCGCCTTCTCCCCGGCCGACTTCGACGACTACTGCGCGCAGCAGGGCCTGTCGCCGGCGGACGGCGACAGTCACCTCGTCTACACCGCCGACCCGGTGGCCGAGGACGAGTGGGTCCGCTGGGACGGTGAGCCGCTGGCGGAGTTCCTGCTGCGCCTCGACCGCGCCCACGAGCGCGGTCTCGTCCGCCGCCGCCTCGACGGCATGCTCGCCGAGACCGCCGAGGCGGCGCTGACCGGTCAGTTCCCCGAGCAGTTGCTGCGAATCGCCTACGCCCGCGGTGCGGAGGCCCTGCGCGGCTTCCTGCTCCGCGCGGGCGTCGGCTCGTTCACGGCGGTGTGCAGTGTCTTCGAGCCGGAGATGCCCGTCTTCGCCTGGGCGGACCTGCTGCTGGAGGAGGGCGGTGTGCTGCGCATCGACGACGAGGACCTCGACCTGCTGTGCGAGGTGCTGTGCGTCGGACACGCGCTGCAGCTGCCGGGGGTGCTGACCCTGTCCGGCAACTGCCCGGAGCGCGGTGAGGTGGGCTGGGAGTGGACCTTCGACGGTGAGTCCTTCCGCCGGGTCTGAGACGCCGTCAACCGCCCTCGCCTCGTCCACCCGGTCTCGAGCGGGAAGCGGCACCGTGTCAGGTCCGTACTGCGCTCGCGGTGGTCGGGCGCGGCCTGGCAGAGGAGAGCGAGACGCATGAACGTCGACCAGAGCCCACCCCGCGACCTCGTCCGTGCTCCGCAGCACTTCCGCACCCGGATCACCGCCGACGGCCGCGAGGGCCTGCCGGTCGAGGCGGGCCGGTACCGGCTGGTGGTCAGCCTCGCCTGTCCCTGGGCACACCGGGTGGTCATCACCCGCCGCCTGCTGGGGCTGGAGGGGGCGATCTCGCTGGCGGTGGCCGATCCGGTGCAGGAGCTGGTCGACGGGGAGTACCAGTGGGTGTTCACCGAGGAGGTCGGCGCTCCGGGCGGGCTGGACCCGGTCCTCGGCATCCACGCGCTGCGCGAGGCGTATCTCGCGGCCGAGCCCGACTACACCGGCGGCATCAGCGTTCCCGCCCTCGTGGACACCACGACGGGCAAGGTGGTCAGCAACGACTTCGCCAACCTCACCCTCGACCTCGGCTCCCAGTGGCGGGCGCTGCACCGGCCCGGCGCGCCGGACCTCTACCCCGAGCCGCTGCGCGAGGAGATCGACGCCCTGGCGGAGGAGATCTACCGTGACGTCAACAACGCGGTGTACCGGGCGGGGTTCGCGCGGGCGCAGGAGTTCTACGACCGGGCGGTGACCGCGCTGTTCGACCGGCTCGACGCGCTGGAGGAGCGGCTGAGCACCCGTCGCTACCTGCTCGGCGACCGGCTGACCGAAGCCGACGTCCGGCTCTGGCCCACGCTGATCCGCTTCGACGCCGTCTACCACGGTCACTTCAAGTGCAACATTCGCAAGATCTCGGAGTACCCCGCGCTGTGGGGTTACACCCGCGACCTGTTCCAGACGCCGGGCTTCGGCGACACGGTCGACTTCGACCACATCCGCCGTCACTACTACTACGTCCACCACATGATCAACCCCAGCCGGATCGTGGCTCACGGCCCTGACCCGGCCACGCTGCTCACCCCGCACGGCCGGGAGGCCCTCGGCGGCAGCCCGTTCGGCCCGGACGGCACGCCGCCGGCCGTGCGCGCCGCGCTGCGCATGCACCCCTGCGTCCCGACGGAATGGCCGGCGCGGGGGATTGTCCGAGGGAATGCTGTGTGACATATTACTGAGCTGTGGCAAGGGTTCCTCTCTACGACGTGGTCGTCATCGGCGCCGGAATGATCGGCGCGGCTTGCGCGGACGCGCTGGCCCGGCGCGGCATGCGGGTCGCGGTCCTCGACCGCGGGCCGGTCGTCGGCGGGACGACCGGCGCCGGCGAGGGGAACCTGCTCGTCTCCGACAAGGGCCCGGGGCCGGAGTTGGAGCTGGCGGTCGAGAGCCTGCGGCTCTGGCGTGAGCTGGCCGAGGACCTCGGCCCGCGCGCGCTGGAGTACGAGCCCAAGGGCGGGCTGGTGGTGGCCCGCGACCGGCAGGCCTTCACCGAGCTCCAGGCCTCGGCCCGGCTCCAGTGCCTCTCCGGCGTCACGACCGTCGAGGTTCCCGCCGACGCGCTGGGGGAGCTGGAGCCGCACCTCGCCCCCGGCCTGGCCGGAGGCGTCCACTACCCGCAGGACGCCCAGGTGCAGCCGGCCCTCGCGGCGGCGGCGCTGCTGCGGCGCGCCCGCGACACAGGCCGTGTTCACCTGCTCGCCGCGACCACCGTCACCGGCCTGTCCGAGGGGCGGGTGGAGACGGACGCGCACGGGACGCTCCTCTGCGCGTCGGTGGTCAACGCGGCCGGGACCTGGAGCGGGGAGATCGCCGCCCTGGCCGGAGCGACCCTCCCGGTGCTGCCTCGACGCGGCTTCGTCCTGGTGACCGAGCCGCTGCCGCCGCTGGTCCGCCACAAGGTCTACGCGGCCGACTACGTCGCCGACGTCGCCAGTGGCTCCGCCGACCTGCAGAGCTCCGCCGTGGTCGAGGGGACGGCCGCCGGGCCGGTGCTGATCGGGGCCAGCAGGGAGCGGGTCGGCTTCGACCGCGGTCTCTCCGTGCCGGTGCTGGCACGCCTGGCCGCGCAGGCGGCGGAGCTGTTCCCGGCGCTGCGCGAGGTGCGGGTGCTGCGCGCCTACCGCGGATTCCGGCCCTATCTGCCCGACCACCTGCCCGCGATCGGGCCCGATCCGGAACGGCCGTGGCTGTTCCAGGCGTGCGGCCACGAGGGCGCGGGCATCGGCCTGGCCCCGGCGACCGCCCGCCTCGTCGCCCAACTTCTGGACGGAGAGCAGCCGTTCATGGACCCGGCGCCCTTCGGCCCCGGGCGCTTCGGAAAGGAGCAGGCGTGAGACGCGGTCCGCTGGACCTGGTGCGGGCCAGGCCCGAGACCCCCTTCGAGTTCAGCTTCGACGGCGAGCCGGTCACCGCGCTGCCCGGCCAGACCGTGGCCGCCGCGCTGTGGCAGGCCGGACACCTCGCTTGGCGGCGCACCCGCCTCGGCGACCGGCCGCGCGGCGCGTTCTGCGGCATGGGCGCCTGCTACGACTGCCTGGTCGAACTCGACGGCACCCCCAACGTCCGCGCCTGCCTGGCCCCGGTGCGGCCCGGCGCGCTGGTCCGCACGCAGCGAGGGGACGGCCATGGCGAACTCCGCTGACGCCGTGGACGGCCACGACCTCGGCGACCGCCACGAGCGCTACGACCTCGCCGTCGTCGGCGCCGGGCCCGCCGGGCTGGCGGCCGCCGCGGCCGCCGCCGAGCACGGCGTCCGCGTCGCGCTGCTCGACAGCGCGCCGTGGCCCGGCGGGCAGTTCTATCGGCAGCCCGCCGCCGAACTGCGCGCCTCCCGCCCGCAGGCGCTGCACCACCACTGGCCGGCGTTCCAGCGCCTGCTCGCGCGCCTCGACGTCGCCCGCGAGCGCGTCACGCTGCTGGCCGACCACCATGTCTGGTCCGTGACAGGCGGGTCGGGCGCCTTCGCGGTGCGCGCGCTGACCGGGCCGGACCAGCGACAGGCCCGGCAGCTGACCGCACGTCAGGTGCTCTTCGCCACCGGCGCGCATGAACGGCAACTGCCGTTCCCCGGCTGGACCCTGCCCGGCGTCGTCGGGGCGGGCGGCGCGCAGGCCATGCTCAAGGCGGGGCTGGTGCTGCCCGGCCGCCACGTCGTGGTCGCGGGCAGCGGGCCGTTGCTGCTCGCGGTCGCTTCCTGTCTGGTCACGGCCGGAGCGACGGTCCCGCTGGTGGCCGAGGCCGCCGACTACCTCGGCTACGCCCGCGGTGCGCGCGTCCTGGCCGCCAACCCCGGCAAGCTGGTCGAGGGCGCCCAGCACGGCGCGACACTGCTGCGGCACGGCGTCCGCCTCCGTCCGCGCACCGCCGTCGTGGCCGCGCACGGAACCGACCGCGTCGAGGCGGTGACCCTCGGCCGCCTCGACGCAGCCTGGCGGCCTGTACCCGGGAGCGAGTGGCGCGTCCCGTGCGACGCCGTAGCCGTCGGGCACGGGCTGGTGCCGCAGTTGGAGCTGCCGCTCGAACTCGGCTGCCGCACACGGCGTCTGCCGGACGGCAGCGCCGCTCTCGTGGTCGACGCCGCGCAGCGCACCAGCGTGCCCGGCGTCTGGGCGGCCGGGGAGAGCACCGGTGTGGGCGGCGTCCAACTCGCTGTCACCGAAGGCGAGCTGGCGGGCCTGGCCGTCGCTGGGCAGACCGCCGCGCCGCGCGAACTGCTGCGGCGACGAGCCAGGCAGCGCGCCTTCGCCGAGCTCATGGCCGCGCGACACGCCCCGGGCGGCGGGTGGACACAGTGGCTCGACGACGCCACCGAAGTCTGCCGGTGCGAGGAGGTGACGGCACGCCAGGTCAGGGACGCCGTCAGCGAGCTGGGCGCTCCGGACCAACGGACCGTCAAACTCCTCACCCGTGCGGGCATGGGCTGGTGCCAGGCCCGCATGTGCGGCCCGGCCGTCGCCCGGCTCTGCGGCGCGCACGACGACGGCGCGCCCACCCGCCCTCTGTCCACCCCCGTGCCGCTGGGCCTGCTGGCCGAGTGCGACACCCCCGCACCCCCCTCCGAAGGAGCCCCCGATGACCACCCCTGAGCGCCGGGCCCCCTGGCACGGCATCATGGTCGCCACCGCCCTGCCGTTCCACGACGACGGTTCCGTCGACTACGACGCCTACGCCGAACATGTCGCCTGGCTCGTCGCCAACGGCTGTGACGGCGTCGTCCCCAACGGCTCGCTCGGCGAGTACCAGACCCTGACGGACGCCGAACGCGCCGAGGTCGTGCGAGTGGCCGTCGAGGCAGCGGGCGACGGCGGTCGCGTCATGGCCGGGACGGCCGCGTACGGGTCCGCGGAGTCGCGCAGATGGGCCGAGCAGGCGGCGGAGGCGGGCTGCGGCTCCGTCCTGCAGCTCCCGCCGAACGCCTACCGCGCGGAGCGGGAGGCCGTGCTGGCCCACTACGCGGAGGTCGCGAAGGCGGGCCTGCCCGTCGTCGCCTACAACAACCCGCACGACACCCGCGTCGACCTCGTCCCCTCCCTGTTGGCGGAGCTGCACGCGGCCGGGCACATCGTCGCGGTCAAGGAGTTCAGCGGCGACGTCCGCCGGGCCTACGAGATCGCCGAACTCGCCCCCGGACTGGACCTGCTGGTCGGCGCGGACGACGTGCTGCTGGAGCTGGCGCTGGCCGGCGCGGTCGGCTGGGTGGCCGGCTACCCGAACGCCCTGCCGACCGCGTGCGCCGAGCTGTACCGCGCGGCGGTGGCGGGCGAGTTGGCGGTGGCGCTGCCGCGCTACCGCCAACTGCACCCGCTGCTGCGCTGGGACTCCCGCACGGAGTTCGTCCAGGCCATCAAGCTCTCCATGGACCTTGCCGGCCGCAAGGGCGGCCCCTGCCGGCCGCCCCGCGGCCCCCTGACGGGCGAAGCCCTGAAGGCCGTGACCCTGGCCACCGAGAACGCTTTGGCCGAGGGACTGCGGTAAGTACCTCAGGGGCGCGGGAAACTGCGGACAAGCCACCCGAGCAGCTGGTCCTCAACGCGCAGGGCCACCCGCACGCGCAGCTGGTTGCTCGCGCAGTGCCCCGCGCCCCTCAAGGAGTTGCAACGGACTGAGCGAGGACACAATTGATGAAAACGCGTCACATCTACCACGCCGTCGACTCCCACACCGAAGGCATGCCGACCCGCGTCATCACCGGCGGGGTCGGCGTCATCCCCGGTGCGACCATGGCCGAGCGGCGGCTGCACTTCCAGGCGCACCTGGACGACCTGCGCACGCTGCTGATGTACGAACCCCGCGGCCACGCCGCGATGAGCGGGGCGATCCTGCAGCCGCCGACCCGGCCCGACGCCGACTACGGGGTGCTGTTCATCGAAGTGTCCGGCGTTCTGCCGATGTGCGGGCACGGGACGATCGGGGTGGCCACCGTGCTCGTGGAGACCGGGATGGTGCCGGTCACGGAGCCGGTCACGACCGTGCGGCTGGACACCCCTGCCGGGCTCGTCACCGTCGACGTCGCCGTGGAGGACGGCTCGGCGACAGCCGTCACGCTCACCAACGTGCCGTCGTTCTGCGCGCGGCTCGACGCGAAGGCGCACGTGCCGGGGTACGGGGAGATCCGGTACGACCTCGCCTTCGGCGGCAACTTCTACGCCATCGTCGAACTCGACGACTACCGGCTGCCGTTCGACCGCGAGCGGGCCACCAAGGAGCAGCTCCTGAAGGCGGGGCTGGCGACCATGGCGGCCGTCAACGCGGCGGACGAGCCCGTCCACCCCGAGGACCCGGGGATCCACGGGGTGCACCACGTGTACTTCGCCGCGCCCGGGTCGACCGCCGCGCACTCGCGGCACGCCATGGCGATCCACCCGGGCTGGTTCGACCGCTCGCCCTGCGGGACGGGTACCTCCGCGCGGATGGCGCAGCTCCACGCGCGCGGTGAGCTCGCGCTGGGCGCGGAGTTCGTCAACGAGTCGTACATCGGCACGCGGTTCCTCGGACGGCTGGTCGAGGAGACCACCGTCGCCGGGCGCCCGGCGGTCGTGCCCACGGTCACGGGGCGGGCCTGGATCACCGGGACCGCGCAGTACTTCCTCGACCCGACGGACCCGTTCCCCAGAGGGTTCCTGCTCTGACCGGCCGTTCGGGCTATTGCAGGCCGTCGGCGCGGCACGCCGACGCGTACGTCGGCGTGCAGATCTGGCCCACCGTGTAGAGGCCGTCCGCGATCACGGTCTGCTTGATGTTGTCCTTGGTGAGCAGCACCGGGGTGAGCAGGTCCGCGTGCACGTCGTCGCCGGAGGCGCTGATCTTCATGGCGGCGGCGAGCGCGCCGATGTCGCGGCCCTGCAGCAGGTCGACGGCGAGCTCGGCGGCGGCCTCGGCCTCCGGCTTGTACGCCTTGTAGACGGTGTAGGACTGGGTGCCGGCCACGATCCGCTGGATCGCGTCCAGTTGGGCGTCCTGGCCGCCGATCGGGACGCCGGTGAGCCCGGCCGTCCGCATCGCGCTGACGATGCCTGCGGCCATGCCGTCGTTCGCGGAGTAGAAGCCCGCGATGTTCTTCGCGCCGAGCTGGTTGATCGCGGCGGTCGCCTTCTCCGCCGCGACGTCCGGCTTCCACATGCCGGAGGCGTCGTAGGCGACGTTCACCTTGCCCTGCACCGCGGCCAGGAAGCCGCGTTCGAAGTCGATCGAGTTGGGGTCGGCGGCGTCGCCGTCGATCTCCACGACCTTGGCCGACGGCGTGGCGGCCGGGCCCATCGCGTCCAGCAGGCCCTGGCCCTGCAGTTCGCCGACCTTCTCGTTGTCGAACGAGACGTAGGCGTCGACCGGGCCCTGGGCCAGGCGGTCGTAGGCGACGACCTTGATGCCCTTGGCCTTCGCCGTCTCGATGGAGGACTTGATCTGCGCGGAGTCCTGCGCGTCGATCACGAGCACGCCGACGCCCGCGTCGATCATCGTCCGCACCTGCTGCGCCTGCGTCTGCGCGCTGCCGCCCGCGTTGGCGTACCGCACCTGGACGTTCGGGGCCAGGGCCTGCACCTTGGCCTCGAACAGCGGCTTGTCGAACTGCTCGTACCGGGTCGCGGTGTCCTCCGGCAGCAGCAGACCGATCATCTGCGGCGCGGCGCTCGCGCTCCCGTCCGACCCGGCGGCGACGGACGCGCCGCCCGAGCCGGAGCCGCACGCGCAGAGCCCGAAGCCAAGGGCCACGGCCAGTGCGGTGACGGCCGGTGTGCGCTTCAAGCTGCGGTTCATCCGGGCGGTGCCTCCTTGCCGAGGTCACCGGGTGCGGCGACCTGAGTGGCAGGGAGTCAACCGGCGCCGGTGGGCCACGTCAAGAAGTGAACACCCAGCCGTTACCACACGGACATCTTCGTTCACGCTCGAAATCGAGCCCGAGGCCTCACACCTGACCGGCCGCCATGTCCATCAGCCGTCCGAGCACCCGCTCGCCGTCCAGGCGGACGCCGTCGTGCTCCCACTCGTTGGTCACCCAGGCGCGGACCGAGCCGACATCGGCCGCGGTGTGCAGCGACAGCTGGGCGTCGACGTACATGTCGTCGAAGTAGACCGCCGCCGCGACCGGGACCTGGTTGGCCGCGAGGCGGCTCCGGTCGTAGAGGGCGGGCCAGTCGGCGCGTTCGGCGAGCAGCTCGGCCGCGTCGGCGAACGGCCGCAGCGCGGCGACGTCCCGGAACATCCAGGGGAGGATCATCTCGCCGGTCAGCAGCAGCGGGTCGGCGTCCTCGGCGAACTGCGGCAGGGAGTCCAGCACCCGCTGTGCGGCCCAGTTCGTCGCGCCGGACCCCGGCTGGCCGTAGATCGACTCGTGCAGGACGCCGAACAGCGGGTTGGCGACCAGGCCCGTCAGGCGGGCCACCTCGTCCAGGAACACGTCGGTGGGCGCTCCGTCGGCGTCGAGCGCCTCGTCCAGCAGCCAGTGCAGGCGCTCGAAGCCCGCCCCCATGCCCAGCTCCAGCCCGAGGAAGCGCAGCCGCCGGACCGTCAGCAGGTCGCCGTCCGGCAGCCGGGCGGGCTCCTGCGCGAGTCGGCGGGCGAGACGTCGCAGGGTCTCCTGGTCGTCCGGGTAGCGCGCGGCGAAGGCGGCGTTCTTGGCCTGCACACGGGGAGCCGTCGCGCGGTAGACCTCCTCCGCGGTGGCCTCCAGGCCGGCCAGGCCGCCGGTCACGTAGCAGGCGGCGAGGCCTTCGGGCGCCTGGGACAGGTATGTCAGGGTGAGAAAGCCGCCGTAGCTCTGGCCGAGTGTCTCCCAGGGCCGACCGCCGGTCAGCTGCCGCCGGATCAGCTCGGCGTCGGCGACGATCGAGTCCGCGCGGAAGAGGCCGAGGTGCTCGGCGAGCGCGGCTGCGGAGGGGAACCGCGCGGCTGTGCGCCCCGTGATCGGGGTGCTGCGTCCGGTCCCGCGTTGGTCCAGCAGCAGCACGCGGTGGGTCCGCAGCGCGCGGCGCAGCCAGGACGGGTTGCCGGCGGTCGGCCGCGGCGCCTTGCCGCCCGGGCCGCCCTGCAGGAACAGCAACCACGGCAGGTCCTGCTCGGCCTTCGCCGGATCCGCGACCTCGCGGGCGAAGACCTCGACGCTGCCGCGGGCCGGGTCGTGATGGTCCAGCGGGACGGTGAAGGTGCGGTCGGTGACGGCGAGGCCGGGGATCCGGAGGCTACGGCTGCGGGGCTCGGGCAGGGGAGCGGTCATGGGTGCGGCGGGTTCCGTTCTGCGCGGGGCTTCGGCGGTACACCGTGATGGTGCAGGATGATGTTTCACATAACCATGAGCCGAGAGGTCCGAGGTGAACCCGGAGTCCATCGACAGCGACGGCGGCGGGCTCAACCTGCCCTCGGTCCAGGCCCGCCGCAGCCTTCGCGAGCAGGTCACCCACGCACTGCGCGCCGCGCTCGTCGCAGGCGAGCTGCGGCCCGGCATCGTCTACTCCGCGCCGGTCCTGGCGGGCGAGTTCGGCGTCTCGGCTACGCCCGTGCGCGAGGCGATGCTCGATCTCGCCAAGGAGGGCCTGGTCGAGGTCGTCCGCAACAAGGGCTTTCGCGTCATCGGCCTGACCGAGCAGGACCTGGACGACTTCACCGAGATCCGCGAGCTGATCGAGATCCCGGCCACCGTCCGCGTCGCCGAGACCGCCACCCCCGAGCAGTTGGAGCCGCTGCGCGCACACGCCCGCGCCATCGTCGACGCGGCGCGCGCGGGCGACCTGGTGGGCTACATCGAGTCGGACCGCCTCTTCCACCTCGGCCTGCTCGCCCTCCACGGCAACCGCCACCTCGTCGACACCGTGCGCGAGCTCCGCAGTCGCTCCCGCCTGTACGGCCTCCAGACGCTGGTCTCCGCGGGCAGCCTGGTCGACTCGGCTGAAGAGCACGAACGCCTCCTCGACGCGATGCTCGCCCGCGACCTCCCGGCCGTCGAGCGTCTGATCGCCGAACACCTCGGCCACGTCCGCCGTCTGTGGGCGCAGGGCGACTGACTCACCCTGCGCATTGCGAGCCGACGACGTCGAACAACGGCCGGCCGTCCAGCTCTGCGGTGATGTCCGGCGCCCAGCCGCGTGCGAGCGCCTCGTCGAGCAGCGCACGGACCGCTCCGGGCTCGTGCAGGTTCAGCCACCTCCCGGCCGCGGTGCCCACCGCGCCGGAGTGCAGGTAGCCGTCCGGCACGAGCCGCCCGGGCGTTTGGCTGAACACGAGGCTCAGCCGCCCGGCCGTGCGGAACCGACGGAGCGTCAGGATCTCGCGGCAGTCGAGGAAGCGGTGGCGGCCCGTCGCGGGGTCCTCCACGCACTGGTGGTCGTGGCCGACGGTCCACAGATACGTGGCGTCGCCGACGAGGAGCCGACGGGCTCGGCGACTGCGTCTGGGCACAGCGCAGCGTAGCCCGGCGGGCACCGCGCGCGCTGCGCGCTGACCGGCCGTCCCCGTCGCGGGGTTGGGGCGCGTGGGGCGCGGGTGCCGGGTGTCGTCCGACCTCGCCGGAGGCGTCATGCGCCGGCGGCGAGGCTCAGGCCGGTGAGGAGCATGGTGGTGGCGACCAGGGCGTCCAGGGCGCGCCAGGAGGAGGCGCGGCGGAAGAAGGGGGCCAGGAGGCGGGCGCCGAAGCCGAGGGCGGTGAACCAGCAGAGGCTGGCCGTGGCGGCGCCGACGGCGAACTGCCAGCGGAGCTGGCCGTGGCCGGCGGCGACCGCGCCGAGGAGGAGGACGGTGTCGAGGTAGACGTGGGGGTTGAGCCACGTCATCGCGAGGCAGGTGAGGACCGCGCGGCGGCCGGAGTGGACGGCGGGGCCGCTCGCCTCCAGGGACGAGGGGCGGAGGGCGCGCCGCGCGGCCAGCAGCGCGTAGCAGAGCAGGAACGCCGCGCCCACGGCGCGGATCGCGGTGAGCGCGGCGGGCCAGGCCGTCACCAGCACGCCGAGGCCGCCCACGCCGCAGGCGATCAGCACCGCGTCCGAGACCGCGCAGATGGCGACCACCGGCAGCACCGCCTTGCGGCGGATCCCCTGGCGCAGCACGAAGGCGTTCTGCGCGCCGATGGCGACGATGAGCGAGAGGCCGGTTCCGAAGCCGGCCGCGGCGGCGGTGAGTGCGTTCCCCATGGCCCCACCGTAGGAACGGGCCGCCGCTAAGGCCAGCTAAAGGTTTTTACGTACCATTAGCGCTCGTGAAGAACGAGCTGCCGCACGACCTGGTCCGGACCCTCCTGGCCGTCGTCGACGAGGGCACCTTCGACGCCGCCGCGGCGGTGCTCCACGTCACGCCCTCCGCCGTCAGCCAGCGCGTCAAGGCGCTGGAGCAGCGCGCCGGGCGCGTCCTGCTCACCCGCACCCGGCCGGTGCGGGCCACCGAGTCCGGGCAGGTCGTCGTCCGCTACGCCCGCCAGCTCGCGCGGCTCGAAGGGGACGCCAGGGCCGCGCTCGGCATGGATGGGGAGTCGGACGCCGGGACGGCCGCCGCGCCGACCTGGCTCGCGATCGCCGTCAACGCCGACTCGCTCGCCACCTGGTTCGTGCCCGCCCTGTCCGCGCTCACGCAGGACGCCCGGATCCACCTCGACCTGCGGCGCGAGGACGAGGCCCACACGACGGAACTGCTGCGCGAGGGCGAGGTGCTGGCCGCCGTCACCTCCTCGCCCGACCCGGTCGCCGGCTGCTCGGTCCGCCCCCTCGGCGCGATGCGCTATCTCCCGGTCGCCACGCCGGCCTTCGCCGCGCGCTGGTTGACAGGCGAGCCCGGGGACTGGGCCCCGCGCGCGCCGGTGGTCTGCTTCGACCGCCGCGACGACCTGCAGGACGCGTTCGCCCGTGAGGCGACCGGCGGTCGGCCCGCCTCTCGTCTGCGCCACTACGTGCCGTCGAGCGAGGGCTTCGCCCAGGCCGTCACCGCCGGTCTCGGCTGGGGGCTGGTGCCGGAAGAGGAGGCGAGCGCGGGGCTGCGCTCGGGCGCGCTGGTCGCGGTCCTGCCGGACCGGACGTTCGACGTGCCGCTGTTCTGGCAGCAGTGGCGCCTCGACTCGCCCGCCCTGGCGGTCGTCGCCGAGGCCGTCGCCTCCGCCGCCGCGCACAGCCTGCGCAACCCGCCGACGGCCTGACGGACCGCTGCGGACACGCCGAAGGGGTCTTCCGCCGGGCGGCGGGAGACCCCTCGTCTGCGCCCTACCTCTCGCGCGGCAGCAACTGCGTCAGGCCTGCCAGGCCCAGCTCCATCACCGCGAGGACCAGCACGCCCGCCTCGAAGGCGTGGGCGTAGCCGCCGCCGAGGGAGCCGTAGAAGACCAGGCCCACCACCGCCACCCCGACCGCGCCGCCCAGCTGCTGCAGCGTGGTGATGACGCCGGAGGCCGCCCCGACCAGGTGGTTCGCGACGCGGCTCAGTGACGCGCCGGTCAGCGGGCCGAGGACCAGGCCCATGCCGACACCGTCGACGACCAGGCCCGGGATCAGCCACAGCACCCGGGCCGTGCCCGGCGCGTCGCCCGCGAGGCGAGCGCCCTCCCACAGCAGGCCCAGGCCGAGCGCCATGCCGACCGCGCCGAGGGTGACCGCCTGCCGGCCCAGGCGGGCGGCGACCACGTCCGAGCGCAGCGAGCTGGCGAAGTAGCCCAGCGCCAGCACGGTGAAGACCAGGCCCGAGGTCAGCGGGTCCAGACCGCGGCCGAGCTGCAGGTAGAGGGCGAGGATCAGGAAGAACGAGCCCTGCCCGGCCGCGAAGAGCACCTGCGTGACCGAGCCGAGGGCGAAGGCCCGCCCGCGGAAGAGCTCCGGCGGCACGAGCGGGAAGCCGCCGCGCGCCGCCAGACGGCGCTGGTGGGCTGCGAAGACGACGAGCAGGACCACCGAGGCGGCCATGGTGAGCCAGGTCCACAGTGGCCAGCCGGCCTGGCGGCCCTGGATCAGCGGCAGCAGCAGCGCCACCAGCGCGGTGGAGATCAGCGCCATCCCGGCGTTGTCCAGGCGTGGGCGCCTCGGCGCGCGGGACTCGGGCAGGCTGCGACGGACCATCGCCAGCGCGGCGAGACCGACCGGGATGTTGATCAGGAAGCAGGAGCGCCAGTCGCTGCCGAAGACGTCCGCCTTGATCAGCAGGCCGCCGACGAGTTGGCCGCACACCCCGCCGAGCCCCATGGTGACGGCGTAGAGGGCGATCGCGCGGGCCTGGGCGGCGCCCTGGTACGCGGTGCGGATGATGGCGAGCACCTGAGGCGCCATCAGCGCGGCGGCCAGGCCCTGCGCGACGCGGGCGGCGACGAGCAGGTCGATGTCGGGGGCCAGCCCGCAGGCGGCGGACGCGGAGGTGAACAGGCCGAGCCCGAGCGCGAACATCCGGCGTCGGCCGTGGATGTCGCCCAGTCGCCCCGCGCTGATCAGACCGGCGGCCAGGGCCAGCGAATAGCCGACCATGATCCACTGGATCGCCCCGGAGGAGGCGCCCAGTCCGCGCTGCATCGACGGGATGGCCACGTTGACGATGAAGAAGTCGAGCGCGTACATGAACGTGGCGGTCAGGACCACCGGGAGCAGCCCGCGCCGGACACCGGTTCCGCCGGCGTCGTGGGCGAGGCGCTGGTCCGGGACGGCCGGGGTGGCCTGGGCGGCCGGGACACGGGTGCTGGACATGGTCTGCTTCCGCTTCTCTGAGGACTGACGGCGTGCGGAGGTGGGTGTCGGGCCGCGCGGGGCTGTGGGAGCAGCCCCGCGCGGGGCTCGGGGATCCGCGGGCTCAGACCGCGGGCACCTTGTCGAGGAAGCCGTGGACCTGGGCGATCCGGCCCGCGGCGTCGGCGACCAGGACGTCGAAGCCGACCACCAGCGCCTCGCCGCCCGCCGGGCCCAGCTCCCAGCTGAACCGGGCGATGTCGTGATGCGCGTCGACCGGGCCGCCGAGCCGGAAGACCAGCCCGGGGAACTGCGCCTGCACCGCGCCCAGTGTGGCGTCGACCGCGTCGCGGCCCTCCGCCGCGACCAGCGGGTCGGTGTAGCGGGCGTCCTCGGCCCAGCTCGCGTCGACGAGGCGGCGGCGCGCGGCCGGGTCGGTCTCGTTCCAGGCGGCGATGTAGCGGTCGGCCAGGTCCTGCAGGGTGGTGGCGGTGGTGTCCATCCCGGGCTCCTCGTCTGCTCGTTCGCTTCCGTCTCCTTGCAGGTCAAAAAGCTACGGACGGCGGCGCGGGCCGGAATCAGTCGCGCTTAGGTACTTTCCGTAGGGCCGGTGTCGGCGGTGTCCGTCACGGGACGTCGGCCCCCTGGTGTCGGCGGCGCTGGGTAGGGTGCTGGGCATGCTGTACGGACGGGGGCCCGAACAGGCCGCTATCGACGACCTGCTGCGCGCGGCCGCATCGGAGCGGCGCAGCGGGGTGTTGGTGCTGCGCGGCGAGCCGGGCATCGGAAAGACCGCGCTGCTGGACCACGCCGAGGCGTCCGCCGGTTCGCTCGGCGGGTGGACGGTGCTGCGGACGGCCGGTGTGGAGGCCGAGTCCGACCTGCCGTTCGCCGCACTGCAGTTGCTCCTGGCCCCCGCGCTCGACGGGCTGGCCGCGCTGCCGGAGCCGCAACGGCAGGCGCTGGAGCGGGCGTTCGGCCTCGCCGATCCGGACGCTGCCGCGTCCCTGGGCAACCGGCTGCTCGCGGGCCTCGGCGTGCTCGGGCTGCTCGCGGAGCGGGCCGAGTCCGGGCCCGTGCTCTGCCTCGTGGACGACCTCCAGTGGTGCGACGCCGCCTCCGCCGAGGCGCTGCTGCTGGCGGCCCGCCGGTTGCGCGCCGAGGGTGTCGTGGTGCTGATCGCCGCCCGGGAGGGCGAGGGCGCACCCGCCGCGGCCGGCCTGCCCGAGCTGGGCCTCGCCGGGCTCGACGAGGCGGCCGCGGCGCAGTTGCTCGCCCGCCACGCTCCCGACGCCGACCAGGTGACGCGGCGTCAACTGCTCGAACTGGCGCACGGCAACCCGCTCGCGCTGCGCGAGCTGCCGAGCGCCGAGGGCGGGGCTTGCGCGCCGCTGCCGCTCGCGGGTCGGCTCCAACTCGCCTACCACGGCCAGCTCAGCCGCCTGCCCGCCGCGACGCAGACGCTGCTGCTGGTCGCCGCCGCGGAGGAGTCGGGTGAGCTGTCCGTCGTCCTCGACGCCGCCGAGCGCCTCGGCGCGTCCGCGCGGGACCTGCAACCCGCCGAGGCGGCGGCACTGGTCGGCGTCGCCGGGGGGCCGGGCGGGCGGCTCGCCTTCCGGCATCCGCTGCTGCGCTCCGCTGTGCTCGGCCGCGCCCCGCTCGCCCAGCGGCTCGCGGCCCACGCCGCGCTCGCCGCGGTGCTGGACCGGCGCGAGGTCCCCGGCGGCGACGCAGCCGTACGCCGCGCCTGGCACCTGGTGCAGGCGGCCCCCGGCCCGGACGATCCGTCGCCGCC
>NZ_BBPO01000002.1:0-6727 GCF_000787815.1 Streptacidiphilus neutrinimicus
GGAGCAACCTGCACCGGTGTGGACGGCGCACCGCCACCCTGCGGGGTGGCGGCGGGCTGCGTCGGCGTGGGTGCGGGCGGCTGACTGGGAGCCGGCAGCTGGCTGGGGGTCACCTGCGCCGCCAGCGGCGTGGCCTGGGTGCTGAAGGCGGGCGGGTTGGTCATCCAGAGCGCGACGAACGCGATCGCGAGGCCAAGGCAGAGGCTGAGGACGGTGAAGAGCCAGCGCGGCAGGAATCCGCGCTGGACGTAGGTGCCTTCCACGTTCAGCGGGTTGACGCCCGAGCGGCGCACCGAGAGCCGGTAGGGCCGGTTCTGCCTATGACCGATCCAGATGATCTGGCGCGGCTTCAGCGTCGCGTTGACGAAGGCCGCGCGGCCCGGCGCGATCTGGACGTTGGCCGGCACGACCTCGTAGCCGAGCTGGTCGCCGTTGTCGTCGCCGACCACCGAGGCGGTGAGCATGGTGTTGCCGAGGTTGTCGATGGCGAGCTTGGGCCGCCCCCGGAAGCGCCCCTTGACGGTGTGCGGGACGAGCTCGGCCCGCACCTCCACGAACGGCGTCACCGTGATGTTGCCCTCGGGGACGGTGGTCGCCTCGGGGTGCTCGGTCGGGGTGACCTGGACGGCGAACGGGTGCGGCCCGGCGGCGGCGTCGGGGGTGCGCGGCGGTGCGACCGTGAGCTCGACCGTCCCCGTGGTGCCCGGGTAGAGGCGGAGGGTGGGCGGTTCGACGGTGACGTAGGGCGCCAGGTCGCCGACGACCGTGAAGCGGTACTCGTCGACGATGTCACCGGTGTTGCGGACCCGCAGGCGTACGGTGGCGGTGCTGCCCGCGTCGACCGTCGTGGACGCGGGCTCCAGGGAAGTCCATAGGCTCACCTGGGGAAGCTACCTGGAAGCGACGCGGCCGGGCAGGAGTCACAAGGGCAGTCCTGGTGCACGGTCGAGTCCCCAAAGGGCAAGGCTTGCTGCCCGGTTCGCCCACCCGGCTCACCGTACCGCCCGGCCTCGGCGACGGACGTCGTCAGGGGCGGACGGCGTCGAGCTGCTGGCTGAGTCGCTTCATCCGCTCGCGCAGCGGCCGGGGGTTGTTGAGGCACCAGGTCAGCAGGCGGGTGCGGTCGCGCCCGCTCAGGTCCTGCCACCGACGGAAGCGGTCGATGCGCTCCGCCAGGTCGCCGCGGAGGTCCCTCAGCTCCTGCGCGACCGACTCGGCGACCTGCAGGAACCGCTCCTCCTGGTCGGTCACCATCCGGTCGTGCTGCCGCGCCACCAGTTCCCTCATCGCCCGGACCTGCTTCTTCGCGTCCTGGTAGACCGCGTCCGTGCTCGCGTGCAGCTGGGTGAGCCGGTCGGCGATCCGCTGGGCGTTCGCCAGCGGGAGGGAGGCGTACCGGTCGTCGATGTCGTACGGCACGTCGTAGTTCTGCGCGATGTCCATGACCTCGTGCAGCGTGTGGTAAGCGAACTCGGTGGTGTGGTCGAAGTCCAGGCGCCAGAAGGAGAAGATGCCCCAGCCGACCGCGGCGATCTCCTCCCGTGAGGCGCCGCTGGCCTGGGCCAGCTTGAACATCCGGGCGGCGGTGTACGACTGGCCCGCCCACACCGGCACGTTCCTGGAGCGGGCCAGCCTGGTCGTCAGCGAGTTCTCGTTGCGGGTGGAGGGATGCTCCTTCACCGTGCCGTCGGCCTTGACCACGGGGTTCTGGCCCCGGTCGTGGACCTGGAGTCGCCTGCCCTGACCGTCCCAGCCTGCCGTGCTCCAGGTGTCCTCGTCGTCGATCTCGGCCACCGCCTCCTTGCCCATGGTCGGCGGCGTGTGCCGCGAGTGCCCGAAGTACTCGGACAGGTCGTGCAGGGCGATCATCTTGTCCCGGAAGGAGAACTTCTCCGGGGTCTCCAGCAGCGCCAGCAGGCCACCCTTGTCGATCATGCGGGTGGCCAGGCGGCTGTTGGCGAACTTGGGGTTGAACGTGCCGTCGAAGTAGGCCAGGTAGGCCCCGACCGGCTGGTCCGCCTTCTTCCTGTCGTGGATCGGGCCGTGGCGGCCCTGGATCAGCGGCTGCGACTCGATGTGCGACAGCCCGGTCCGCAGCTCCTCGTGCATGACCGCGATCTGACGGGGCGACATTCCACGGGCGCGCTGGACCTCCTGGGCGAACCGGGCGACACGACGCAGTACGACGTTCAGGAACAGCTCCACCTGCCCGCCGTTCTGGACGTCGAGCGCGGCCTCCTTCTCCCGGTGGCGGTTGTCCTTCGCGTAGACCCAGCCCATCAGGTTCCGGGCGAGCTCGGTGTAGTTGTTCACCCGGATGTCGTGGTTCTTGGCGCCGAAGTCCGGGTGCCTGCCCACCTGCCCCTTGAGCACCGGGTGGTAGCCCTTGTATCCGACCGGGGCGACGATCGCCTTCCTGAGCTGCCAGTCGATCCGGTTCTGCTCGTTGACGAACGCGGTGCGCTCGTCCCGGCTGAAGTTCGGGGCGGCCTCGCCGAGGAAGCCCTTCGTCACCTCCTTCACCATGGTGTCGAGCACCAGCTCCTGTTCGCGCGGCGGGAGCGCGGAGGTCCGCTGCTTGTACTCCTTGGTGAAGTCGATCCGCCCCACCTGCAGTGCGCGCTGCACCTCGGGCTGCTGCGCCGTGTGGCCGCAGGCCGCGGTGTGCGCGTGCGCGGGAACGTCGGTGGCCCTGGCTGCGGCCGGCTGCACCGCGGTCGACGCTGCCGGGAGCGGCGCTGCCAGGCTCCGCCGGGCGTTCTCCTCCGCGTCCCGCTCGAAGCGGTCACCGGGGTCGCTGACCCGCAGCCCGCCGCCGTTGTCGGCGCCGGCCACCGGGCCCTGGCGTTGCTGGATGACATGGGTCAGCTCGTGGGCGAGCGTGTGCCGGTCCCCGCCGCCGTCCCCGATGACCACGTGCTCGCCGGAGGTGTAGGCGCGCGCGCCGAGTTCGGCCGCCGAACGGCGGGCCTTCGCGTCGTCGTGCACGCGCACCGAGGAGAAGTCCGCGCCCAGCCGGACCTCCATCTCCCTGCGGGTGGGCTCCGGCAGCGGCCGGCCCGTACCGCTCAGCACCTCGTGCGCGAGAGAACGCTGCACCGTCGCCGGGCTCTCGGCGGAGCTGTCCTGCGGGCCGGCGTCCCTGTTCTTCAGGAACTGTACGACGGCCGCGTTGCCCGCCAGGCGCTGGAGCGCCGGCAGATCCAGACCGCTCCGGGTCGGCCGCTCGGGCTTGGCCGCGTCCGCGGAGCGCTTCGACGGAGCGTCATGTCCGCTGAGGTGGTGCCGCATGGAGAAGCCCCCGATCAGGGTGTGGTCGTTGCGGGCGCGCCCGACGCCCTCTTCGGATCCGGCCGTGCGACACCCGCCCCAGGACTACGCGGGCGCGCGGTTTGCCCACAAGGGCCTTCCGGGCATCATCGAGGGCAGATCCGGCTCCTTTGCTGCCAGGATGCCTGGCGGCGGGCGGGGCTCATCGGGCCGCGCCGCCCGCCTGCCCGTTGGGACATTGAGCGGGGCATCAGCGCTGCCCCAGGTCGGGCACCCGGGGACGTTTTGGGAGCGCACACGAACCGGCAGTGTTGTCGTGGTCCTGTCTTGTACTGCGAGGAGCGCTCAGCATGCCGTCGTACCTGTCGCCAGGCGTCTACGTGGAGGAGGTCGCCAGCGGCTCGCGGCCGATCGAGGGAGTGGGCACCTCGGTGGCCGCGTTCGTCGGCCTCGCGCCGACCGGCCCTCTCAACGAGCCCACGCTGGTGACCAACTGGTCGCAGTACGTCGCCGAGTTCGGTGAGTTCACCGACGGCTACTACCTCGCGCACTCCGTCTACGGCTTCTTCAACAACGGCGGCAGCGCCGCCTACGTGGTCCGCGTCGGCGGGGTGCCCGGCGGCGTCTCCGGCTCGGTCGCGCACGCCCCGACCGCCCTGGCCGGCGCCGCCCGGGCCGCGCTGCTGCCGGGCGAGGCCAAGGAGCTCGGCTCCTTCAAGGTCTCGGCCCTCGCGGGCGGGGAGAGCGGCGCGCTCACCGTCGAGGTCGCCGACGCCGAGGGCGAGGGTCCGGCCGACCGCTTCCGCCTGGTCGTCAAGGACGGCGAGAAGCCGCTCGAGACCTTCGACGTGTCGGCGAAGAAGGGCAGCCGGACCTATGTCGTCACGCAGGTCAAGGAGCGGTCCAAGCTGATCTCTGTCGCGGAGGCCGCTCCCGCCGCGCAGTTGGTCCGTCCGCAGAACCAGACGGTCGCGCTGCCCGCGCCGTCCGCCGCCCCGGCCGCGAGCCCGGCCCCCGCCGCGGCGGACGCGGGCGAGCAGGTCGGCGTCCGCGAGTACGTGGGCGACTCGGCCGACCGCACCGGCTTCGGGGGCCTGGAGGCCGTGGACGAGGTGTCCATGGTCTCCGTCCCCGACCTGATGGCCGCCTACCAGCGCGGCGCGATCGACCTGGAGTCCGTCAAGGCCGTCCAGCTCGCGCTGATCGCGCACTGCGAGCTGATGGGCGACCGGCTGGCGATCATCGACCCGCCGCCGGGCCTGAACGCCCGTCAGATCCAGGTCTGGCGCCAGGACACCGCCGGCTACGACTCCAAGTACGCCGCGCTGTACTACCCCTGGATCAAGGTCTTCGACCCCGCCTCCTCCCAGACCCGGATGGTGCCGCCGAGCGGCCACGTGGCAGGCGTCTGGGCCCGCAACGACTCCGAGCGCGGCGTCCACAAGGCCCCCGCCAACGAGGTCGTGCGCGGCGCCGTGGACCTGGAGATGCAGATCACCCGCGGCGAGCAGGACCTGCTCAACCCGCTGGGCATCAACTGCATCCGGGCCTTCCCCGGCCGCGGCATCCGCATCTGGGGCGCGCGCACGCTCTCCTCCGACCCGGCCTGGCGCTACCTGAACGTGCGCCGGTACTTCAACTACCTCGAGGAGTCCATCCTCACCGGCACGCAGTGGGTGGTCTTCGAGCCGAACGACCAGGCCCTGTGGGCCCGGATCCGGCGCAACATCTCCGCCTTCCTGGTCACCGAGTGGCGCAGTGGCGCCCTCTTCGGCGCCACGCCGGACGACGCCTACTACGTCAAGTGCGACGCGGAGTCCAACCCGCCGGAGTCCGTGGACCTCGGCCGGGTCATCTGCGAGATCGGCGTCTCCCCGGTCAAGCCGGCCGAGTTCGTGATCTTCCGGCTGGCGCAGTTCTCCAGCGGTGCGGGCGAGTTGGAGGAGTAGTCGGGGATCCCTGACGCTCGAAGGCGCCGTCCGCGCGCACCACGACCAGTACGAGAAGAAGTAAGGAATACCAGGCATGAGCCTTCAGCCCGGCGATTCGCTCACATCGCACAATTTCGGCCTCCAGATCGACGGCGTCATGGTCGAGTACCTCCAGGAGGTCTCCGGCCTGGACATGAACCAGGACGTCATCGAGTTCCAGCAGGTCTCGGCCAACGGCCAGCCTGTCGTCAAGAAGCTCCCCGGCGTCAAGCGCGCGGGCGAGGCCACGGTCGTGCGCGGCATGACCCAGTCCAAGGCCTTCAACGACTGGATCAACGCCTCTATCCGCGGCGACATGGGCTCGGCCCGCAAGAACGCCAGCATCATCGTGATGGACTACCAGAACAACCCGGTGAAGCGGTACCACCTGCGCCAGGCCTGGTGCAACAAGGTCTCCGCGAGCACGGTCAAGGCCGGTGAGGCGTCCGCCCTGACCGAGACCGTCACCATCACCTACGAAGAAATGATCATGGAGTAATGCGCCGCGGAGCAGCAGCCAGGACCGGCGGCCTCGCCGCCGGTCCCGACGCCGACGCCGCGTTCGCGGCGTCGGCGGCCCCGGTCGCCCCGGCGGTCGAACCCGCCCCCGTGCGGCGGCAGTTGCGCACGGAGTTCGCCTTCGAGCTGCCGCGCGGCTACGTGGACGAGTCCGGCACGGTGCACCGCGAGGGCGTCATGCGCCTGGCGACCGCCCGCGACGAACTCATCCCGCTGCGCGACGTGCGCGTGCAGGAGAACCCCGCCTACCTGTCGGTGGTGCTGCTCGCCCGGGTGATCACCCGGCTGGGCACCGTCCCGCACCTGCACGACGGCGTGGTGGAGAACATGTTCGCCTCCGACCTGGCCTTCCTGCAGGACTTCTACCGCCAGATCAACGCGGAGGGCCACACCCGGGCCGGCGTGACCTGCCCGCACTGCGAGCAGCCCTTCGAGGTGGAGCTCGGCGGGAGCCGCCTGGGGGAATCGTGACGTACGCGACCGAACGTGTCCACGAGGAGATCGCGTACATCGCCTACCACTTCCACTGGAGCCTGGAGGACATCCTGGACCTCGAACACCGTGACCGCCGCCGCTACGCCGAGCAGATCGCCACGCTCGTGACGCGCGCCGCGGCGGAACGGTAACGGGGCGGGATACGCACGACGATGGGAATCCTCGACCGACTTCGGGGCACGTCAGCGGCGCAGGCGACGGCGGCGTCAGCGGCGCCCGCTTCGGCGCCCACGGCGCCCGCTTCGGCGCCCGCGACGGCCGCGCCGCGCGGGTGGGCGGCCCTGCCGCCGATCCAGCGCGCCAGCGCGGCACCGGCACGGCAGGCGGTCGCGGCCTCCGACTTCTCGCGGACGCTGGCCACCTGGCAGAACCCCACCTTCATGGGAACCCTTTCGCATGCCGTCCTCGACGGCGCGCCGACCGGCGTGCTGCGCGACGCGCTGACGCCGGTGCGGACCGGGAACGGCGGGCGG
>NZ_BBPO01000002.1:7015-16870 GCF_000787815.1 Streptacidiphilus neutrinimicus
GGGCGAGCCCGCGCTCGAACTGCCGGTCGTCGCCCCCGAACCGCCAGCCCCTGCGGCGGACGGCGACGCGTCGGGCCTCGCGGTCCAGCGCGTCGTCTGGGCCGCACGCCCCACCGGTCCGCGCGTCGCTCCGGCGCGCCCGCACCCCGCGCCTCCCAGTCGCGCGGTCCCGCTGACCCGTGCTGCCGACGTCGCCGTGCAGCGCCGCGTCCTCCCCGCCACGGTTCCGACGACCCCCACGCCCGTCCTGACGGCCTCACCCGACTCGGCAGCACCCGACCCCGACCCGGCTCGCCACGAGCCTGCGCGGCGGGAGTCCGTCCGACAGGAGGCCGGGCCGGCGGAGTCGGTGCCGCAGGTGTCTGGGCCGCACGCCCCTGCGCGGCAGGAGCCCGCGCGGCAGGTGTCGGGGCCGCACGCCCCGGCGCGGCAGGAGCCCGCGCCGCAGGTGTCTGGGCCGCACGAGCCTGCGCCGCGCGGGCCTGTCGCGGGCCCGATGGCGCCGCACCGGCCGACAGCCTCGGCCGCACCGATCCAGCGCGTGAAGCGTCGGGGACCTGACGCACCGGTGGCACCGGTGGCACCTTCGACGGCCGCTGCCCCTGCTCCGGGCCCGAGCGCGGGTCCGGTCCGCTCGGAGCGCTCCGGGGCGACGCCGCCCAGTGCGCCGGCGCGCGAGCAGGGAGCCGGCACTACGGTGCCGTCGTCCGCTGCTCCGGCAGCCGCCGTTCAACGCCGGAGCGCCGAGCCGACGGAGCCGGAGTCCTCCGGAGTGACGGCGGTGTCCATGACGCCCGTGCGCCCGGACCCCACCGCCACCCCGTCCTCGTCTGCTGCCCCCGCCGCTCCGGTCCAGCGCTCCACGGCTGTTCCGTCGCGTCTGCGGCCCGTCGCTGCCACCGCCGCCCCGGGCACTCCCGCCCCCACGGCTCCGGTCCAGCCTGCGGTGCGCGAGGGAGCCGACCGCGCGACGGTGCCCGCCCCGACCGGTGAGCCCCGGGACAGGTCAGCGACCGCCGAGCAGGCCCCGGTCCAGCGCTCGGCACGCCTGGAAGCGGACGCCGTGTCAACTCCGTCCGGAACCGTCGAGGCGGCGCCCACCGCGCCCAGCCCCGCCCCGGTGCAACGACTCACGCCACCGGCCTCGCCGTCGTCCGCGCCTGCGCCCGCAGCGCCGGTGCGGCGGAGCGCGACCGAGACCCCGCGTCCGGCGTCCGACGCAGCGGCACCGGCCCCGTCGGTGCAGCGGGCCGTGCCGGCGCACGCGAACCCGGAACCGCCGGCCTCTCGTCCCGTCGCACCCCAGGTCCCGCCCGCGTCGACCGAGACGTCCCGGCCGGTCGACGCGACGGCCGTACCCGTGCGCCGTGCGAGCGCAGGCGCGGGCCCGGTCGGCACTCCGCCCGAGCGCGTTGCGCCGGTCCGGCCCTCCACGCCCGTGTCGCAGCTGCCCACCGCGCGCACGGTCGCAGCTTCCGAGGCCCCCGCGCCCGGCCCGCTTGACGTGCAGCGCTCGGTGGCGGACGCCGTTCTGCCTGAACCGGCCGCTGTTCGTGGCCCCGCGTCCGTGCAGCGCCGGGAGGCAGGCCTCGGGGAGCCCAGCCGGGGCGATGTCCAGGAGGCCCGCGCGACGTCGAGCGGCTCCGATGTGCCTGTGCCTGTGCCTGCGTCAGCGCCTGTGCAGCGGCGGCGTTCGCTGCTCGGCGCGCCGATGACGGCGGCACCCTCCGGCACCGCCCCGCTGACCCGCGCCCCGGCGCAGCGACCGACGGCGGTGCGTCCCGGCGCGGCCGAGGGAACGCCTGACGCTCCCCGGCCCGCGCCCGCTCCCGCTGCTGCGGCCGACCGTGAGGGCACGCCCCGCGCGCTCCCCCTGCAGCGACTGACCGCTGACGCGCCACCAGCGGCGCCGGAGGTGAGCGCCCCGGCGGGCGTGCGGCCCGGCGGCACGCCACGTGCGGTGGCGGTGCAGCAGGCGGCCTCCGGCGCCCCGGCGTCGACCCCCGCCGTGCCGTCGGCGTCGTCCTCCCCGCGCGCCGTCGAGGGCGGTCAGTCGGCTCCCGTCCTCGCCGCCCCGCGCCCGGTGCCCGTGCAGCGGTTGGCGGCGGCGGAGACGGGGACCTCGGCCTGGGCTGTCCGGCCGGTGCCGCTCGCAACGGCGGAGACGGGGACCTCGGCCTGGGCTGTCCGGCCGGTGCCGCTCGCGGCGGCGGAGACGGGGGCCCGGGGCGAGGCTGTCCGGCCGGTGCCGCTCGCGGCGGAAGTCACCGCCGCGCCGACGGAGCCCGCGACGCCCGCCCTCACCTCGGCGGCTCCGCCGCTCGTGCGGCCGTTGGCTCCGGCGCGGGCCGTGGCCAGTCGTACGGGCTCGCCCGGCTCCGTCGCGCCCGTGCAGCGGAGGGACGTGCCGAAGGCTGCGCCGCTGCGCGCCGCGCCAGGGGGAGGGGTGGAAGCCGCCACGCCCGCCGATGTCCGGTCAGCGGCATCCTCGCAGCGCCTCCACGGCGCGGCGTCGGCGGCCGCGCACGTGGTGCAGCGTGCCACCGCAGCCGTGCCTGCCACGGCTGTGCCCGCCGTGCGGCCGCCCACGATGCCCACGCCTGCTGTACCGCCACTGACCACAGCGGCGACGCCCGTCCGACTGGCGCAGCTCCCCGGGCCGGTCGCCGCCGCGCCGACCTTCTCGGTGCGTTCAGCCCACGCGCCTTCAGCCGCCGCCCCGGCCACCCCCGCGCTGCCCACCGCGCCGGTGCCCGTTCGGCGTGCGCCCGTTCGGCCCGTGCCGCTCACCTCCCAGGCCGCTCCGCCGCCCGTTCGGCCGTCGGCGGTGCAGCGGGCTCCGGAGGCGCTCCCGGCTCGGACCTCGCGGCACACGCAGGCGGCGCTCTCGTTGATCTCCCCGCCTCGCCCGGCCGAGCCGAAAGTCACCCCCGTGACGACGACGGCCACCTCTCCGGCCGGTCCCGGCAACAGCAACGGCAACGGCAACGGCCACCGCAACGGCGGCACCGCCGACGCGGTCCCGCCGCCCGTGCCCGCCCGGTACGACCCCGAGCAGGTCACCGAGGCGTTCGACGCCCGCATGCTCAAGGAGGGACAGCTCGACGAACTGACCCACCGTCTGATCGGCCCGCTCACGAGGCTGCTGCGCATGGAGCTGCGGTTCGACCGCGAGCGGGCCGGCAGGCTCCGCGACAACCGCCGCTGAGCGAGCCGGCCCCACCGAACCGCTCGGCCGAACCGCCCCGGCCGAACCGCCGCCGGCCCGCGCCGGCCACCACCACCGACGTGAACCGCACCTGATCCGCCCGCAGGAAGGCAGCATCCGATGCCCCAGGCACTGGACCCCGGCTCCACCATCTTCTTCCACCTGACCATCGACGGTGAGAGCCTGGGCACCTTCAACAGCTGCGAGGGCCTGTCCTCCTCCGTCGAGATCCACCAGCACCAGGAGGGCGGCAACAACGGCTTCGTCTGGCAGCTGCCCTCCCGGGTGACGTTCTCCAACATCACGCTGAGCCGCCCGCTGACGCCGGACACCTCCAAGGTGGCCGCCTGGATCAGCTCGGTCACCACCGGCATCCACCGGCCCACCGCGCAGATCGCCGCCCTGCGCGCGGACGGCTCCCTGGTCGCCCGTTGGGGCCTGATCGACGTGCTGCCGGTGAGTTGGCGCGGCCCGTCGCTGAACCCGGAGAGCCCGGCCGTGGCCACCGAGACGCTGGAGATCACCCACCACGGCTTCACCGATGCGGGGGCGGCGTAGATGGCGGGCAGCGGCGGGGCCGGCAAGAGCCTGGTCCGGGCGACGATCGCGATCCACGAGCCGCCGCTCGGCGGCGGCACCTCACCGGGCGGGCTGATCAGCACCTTCAGCTTCGACTTCAACCCCTCCCAGCTGCAGATCAGCCGACGAGCCACCTGGAAGGCCACCACCACGCCCGGCCACCACGACGGCCCGGTGCCCGAGTACATGGGGCCGGACCCGCGTGAGCTGTCGGTCGAGATCTTCCTGGACCGCTCGCAGACGCCGGACAGCAACGAGGTGCGCAAGAACGTCGAGTCGCTGTTCTCCTGCTGCGAGACGACGGCGTCGAGCATCGCCGCCAACAAGCCGTCCACGCCGTGGGTGATCTTCCAGTGGGGGGCCTTCTCCACCGCGCGCTTCAACGCCTACGTGACCTCCGTCGACGCCACCTACACCCTGTTCAGCACCACCGGCGTGCCGATCCGCGCCACCTGCCGGGTGCAACTGCGCGAGGTGCCGGGCCAGACCGCGGGGCAGAACCCCACCTCCGGCGCGCTCACCGCCCGGCGGGTGCACCGGGTGGTCGCGGGCGACTCGCTCCAGAGCCTGGCCTGGCGCGAGTACGGGGACGCCACCGCCTGGCGGGCCATCGCCGAGGCCAACGGCATCGACGACCCGGCCCAACTGCGCCCCGGCACCGCCCTGATGCTGCCCGCCGCCGAAGAGGTCGGTCGCTGATGCCCGAGTTCAGCTACTCCAATGTCCTGCACGTCGAGATCGGCGGCGCGAAGCTCACCGACGCTGTCGCGCGCCATCTGGTCGGCGGCTGGATCGACTTCGCCGCGGGCGTCCCGGGCGCGTTCGAGCTGACCTTCCGCGACCACGAGCGGCTGGTGCTGCGCGACACCGGCGCCAAGCTCGGCGCCAAGGTGGTGCTGGCCCCGGTCTCGGACGGCAAGGGCGCCCAGTCGCCGCTGCTGACCGGCGAGATCACCGCCCTGGAGAGCGACTACGACAACACCGGCAGCTTCACCGTCGTACGCGGCTACGACCTCGGCCACCGCATGCTGCGCCAGCGGCGGGTGCAGGCGTACCGGAACATGACCGCCGCCGACATCGCGCGCCGCCTCTGCGCGAAGGACGGCGTGCCGGTCGGCAGCATCCACGCCACCACCACCGTCTACGACTTCATCACCCAGGCCAATGTCACCGACTGGGACTTCCTCGGCCGGCTCGCGGACGAGAACGACATGGTGATGTCGCTCAGCCCGCGCGGGACGTTCCAGTTCGTGAAGCGGGCCTCCGCCGCCGGGGCGCCCCCGGTGAGCAGCGACACCGACCCGCTGGTCCTGAAGGCGTTCAAGGACATCCTGCGCTGCCGGGCCGCCGTCACCTCCGCCGACCAGGTCTCCGAGGCCGTCGCGCGCGGCTGGGACGTGACGGCCAAGCGCACGCTGGTCAGCCAGGAGCCCGCGGTCGACAACCCCGCCATCGCCATCGGCACCACCCCGGCCGCGGCCGCCTCCGCCTTCGGCGAGGCCACCCGCGTCGAGACGGACATCCCCTACGACACGCAAGCCGAGGTGAAGAACGCCGCCGCCTCGCTGGCCGACGACATCACCGCCTCCTTCGCGGAGTTGGAGGTCACCGTCCGCGGCAACCCCAAGCTGCGCCCCGGGGTCCCGATCGCGCTCTCCGCCGTGGGCGAGCCCTTCGAGGGCAAGTACACGGTGACCGGCGCGCGCCACAGCTTCGGCGACAGCCGGCACTACGAGGTCCAACTGACCGTCAGCGGACGCCAGTGGCGCTCTCTCTACGGCCTCGCCTCCGGCGGCGACGGCGGCTCGCCGCGCCTGCCCGGCGTCGCCAACGCCGTGGTCACCGACATCAAGGACCCGCTCCGGCAGGGCCGGGTCAAGCTGCGCTTCCCCTGGCTGGACGACACCTACGTCAGCGACTGGACCCGCAGCATGCAGTTCGGCGGCGTGAACGGCGGCGGACTGATCGGCTTCGACGTCGAGGACGAGGTGCTGGTCGCGTTCGACCGCGGCGCGCTGGACCACCCCTACGTCATCGGCGGCCTCTACAACGGCAAGGACCTGCCCGGCCGCAGCGACGTCCAGCCCTACGACGGCACCAGCGGCAGGACCGTCCGGCACACCCTCGCCGACCGCAGCGGCAACCGTCTGGACCTGCTCGACCAGCGCCTCGGCACCAAGCGCGGCGTCCGACTGCGCACCGGCGACGACCGGCTGACAATCGAACTGGACCGCACCGAGACCGAGATCACCGTCGACAGCGCGGGCGGCGTCAGCATCAAGGGCGGCACGTCGGTCTCCGTGAAGGCGGGGGCGAGTCTCTCGCTGGAGGCCGGCGCCGACCTGTCGGTCAAGGCAGGCGGCGTCGTCAGCATCGAGTCGATGGGCGCGGTGAGCGTCCGGGGCACGGCCGTCGCGGTGAACGCGCTCGGGGCACTGGAGTTGAACGCGATCGGTGCGGCCGTGCTGGCGGGTGAGGGGTCCCTCGCCCTGACCTCGCCGCTCAACGTCGACATCGCGGGCGTCAACGTGGCCATGGTCGGCGTGGTCACCGCCAACGGATTGCCGGTCGTCTGATGGCAGAGGTGATCTGATGGCGGAACAGTTCGTCGGCAGCGGTTGGGCGTTCCCGATGCGGATCAGCCCCACCGGCGGTATCGCGCTGGTCAGCGGGGAGCGCGAGATCGAGGAGGCGATGCGGCTGGTGCTGGCCACCGCGCCGGGGGAGCGGCCGATGCGGCCCGAATTCGGCTGCGCCATCCACGACATGGTCTTCGCCCCCGTCAACGAGGCGACGGCGGGCCGGATCCAGCACGAGGTCTTCGTCACCCTGGACCGCTGGGAGCCGCGCATCGCGGTCGAGGACGTCGAGGTGACCGCCGGCGACGACCAGGCGGTGCTCTACATCGACGTCCGCTACTCGATCCGCGGCACCAACAACCCGCGCAGCCTGGTCTTCCCGTTCTACGTCATCCCCGAGCACGACGAACCGGCCGGGGACTCAGACTCCCCGGGCCCGCGACCGCCGCGACCGTCCACCGAAAGCGACCGCTGATGGCACTGCCCTCTCCCAACCTCGACGACCGCCGCTTCCAGCAGTTCGTCGACGACGCCAAGCGCTACATCCAGCAGCGCGCCCCGGAGTGGACCGACCACAACGTGTCCGACCCCGGCGTCACGCTGGTCGAGACGGTCGCCCACATGGCGGACCAGATCGTCTACCGGCTCAACCGCGTACCGGAGAAGAACCACCTGGCCTTCCTGGACCTCATCGGCATCACGCTGTTCCCGCCCTCCGCCGCGCGCGCCCAGATCACCTTCTGGCTGTCCGCGCCGCTGGACGAGCCGGTCCGGCTGCCGGTCGGCACCGAGGCGGCCACCGCCCGCACCGAGAGCGAGGAGGCGACGGTCTTCGCCACCGAGCGCGAACTGACCGTTGTTCCCTGCTCGCTGGCGTACCTGGTGGTGCAGCGCAACGGGGAGCCGACCGTGGACCGCACCTCGGACCTGGCCGAGGCCAAGGACCTGATGTGCTTCTCGGAGGCTCCGCAGCCCGGCGACAGCATGCTGCTCGGGCTCAGCAACGCCGTCCCGCACTGCGCGGTGGCGCTCACCCTGGACAGCCGCGTCGACGGCGTCGGCGTGGACCCCCGGCAGCCCCCGCTGGTCTGGGAGGCCTGGACGGAGGACGGCTGGGTCGAGTGCGAGGTCGACCGCGACGGCACCGGCGGCCTCAACCGTCCCGGCGAGGTCGTGCTGCACATCCCCGGCGGCCACGTGAAGTCCCGCACCGGGCGGCGCGAGGCCGGCTGGCTGCGCTGCCGGGTCACCGAACCCCACGCCGACCAGCCCTTCTACACCACCTCGCCGACCGTGCGCAGCGCCGAGGCCTTCACCATCGGCGGCACCACCGGCGCCGTGCACGCGGAGACGGTCCGCGACGAACTGCTGGGCGAGTCCACCGGCCTGCCCGGCCAGCGGCTGCGGCTCGCCCACGCCCCCGTCGTCGGGGACGCCCCGCCGCTGCACCTCCAGGTCGGCGGCGAGGACGGCTGGGACGACTGGGAGGCGGTCGGCCACTTCGCCGCCTCCGGCCCGGAGGACCGCCACTTCACCCTCGACGCCGCCACGGGCGAGGTCGCCTTCGGCACCGCCGTCCGCGAGAGCGACGGCACCCTGCGCCAGTACGGCGCGGTGCCGCCCAAGGGCGCGGCCGTCCGCGCCCGCCAGTACCGCACCGGTGGCGGCCGCTCGGGCAACGTCGCGCGCGGCGCGATCCAGGTGCTGCGCAGCTCCGTCCCGTACGTGGCCGAGGTCGTCAACCGCGAGGCCGCCACCGGCGGCGTCGACGGGGAGACGGTCGAGGAGGCCAAGACCCGCGCCCCGATCACGCTGCGCGCCCAGGACCGCGCGGTGACCCTGCGCGACTACGAGGAGCTGGCCCGGCGCGCCGCGCCGGAGACCGCCCGGATCACCTGCCTGGAGGGCGAACCGGACCAGTACGGCGCCCACGCGGTGCGGGTCCTGGTCGTCCCGCACGCGGTTCCGGACCCCGGCGGTCGGCTGCGCTTCGAGCAACTCGTCCCGGCGGACGCTCTGTTGGAGCGGATCACCGGCTACCTCGACGAGCGGCGGCTGATCGGTACCCGCCTGGCCGTCGGCCCGCCGTTCTACCAGGGCGTCACCGTCGTCGCCACGCTGCACGCCTTCCGTGGCGCGGACACCGACCGGGTCCGGCGGCAGGCCCACGACGCGCTCTACCGCCACCTCGACCCGCTGGTCGGCGGCGCGCTGGGAACCGGCTGGCCGTTCGGCCGTCCGGTGCAGTCCGGCGAGATCTTCGCCGTGCTGCAGCGGGTGCCCGGCGTCGAGCTCGTCGACCAGGTGCTGCTCCACCCGGCCGACCCGCTCACCGGCAAGCGCGGCGACGCGACCGACCGGATCGACCTCGACGCGCCCTCACTGGTCTTCTCCTTCGACCACCGCGTGCGGGTCGTGGGGGGCACGGGCCCGGGGGACCAGTCGTGAGGGGCTCCGTCGACGGGCTCGGCTCCTCCGCGCCGCTGGCGGACATGCTGCCGGCCGTCTTCGCCGAGGACGACCTGGCCCAGCGCTTCGTCGCCGGGCTGGACGAGGTGCTGGCGCCCCTGCACAACGTCCTGGACTGCCTGGACTCCTACTTCAGCCCCGCACTGGCCCCCGCCGACTTCGTGCGCTGGCTCGCCGACTGGGTCGGCGCCGAGGTCGACGACACCGAGGAGGAGGCGCTGCTGCGCGCGGCCGTGGCAGCCGCCGCACGCCTGCACCGCATCCGCGGCACCCGCCGCGGCCTCGCCGAGGCGGTGCGCCTCGCCTTCGGCGTCGAGCCGGAGATCTCCGAGAGCGGTGCGGTGGCCTGGGACGCCCGCCCGCTCGGCCCCGTGCCGGGCGAGCGCCGCCCCCGACTGCACGTCACCCTGGCGCTGCCGCACCCCACCCCGCGCGACCAGCACCGGCTTGAGGCCCTGGTCTCCGCCGCGCGCCCCGCCCACATGCCCTGCACGGTCCAGGTGACCGCGCTCGAAAGGACCTGACGTGACCAGCCAGAACGCCGACGCTGGCGGGAGCGGGCCGCTCGCCTGCCCCGAGTGCGGCACCCCGCCCACCCCCGGCCAGTCCTTCTGCGACGGCTGCGGCGCGGTCCTCACCTGGACCTCCAGCCCTTCGCGCGGTCGCGCTTCGGCCGACTCGCCCGGCGCAGCCGGCTTCGCCGGGGATCCCGCCGGCTTCGCCGGGACAGGAGAGGGGGCGCCGGGCGGTTCGACGGATGCCTCCGGGGCTTCTGACGCGCCGGGTGCCGTGGGCTCCGCCGGAGCGGGTGGGGCGGGTGCCGCGGGCGGTTCGACGGCTGCCTCCGGGGCTTCTGGCGCGCCGGGTGCCGTGGGCTCCGCCGGAGCGGGTGGGGCGGGTGCCGCGGGCGGCTCGTCGGCCGACGCCCGTGGGGGTCACTCCCCGATGGCTCCATCCGGCTCCGCCGGGGCCTTCGACCGCTCCGCCGGTGCGGGTCCCGTCGGAGCCGCCGTCCCGCAC
>NZ_BBPO01000002.1:17094-32527 GCF_000787815.1 Streptacidiphilus neutrinimicus
CCCGCCGCGTCGCCCGAGGAGGCCCCCACCGACCCCTGCCGACCGCCGCGCCCGCCGCGCCGGATCCCGCCGCCGTGGCCGCTGCCGCGGCGGCGGAGCGGGCCCGCGCACTGCTGGTGCCCGTCGCCGACGCGCAGCAGCAGGAGTCCGCGCCGGCCATCGTGCCGGTGCTGCCGGGGAGGCCGGCCGCCGCGCGGCCGACGGTGCAGGCCCCGGGCGCCGAGCTCGGCGACGAGGGGGGAACGCCCTGCCCCTGGTGCGGCACCGGCAACCGGCCCGACCGCCACTTCTGCCGCCGCTGCGCCATGTCGATGGAGGGACGTCCCGAGGACCCGCCCAAGCTCGCCTGGTGGCGGCGGCTGCCGGGCTTCGGCCCGCGCCGCAACCCGTGGGCCGGCGAGCGTCCGCGACTGCGCAGCGACTGGAGCCGGGTTCTCGGCTGGCTGGTCACGGCCGCGGTCGTCGCGCTGGTCATCACACTCGCGGTCGACAGCGGCTCGGTGGCGCAGACCGTGGGCGACCACTTCTCCAAGCGGGTCCTCATCCCGCCGGACACCTCGAAGATCACCGCGTCCGACTCCTATCCGAAGCACGGCCCCCAACTGGCCTTCGACGAGCACGACAACACCTGGTGGGGGCCGGGCTTCACGGGCGACGACGCGGGCCGGTGGATCCAGGCGGGGTTCGACCAGCCGGTCGACCTGCTCGACGTCATCATCAGCCCCGGCGAGTCGACGAACGCGTCCGACATCGACAGCTCCGCGCTCCCGCAGAACCTGGAGGCCGACGTCACCACCGCGGACGGCAAGCTCCACACGCAGATGCTGACCCTGGATCCGAACGTCGGCCCGCAGACCAAGGCGCTGCGCTTCGACAACGTCGTCTCGGTCCGCTTCGTCATCCGCTCGGCCTACAACGCCTCGCCGACCAAGCAGGTCGCCATCGCCGAGGTGGAGTTCTTCGGCCCCTCGCGTGGCGGCGGCTCCTGAACCGCGCGCTCAAGCCCGGGTTCAGGCCAGGAACGCGAGCAACTGCTCGTTGACCTCGTCGGCGTGGGTCCAGCACAGGCCGTGACCCGCGCCGTCGACGGCCACGAACCGGCTGCCCTTGATCAGTTCGTGGCTGCGCGGGCCGCAGGCCTCGATCGGCAGGATCCGGTCCTCGGTGCCGTGGAGGATCAGGACCGGGATGTCGATCTTGGGCAGGTCGGCGCGGAAGTCGGTGTGCCAGGTGGGCACGCACGCGATCGTGCCGGTAGGGGAGGCTCCCACCGCGGTGTTCCAGGCGTCCTGGACCTCCTCGGGGCTGATGCGCTTGCCTAGGGTCTGGTCGAGGTTGAAGAAGTTCTTGTTCCACTCGGTGAAGTAGGCCGCGCGGTCGGCGGTGAGCCCCGCCGCGATGTCGTCGAACACCTTCTGCGGGACGCCGTTGGGCGTCTCGGCGGTCTGCAGCAGGTAGGGCGGGACGCCCGAGACGATGACCGCGCGCCGGATCCGCTCGGAGCCGAACGCGCCGAGGTAGCGGGCGATCTCGCCGCCGCCCATGGAGTGGCCGACGAGGTCGGCGTCGCGCAGGTCGAGGGCGGTCAGCAGCGACTGCAGGTCAGCGGCGAAGGTGTCGTAGTCGTAGCCGGTCGTGGGCTGGCTGGACCGGCCGAATCCGCGCCGGTCGTAGGTGATGACGCGGTGTCCGGCCGCCAGCAGGGCGCGCTCCTGGCGCTCCCACGCGCGGCCGCTGAGCGGGAAGCCGTGGATGAGGACGACGGGCCGCCCCTGGCCGTGGTCCTCGTAGTAGAGCTCGATCGGGGCGGAGTTCTCCTGGCCGACGGTGACGAAGGGCATGGTCCGACTCCTGGATCCGGAGGGCTGCGGCCGCGAGGAGGACGCTCAAGCGGTCCTGCGGCGCACGAGAGGGGTGGGCGCTGCCATCACCCGAAGACCAATGAAGCACATCGCGGCGGCCCACGCCCTGGCACGTTGGCCCATCGTGGTGTCGCCGCGGCTGCCATCGAACGTTCCTCGGGGTCGCCGCGTCCGGTCCGCGGCGGACGCCGTGGAGCACATGGTGGACGCGGCCGACCAGGCCGCCCGTCGCCGCTGGGCGCTGCTCCCTCCTCTTCTCGGCTCCGGGGCGCCTCTCCGGGGTGGGACCGGGCCTTCTGACGCCCCGACCGTGGATGTGCGGGCAGGCTCCGCGGCGGTGGCCCGCTCGGCTCGATCCCGGGACCTTCGGCCCTGCCAAGTGGGTCCGACATGCCCTTCTTGGGTCGCCGGCATCGGGGCCGACACTTGGGCGTACATCCGATCCGTGTGCGTCACGGACGCCCAGGCCGCCGGGGGGAGCCGCCGCCGGGCACCCGCGAGGTGCCGGCGCTCAGAAGGAGGGCAGTGACATGCCCACCGGTGTATCCGCGCATCGCGCGTCCAAGTCCCCTGGCACGCCGTTGGCGGAGACGATGCTGATCGTCTGCGTGTCGGCGGCCGCGTTCGCCGCCGCCCACGCCGTCGAGGGGGTCGTCGGGATCGCCCGGGACATCTTCGGCGGCACCCCGTCCGGCGACCAGGTCGCGTCGGCGGGGACCGGCCGCTCACCGGGCGGGCGCGGGTCCGAGGCCCCCGGTCCCAAGTCGACGGCGCATCAGGCCGCCGGTCTCGTGCTCATCGTCGCGGCCGCCTACCTGGGCAAGCTCGTGCACCGGGTGCTCTCGGACATGTGGGAGGTGGTCCGGGACGTCGGCGGCGGGGCCCGTCAGGTGCAGCGGGCGCACAGCGTGGTGAAGGCCCCGGGCGCCGGGTCGGCGCCGCGTGGTTCGTTCACCGCGCGGCCGCGGCCGGTCGAGGGCCGCGCGCACGTCAAGGGGCGGGTCCGGGCGACCCTGGGCCGCACGACGGTGCCGAGCTCCGGCGCGCGATGACGACGCGGGCGTCCGGGTCCGTCCCGTCAGGCGGTCTCCTCGGCCCGCCGGTCGCGGGCCCGGCGGCGCAGCTGCCACCACGCGCCGAACCCGACCGACGACGCCGCCAGCACGACGACCAGCAGCGGCCACTGGCGATCGGCCAGCTGCGCGTCCGTGAGCAGGACCAGTAGCACCAGGCCCACGACGAGCAGGAACGAGACGCCGGCCCGCACGCCGGCCGCGACCAGGCCGGGGTCCGCGCCGCCCCCGGCTTCAGCCTCGGCGTAGGTCGGCGGCGCGGTCGTCGCGCCGAAGTAGAACCCGCGCGCCCGCTCGGCGATCGCGCGGCCCGCCCGCTGGTAGGAGACCGTCATGTACGGCAGCCACACCAACGGCGCCACCATCCCCACCACGATGACGACGGTGAGCAGCAGCCACTGACCGAGACGGGTCAACCACGAGACCGACGGCTGCGCCCCCTCGACGGAGCGCAGCCCGAGGATGCTCGCCATTCGTAGGGTGACCTGCCAGAGCCCCGCCGTCCGGCCGCGCCCGCCGGAGCCGCCCCCGCCGGAGCCGCGCCCGTCGTTCGCCGGTGTCGCGGCCAGCGCCGCGGCGGCGGACTCTGTGTCGGGGTAGGCTCCCTGGAGCACCAGCAGCTCAGCCGCGCGCACGGGCGCCCGCGGATCGCGCCCGGCCAGGGCGGCCAGCTCCAGCACGAACTGCGCCTGCGCGAGCAGGGCGCGGCAGAAGGCGACCGGGATCCAGACCAGGAACGGGCCGCCGACGAACGCGCCTTCGGTGACCGAGGCGCGCACGCCGTGGGCGACCGTCTCGGCCCGCAGTCGCTCCGCGTCCGCGTCCGGCAGACGACGCCGCAGCCCGTCGACGCGCGCCTGGGCACGCGGGCCCATCTCCCGTACGGCGAAGGCGGCGAGCTCCTCCGGCATGCGGGTCGGATCGGACCGCAGCCGACGCAACAGCGAACGTGCCCGCGCCTCGGCGGGATCCTCGGGGTGGGCGGTGCGTGACCGGGCCGTCACCGGCCTGCCTCCGCCTCCGTCGGCAGCGCGCTGCCGAGCGCCAGGGCCAGCAGCCGCCGCCAGTCGAGCGGGCCTCCGGGCGCCGCGGGCACGCCGGGCCGGTCCCTGGGGACCCGCACGCGGAGCGCGCCCGCCCGGAGCGTGCAGCTCACCGGCGTGGCCAGGCGCAGCGCCTCCCCGTCCACCCCGACCGGGACGGTCCCCGCCGGGGAGTCGACCGTGACCTGGTGCGCCGTCAGCACGGTCAGCGCCGCGGCCCGCCGGCCGAGGAGGGCGACCTCCGCCGCCTGGGCCGCGTTGGCGACCCTGACGCCCACGACGCCCAGGACCCCGCCATCCATCCGTGGCCTGCGGGCGGCGCCGAGCGGCTGCGCGCCCGCGTACGGGTTGTTGCTCACCAGCAGGGCCTGCGGACCTTCGAGCACGACCTCGTCGGCGACGGCCTCGAGCCGTTCGCCGGAGTAGCCGAGCAGCAGGTCGGGCAGCGCCTCGAGCGCCGTGCCCGCCTTGGCGTCGCGGTACTCGGGGCTCTGCACGATCTCCGCGTAGACCCCGAAGGAGACGGTGTTGACGAACGGCAGACCGTTCACCGTCCCCAGGTCGACCAGCAGTTCCTCGCCGTCGGCCAGCGCGGCGAGGGCGAGGGAGGGGTCGGCGCGGTCCAGGCCCAGGTCCATGGCGAAGTGGTTCCGGGTGCCGGCCGGCAGCACCAGGAAGGGCAGTCCGTGCTCCGCGGCGACGGCGGCCACCAGCGCCTGGGTCCCGTCGCCGCCCGCGACGCCGAGCAGGTCGGCGCCGTCCGCCACCGCCCGCCGGGCGAGCTCGGTGACGTCGACGGGCCCGCCGGAGGTGTCCAGCAGCACCACCTCGGCGCCCAGCGCCTCGGCCTTCTTGACCAGGCCGAACCGGCCGACCTTGCCTCCGCCCGAACGCGGGTTCATGATCAGGACGGGATGCCGTGCAGGCGTGCGGCGCACCGCGCGCATACCGCTGGGCGGCCGCACCGTCCGCAGCGCCGAGCGGGCGCAGAGCGCCGCCGCGGCCCACAGGACCAGCGCCGCGACCGCCTCCGCCCACAGCCCTTTGTCGGTGTAGGCGACCAGGACGACCACCAGGGCGCCCACCGCCAGCAGGACGCCGATCCAGCGCACCAGGCCTCGGTGGGCCACCGCCAACCACGCGCCGACCGCCGTGGCCACCAAGCCGCAGAGCCCGAGCAGCAGGATCAGCAGCCCGCCCAGCCCGGACGTGGACACCAGTACGACGACCGCGGCCAGGTCGGCGAGCAGGGCCAGCCAGGCCAGGAGGCGGGCGCGCGAACGAGCCGACACCATCCGGAACCCTTCCTTCCGCATCTATAGCGATGATGGCTCCTCAGCCCGGCGTCGGCACATCACCGCCGCACCGGTCGAGGTCGCCGATCCGCGCCCCAGGGCGACGCCGCCGGTCGACACAGGCCGGGGACCGGCCCGGCGAAGGGCCGGCGGACCCCTCGCGAGGCATCATGAGGAGGCGCGACGGAAGGAGTCCGATGTCTGCCGGTGCCCCTGACGGAGGATGGCGCCGCGTGGTCCCGGCTCTGCCGGGCCTCGCGGTCCTCCGTCGCTACCGCCGGGCCTGGCTGCGGGGCGACCTGCTGGCGGGCCTCACCGTGGCCGCCTATCTCGTACCGCAGGTCATGGCCTACGGGAGCGTGGCCGGACTGCAGCCCGTCACCGGGCTGTGGGCGATCCTGCCGGCGATCGTGCTGTACGCGGTCTTCGGCTCCTCGCGCCTGCTGTCGGTCGGCCCCGAGTCGACGACCGCGCTGATGACCGCGACCGTCGTCGCGCCGATGGCCGGCGGGGACGCCGGCCGCTACGCCGTGCTCGCGGCCACGCTCGCCGTCGTGGTCGGCCTGCTGTGCGTGGTGGCGTGGCTGGCCCGGCTCGGCTTCGTCGCCGACCTGCTGTCACGGCCCGTCCTGATCGGCTACCTGGCCGGTGTGGCGCTGATCATGATCGTGGATCAGCTGTCCAAGCTGACCGGGATCGACGTGCGCGGCGAGGGGTTCTTCCCGCAGCTGAAGTCGTTCGCGTCCGACATCACCCAGGCCCACGTGCCGACCGTGGTCTTCAGCCTCGCCACGCTGCTCTTCCTGCTGCTGGTGGCCAAATTCCTGCCGCGGCTGCCCGGCCCGCTGCTCGCCGTGGTGCTCGGCACCGCCGTCTCGGCCGCCTTCTCGCTGAAGGACCACGGCATCGCGGTGATCGGCGACATCCCGGCCGGGCTGCCGCGTCCCAAGCTGCCGGACCTCGGCCAGCTGCACCACCTGGCCCTGCCCGCGCTGGGCATCCTGCTGGTCGGCTACACCGACTTCATCCTCACCGGGCGCGCCTTCGCCAAGCGCGACGACGAGCCGCGGCTGGACGCCAACCAGGAGCTGCTGGCCCTCGGCGCCGTGAACATCGGCGCGGGCTTCTTCCAGGGCTTCCCCGTCAGCAGCAGCGCCAGCCGGACCGCCATCGGCGAGTCGACGGGCGCGAAGAGCCAGGTCTACACCCTCGCTGCGGGTCTCGGCGTGGTCGCCGTGCTGCTGTTCCTCAGCCCGCTGCTGCACGACACCCCCGACGCGGTGCTGGGCGCCCTGGTGGTGTTCGCCGCCGTCCGCATGATCGACGTCGCCGGATTCCGCAAGCTGTCGTCCTTCCGCCGCGGCGAGCTGCTGCTGGCGCTCGCCTGCCTGGCCGGCGTGCTGGCCCTGGACATCCTCTACGGCGTGCTGGTCGCGGTCGGGCTGTCGGTGGTGGAGCTGCTCAGCCGGGTCGCGCGGCCGCACGACGCCGTCCTCGGCGTGGTGCCGGGCGTGGCCGGGATGCACGACGTCGACGACTACCCGGAGGCGCGGACCGTCCCCGGCCTGGTGGTCTACCGCTACGACTCGCCGCTGTTCTTCGCCAACGCCGAGGACTTCCGCCGCCGCGCGATGGAGGCCCTCGAGGACCAGCCCGGCCCGGTGCGGTGGTTCGTCCTCAACGCCGAGGCGAACGTCGAGGTGGACATCACCGCGCTGGACTCCATGGACACCCTGCGGCTGGAGCTGGAGGAGCGCGGCGTCGTGTTCGCCCTGGCGCGGGTCAAGCAGGACCTGCTCGACGACCTCGACGCCTACGGACTGAGCGATTCCGTCGGCCCCGAGCGGATCTTCCCCACGCTGCCCACCGCCGTGGACGCCTACCGCTCCTGGGCCCGCGATCAGGGGGTCGCGGGCGACGCCTCGGCCGACTGAGCCGACTCCGCCGGGGCCGGCGCACGGCGGGCCAGCAACTTGCCCAGCTCCCACACCAGCAGCAGCGCGACGGCGGCCAGCAGCGCCCAGCCGAACTGCCGGACGTTGATGTCGGTCGTCCCCAGGATGTGGTTGAACGCGTCCATCTGGGTGACCAGCACCGCAAGCACGAACTCGCCCAGGGCCGCCCAGTTCATCTGCTTGCTGTCGAAGGTGGCGACGCTCAGCACCGAGTCGCGCTCGCTGCGGCACTCGTACGCCGCCACGATCAGGCACAGCGCGAAGGCGGTGAACGCGATCGACTGGCCCACCTGCGTGCTGCCGTAGTGCGCCTCGCCCAGCTTGATCAGCGCCAGCAGCAGCACCGTGATCGCGAGACCGGCGAGCCCCACGGTGACCACGACGGGCCGGGTCAGCACCGACTCCCCGCGCGGTCGCGGGACGCGGCGCATGAGTCCGGCGCTCTCCTTGTCGAAGCCGAGCGCGAAGCCGAACGGGGCGTTGACGACGAAGTGGATCCACAGCACCTGCGGGGGCGTGAACGGCTCGCCCGCGGCGATGTTGAAGAGGGTCGCGCCGAGAAAGGTCAGCACGAACGTCACCAGCAGCACCAGGACGAACCGGATGTACTTGGTGAGGTTGTCGTAGAGCTTCCGCCCCTCCTCCACCGCGTAGACGATGGTGGCGAAGTTGTCGTCGGCGAGGACCATCCGGCTGGCGTTCTTGGCCACGTCGGTGCCGCTGCCCATGGCGATGCCGATGTCGGCGGCCTTGATGGCCGGGGCGTCGTTCACGCCGTCGCCCGTCATCGCGACGACGTCGCCCTTCTTCTTGAGGGTGGAGGCGAGCAGCACCTTGTGCTCGGGCGCCACCCGGCCGACGACGCCGATGTCGTCGATCCTGGCCAGCCGCTCCTGCTCGGACAGCGCCGCGAAGTCGGCGCCGAGCAGGGCCTCGCCCTCGATGCCCAGCTGCCGCGCGATGGCCGCGCCGGTGGTGACGTCGTCGCCGGTGACCATGCGCACGCGGATATGCGCCGCCTTCGCGCTGGCCACCGCGGCCTTGGACTCCTCGCGCGGCGGGTCGACCATGGCGACCAGGCTGGTGATGCGCAGGTCGGTGACGTGCGCCAGCAGGTCGCCGTCCGGGTCGAACTCCGCCGGGTCCAGGTCGCGGTAGGCCGCGGCCATCACCCGCAGCCCCTCGCCGCCCATGCGCTCGGTCTGCGCCTGGGCGCGCCCGCTCAGGTCGGCGTCCCACGGGATGACCGCGCCGCCCGACAACGCGGTGGTGACCCGGGACATCACCGCCGGCGCCGCGCCCTTGACGAAGCAGCGCACCACGGGTCGGCCGGAGGCGTCCTTGGCCTCGTTGAAGCTGGCCATCAGCTTGTAGCCCGGGTCGAACGGCAGCGTCGCCAGCCGGGGGAAGCGGTCCCTGGTGCCCTCGATGTCCAGACCCGCCTTGTATCCGAGGACGAGCAGCGCGCCCTCGGTCGGGTCGCCCACGACCGCGTCGTCCACCAGCTTCGCGTCGTTGGCGATGAGGTAGGGCAGGACGGCCTCCTCGATGCTCTCGGCCGAGCCCACGGGGTGGTGGACCTTGCCCTCCAGCCGGTAGCCCGTGCCCGACACCGTGTAGCGGTCGGTGGGGCTGAGCACCTCGACGACCGTCATCTGGTTCATCGTCAGGGTGCCGGTCTTGTCGGAGTTGATGGCCGAGGTGAACCCGAGGGTCTCGACGGACGGCAGCTCTTTGACGATCGCGTGGCGCTTGGCCAGGTTGAGGCTGCCGACCGAGAGGATCACCTGGCTGACCGTCGGCAGCGCCTCCGGGATGGCCGCGATGGCCAGCGACACCGCGCTGACGAACAGCGCGTCCCAGGCCTGGTCCCGGCTGCGACCCAGGGCGAACATCACGATCATGGTCAGGCCGGCGGCCCCGGCGATCCACAGCGTCAGCGTGTTCAGCTCGCGGGTGAGCGGCGACTGCTCGGTCTCTGTGGCCGACAGCATCCCGGAGATCTTGCCCAGCTCGGTCCCGGAGCCCGTCGCGGTGACCACCAGCAGCGCGCTGCCGTGGGTGACCGGGGTGTTCATGAACGCCATGTTCGTCTGGTCGCCCGGCGACAGCTGCGCGCCGGTCAGCGCGACGGCGTCCTTCGACGCGGGGACGCTCTCACCGGTCAGCGCGGACTCGTCGATCTGCAACGCACTGGCCCGGAGGATGCGCCCGTCGGCAGGGACCTCGTCGCCCGCCGAGATCAGCACCACGTCGCCCACGACCAGCTGTTCGGCCGGGAGTTCGGTCTCCGCGCCGTCCCGCCGCACCCGCGCCGTCGCCTTCATCATCGACTTGAGCGCGTTCATCGCGCTCTCCGCCTTGCCCTCCTGGCGCAGGCCCGTGACCGCGTTGAACAGGGTCAGCGCGATCAGCAGGATGCCGGTGGACCACTCCTTGATCGCGAGGGAGACGATCGCCGCGGCCACCAGGATGATCTGCATGTAGCTGCGGTACTGGTCCAGGAAGCGCAGCCACTCGGGCCGCGGCTGCTCCTCGGGCAGCGCGTTCGGCCCGTGCGCGGCGAGCAGTTCGGCGGCGCGGGCGCCGCTGAGCCCCGTCTCCGGGTCCACTCCGAGGCGACTCGCCACCTCCTGCGCGGGGCGTGCGTACCATGGCGCCGCGTCCGGGTCCGGGGCTCCGCCGCCGGCCTGTTCGGTCATGGGCGTCACCCACGGCCCTTGCGGTGCTTGGCCGCGTACGGGTCCCGCGCGGCGCCCTCGGGCGCCTCGGCCTCCAGGTCGTGCTTGGCCGCGCGCAGGGCCTTGCGGGTCTTCTTGTCGACCTCGGGATACTGCGGGTCGATATCCAGCAGCGTGTGCACCAGCAGGGCCGAGGCGCAGATGCGGGCGAACCACTTGTGGTCGGCCGGGACGACGTACCAGGGCGCCCAGGGGGTGCTGGTCGCCGACAGCATGTCGGAGAAGGCCTTCTGGTAGTCGTCCCAGTACTCGCGCTCGCGGATGTCGGCCGCGGAGAACTTCCAGTTCTTCTCCGGCAGGTCGATCCGCTTGAGGAAGCGGCGGCGCTGCTCCTCCTTGGACAGGTTCAGGAAGACCTTGACCAGCCGGAACCCGTTCTCGGTCAGGTGGCGTTCCCAGTCGTTGATCGCCCGGTAGCGGTGGTGCCACAGGTCCGGCCCCCGGGCCTCGGGGGGCAGCTTCTGCCGGTCCAGCAGCTCCGGGTGCACCCGGACCACCAGGACCTCCTCGTAGTGGGACCGGTTGAAGATGGCGATGTCCCCGCGGGCGGGCAGGCGCTGGGCGTAGCGCCACAGGTAGTCGTGGTCGAGCTCCTCCGCGGAGGGCACCTTGAAGCCGCTGACGTGGACGCCCTGCGGGTTCACCCCGCTCATGACGTGACGGATGGTCCCGTCCTTGCCGCCGGCGTCGAGCGCCTGCAGGCACATCAGCACCCCGTGGGTGTCCTGCGCGGCCAGCCGCGCCTGGTACTCCGCCAGCAACTTCACGCCGGTGTGCAGCAGCTCGACGCCCTCGCGCTTCTTCATCCCGCCCTTGAAGCCGGGGTCGAAGTCCTTCGCCAGGTGCACCCGGGAGCCGGGCTTCACGCGCAGCGGCTCGATGAAGTCCGCGATGCGTTTGACCGTCTGTCTGTCCGCCATGACCCGCACCTGGTCCTTCCGGGATCGGCGCACCGGGGGAGTGCTGGGTTCCACGGTCGGCTCTGCGGCTGCGGGCGGCAACCGAACGGCGTCCGTCCGGGGCGGCGACGCCGGTCGCCCCAGCGGTCGGCTCCGTGTGGCGGGGTCAGGGGCCCCGGCCGACGATGGGAGGCGTTGTGTGTTCCCCGCTGTGTTCCCCCCTCTTCGCGCGAGACCGGAGACCGTGATGGCGACGTTGACCGTATGGAAGTTCCCCACCGCGACGGGGGCCGACGAGGCCCTCGACACGCTGAAGCAGCTCCAGAAGCAGGAGCTGATCAAGGTTCAGGACGGGGCCGTGATCAGCTGGCCCGCCGGGGCCGGCAAGCCCAGGACCCGCCACCTGAGCGACATGACCGGGCCGGGCGCGCTGGGCGGCGCCTTCTGGGGCTTTCTGTTCGGGCTGATCTTCTTCATCCCGCTGATCGGTATGGCGATCGGTGCGGCGGGTGGCGCGCTGGGCGGCCACCTCGCCCACTTCGGCATCGACGAGGACTTCATCAAGTCCGTGAAGGAGAAGGTCACCCCCGGCACCTCCGCTCTCTTCGTGCTCAGCTCAGACGCCGTGCTCGACCGGGTCCGCCCCGCCTTCGAGGGCTGGCACGCGGAGCTCCTCCAGACCAACCTCTCCGCCGACGAGGAGTCCCGCCTCCGCGAGGCCTTCACCGAGGGCGAGTAGCCGGGGGGCGCTTCTGCCGGGATGTCTCGGCGGGTGCCCATGGTGGGCTGTCTTGACATGTTGTCCCGGCATGTGTGCAGGATAAGGGACAGTGAAAGCGGTTGCGTATGGCAACCGAAAGCTCGCGTGCCTCCGCCCGCCGCGCCCGTCACGGGCCGGCGGGCGGAGGCGTCCGAGACCAGGAAGAGAGCCCTGCCTTCATCATGAACATCCCCGATCAGACCCCGATGCGCGCCGCCGGCGCCACCCCTGCCGCCGTCCTCGGCGAGGTGGTCGGCTGAGGAGGCGCGTATGTCCACGGCCATCGACAACGCCCCCTACGCGGCGTTCCACCGTCGCCTCGCCCTGGCCTGCTCCGGCGGGCCGATGCTGGACGGGTACATCCTCAGCGTCGTCGGCGTCGCCCTGATCGGCATGAAGCCCGAGCTCGGGCTCAGCACCGGGGCCGTCAGCCTGATCGGCGCCGCCGCCCTGGCCGGGATGTTCGTCGGCGGAGCGGTCTTCGGCGTGCTGACCGACAAGATCGGCCGCGAGGTGATGTACACCGCGGACCTGCTGGTCATGCTGGCCTGCTCGGTCGCCTCGTTCTGGGTGACCGAGGTGTGGGCGATCGTGGCGCTGCGCCTGCTCCTCGGCATGGCGGTCGCCGCCGACTACCCGATCGCGACCTCGCTGCTGGCGGAGTGGCTCCCGGTCAAGCACCGCGGACGGCTGCTGGGCCAGCAGATCATCGCCTGGTACGCGGGCTCCGTCCTCGCCTACGTGGTCGGCTACGTCTGCATTCAGCTGGGCGGCCAGGACAGCTGGCGCTGGCTGCTCGCCAGCCCGGCCGTGCTGTGCGTGTTCTTCATGCTGGTGCGCCGCGGCTCGCCGGAGTCGCCGCTGTGGCTGGCCCGCAACGGGCGCGGCGCGGAGGCCGTCGAGCTGGTGCGCGAGCACCTCGGCGCCGAGGTCACCGTCCAGGACCTGCTGGCCGGCGAGCCGTCGGGCGGCGAGCGCCTGGACACCGGCTCGCTGCGGGTGCTGTTCAGCGCGCGCTACCGCCGCCGCACCCTCTTCTGCGGGCTGTTCTTCCTCTGCCAGGTCGCGCCCCTCTTCGCGATGCTGACCTTCGGCCCCGCCATCCTGGGCGCGTTCGGCCTGCCGGGCGGGACCGTGATGGACACCCTGGGCACCGGGCTGATCAGCCTGGTCTTCCTGGTCGGCTGCTTCCCGGCGCTGCGCGCCATCGACACCCGCGGCCGCCGACCGGTGATCGTCTGGTCGTTCGCGCTGATGATCGTGCCGCTGGCTTTCCTCGGCGTCTGGCCGACGGCCCCCGCACTGCTGGCCCTGACGGCGCTCTGCGCCTACGCCTTCCTGTGCGGCGGCCCGAACGTGCTCGACTGGACCTACCCCAACGAGCTGTTCCCCACCTCCGTCCGCGCTACCGCCGTCGGCTTCGCCACCTCGGTCAGCCGCATCGGCGCCGCCGTCGGCACCTACCTGCTGCCGCTCTCGCTGACCGGGCTCGGCATCGGCCCCACCATGCTGATCGCCGCCGGTCTGACCGCGCTCGGCCTCCTGGTCAGCGCCCTCTGGGCCGAGGAGACCCGCGGCGTCGGCCTCCAGCAGGCCGCCGCGGACATCCCCGGCGCCCGCAGCCCTCGCGGCGAGCGGACCCCCGAGCCCGCCCGCGCCTGAGGGCCCGGCTGCTCGGTAGCCCGGGCTCGGCTCAGGACTCGGGAGCCCCGGGGCCAGAGCGTTCGTGCGTCGGCACGCGCCCTCTGGGCCCCGGGGCGACGCGTGTCACACCGCCTGCATCGTGCCCGCCGTGATGACCCCGTTCTCGACCGTGTAGACGGCGTCGAACCGGGCCGTCGTCTGGTCGTAGTGGGACGCGACGATCCTGAACGCGACCCGCTCACCCCGAACGGATCCGATCACACACGACAGGGTCGACGTGTCCGCGAACCCCGCGTCGAACTTCTCCCAGGACGGGACCATGTTCCTGCCGCCGAGATCGGCCCACGCGTGCCGCAGATCATGCGTGTTGATCGCCCGGCAGAAGGCCTGGACCACAGCGGACGGCGCGGAGGACGCGACGGAGACCGGGCTGCTCGACGCCGGGACCCGAGGGGCCGGTGCGGTGGTCGTGCCGGCGGAGTTCCGCGAAGAGCCGAAGACCTTGCCCAGAACCCAGCTGGTGCCCCCGAAACCGACCGCGACGAAACCCACGACCCCGAGGGCCAGACCGGCCCGTCCCAGCGCGCTTCCGCTCGATATGCGTAGCTTCCCCATGATTGCCTCCCCGCGCGGATGCTAGCGCAGGGTCCGCCGCCGACCGCAACCCGCCGTCAGGCTGCCGACAGGCCCAGGTCGCGCAGGCTCTCGGCCGACTCGACGATCGTCGCCTCCGCCGGGCGGGGCTTCCAGCCGAGCAGCTCGCGGGCGCGGCCGTGGTGGATGACCGGGTAGGGCAGTTCCGCGCCCGGGGCCTCCTGCGTCGGGACGCGGGACGCGGGACGCGGGACGCGTGGGCTCGCGGCGGGGCGCGAGCCGCGCGGGCGGGTTCAGCCCGCGTCCCGCGGCAGTGCCGCAGCCTTGCGGAGCAACACCGCGCGCTCCTGGGCGTTCCCGCACAGGCGGGCGGCGAGTTCCAGCTCCGCCCGGGCCTCGGCGGTGCGGCCGAGGCGGGTCAGGAGTTCGCCCCGCACGCCCGGCAGCAGATGCGATCCGGAGAGCCGGCCGGAGACGACGAGGTCGTCCACCAGGTCGAGGGCCGCCTGCGGGCCGTGGCCCATCGCGACGGCGACCGCGCGGTTCAGCTCCACGACGGGCGAGGGCGCGACCCGCCCGAGCGACTCGTAGAGCAGCACGATGCGGTCCCAGTCGGTCTCCGCGACCGAGGGGGCGACGGCATGGCAGGCGGCGATCGCGGCCTGCAGCCCGTACGGGCCGAGCCCGCGCCCGGCGGCCGAGGCTCGGCCGAGCGCGGCGAGCCCGCGACGGATCGCGGAGCGGTCCCACAGCCTCCGGTCCTGGTGCTCCAGCAGCACCGCCTCGCCGTCGGGGCCGGTGCGGGCGGGGAACCGCGCGGCGGTGAGCTCGAACAGCGCGAGCAGCCCGTGGACCTCCGGCTCGTCGGGCCGCAGCGCGGCCAGCATGCGGGCCAGCCGGATCGCCTCGTAGGCGAGGTCAGGCCGGAGCAGCGCGTCGCCCGAGGTGGCCGTCGACCCCTCCGTGAAGATCACGTACAGCACGCTCAGCACACCGCCGAGCCGCTCGCGGCGTTCCTCGGCCGGCGGCAGCTCGAACGGCACCCGCGCCGCCGCGATCGTCTTCTTCGCCCGGGTGATCCGCGCCTGCACGGTGGCGACCGGCACCAGGAACGCCCGCGCGATCTCCTCGCTGGTGAGCCCGCCCACCGCCCGCAGCGTCAGTGCGACGCGCGCCTCGGGGGAGAGCACGGGATGGCAGGCGATGAAGATCAGCGCCAGGACGTCGTCCTCCACCCGGTCCGGGTCCCAGGGCAGGTCGTCCGCCGGGGCGGTCGGGTCGACGGCGCCGGAGCTCGTCGCGCCCTCGGTGAGCCGGCCGGCCAGCAGGGCGTAGCGCGCGTCGCGGGCCGAGCGGCGGCGGAAGGCGTCGATGGCGCGCCGCCGTCCGGTCGCCAGCAGCCAGCCGACCGGGTTCGCGGGCGCGCCGTCGCGGGCCCAGGCGACCAGCGCCTCCGCGAGCGCCTCCTGCGCGACGTCCTCGGCGAGTTCGAAGTCGCCCGTGTAGCGGGCCAGCGCGCCCACGATGCGCGCCGAGTCGATGCGCCACACGGCCTCGACGGCGCGGC
>NZ_BBPO01000002.1:32859-59932 GCF_000787815.1 Streptacidiphilus neutrinimicus
CTCCGAGGCGGCGCGCGACGGGCCTTCGGGGGCGTCGGGCATCAGAGCTGGCCGGTCCGCTCGCGCCAGGCGCGCTCCCTGACGATCCACTCGTTGTCCTGCGGGAACTCCTCGATCCCCGGCACCCGCCGGATCTCGCACTTCGAACCGGGGATCGCGGGCATGCGCCGGGCCCACTCCACGGCCTCCTCCTTGGACGCCACGTCGAGCAGGTAGAAGCCGCCGAACAGTTCCTTCGTCTCCCCGTAGGGCCCGTCGGTGACGACGGGGGTCTCCCCGCTGTAGTCGACCACGACGCCCTGGCCGGGATCGTCCAGCCCCTCGGCGGCGACGAGAACGCCCGCCTTGATCAGCTCCTCGTTGAACCGGCCGACGGTCTCGAGCATCTGGTCGAACGGCGTGCCCATCATCTTCGCCAGCGACTCGTCCGTGTTCCGCATGATCAGCATGTACTTCGCCATCTCGGCCTCCTGGTGCGGTGTGAAGGTCGCTCCTCGACCTTCTCTACCCCAGGTCGAACGGCGCGGGCGTGGATCGACACGGCCGACGGAATTCTTTCAGGATCTTTCCCGGCGCTCAGAGCCGACGGGCCATCCGCAGGCGGACGTGACCGCGACGGCGCGGGAAGACGCGGGACCACAGCCGGCGCCAGGGCGGCTCCAACGGGGCGCCGGCCCAGTTGTGGTAGGAGAAGCGCAGGCCCGACGCCCCGGCGACCTGGGCCACCTGGGTGTCGAGGTAGCCCAGGCCCGGCATGGTGAGCAGACGGCGGCCTGAGGAGTCCAGCAGCAGGATGAGCACCTCCGAGGCGGGCTCGCCGACGTTCTGCTCGTGCAGCCAGACCAGCTCGACCGGGCGGTCCGCCAGCGGTCCGCGTGCGGCCCGCTCCGCCGCGCCGGGCTCCGCCGCGCCGAGCCGGACGGCGACGACGTTGCGGCGGCCGTCGGTGAGGGTCAGCGTGGTCCCGTCCCAGCGCAGCGAGGACTCCCGCAGCCAGGTGCGGTACGCGCGGCCGACCGGATCCAGGCTCAGCATCGACGCGGCCCGCCCCCTGGTCGGCCGTGCCTCGCAGGCGGGCCCCAGGTGTGCGGCGGGCGCGACCGACCGGCGTGGCACGGGCGTGCCGGCGTAGCCGCGGTCCGGGTCGAAGTCGAGCGGGGACACCCGCGCGCTCTCGGCATTCAGTTCCCGCACCGCCTCGGCGAGTCGGGCCGTGCGCACCTGGAGCCGGAGCGCGCGCGGGGCGGCGCCCCACAGCGCGCTCTCCACCAGGACCGGGATCGGGGCCAGCACCACCGCCCAGAGCGCGGCGACGCCGGCCTCGTGCGCCAGGGCGCCGTGCGCGCCCAGATGGACGACGAGCCCGACCGAGGCGCCGAACCCGGGCACCGAGGCCGCCCGCAGCGCGATCCGCCGGCTGCGTTCGCGCAGGCGCAGCGCGTCCGGCAGTCCCTCCTCCGGCGCGTGCCACACCCGCCAGCCGACGGCGGCTGCAGCGAAGGGCAACGCCCCTGCCATCCACAGGTGTTGGGCGTGCGCGGTGCGGTGTTCCGCGCCGACCACGACGAGGACCAAGCCGGTGGCGCCGAGCACCCCCGTCACCGCCCGTCGGAACCCCTGCCGTGCGCGTGCCGTCAGGCGGCGCACAGAACGCGAGGTGACGCCCCACCAGATCATCATGCTCATCGCGTCCCCGTTCCCCCGAAGCGCGCGGACCGATTTCCCGGCAGCTGGAGTATCCACCCGCACGGGCCCTCGGCGGCAGGGGTGCGGCGGGGATTCCCACGGCCGTTGCCTTGTCGCCAAATCTGATGGATAGTCAGATGCTTTTGCGGCGCTGCACACTCCGTCCCAGCCAGGAGGACCCCCGTGGAATTCGGCATCTTCGTCAACGGGTTCATCCCCGGCCCGGCCGCGCACGACCGGGCCTCGGAGCATCTCGCGCTCCGCCGCGAGATGGAGATCGCCATCAAGGCGGACCAGCACCACTGGAAGTTCGTCTGGTTCGGGGAGCACCACTCCCTCACCGAGTACAGCCACATGTCCGCGCCCGAGGTCGTCATGGGCTACGTCGCCGCGCGCACCGAGCGGATCCACCTCGGCACCGGCATCAACTCCCTCTCCCCGCGCAAGGAGCACCCCGTCCGCTTCGCCGAGCGCGCGGCCATGCTGGACCACGTCACCGAGGGCCGCTTCGAGTGGGGCACGGGCAGAGGCGCGGGCTCGCACGAGCTGAAGTCGTTCAACATCCTGGAGACCGACTCCACCAAGCCCGAGTGGGACGAGGTCTCCCGCGAGATCGTGCGGATGTGGGAGCAGTACGACTACTCCTTCGAGGGGCGGCACTTCACCGTGCCCACCCCGCACAACATCCTGCCCAAGCCCTACGGGCACTCCCACCCGCCGATCTGGATGGCCTGCGGCAACCCGCCCTCGTTCGCCAAGGCGGGCTCCCTCGGCATCGGCGCCATCGCGTTCAACTTCGAGCCGATCTACAACCTCAAGGGCCGCATCGAGGCCTACAAGGAGGCGGCGGAGAACCCCGTCGAGATCCTCGGCGACTACCAGAACAACAACGTGATGATGACCAACGCCGTCGTCTGCCTCAATGACCGCAAGCGGGCCCGCGAGATCGCGCTGTCGGCGGGCAACGCCTACATCGTGACCCTGGTCAACCTCTACCACGACACCATGCCGAAGTCCGCCGACGGCATCACCTGGCCCGAACCGCCGATCAACCTCGGCGCGTTCGGCGGCGAGGAGCTGCTCGACGAGCTGATCGCCGGCGGTTATCTGCTCTGCGGCACCCCCGACGAGGTCTGCGAGCAGGTCGAGGCCTACCAGCGCGTCGGCTGCGACCAGTTGGTCTTCGGCCTGGCGGGCGGAATGACCTTCGAGGAGCACCTCGAGATGGTCGAGCTCTTCGGCGACCGGGTGATCCCCGAGTTCGACCGCAGCCTCGAGATCTCCACCGAGGTCTACCGCCGGAACGCGGGCGCGCCCAAGTACCCGCCGTTCAACAACCCCGTCGATCCGGACCTCAAGCACACCGTGCTGCCGCTCAGCGCGATCCTGCCCGTGCCGGACTGAGCGGGCAGGACTGAGCGGGCCCCGGCCGCCGCGTGCCAGGATCGAGGGGTGACCGGGACCGCCACGCCCACGGGCGACGCCGCGGCGCGGCTCGCGCAGCTGCGCCGGATGCGCCTGGCCAAGGACGCCATGGACCGCGACTGGGCCGAGCCGCTCGACCTGGACGCGGTCGCCCGCGCGGCCGGGTACTCGCGCTACCACTTCATCCGCGTCTTCCGCGCCGTGTACGGGCAGACGCCGGGGCAGTACCTCAGCCGCCGGCGGATCGAGCGCGCCGAGGAAATGCTGCGCACCGCCGACCTCTCCGTCACCGAGATCTGCGCCCTGGTCGGCTTCAGCAGCCTCGGCACCTTCTCGTCGAGCTTCAAGAGGCACACCGGCCTCAGCCCGAGCGCGTACCGGGCCCGGCACGTCGACCGGGGGAGCGCCCTGGTCCCCGGCTGCTACGCCTTGCTCTGGCACGGCGGCTTCAAGCCGTTCCGGCTCCAGGAGCGCAATTCCGAAGAAGCGGGCTGAGCCCTCACGTCCCTACGGTGGTGATCAGGAGCGAGGGCGGGGACACGCCCCGCCGGAACCCGAGGAGGCTGTCGTGATCAAGGGCATGTCCATCGCCAACGTCTGGGTCCTGGACCACGACCGGGCCAGGGAGTTCTACACCGAGAAGCTCGGACTCGAGATCCGCACGGACATGACGATGGGCGAGGGCGGCATGCGCTGGCTCACCGTCGGGGCCAAGGACCAGCCGGATCTGGAGATCACGCTGATGGTCCCGGGCCCGCCCGCGCTGGACCCGGAGTCGGCGGAGGAGCTCAGGAAGCTCGTCGCCAAGGGCGTCCTGGGCGCGGGCGTCTTCGCCACCGACGACATCCACGCCGACTACGCGGCCATGAGGGCCCGCGGCGTGGAGTTCCTGCAGGAGCCGCAGGAGCGGCCCTACGGGACGGAGGCGATCTTCCGTGACGACTCCGGCAACTGGTTCTCCTTCACGCAGCGCCGTGCGGAGCTGGACTTGGGCAAGGACTGGGGCTGAGGCTCCGGGGCCTGGTCGGCCAGCCACCACCGCACGAAAGAGGCGGGCAGGCGGACGGGCAGTTGGTGCGGGTTCTCGTTCGCTTTCATGGCCCCCAGCCTGGTGCGTGGCCCAGGGGTGTGGGGGAGTAGCGCGGGGGCGGCGAAACCTGGCGAATCGAGCAGGTGCACTAGCTTCGCCGCCCGCGGACCCCGGGTGGTTCGGTGTGCCGGGTGGCTCAGGCGAACTCGGGTGTGGCCGGGACCGGCGCCGGGCCGTCCAGCGCCCCGATGTGATCCGGCATCCGCAGGCTGACCATCCGGTACCAGCCGCCCAGCCGCTCCCCCGCGTACATCGCGTGGATGCCCGCGCTGATCGCCGCCGCCTGCGCCTTCGGCCAGTGCAGGATGTCGGCCATCCGTCCCATGACCGCCAGGCTGACGTCGCGGTAGACGCGGATCTCGGCGGCAGCGCTCAGGTCCAGCAGGTCCTTGATCTCGCGGCCGCGGCCCGTCGCCGCGAGGCGCAGCAGCTCCTCGTGGCAGTACGCGAGGTGGTTGTCCTCGTCGCGGCAGATCATGCGGACCGCCCTGCCGATGTCGTGGTCGTCGCCGAAGTACCGCACCAGCATCCGCATCTGCTCGCTCGCGCGCTGCTCGGTGACGCGGCTGTGGGCGAGGTAGGCGACGACGTCGTGCTCGTCCAGGCGCTTGTCCGCGCTCAGCTTTCGATGGGACAGGCCGATGCCCCGGCGCTCCAGGATCATCGTGTAGTCCGCCTCCGGCGGCACCGGCACCGGTGCGAGGCCGCGCTTGTGCAGCAGCGCGTTGAAGATCCGGCCGTGCTTGTCCTCGTCCGCCCCGTGCCGGGCGACCCGTGGCGCGAGGTATCCCAGGCTCTCCGGCAGCAGCGCCGCGATGCGCCCGTTCTCCCAGCCGCCCTGCGCCTCGCCGCTCGCCGCGATCGAGCAGAACAGCCGGAACGCCTCGTCGTCGTCCAGGATCTCCCGGAACACGCTCTTCGCCGTCAGCACATCCTCACCTCATCCGGACGTACGAGCCTTCGTCCCAGCCTTCGCCAGGCGAGGGGCCGCCACAACCGAGGTGAGGCCGCCCGGGTGACGCGCGGCGCCGGAGCCGGGCGGAGCCACCCCGTCGGACTCTGGCTGCGGACCCGGGCAGCGGACTCAGGGCTGCGGACTCAGGGCTGCGGGACCGCCCGGGAGGCCCAGGCCTGCTCCAGTGCGGAGCTGAACGCGGCCGGGGGCTGGGCGCCGGAGACGCCGAGGCGGCGGTCGAAGACGTAGAAGGGAACGCCGGTGGCGCCGAGCGCCGCCGCGGTGGCCTCGTCCTCGCGGACGGCGTCGGCGTGCGCCGTGGGGTCGGCCAGGACCTCGGCGGCCTGCCGCTCGTCCAGGCCGGCCTCCACGGCGAGGGCGAGCAGCCGGCCGGGTGCGAAGGGCGAGGTTTCGCCGTCGAAGTTCTCGCGGTAGAGCAGGTCGAGCAGTCGCCCCTGGAGGCCCTGCTCCTCGGCGAAGTGCAGCAGCCGGTGCATGTCGAAGCTGTTCGCGACGTCGCGCTCGGAGCCCCGGTAGGACAGTCCCTCGCCGTGCGCGTGGGAGGCGATCCGCTCCTCGGCCTGGCGCGCCTGCTCGACGCTGATCCCGTACTTCGCGGCGATGGCGGGCAGGACCGGGCGCGGCTCGTGCGGGGCCTCCGGGTCCAGCTCGAACGAGCGGTGGACGACCTCGACCTGGTCCCGGTGCGGGAAGGCGGCCAGCGCCTTCTCGAAGCGGGCCTTGCCGATGTAGCACCACGGGCAGTTGATGTCGCCCCAGATCTCCACGCGCACGGTCTTGCTCCTCTGTTCCTGGTAGTGCCCCTCAAGGATACATGAGGTGCTCAATAGTTATGAAAGTCAACCTCTTGGCTCGAGCCCGCCCACGCGGGCCAGGCCGGCCAGGGAAGCGCGCAGCCGGGCGGGGTCGTAGGCGCTGGCGGTGACGAGGATCTCGTCGGCCCCGGTGGTGGCGACCAGCTCGTCCAGCGCCGTCCGCACCTCGGCCTCCGTCCCGGCGAGGTGGCCGGCCCGCGCCTGCTCGACGTGGGTCCGCTGCCGCGCGGTCATCCGCGCCGTCCGCACGGCCTCGGGCGGGGAGAGCGGCGGGAACGCGCCGAGCGTGCGGGCCTGGGCCAGCGACCAGGACTCGGCCGCCAGCATCTCCCGCGCCTCCTCGGCCGTACCGCCCACCGCGACCGGCGCGGCGACGACGAGGTAGGGCTCGTCCCGCCATGGGGAGGGCTTGAACGCGTCCCGGTACTCGGTGACCGCGGCCAGCAGCCGCGCCCGGTCGTGCACCCCGCCGACCACGACCGGCAGGCCCGCCTCGGCGGCGATCCGCGCCCCCGCGCCGAGTGCGAGGACGAACGGCGGCACGGGCGGCCCGTCCGCCGGGTGCACGCGCACCCCGGGACGCCGCTCGCTCCCGCCCCGCATCAGGTCGAGCAGCTCGGCCAGCTGCTCGGGGAAGTCGTCCGCGTCCCGCACGGTGTGCCCGAGCGCCTCCTGCACGGCGCGGGTGAAGCCGACCGAGCGGCCGAGCCCCATGTCGATCCGGCCGGGAAAGAGCGACCCGAGCACGGCGAACTGCTCGGCCACCACGAGCGGCCGGTGGTTGGGCAGCATCACCCCGCCCGTCCCGACCCGGATCCGCGACGTCGCGCCCGCGACGGCCGCTGCCAGCACGGTCGGGGCGGACCCGGCGATCCCCGGCACGCCGTGGTGCTCCGACACCCAGAACCGGTGGTAGCCGAGCTCCTCCGCGTACCGCGCCAGGGCGACGGTGTCGCGCAGCGCCTGCGCGGCGGTCTGGCCCTCGCGCAGCACGGACCGGTCGAGCAGGGAGAGCTTCAGCGGTGCGTTCACACGAGGAGCAACCCGGCGCAGGCCCGGAGCCTTCCCGCGACGGGCCTCAGGTCGGTTGGCGCTCCGGTTGCGGCGTCAGCCGGTGGAGGCCCTTGCGGTCGTAGTAACGGGTCATGCCGAAGCCGAAGAGGAGGGCGGCGGCCCAGCCGATGGCGATCATGATCCAGGCCCGGACCAGCCCGGCGTCGGCGCGGGCGTCGAAGTAGAGGATCGCGCGCACGCCGTCGCTGAGCTGCCGCATCGGCTCGAAGACGGCGAGGAACCGGTAGAAGCCCGGGACGGCCTGCAGCGGGACGGTGGCGCCGGAGGACGGCAGGGCCAGGGCGATGAAGACGAACATCGCCACCAGCTGCCCGATCCCGCCGAAGGCCGCGTTGATCGCCTGCACGCCCAGGCCTACGGCGAGGCTCGCGCAGTAGGAGAAGATCCACAGCAGCGGCAGGTGCGGGGCGTCCATGCCGAGGATCGCGATGGTGGCGACCATGACCAGCGTGGTGGTGAGGACGACGATGAACGACGTCATGGTCATCTTCAGCAGCAGCGTCTGCGTCCGGTCGATCGGGACGGTGGGGCGCCGGGAGTGCCAGGGACCGAGCTCGGAGTCGGCGTAGCCGAGGGCGGTGTCGACGCCGTTGTGGACGATGTTGGCCCCGATGAAGCCGGTCAGCACCAGCAGCAGCGTGTAGTAGAAGGCGGTGAGCCCGAGGCCGCTGTGGGCGCCGATCGGGTGGCCCTGCTGGGTGGTGACCGAGACGGGGTCGCCGAGCAGCGTCTGCGTGGTCGCGTCGGCGCCCTGGGCGGCGGCCGCGTGCGAGAGCTGCTTGCCGATGGCCACCGACGCCTGGTGGGCGGCGTTCTGGGAGATCTGTGCGGCGAGCGAGGAGCCGAGGCTGCCCATGCCCGGATTGGTGAGCACGGTCAGGGTGGGCGCGGCGGTGGCCTTGGTGGTGCCGAGCGCCTCGACCGAGGAGGTGAAGTCCTTGGGGACGACCAGCGCGCCGTAGATCCTGCCGGAGGAGAGCTGGTCCTGGGCCTCGGCGGCGGTCAGCTGTCGCCACTGGACGGTCGTGCCGGGCGTCTGCGCGGGGATGGCGGCCGTGATCTGCGTGCCGAGGTTCTGCGTCTGGCCGGGCGGCGGCGCGCCCTGGTCCTCGTTGACCAGCGCGATGGGCAGCCGGTGCAGGTTGCCGTCGGGGTTGAGGATGCCGCCCATGTAGAGCAGGGAGAGGAAGAGCGCGACCAGGGCGCAGAGGATCGTCGGGATCAGCCACAGCCGGCCGTTGCGGGCCACCGTGAGGGCGCGGGCCCCGCGGGAGGGCGGCCGGGGAGAGCTTGCGGTGGCCATGGCGCTCCTCGTCTCGGGGTCCCGGCGGCGGGTCGGGCGGCGGTCTGGACCGTGGTCCGGCGCCCATGATCTCGGCTGATCCGCGCGCCGCGGGCGCGCGGCGGCGCGACGCCACGGGGAACACCCGGATGGCCCCAGGGCACCCGGGGGCCGTAGCAAGCTGTTGCCGCAAGTTGCGGTAAGAATTTCCACGCGGTTATTGACGCCGTCATCAACACCGCGAGAAGGTCACGTACGCGGCGGGCGGTCACAGCCGGGGACAGGTCGTGACCGACCGTCGCGCACCCACCCCCTGGCTCCCCACGGCCACCGGATCCCTCCCGCGCGACGACGCGCTCACGTCGTGCTGCCCGGCCCCGGTCGACCGCGGCCGGGCCGTGCGCACAGGAGAGAGCCCCATGAAGCGCATCCAGAAGCGCGTCCCGTCGAGACCGCAGCCGGGACAGGACATACCGCGACGCGCGACGAGCCGCCAGGCCCGCTGGGCCGGTGTCGGCGCACTGCTGGCCGGTGCGGTGCTGCCGCTGACGGTGCAGGCCGTGCCCGCGCACGCCGCCGCCGCGCCCGACGGCGGCGACGTCATCGCCAACCTCTTCGAATGGAACTGGGCCTCCGTCGGGAGCGAGTGCACCAACGTGCTCGGCCCCAAGGGCTACGGCGCCGTCGAGGTGGCCCCGCCGGAGGACTCCATCCGGCTCGCCGGATCGACCCACGCGTGGTGGGACGTCTACCAGCCGATCGGCTACGACCTCAACAGCCGGATGGGCAACGCCGCGCAGTTCGCCGCCATGGTGACGACCTGTCACAACGCGGGCGTCAAGGTCTACGCCGACGCCGTGCTCAACCACATGGCGGGCAACAACAACACCAGCACCGACTCCTACGGCGGCGACACCTTCAACTCGTCGACCGAGAGCTACTCCCAGCCCGGCTACACCGGCTCCGACTTCCACCAGTACCCGGGCAACTGCCCCAACTCGGACCTGTCCATCCAGGACTGGAACAACCAGACCCAGGTGCAGGAGTGCGACCTGTCCAACCTGGAGGACCTCGCCACCGAGACCTCGCACGTGCGCCAGCAGGAGGCGGGCTACCTCAACACCCTGGTCGCCGCGGGCGTGGACGGCTTCCGGATGGACGCCGCCAAGCACATCAACCAGGCGAACATGGCGGCGATCCTCTCCCAGGTGCACAACACCACCTGGACGAACACGCGGCCCTACGTCTACCAGGAGGTCATCCCCGGCAGCACGAACAGCGCGCTGCAGCCGGCGGCCTTCGAGTCCAACGGCAGCGTCATCGAGTTCACCTACGCCCAGGACCTGAAGGCCCAGTTCACCGGGAACATCGCCAACCTCAAGACCTTCGGCCAGAGCTGGGGCCTGGAGCCGGCGTCCGCCTCGACGTCGATGGTGACCAACCACGACACCGAGCGCAACGGCAGCACCCTGAACTACAAGTCCGGCGCGAGCTACATCCTGGCCAACCTCTACGAACTGGCCTGGGGTTACGACGTGCCGCAGGTCTACGCGAGCTTCGACTGGACCAACAGCGACGACTCCCCGCCGGCCGACGCCAACGGGTTCGTGACCAACACGGACTGTTCCAACGGCTGGTTCTGCACCGACCGCAACCAGGGCGTCGCCAACATGGTCGGCTGGCACAACGCCGTCGCCGGGCAGTCGGTGAGGAACTGGTACGACGACGGCAGCAACTTCATCGCCTTCAGCCGCGGCGACCGGGGCTGGATCGCGATCAACAACGAGAGCAGCGCCAAGACCGTCACCGTCGAGACGGGCCTGCCAGCCGGGAACTACTGCGACGTCATCCACGGCAACCTGACCCCGTCGACCGGCGCGTGCTCGGGCTCGACCGTCTCGGTCGCGACCAACGGCACCGCGACCGTCACCGTTCCGGCGATGGACGCGGTGGCGCTCTATCTGCCGACGGCCGCCTCCGGCACAGTCGGTGAGTCCTTCGGCGTCAACGAGACGACCAGCTGGGGCCAGAACGTCTACCTGGTCGGCTCGATCCCGGCCCTCGGCAGCTGGAACACCGCCCAGGCGATCCCGCTCTCCTCGTCCGGCTACCCGGTCTGGAGCGGCACGGTGACCCTGCCGGCCAACACCTACGTCGAGTACAAGTACATCATCAAGAACTCCGACGGCTCGATCACCTGGGAGCCGGGCAACAACCACTCCTTCACCACCGGCGCGTCCGGCAACGGGAGCCTGAACGACAGCTGGTAGCAGCCGCAGGCCCTAGCCTGCGGGGTATGGAGCGACCCACCCTGCACGGAACGTCCGTCACCCTGCGTCCCGCCGGGTCGGCGGACGTTTCCGCGCTTGCGGAGATCCGCGCGACGCCGCAGGTGCGGCGGTGGTGGCGCGGCGGCGAGGATCCCGCGGCGGAGGTCGCCGCGGAGCTGGCCGACCCGGCGACCCCGACCCTGGTGATCGAGTACGAGGGCCGTGTCGTCGGCGCGATCCAGTGGCACGCGGAGGAGGAGCCGGACTACCGCCACGCCGGGATCGACGTCTACCTCGACCCCGCCCGCCACGGCCGCGGCCTCGGCGCCGACGCTGTCCGCACCCTCGCGCACCACCTCGTCGACGACCTGGGCCACCACCGCCTCACCATCGACCCCGCCGCGGACAACGCGGCGGCGATCCGCTGCTACGAGAAGGTCGGCTTCCGCCGCGTCGGCGTCATGCGCCGCTACGAACGCGGCCTGGACGGGACCTGGCACGACGGCCTGCTGATGGACCTCCTCGCGGAGGAACTGAGCTGACACCCGCCCTGTGCGGCGTCGGGTGAGGCGACGGGGGCGGGGTTCAGGTGGCGGGTGGGCCGCCCGCGCGCTGGCGGGGCAGCGGGTGACCCTGCGCGGCTGGGTCTTCGACATCGCCACCGCACGTCGAGGAGATCCGGAGCAGCGGTTCCGCCACGCTGCTCGTAGCCTGACTGCGACCCCTGACTCCCGTTCGTCGACTGCCCCGCAATCGAGAGGAACTCCCCATGCTGCACGCCCAGTTCGACCCCACGACCCGCCAGCTGCTGGCCGCCGCCGCGGTCGAGGCCAAGACCCGCAAGGACCTCTCCTGGCAGGAGATCGCCGACGCCTCCGGTCTGTCCGTCGCCTTCACCACGGCCGCCGTCCTCGGCCAGCACGCCCTGCCGGAGGCCTCCGCGAAGGCGGTGGCCGAGCTGCTCGGCCTGGACGACGACGCGGCACTGCTGCTCCAGACCGTCCCGACGCGCGGCTCGATCCCCGGGGGCATCCCCACCGATCCGACGATCTACCGCTTCTACGAGATGCTCCAGGTGTACGGCACCACCCTGAAGGCCCTCGTCCACGAGCAGTTCGGCGACGGCATCATCTCCGCGATCAACTTCAGGCTCGACGTGAAGAAGGTCGCCGACCCCGAGGGAGGCGAGCGCGCCGTCATCACGCTGGACGGCAAGTACCTGCCGACCAAGCCGTTCTGACGGCGAGGTGCTGGCCCAGAGCCCGAACCGGGTCGCCCGGACCAACGACCCCACCGCCCACGCGGAGATCCTCACCACCCGCGACGCCTACGAGCCGCATTACGTGGACGACCGCAAGTACTTCGAGCTGGCCAACTTCTACGAGGAGTTCGCCAAGAGCCGGGAGGAGCGCCGGCTGCCGATGCGCTGTCAGCCGCAGGAGGACGCGGTCGAGCTCTGCCGCGAGTGGCAGCAGAGCAACGGCGGGGAGCGACGGGCGGCCGGTAGTCCCACAGCCGGCTGAGCCGCCCGTCGTACGCGCCCGGCGTTCCCCCACCGGGCGTTGCGCCGGTCCGTCAGCGCGGATCGCTCAGCACGACGCCCCGACGGGCGAAGAAGCGGGGAAGGTCGGGCCACGGCACCCGGGCGTAGTGCTGGCTGCCCGCGAAGCCGGAGGGGTTGTTGACGTACAGCGCCTCGTCGTCGTGGCCGACGGCCAGCACCAGGTGTCCGCCCTGCGCGGTGGGCGCGGGGTCGAGGGTGCGGATGGAGGGGTGCACCGAGAGCATCGGCAGTCGGCCCGCGTCGAGGTGCGCCCGCACCTGGTCCGGTTCGAGCGCGGTCTCGACCGTCGCCGCCAGGCCCCAGCGCTCACGCACGTAGGCGGCGAACGGCGCGTAGATCAGCCCCTCGACCCGTTCGCCGTCCACGACGTACGCGCCCGCCGTGACGCACTCGAGAGCGAGCTCGACCGTGCCGGGGGCCTCGCCGCGCCAGTGGACCAGAACCATCCGCAGGCACGCCATGCCGCAGACGCGGCGGCACCACCACGCGTACTCCTGCGGCGACGACGCACCCGATTCCGCCCAGCGCGGATCGTCCTCGGCCGCGCGCGTCCGCGCGATCAGCTCGGGGACGAGATCGGGGGAGGCGAACTGGGAGAAGTAGGGCACGGTGCGCGCGGCGATCGTCACGAGTCGAGTCTGCCGGAGGCCGCCCGCGGAGCGCGGCGCGGGGGCGCATGGTCGCGGAGTTGACTATCCTCCCCGCATGGCACTGCGTAACGCGATCATGGCGACCCTGCTCGAGGGCGAGGCCTCCGGGTACGACCTCGCCAAGGGCTTCGACGCGTCGGTCGCCAACTTCTGGGCGGCCACGCCCCAGCAGCTCTACCGCGAGCTCGACCGGATGGAGGCGGACGGCCTGGTCCGGGCCCGCGTGGTGGAGCAGGAGCGGCGGCCCAACAAGCGCCTGTTCTCCCTCACCGAGGCCGGCCGCGCCGAGCTGCGCGCGTTCACCGCGCGGCAACCGCGTCCCGGCGCTGTTCGCGACGAACTCCTGGTCCAGGTCCAGGCGGTGGACGCGGGCGACCCGTCGTCGGTGCGGGCCGGGCTGGAGGCGCGCAGGGCGCTGGCGGAGGAGAAGGTGGCGCGCTACGAGAGGCTGCGCGCGCGGCTGCTGGACGGCCGGTTCGAGGAGGAGTTCCTCGCCTCTGCGGAGCGGGTCGGCCCGTACCTGACGCTGATGCGCGGCCTGTCCTTCGAGCGCGAGAACCTCCGCTGGTGCGAGCAGGTCCTCGCGGTGCTCGAACGACGCTGACCGCCGGGCCCCCGGCCGCCCGGCTCCGCTACCCGAGCGCGCCCAGCGCCTCCGACTCGATCCGGGGGAACTGCGCGGCCATCGCGGCAGAAAGCGCCTGCGCGCCCGTGAGCGGGCGGACCATGACGGTGAACTCGTCGATCAGGCCGTCGTCGTCGAAGTGCAGGAAGTCGCAGCCGTGGACCTCGCGGCCGTCCACCGTGGCCTTGAAGACGAACGCGTGGTCGCGCGCGCCCGGGGCGCCGATCTCGCGGACATAGTGGAAGTCCTCGAAGACCCGCATGACGCCGCGCAGGATCGCGGCGGTGATGGCCTTGCCCGGGTAGGGCTTGAAGGCGACGGGACTGGTGAAGACGACGTCCTCGGCCAGCAGGGCCTCGAGTGCGGCGGCGTCGCGGGACTCCACGGCTGCGCGGAAGGGGTGCACGGTCGACCTCCTAGACAACAAGTTGAATAGTCCTGCTGAGCCTAACCAGCCCGGCCGCGGGTGTCGACGGGGGCCGGGACCGGAATCTGCGCAGGGCATTGACCGAGCGGGGGCGGACTCCTACATTCCTCCATACCGACCGGTAGGTGTGCCGAATTTCCATTCATGGCGACTCGAAATTCATCCGACCGCGCGCGCCGCGTGCGTTTCGGCGACGAGGAGGGCCCTGCATGACCGTGACCGTGTCCGTTCCCGAGACCGCCCCGAATCCGCTGGCCAGGCTCTGGCGAAGAGAACTCCCGCACTACCCCGACACGGCGCGCCGCTATCTCTATCTCGCGATCGTGGTCGTCACCACCGTGGTGCTCTACTACGAGCTCTACGTGCAGTACGCGGTGGCGACCTCGATCATCCAGCACTACGGGATGACCTTCCGCGACTTCGTCTGGATCAGCGTCATCGGCAACGCCGTCGGCGCGTTCGCCTCCCTGGTCGCCGGCCTGGCGGACCGCTGGGGGCGGGCCAACCTGGTCGTCTACGGGCTGCTGGTCGCGTCGCTGCTGCTGGTGTTCGGCCTGCCCGCCGCGCCGAACCAGACCGCCTACCTGGTGCTGTTCGCCGCCGTCAGCTTCGTCGAGGGCATCGTGCTGGTGGCCACCCCGGCGCTGATCCGCGACTTCTCCCCGCAGTTGGGCCGCGCCACGGCCATGGGCTACTGGACCATGGGCCCGGTCATCGGCAGCCTCGTGGTCACCAGCGTCACCAGCGCGACGCTCGCCTCCGCCACCTGGCAGGACGAACTGCGCTACTCCGGCTACGCGGGCCTGCTGGTCTTCGTTGTGGCGCTGTTCGGCCTGCGCGAGCTGTCACCGCGGCTGCGCGACCAGATCATGGTCAGCCTGCGCGACCGCGCGCTGGTCGAGGCCCGGGCGGCCGGGATCGACCCCGAGCAGCAACGATCGGGCCACTGGCGGCAGATGATGCGCCTGGACGTGGTCGGCTCGGCCTTCGCGATCAGCGTCTTCCTGCTCTTCTACTTCGCCGCGGTCGGCAACTTCGTCGTCTACTTCGCCACCACCTTCGGCTACAGCGAGCAGCGCGCCAACGCGCTGGCCAACTGGTACTGGGCGCCGAACGCGATCGCGCTGGTGGTGGTCGGACTGCTCTCGGACCGCTTGCGGGTGCGCAAGCCGTTCATGATCGTGGGCGCGCTCGGCTGCATGGCCGCGACAGCGCTCTTCGCCACCAAGGCGACCCAACCCACCACCGGCTACTACACGTTCGCCGCGCTGTGCGCGGCCGTCGGCGTGCTGAGCGGCGTCGCCTACGCGCCGTGGATGGCGAGCTTCACCGAGACGGTTGAGAAGCACAACCCCGCCGCGACGGCCACCGGCCTGGCGGTGTGGGGGTGGATCATCCGCATCGTCGTCGCCGTCTCGGCGGCGTTCGTGCCCGTCGTCGTCACCGCGGTCACCCCGCTGGTGGAGCACGGCTCCCAGGTCGCCGCCGCCCAGGCCGAGGCCGGACCCGCGCTCGCGATCGTCCAGGCCCACCCCCAGCTCTTCGCCGAACTCGCCAAGTACCCGCCGAACGCGATCCCGCCCACGCTGCTGGCCCAGGCCGCCCAGCAGGTCAGCCCCGCCGACCTGCAGACGGTGGCCAAGGCCCAGCCGCAGCTGACGGTCCTGCGGACCTACGGCACCCAGGTGCAGCAGGCCGCCAAGGACGGTCCGGGCCAGTGGCGGACCTGGTGGTGGATCTGCTTCGCCGGCCAGGCCGTCTTCCTCCCCTTCGTCTTCACCATGACCGGCCGCTGGAGCCCCCGCCGCGCCCGCGAGGACGCGGAGGCCCACACGGCTGCGGTGGAAAGGGAGTTGGCAGCGCTCAGCGAATAGCCACTGGGGCGGCGCGCACCCGCGTGAGGGCTGGACGGTGCACCCGCACCTGGAGCTCAGCGTGCCCAAGGGCCGCGCGGTCAACCCGGTCTCCGGCACCAACTGGGAGGGCACCGGAGTCCGCCCCGACGTGCCGTGCGACGCCGAGACGGCGCTCGACCGCGCGCTGTCCCTGGCCGCGGCGCGCCTGGCCTGAGCGATCGGCCCCGACCGAAAGCCGCGCGATGCGGCTCAGTGCCGGTCCCGGCGCGCCGTGAACGCGGCCGCGTCGGCGTCCATTTCGGCGCGGGTGGCCGAGAGGACGCGGACCTCGTCGCCCGCGCGGGCGGCCAGGGCGGCGCGGATGCGGGAGACGCGCAGTGCGCCCGTGTAGGAGGGGAGGTCCTCCGGGGCGACCCACGCGGCGTCGCGGATCTCATCCGGCTGGAGGCGCAGCGGCGGGTGGGGGAGCGGGACGGCGCCCAGGTCGAAGTAGAACTGGACGCCGGGCATGTTCAGCAGATCGCCGCCGTCGCCCCGGGCCCAGGCGATGTGCAGCAGCCGCCCGGCGCGCAGGCGCAGGCCCGTCTCCTCCGCGAGCTCCCGCTCGGCCGCCTGCTCCGGCGACTCGCCCGGGTCGATGACGCCGCCGGGGCAGCCCCACGGCTCGCGGTTGAAGCTGCGCACCAGCAGCACCCTGCCCTCCGGGTCGGTGACCACGGAGGAGACCGCCGGGAACGCGCGTGCGATGGCGCGCAGGTAGTCAGGGACCTCGGCGGGCTCGGGTTCGGTCACCGTCGGCACTCCTTGTGTGGTTCGGTTCAGGGACGGGGCATGCCGGGTCGTCAGCAGGCGTGGCTGCGCACCGCGGGTGCCGTCCCTTCGCGGAGCCGAGCAAAGCCGAGCCGAGCCGAGCAGAGCAGAGCAGAGCCCGAGCGCAGCGGGGTTGACCGGTTCACGAACCCGGCCCCGGGGGCATACTACGACCCCCTGGAGATACAGGGACGCCGACGCTCGCTGCGGCTCACGTCGTCGCCGCGTCGCGCGGGTGATGTTCGCCGCGGAGCTCCCGTTCGCCCCCGGCCAGCCTCTCGTCCATCGGGCCCCGCCTGTGATTACGTGGACGGTGCGTGGACGCACGAGGACCGGGACGGGCACGTCCCCGAGGTGAGGGGCCCACTCCATGGGGCAGGACGCGGCGGGTCTGCTGGCCCGGGTACGGGACGAGTTGGCGCCGGGCGCCGGGGAGAACCGGCTGATCGGGCGGATCGCCGACGGCAGCGCGCCGCTGCGGATGCTCGGCGAGCTCGCCGCGCAACAGCGGCGCATCATCGCGAGCGACCGCCGCAGCTTCCTGGTGCTGGCCGCTCGCTGCGCGGACGCGCCCGCAGGCGCGTACTTCGCCGAACTGGCCTCCGGGGAGAGCCAGGCGCTGGCGCTGCTGTCGCCGTTCGCGGATGCCTGCGGCCTCGACGACGCGGCGCTGCGCGCCCGCGCCCCACTCGTCGGCTGCCAGGCATACCCCGCGTACCTCGCCTGGCTCGCCCTGAACGGCGACCCGGCCGGCGTCGTTCTCGCACTCACCGCCAACTTCGCCGCCTGGGGCGGCTACTGCGCCACCGCCGCCCGCGCGCTGCGCGAGCGCTACGGATTCGCGGACGAGGCCTGCGCGTTCTTCGACTTCTTCGCCGCGCCCGACCCGGACGCCGACGCCCGTGCGCTCGCCGTCGTGGCCGAGTGGCAGGCGTCCTCGGCGTCTGCTTCGGCATCCGCTACGGCGTCCGCTTGGGGATCCGAAGACCGCACCGACGGGCGGGACGTTTTCGAGTACGGCCGGTTGTTGCAGGGTTACGAGCTGATGTTCTGGAACACCCTCGCCGACCTGGCCGACTGAGGCAGGCCCGCAGCAGCCCGCCCGCATCTCACCGACACGGGCCCCTCCCGTGCCCGACCGAACGGAGTACGCCCACCATGGCCGACCCCTGTTTCGTCCGCCCGGAGCCGCCGTACTACGCCGTCATCATCACCAGCCGCCTCGGCGAAGACCTCGACGGCTACGCCGAGATGGACCGCCGCATGGGCGAACTCGGCCGCGCGCAGCCGGGATACCTGGGTCGTGAGTCGATGACCAACGGGAGGGGTGAGGATCTCGTCGTCCTCTACTACGCCGACGCGGACTCGGTGGCGTCGTGGAAGGCGCATCCGGAACACCTGGAGGCCCAACGCCTCGGCCGGGAGCGTTGGTACGACAGCTACACGGTCGAGGTCGCCCGCGTCGAGCGCGGGTACTCCTTCCGACGCGACTGAGGAGCCGACCCCGGCTCGGACCCGCCACGGAGTCCCCGCCGCCGCGTAGCGCCCAGCCGGCCAGGCTGACCGCGTGGGCGACGCCCGAGACGAGGAACACGCCCAGGGTCCGCCACCCGGGCCGCACCCCGCCGCTCACCGGCCCCTCGGCCCTCGTCCCGTCGGCCGGACCCACCATCAGGTCGGATCAGCGTGCGGCCTTGGAGTGCGTTTGTCGCAATGCGGAGGAGGGCGTCCATGCGGAGCATGGGCAACCGACGACGACGCAGCGAGGTGCGTGCTCCGGCGTCGCGCGCCCGGCGTGATCCATAAGAGCCCTAGGCCAGCAGGCCCGAGGCGAAGGTGTCGTGGGGGTCGCGGACGCCCGGGAGGGCGAAGAAGTAGCCGCCGCCGGTGGGGGAGACGTAGTCGACGAGGGGCTCGCCCGCGAGGCGGGACTGGACGGCGGCGAACTGGCGGGAGACGTCCTGCTGGTAGCAGCAGAACACGAGGCCGAGGTCGAGGTTGCCGTCGGTGTCGAGGCCGCGCTCGTAGTTGTAGCCGCGGCGCAGGATCTGCTGGGAGGTCGTGGCGGGGGTGCGCGGGTTGGCCAGACGGATATGGGCGTCCATCGGGATGTAGAGGCCCTGCGGGTCCGCCTTGTAGGCGGGGGCGTCGGTCTCGATGGAGCCGTCCAGCGGAGCGCCGGAGTCGCGACGGCGGCCGATCATGCGTTCCTGCTCGTCCAGGGAGACCCGGTCCCAGAACTCGACGAGCATCCGGATGATGCGGATCACCTGGTAGGAGCCGCCCTCCGTCCACGCCGGCTCGCCGTCGCGGCCGCCGTGGGTCCACACCAGGGCGTCGGTGACCGTGCCGCTGGTGGTGTCGGGGTTGGCGATGCCGTCCTTGAAGCCGAGGTGGTTGCGCGGGGCGCCGCTGGGGCGGGGGGCCGAGTGGGCGCCGTCGATCTTCCAACGGGCCTGGATCGCACCGCGGGTGTGCTTGGCGATGTCCCGCAGCGCGTGCGCGACCGTGTCACGCGAGTCCGCGCACAGCTGGAGGGAGAGGTCGCCGTGCAGCTCGGTCGAGTGGGCCAAGTCGTCGTCAGGGAAGACCGGCATGGCCGTCAGCTTGGCCGGACGCCGCGCCGCGAGCCCGTAGCGCTGCTCGTCGAAGAGGGACGCGCCGACGCCGACGGTGACGGTCAGTCCGTCGGCGGGCAGCACGGGGCCCGAGCGTGCCGCTGTCGGCCGGAGCGGAGGCGAGGTCGGTGGCCGCGACCGGGCCGCCTGCGGTGAGGACGCGGACGCGGTCGGTCAGCACGGAGAAGAGGTCCCGCAGCGCGGCCCGGTCGGGGGCGATGACGTCGAAGGAGACGAAGCTCGCGGCGGCCTGCGGCGGGGTGAGGATGCCGGCCTGGTGCGGACCCTCGAAGGGGATGATCCGGCCCGAGCCGGAAGATGCCGCGGCGGCCGAAGTCGTGGCCGCGCGGGCGGAGTCCGCGGCGGTGACCCCCAGCGCGGCCGCGCCGACCACGCCCGCCGTGGCCCGCTGCAGGAAGCCCCGGCGCCCGAGGGAGAGCTGGGGTTCGCTCATGGTCAGGCTCCGTTCCTCGGGCTGAGCAGGTTGGGGAGGGCGGCGAGCTGCTCCAGCAGTGCGCCCAGCGAGCCGTCAAGACGTTCGCGCGCGGTCCGGTCCAGCGAGACGGCGGCAGCCCAGGCCGCCCCGCCGGCGTGGGTGGCGGCGAGCTGCGCGCGCAGCGTGGCCAGGTCCTGGTCGAGGGCGCCGACGAGTCCGGGGTCGCGCTCGCGCACCAGCGGGGTGAGCAGCGACAGCACCTCCTCGGTGCCCTGCACGTTGGCGTCGAGCGTGGCCAGCGTGGTGCCGGAGCCCTGGTCCTCCTGGCCCGTGAGCTGGAACTGCAGGGCGTTCTCCAGGATCTCGTGCGCGCGCAGCGGCAGGTCCTCGGAGTCGATGTCCTCGCTCGGGAAGTCGGCGATCAACCCGTTGACGTCGCTGAACAGCTTCTGTGTCAGCGGGCGCACCTGGCCGGCAGAGACGCCGTGCCACAGGGCGTGCTCGATCGCGAGGAAGCCCGTCCAGCCGGGGTCCTCGACGCCGTCGGGAAGTCCGTCGGGGCGGCCGTCGATCTCGTCGTCGAAGTCGCCGAAGGAGTTGTACGCGGCGCCCAGCCGCTCGTAGGCGAGGTGCGCGGGCAGCCAGTCCGTCCGGGCGGCGGTCAGGTCGCCGCGGGCGACGTCGCCGTCCAGGGTGCGGGCCGCGGCGAGCAGCCCGGGCAGCGCAGCCGAGACCCAGGCGCGGTAGGCGGTCACCGGCTGCTGCAGCTCCATGCTGGCCATCGGCCGGTAGCCGGTCTCGGTGCCGGGCGCCGAACCGCTCACGGCGACGGTGGACGACGTCAGCACGGGGCCGTCGGAGAAGACGCAGCGCAGCGCGTAGCGCCCGGCGGCGAGCGAACCGGACAGCGGCAGCGCGTGGTTGGGGCCGAGCCAGCGGATCTCGGCGTACGCGCGGGCCCCGGTGGGGTCGGTCAGGTAGACGGTGACGAAGGTCGTCGCCGCGTCCCGCACGTCGAAGACGAAGGGCCCGGCGGACAGCCGGGTCGGCGGCGCGCCGCAGGCGTGCTTGTCGACGGTCACGGGCAACGACGCCGGCCCCGCTCCGGACGCGGACGTGCCGCCGGTCGCGAGCGTGACGCCGAGGGCGCCGCCCGCCGCCGCCAGGGCGAGAGCCCCGGCGAGCAGCGGACGGCGGAACCTTGGTCGAGCGGCCAACGCGTCAGCCCCAGATGTCGGTGATGGGCGTGGCGCTCGCGGCGCTGCCGGTCTTGGCCAGGCCGTACATCTGCTCCAGCGTGGAGAGGACGTTGTAGTGGTTGATCTTCTCGCTGTACTTGCCGGTGACGACGTTCGCGCCGGAGAAGATCGTGGCGATCTGGTTGCTCTCGGTGGAGTCGTCCTCGTCCCAGGTGACCACCAGCAGGCTGTTGTTGGCCTTGGCCCAGGTCGCGTAGGCGGACAGGTTGTTCTTCAGCCAGGTGTCGCCCTGCGCGACGGTGCCGTCGTGCATGTCGTCGTTCAGGTTCGGGATGACGAACGAGAGCGTCGGCAGGCTCGCGTAGTTGGAGCTGGACGGGAACGCGCTGAAGGCGACCGAGTCCGAGCCCGGGACGTTGCTGAAGTTGACCCACGGCGAGTGCTTGCGCGCGTACGCGCCGGAGGTGCAGGTCGTCGAGCCGGTGCTCGGCAGACCCTCGGAGTAGCCCTTGAACGTGTCGCCCGCGCCCAGCAGTTCGGAGCCGAGGTTGGCCGTGGTGCCCTCGCTGACGGGACACTTGTCGGAGCTGAGCCCGAAGGTGCTGCCCGCGAAGAGCGCCATGTAGTTGGGCTCGCTCGGGTGCGTCACGGCGAACGACTGCGTCATCAGCGCTCCGCCGTTGGCGAGCGAGTTGATGTAGGGGGCGGAGCTGCTGCCGATGATCTCGTTGTACGCGTGGTTCTCCTCCATCACCACCACGACGTGCGAGTAGGTCGGCAGGGCGGAGGCGGCGAGCTGGGCGTGCACGGCGGCGGCCTTGTGCGCGGCGGTCTGCGCGCCTGCCTGCGGCGCGAGCGAGAGAGCGGCGATCCCGGCGGTCGCCGCGGTGACAGCGGCGGCGAGGGCGAGGCGGGACTTCGGACGCATGGGTTTCACTCCCGTGGGCGAGGTGATCGTGCATGCTCGGATTACCTGTCAGCGTGCATGCTTTCCACGGGAGATGCCATAGACCTGACGAGTCCGCGTCACGTTGGTGAACTGTTGCCGACTGCACCTGTGAGTCGCACAGGACCCGGCCCACGGCGGGTGCGTGCGGCTTACGCCGCGTGGTGGGGGCGGATGACGCCGCGGCGGCGGAGGCCGAGGAGGGGGCGGCGCGCCTCGGAGGCCTGCTGCGGGGCCTCGGGGCGGAGGATCGTCGTGCGCTGGAAGTTGCACGGCGTGGGCGCCGCAGCGGGCTGCCCCGCGGAGTTGGCCTGGAGGGCGACGCTGACCAGGGTGGAGAGCAGGTCGATGTCGGTGTCGCACTCCACCAGCACCGTCACCCAGCCGGAGTCGGCGTGCAGACGAACCGCCGTGGACTCGCGCAGGCGTTCGTCCAGGCGTGCGATCGCGGCCGGGGTCAACTGCACGTCGGTCTGCGCGCCGGTGTGGAAGTGGACGATCTCCTGGCCCGCGGAGGAGAGCGACGTGCCTACTCCGCAAGAGGATTGGCCGAGCGTCAGGTCGGGCCAGCCGACGAGTTGTTCCCTGGCGCGTTCCGCAGCCGACATGTGAACATCCTTGCGCCCGCCGTGAGCAGTGTTGGTTTGAGCCTACTGCACGCGGCGGGCGCATGGAGGACTTGTGAGCGGCCGGTTTCCAGCCGGTGTCGGGCCCGGCACGGCCGAGAGGCCGCGTCGGACCGGAGCGCGACGGTCAGCTGGTCATGGTGATCTTGTTGAGGCCGGTCGGCCGGTCCGGGTCGATGCCGAGGCGGCGGGCGGTCGCCAGGGCCAACTGCTGGCCTCGGACGGTGGCCGTGAGGCACTCGCCGAGGTGACCGAGAGCGGGCCAGGAGAGGCCCGCCTCGGGGGCGGTGCCGGCGAGCAGGACCGGGGCGCGGCGGGCCGCGAGGGCGGCGCGGAGGTCGAGGGTGTCGGCGTCCGCGGGGCCGGAACCCGCGAGGAGGAGCGCCGGAGCGTCCGGGCCGCAGACGGCGATCGGCCCGTGGCGGAAGTCCGCCGTGGAGAAGCCGTGCGCCATCAGACCGGTGGTCTCCTGGAGCTTCAACGCGCTCTCCAGGGCCGCCGGATAACAGGCGCCGCGCCCGACGACCGCCATCCGGTCGTGGCCGGCGAGCAGCCCGGCCGCGCGTTCCGCGCTCTCCCCGTCTCCGAGCACCCGGGCCACAGCGTCCGGGAGGCTCGCGGCCTGAGCCTGCGTCAGGCCGCCGGACCCGGCGGGGCCGAGGCCGCCGGCGACGGCCAGCAGGGCGAGCAACTGTCCCGTGACGGTCTTGGTGGCCGGGACCGCGACCTCGGGGCCCGCCTCCAGGGGGACGGACAGGTGGGCCGCGCCCGCCAGCGCGGATCCCCCGTCGTTGGTCACGGCGATCACCCGCGCGCCCGCGGCGGCGTAGCGGCGCGCCAGGTCGACGATCTCCGGCGTGCGGCCGGACTGCGAGAGCGCGACCAGCAGCCAGCCCCGGAAGCCCTCCGGAACCCTGCCGTATGCGGTCGCCACGCTCGGCGCCACCAGGCAGGTCGGCAGGCCCGTCTGCAGCTCGACGGCGTAGCGGCCGAGCAGGGCCGCGTGGTCGGAGGAGCCGCGTGCGAGGAAGGCGACGCCGAGCGGTGGCGCGCCCTCGGTCAGGGCGGCGACCTGCGCGGTCAGCGCCGGCCAGCGGTCGACCAGGGCGGCCAGGACCTCCGGCTGCTGGTGCATCTCGGCCTCCATGCGCGCGCCCGGGACGGCGGCGAGCTGGGTGGTCGTCATCGAAGGGCTCCCAGGGGTGCGATGGGACGCGGACGGCTGCCGCCGCCGGTGCGGCGGCACGGGGGGAGGCTGTCGAGCGCGAGCGTGACCGCGCCGTGCAGTGAGGCGTCCTGGAGGAACCGGGCGGCCCGCACCTCGGGCGGGAACGGGGTCGCGCCCGCGATCAGGCGCCCCAAGGTCGGCAGGATCACCTCGGCGGCGGCCATCATGCCGCCGCCCAGCACGATCCTGGCCGGGTCGGTGAAGGCGGAGAGGTTGGCGAGGGTGACGGCCAGCACGGTGAGCGCGTGCTCGGCCAGCTCGCGGGCCGCCGGGTCGGTGCTGCGGAACAGTTCGTCGGCGCTGACGCTCCGTCCCAGCAGCTCGGCCGCCCGCTCCCCGAGGCCCTTCCCGCCGACGAACTCCTCCAGCGGCGCGTGTCCGGACGCGACCGCGTCCACGGGCGCGCCGCCGGGGTTGACGTAGCCGATCTCCCCGGCCGCCTGGTGCGCGCCCGCGAGGACCTCGCCGCCGACGGTCAGCGCGGCCGCGATGCCGGTGCCGAGGCTCACGTACAGGCCGGGGTCGGCGTCGCGCAGCGCGCCGAAGCGCAGCTCGGCGAGCGCGCCCGCCCGCACGTCGTTGGCGACGGCGACGGAGGGGGCGTCCAACTCCTCCGCGAGGCGCGCCGACAGGGCGAGCTTCTCCCAGCCCGGCAGGTTGGGGGTGAGCAGGATCCGGTCGGCCTGGACGATGCCCGGTGCGACGGCGGCGTAGGCGGCCACGGTCGCGCCGTGGCGCTCGCGCGCCGCGCGCGCCAGCCGCCGGGCGGCGTCGGCGGTGCGGGCCAGGGTCTGGTCGGGGCCGTGCTCGGCGAGGGTGTCGAGGCGCTCGCGGGCGAGTAGGCGCCCGTGCACGTCGGCGACGGCGAGCTCGGTCTTGGTGCCGCCGAAGTCGATGCCGATGACGGTGCGCGGCGTCGTGTCCGGGTCGTCGTGGGCGTGGGGCGGCGGGGTGGGGTCCTGCGGTGTCACGGGCATCGTTGCGTTTCCTCGGTGCGGGCCCGGCCGGGCGGGGAGGTCCGGGGCGGGCCCGCAGGATCGGTGGGCCGCCGGGTGCGGCGGCTCCGCTGTAGGTGGCTCCGTTGTCGGTGGATCAGCTGGTGGTGGCGGCGGAGCCGGCGAGTTCCGCGGCCTGCTGGTCGGCGAGGAACTGCTCGCGGATCTGCTTCTCGCCGAAGGGCCAGGACTTCTCCACCCGGGACCAGATCAGGTAGGCGACGACCCCGAGGGCCACCCAGCCGAGCGACCACTCGATCGGGTGCACACCGGGGTTGGCCTTGTCCGCGTAGCCGTAGATGACCAGCCAGCCGATGCCCGCGACGACGCTGGGCAGCGGGTAGAGGAACATCTTGTACGGTCGGGCGAGGTGCGGCTGCCGCTTGCGCAGCACCGTGACCGCGGCGATCTGGGCGAGCGCCTGGATGATCACCATCACGGTGGTGAGCAGGGTGATCAGGATGCCCAGCGGCGGGTGCGTGGCGGTGGTGCCGACGTGGCGGGCGAACAGGAAGCCGGCCGCGGTGATGACGCCCATGCTGACCAGCCCCAGCACCGGGAACTTGTGCTTGGGGTGCAGCTTGGCGAAGGACTTGAAGAAGACCTGGTCGCGCGCGGCGTCGTAGGGCACCCGGGAGCCGCCGAGCAGGCCGGTGAAGACGGAGGCGAAGGCGGTGATGAGGATCAGCCAGGTGACCACATCGGCGGTGGTCTTGCCGAAGGTCTTCTCCAGCACGGCCGAGGCGACCGACTGGGAGGCGACGTTGTTCGGGTCGAGCATGTCCTGCCAGCGGATCACGCCGAGGACGCCGATCTGCAGCAGCAGGTAGATCGCCATGATGGCGACGATGGACCAGATGATCGAGCGCGGCAGCACCCGGCCCGGGTTCTTGACCTCGGCGCCCATGTAGGCCGTGGTGTTGTAGCCGAGGTAGTCGTAGATGCCGATGGTCAGGCCCGAGGCGAAGCCGATCCAGAACGCGCCGTGGGTCGGCTGGATCGCGTGCGCGGGCCAGGTGAAGGCCAGCGACGGGTGGAAGTGCGTGAAGGAGGCCAGGATGACGGCGGCGACCGAGACGATCATCACCGCCCACATCGCCACGGTGACCTTGCCGATGTTCTCGATCTTGCGCCAGAGCAGCAGGATCACCAGCGCCACCACGCCGACCCCGATGATGTCGCCCTGACCCGTGGTGAGCTTCGGGAACAGGTAGCCGAGGTACTGGACCAGGCCCTGGACGCCCGTCGACATGATCAGCGGGATGAAGAGCATGGCGGTCCAGACGAACAGGAACGGCATCAGCTTGCCGCTGCGGTACTGGAACGCCTCGCGCAGGTAGACGTAGGTGCCTCCGGAGCCCGGCAGCGAGGCGCCGAGCTCGGCCCAGATCAGGCCGTCCGCCAGGGCGAGGATCGCGCCGGCGATCCAGCCGATGACGGCCTGCGGCCCGCCGAAGGCGGCGACCATGAGCGGGATCGTGACGAACGGCCCGATTCCGCACATCTGACTCATGTTGATGGCGGTCGCCTGAAACAGGCCGACCTTTCTGGACAGTCCGGACGAGCCGGCCGGGTCGGACATCGGAGGCCTCCGTTGGGGAGCGGGTTGTGGGGTGGGGCTTGTAAAGTTAAATTCCTTTACTAGTGCCGTCAAGGCTCCGGGCGATCACAGTTGTCTAGAGTTGAGGGCCGACGACGACCGAGGCCGAACCGCTCGAGAAACTGGAGCCCGTGGACGAGCAACCCTGGAGCCGCACGCGGCTGCGCAGCAACAACGAGCTGCTGCTGCTGGAGCACCTGCGTACCGTCGGCACCGCGACCCGCGCCCAACTCGCGCGCGACACCGGCCTGTCCAAGCCGACGGTGTCCAGCGCGCTGGCCGCGCTGGAACAGGGCGGCCTGGTGCGCGAGGTCGGCACGATCGTCCCCGAACGCGGGCGCAGCGCGGTGCTCTACGAGCCCGACCCGACCGCCGGCTACGTGCTCGGCGTGGACATCGGCCGCGCCCGGCTGCGGATCGCCGTCGCCGATCTCGCCGGTCGCATCCAGGCCCGCGTCGACGTCCCCAACGACGGGACCACGGCCGACGCCGTCGCCGACGCGGTCGCGGCGGCGGCGAAGCGAGCGCTCACGGAGGCCGGCGTCGCCGCGGAACAGGTCGTCCACGCCGCCGTCGGCACCCCCGGCGTCTTCGACGCCGGATCCGGCCGCGTCCGCTACGCCGTCAACCTGCCCGGCTGGGGCCGGGCCGGGCTGGTCCAGCAGTTGCGCGCCCAACTCGGCGGCCCGGACCTGTCCATCCACAACGACGCCAACCTCGCCGCGCTCGGCGAGTACGCATTCGGCGCCGGGCAGGACAGCCGCCTCTTCGTCTACGTCCTCGTCGGCACCGGCCTCGGCATGGGCGTCGTGGCCGACGGCGAGCTCTTCACCGGCGCGCACGGGGCGGCGGGCGAGATCGGCTTCCTGCCGCTC